>NZ_JBMLSK010000113.1:0-1091 GCF_049240545.1 Roseateles sp. | reverse complement strand
AGCGACGTGTTGTCGCTGCTCGCTGATCTCCTTGGATGTTTTCACCATTGGAGATTAGTTATGAATTCGAACAAAAAAAGATCGACACCGATTCGTTTCGTGCTGTCGGTCATGACCCTGAGTGGCTTGGTGCTGACGGCCCAAGCTCAAGGCACATCCGCTGGAGCGTTGAGTGGATCGGTGTCCTTGAAAGATGTTTTTGATACTGCATGGCAACGGCAGCCCGAGGCGCATGCGCTTCAATCCCGTCGCGATGCCGCGCAGGCACAAGCCAAAGCTGCTTCGATGCTGTCTCCCGAGCCGCCATCGCTGGAGATCAGTCAGCGATCAGACAGGATGACAGGCAACAGCGGTGCTCGGGAAGCCGAGGTGGGTATCGCTGTTCCCATTTGGCTACCCGGGCAACGCACGGCCAGTGCCGATCTGGCTCAAGCTGAAATCTCGTCAGTTGAGCGCACGCTGCTCGCCTCACAACTGCGGCTTGCTTCTTCCGTAAGGGATGCTTGGTGGGGCTGGCTGCGAGCTCGCGTCGATACTGAACTGGCGAGCGAACAACTGATCAATGCACAACGGCTGGCTGCTGATGTCGCCAATCGAACCAACGCGGGCGATCTGGCCAAGTCAGACCAGCATCAAGCCGAAGGCGCTGTGGCTGCGGCCCAGGCGCATGCCGCCCAAGCTCAAGCTGCATCTGCCGCAGCCTTGGCACAAGTGATGGCGCTGACAGGCAAGATGGCTCCGCCTGACTTGACAGTTAACGCAGCAGGTGAGCCGACCCCAAGTTCGGGTGCGTCAATTGGCCATCCATTACTGGCTGAATTGGAAGACCGAATCACTATGGCCGAACGTACGGCTCAGCTGATCAGCACCCAGAAACGATCTAACCCCGAACTCACGGTGGCAACCACCCGTGGACGTGGGGCTTTTGGAGAGCGGTACGGCCAGACTGTCTTGGTTGGAATTCGCGTGCCCTTTGGTGCAGGCCCCAGGCATGACGCCCGTATCGCGACAGCACAAGCCGAAGCGATAGAAGTGCAGTCAAGGCTGATCCTAGAGAGGGACCGAATCCAAGCTGATCAACGAGGCGCTGC
>NZ_JBMLSK010000112.1:0-64292 GCF_049240545.1 Roseateles sp. | reverse complement strand
TAGGTCGAGAACTTGTAGCCGCGACGGTATTCGAACTTGTCCACCGCCTTCATCAAACCGATATTGCCTTCCTGGATCAAGTCGAGGAACTGCAGGCCGCGGTTGGTGTACTTCTTGGCGATGGAGATCACGAGACGCAAATTGGCCTCGATCATTTCCTTCTTGGCGTCGCGCGAGGCCTTTTCGCCCTCGTTCATCTTCTTGTTGATGTCCTTCAGGTCATCAATCGGCACGACCGCCTTGCTCTGGATGTCGATCAGCTTTTGCTGCAGTTCTTGCACGGGCGGCAGATTGCGGGCCAGCACATTGGAATACGGCTTGCCGGCGGCGACTTCCTTTTCGGCCCAGGCGCGGTTCAGCGCATTGGGCGGGAAGGTCTTGATGAAGTACTCCTGCGGCATGCCGCACTTGTCCACCACGATCTTGCGCAGTTCGCGCTCGTAGCGGCGCACATCGTCCACCTGCGAACGCAGCAGATCGCAGAGCTTTTCAATCGTCTTGACGGTGAAGCGGATGGTCATCAGCTCGGCGCTGATGGCTTGCTGGGCCTTGTTATAGGTCGGCGACTTATAGCCGTCCTTCTCGAAAGCCTTGCGCATCTTGTCGAAGTTGACGGCCAGCGAGTCCAGCTTGACCAGGGCGGCGTTTTTCAGCTCTTCCAGCTTCTTGGTCAGGGCCTTGGAGCCGCCATTGCCGTCGTCGTCGTCTTCTTCGTCGAATTCGTCGAAGTCTTCTTCGGCCACATAGTCGTCGGCCTCATCGGCGGCGACGAAGCCGTCCACCACTTCCGAGATGGTCTTCTCGCCGGCGCGGATTTTGTCGGCCAGGTCGATGATGTGGGCGATGGTGGTGGGCGAGGCCGAGATGGCCAGCATCATGGCCTGCAAGCCGCCTTCGATGCGCTTGGCGATTTCGATTTCGCCTTCGCGGGTCAGCAGTTCGACCGTGCCCATTTCGCGCATATACATGCGCACCGGGTCGGTCGTGCGGCCGAATTCCGAGTCCACGGTGGACAGGGCGGCTTCCGCCGCCTCTTCGGCTTCTTCTTCGGTCGAAGTGGCGGTGGCGCTGCCCTGGATCAGCAGGGTGGCGGCGTCCGGTGCCTGCTCGTAGACCGCGATGCCCATGTCGTTCAACATGGAAATGATGGCCTCGAGGATTTCCTCGTTGACCAGCTTTTCGGGCAAGTGGTCGTTGATTTCTTGGTGCGTCAGGAAGCCGCGCGTCTTACCCATCTTGATCAGGGTCTTCAGCTCATTGCGGCGCTTGGCGGCCTCTTCTTCGGTTAGCGCTGTTTCTTCCAGGCCGAACTCACGCATCAGCGCGCGTTCCTTGGCCCGCGAAACCTTCATCCGCAGCGGCTTGGCCTTGGGCTTGTCCTCGGCCGCTTCTGCGACCTCGGCTTCGGCCTCGGGCTCGCCTTCCAAGTCAGCTTCCAGGTCGGAGAAGTCCTCCTCATCCACTTCTGCGGCCTTCTTGCCAGCGGCAGGCTTCTTGGATTCGGTCGCCGCCTTGGGTTTGCGGCCGCGCTTGGGCTTGTCTTCGCCGGTACTGGCCTCGGCAGCAGCCTTGGGGGCCTTGACGGCCTTCACAGCCTTGGCAGCGGGCTTCTTGAGCTCTTCAGTGTCGGCAGCGGTCGGCGCGGTCTTTTTGGCAGTCATGCAGGTCCTCGGGTGAAAGTTGGGCGGCGGGCCGGTGAGGGATTTGAAATATTTTTCTTGAACGGATCAAGCGAGCAATGCAGCAGCCACCTGGGGGCGTTTACTGCGCTTTTCAAGGCGGAGTTCGACCCAGGTGGCATTCATACGCTCAGAAAAGAGCTGACAACAACTCTTTCTGGGCGCGGCGCGAGCAAGTTAGCGTGAACGTTTGAGTTTGCAAACTTGGGCGGATACAGGTGGCCTTGATACCCGCTTTGGGGTGCCCAGTGTCGCTGGGTGGCCGGGTCCGGCAATATTTGCCGTCACTCTTGTCGCGCGCGAAAACCCTGCATTATCGCCCAATTGGGCAATTCTTCTGCCGACGCATCAAAAAATTACGCTGGTGTGACGGTCAGTGCGGCCCGAAGTGCCTGAATCCTGGCCTGCAGTTGCTTGAATCGCTCCAAGTCGGCGCCCTGCGGATTGGCCGCGGCAATCCGCTTGGTTTCACCAATCAGTTCATCAATCCACAGTTTCTTCATCACGTTTTGCAGGTCATCGAGAAGCGGCTCTTCTTCGCTGTGCAGTCCGCCGATCAGGATCTTGGCTTGCTCCAGCAAGCCGCTCTCGGCGAGGGCGATCTCAAGCACCGACCAAGCGCCGGCGCCGTGGTTGAGTAAGTGACGCTCAAGCCAGTTGACCAATTGCCCATGCAAACCAGGCAGTTCATGCAGCAGGTGCTGATCATCCGGGCTCAGGCTTTCCCACCAAGCACTGTTGAGGAGCAGCATTCGCAAGGCATGATCCGCCTGGACCTTGGGTGCGCTGCGTGGTGTACCGAGGGTTTCATCCTCAGCCTCACCGCGGCGCTTCCAACTGCCGGCCTTGCCTTTCCAGTCTTTGGCGGGCACCCATTGCTTCTTGGGCTTCCAGGCTTTGCGCTCCGAGTCGTTGTTCGTCCCGCCGGTCGAGGCGCTCGGGTCGTGCGCGTCGGGTGAGCCGTAGGCCATGTCATCAAAATCGGGCGGAGGCTCGTGGGCCCGTCCGTCGTCCTGCGAGGGGCGACGGCTCTGCGTCTTGCGCTGCTGGGCTTCAGGTCCGCCGACCTGCCAGGCGCTGATCAGGTCTTGATCGCCGAGTTGGGCGAGCTTTGCCAATTCACTCAACAAGGCGCGCTTGAGCAAGCCTTGCGGCAGCGCTTGCCAAAGGGGACGCGCATTCGAGAGCATGCGGGCTCGGCCTTCGACGCTGCCCAGATCGCAGCCTTCGGCGCTGGCTTCCATCAATTGGCGTGACAGCGGCACCGCCTCCAGCACGCAGCGCTCAAAAGCATCGGGCCCGAATTCACGCACATAAGAGTCGGGATCGTGCTCGGCCGGCAGGAATAAGAACTTAACCGATCGGGTATCCGTCGCGTGGGGCAGGGCGGCTTCAAGCGCGCGTCCGGCCGCCCGGCGCCCGGCGGCATCCCCGTCGAAGCTGAAGACAACCGACTCGGTGAAACGAAACAGCTTGTGCACATGCTCCGCGGTGCAGGCAGTGCCCAAGGTGGCAACGGCATTGCCAAAGCCGCTTTGCGCCAGGGCCACCACATCCATATAGCCTTCCACGACCAAGGCGTAGCCGCGTTGACGCAGGCCAGCCCTGGCCTCATAGAGGCCGTAGAGCTCGCGCCCCTTGCTGAAGACGGGTGTTTCCGGGGAATTCAGGTACTTAGGTTCGCCCTTGTCCAGCACCCGGCCGCCAAAGCCGATGGTCTCGCCTTGCACATTGCGGATTGGGAACATGATGCGGTCACGAAAGCGGTCGTAACGCTTTTGCTCTTCGCCTTCTTCGCCGGAGACGATGACCATGCCGGACTCGACCAGCAACGGGTCTTCGTAGCTTGGGAATGCGCTCGCCAAGGTTCGCCAGCCTTCTGGCGCATAGCCGAGCGCAAACTGCGCGGCAATCTGGCCCGTCAGGCCGCGCCTTTTCAGGTAATCAATCGCCCGGGGCGCTTTCTTCAATTGGGCGCGATAGTGATCGCTGGCCTTGAGCAGCACATCGCTGAGCGTGGCCTGGCGCTTCTTCTGCTGGGCGGCACGCTCGCGTTCCTCGGCGGAGCGCTCATCTTCGGGGACCTGCATGCCCGCCTGCTGAGCCAAGTCCTGAACCGCCTCGACAAAGCCCAGCCCGCTTAATTCCATCAAGAAGCCGACCGCGTTACCGTGGACGCCACAGCCAAAGCAGTGGTAGGTCTGCCGGGTCGGACTGACGATAAAGCTGGGGGACTTCTCGCCGTGAAACGGACACAGTCCCTTGTGGTTGATGCCGGCTTTCTTGAGCTCGACATGGCGGCCCACCACCTCGACGATGTCGGTGCGGGAGAGGAGGTCCTGAATAAAGCCGGGTGGGATCACCGGGCGAGTCTAATTCAAGGTGTGCGTGACTCAGTTCGCCTGCGCCGACACAGGTGTTTGCATCAAGTCGCGCCAAGGTGATTGAGCAAAGCTCTCGACCCATTTCAAAACATCTTGTGCAGGCATTGCTGAGGCAATGCCATTGCCCTGTCCTTGTTGGCAACCCAGCCGCAGCAAAGCGCGGGCGTGTGCGAGTGATTCCACGCCTTCGGCTACCACCAGGCAATCAAAGGTCCGGGCCAA
Source organism: Roseateles sp. (assembly GCF_049240545.1). Classification (GTDB taxonomy): domain Bacteria; phylum Pseudomonadota; class Gammaproteobacteria; order Burkholderiales; family Burkholderiaceae_C; genus Paucibacter_A. Next base: position 60,007 of record NZ_JBMLSK010000112.1, on the reverse strand, counting down.
GCCGATCACGCCCTCCACCAAGGCGCTGTCCTGGTCATCGATCAGCATGTTTTGCACAAAAGAGCGATCGACCTTCAGTGCTTCGACCGGTAGGTGCTTCAGATAGGTCAAGGTGGAGTAGCCAGTGCCGAAGTCGTCGAGCGCGAAGCTGACGCCAAATTCGCGACAGCGCTTGATCAATTGGTCGGTGCTGCGCACATCGGCCAAGGCGGCGGACTCCAGCACTTCCAGACAGAGGTATTGGGCGACAGGCTCCTGGTGACGTTGGATCAGCTCCTGCAATCGGAGGGCAAAGTCCGGCGTTTGCAAATGCCGCGCGGTAACGTTCACGCTGATTTGCAGTCGGGCGCCGCCTCTGAGCCAATAGGCGCTTTGCTTGAGTGCTTGTTCAATCACCCAGTCACCCACTTGCACCGCCAAGCCCGTGGATTCGATCAAGGGCAGAAAGTGCAGTGGAGCCAATAGACCGCGCTCGGGATGCTGCCAGCGCAACAGTGCTTCCATTCCCAGCACTTGACCATTGCTCATGTCAATCTTGGGCTGGTAGTGCAACTGCAGTTCGCCGGCGTCCAAGGCTTGTTGAACCCGCGCCAGTGCCAGCAAGCTGGCTTCGTCCCGCAGATGTTTGGCCGTATCGAAGAGCTCAAAGCCGTTGCGTCCGCTCTGCTTGACGCGGTAGAGCGCATGACCTGCATGCCGCATCAGGGTTTCTGCATCGGCATTGTCTTGCGGGAATAGGGTGGCGCCGATGCTGGCGGTCATGTTCAGCAGCAGCTCTTGCGGTTCTTGAGGCATGCCCACTGGCGCTGTGCTTGTCAGGCGAAACGGTTGTGCAAGGACTTTTTGCAATCGCTCCAAGGCCAGATGGGCCTCCTCGGGGCCGCTGCTGCGCAGCAGCAATGCGAACTCGTCGCCGTTCAGTCGTGCGACCAGGTCCGACCACTGCTCGGCACTTCGCAAGGCGGCTTGCAGGCGCTGGGCCAGTTGCATCAGCAAGGCGTCACCGACCGCATTGCCGTACTGTTGATTCACGCGCTTGAACTGGTCCAGATCAAGCCGGCAGACGCTGAGTCTGAACCCCTCGGTGTGCGCCAGTTGCAAGGCCTGGCGCAGCACCTGCATGAAGGCAGTCTGGTTCGGTAGGCCGGTCAAGGCATCGGTGCTGGCATGGCGGGTCAGCAGCTCTTGCTGTTGCAGAATTTGCGTGAAGTCGCTGACCGTGATCACGCAGTAGCGCAGTGGCCCCTCGGGCTCCGCCATAGGGGCGACCGTCAATTGAAGATGGCAGGATGAGCCATCTTCCCGGGCGGTCTGAACTCGACCCTGCCAGCATGGATGGAGTTGCAAGGTTTGCCGCAGCTGCTCGGGCGAGTGGCCGGAGCGATGCAAGGTTGGCGTAGAAAGCGCCTCCAGCGCTCGTCCTATCAACTGCTTGCGCTCAACACCCATCATCTTGCAGTAGCTTGGATTGGCGTCCAGCACCCGAAATTCCAGATCGGTCAGCAACAGACCCTCTTGCAGGTGCTGAAACAAGCTGACGCTCATGCGTTCACGCTCGGCGGCCTGCTGCTTCCAGCGAATGTCTCGTAGCGTGCAGCTCAAACGTGTCGCGCGACCATGGGCGTTGCGCTTGTGCACCGTGCTTTGAATCTCGAACCAGGCCCAGTCCGATGCCGCGTCGGGTAAGCGCAAGCTCTCTTGCGCAATGTCTTCTCCCTGGCCGTTCAACTGCGCTTCAAGGCGCAGGCAGACGCGCTCTTTGTCCAGTGGGTGCACCACGGACAGCCAGTTTCGTGGCTGCGAGGGCAATGTCGGAGCCTCGCCCAATTGGTCCCACCAGGCCTTTGAGGCGTAGATCTGTGTGCAGCCCTTGCGGCCTACCTTCCATTCAGACAAGGCCAAGCCGCGTGACTCCAGCATGGTTCGCCAGTTGTGCTGGTTCTGGCGCCAGCGCGCATGCAGCCAAAAGGCGGCCAAGGGCAGGGTGCTGACGCTGCCTGCCAGTCCCCACAGCAAGCTCAGGCCATTGGCCATGATTCAGCCTTGCCCCAGCGTGAAGTAAGGAAGGTCGCTTGAGTGCTGCAATGCGCCGCTCCTGCCATTGTGTATTGAGCGCCCCGCGCCGAAGTGATCTTCGGCCGCGTCAGTGCCGCGCGCCAGCCATAGCCTTGACCAAGCCAGACTCAGCAAGACTGAAACTGAATTCATCAGCACGTTTGAAAACCGCTCACAGTTGAATAAATCGTTCAAAGCGTTGCGGGGTTTGAGGGATTGGGTGTTTCGGCCAAATTGCCTAGAAATCCAACGAATCGGCTGGGGGTAACTTCGAGGAGCATGCTAGCAGCCACGCGCGTGGAATTGGATATTCCCGCCCCTTCATTCAGGTGGTGCTCCTAGGGTAAATGCCCTCCATTGCAGACCCGGCTGATTCGCTCATTTTTGAGGCGAAAAAAAAGCTGCCGGTTGAGGGCAGCTTTCTTCAAAACATGGGCTTTTTATTGTGAATCCCTAGAGGCTGAATGCTCAGACGTGGAAATCGGTCAGCGAGGCGCCTGAGGAAATGGCTGCCTTCAGCCATTTAGGTTGCAGACCACGGCCACTCCAGGTTTCTCCTGTGGCTTGGTTGCGATACTTGGCGGCCACTTTGGAGGTTTTGGCGGCTTTGGGTGCGCGCGTGCTCAGATCCGCTGCGGTCAAACCATAATCGTCCATCAAGGACTTGACCTTGGCGATCGCTTCAGCGCGCTCGCGGTCTTTGGTTTGAGAGATTTGTTCGTCCAGTGCAGCCCGTTGGGCCAAAAGGTCTTTCAGCGATGCCATGTGTAATTCCTCGCGAGGTTTAGAGTTCAGCCGGTTGGGAACGTTCATATTATAGGCACGGAATAATATGCCATGTGTTAACTATGAATGTTGTGTTCAAGCAAGACTGTGTCGTGCTTGCATCAAGGCTTGATCGACTGAACCCTAGCGCGCTGCGGAATTACTTATAGCCGACGCGGTCCAGCATTTTCTGAACCTGCGGTTGGTTCGCGCCAACCTTGGAGATCGGAATGGTCTCGCTCTTGAAGTTGCCAAAGGATTCCAGGGCCACATTGCTAAGGCGCACACCGCTCACCGCCGGCCATTCATTGTTGCCGTTGGCAAAATAGGATTGCGCCTCATTGCTGCTGAGATACTCAAGGAACTTGATGGCGTTGTCGCGATTTTTCGCGTGGCGTGCCACCGCACCACCTGCAATATTGATGTGAGTGCCCCAGGATTGTTGGTTCGGGAAAACCACGCCGACCTTGCTCATCACTTCGCGGTCCTCGGGCTTTTCCGAGCGCATCATGCGCGCGAGATAGTAAGTGTTGGTAATGGCGACACCACATTCACCGCTGGCCACGGCCTTGATTTGATCTGTATCCCCACCCTTGGGTGCGCGCGCCATATTGGTGACCAGGCCCTTGAGCCAAGCCTCTGTAGCCTCTGCGCCGATGTGCTCATAGACCGCGCCGAATAGCGACAAGTTATAGGGGTGAGAGCCCGAACGGGTGCAAACGCGGCCTTTGTTCTTCGGGCTTCCAAGATCTTGGTAGTTCAGGACGTCTTCTTTTTTGACGGCTTGTTGGTTGTAAACAATCACGCGTGCGCGGGTCGACAAACCAAACCATGCGCTGCCGGCTTCACTGGCTTTGCCGCGCAATTGGGCGGGAATGCGCGCATCCAAAGTTTTTGATTTGACGGCTTGAAACAAACCGTCTTCCTCGGCTTGCCAAAGGCGCGCGGCGTCTACCAACAAAATCACATCGGCAGGGCTCGCGGCGCCTTCACTTTTCAACCGTGCCAGCAGCCCGGCGTCATCGGTATCGACCCGATTGATTCGAATTCCGGTGGATTTCGTGAAATTCGCATACAGCGCTTCGTCGGTTTGATAGTGGCGGGCCGAATAGAGATTCAGCACTTGCTCTTGGGCCGCAGCAGGCGAGAGCCAGGCGCCCATGAGGGTGGCACTTAGGATCGAAGCGGAGAAAAGTGAAACGCGCATGGGACTCCCTAGAAAACGAGACAGTGAAATTGAAGAGTCTATCGTAACAAGAATTATTCCCGTTTGCATTGTGGCTTTGGTCGAGGCCTTGACCGGCGCGGGGCAAGGGGGCATTTGCCCAAGAGGGAGCGGAAATGAAAACGCCTCCGATCGGAGGCGTGGGTTCAGAAAGTCGCGGACTCCGCGCTTCACAGCGATCGGCCGCTCAGGGCCGGGGCGCCAAGATCGGTCTTGATCAAGTCGTCGGTGGCACGTATCCAGCGACCGCTTCGGCGCCATCGCCAAAGAAGAACTGTTCCATTTGCCGCGCCAGGTATTGGCGGGCGCGCAAATCGGCCAGATTGAGGCGGTTCTCATTCACCAGCATGGTCTGGTGCTTCATCCACAAGGCCCAGGCTTCTTTGCTGATGTTTTGATAGATGCGCTTACCCAGTTCGCCGGGGTAGGGTGCGAAGTCCAGGCCTTCGCCTTCTTTATTCAGATGGGTGCATTGAACGGTGCGTGCCATGAAAAACCTCTTCTAGGGATGTCAGTGAAAGCGCCGCATCGGCTTTGCAGCGGCGCTGAGAGAAAGCTGAAGTCAGCTGAGTTTCTTGACCAAGACCTGCGAGCGCCGATCCCAGTTGTATTTGCGTTTGCGCTCTTCGGGCAGCCATTCCGGGTCAACGGTTCGGAAGCCGCGCTTGATGAACCAGTGCATGGTGCGGGTGGTGAGCACGAAGATGCTGCTCAGCCCTTGTGATTTGGCGCGTTGCTCGATCCGCTTGAGGATGCGGTCGCCGTCGCCTTGACCTTGCACATCGGGCGAGACAGTCAGGGCCGCCATTTCCGCGGTACGCGCTTCCACATAGGGGTAGAGGGCGGCGCAGCCAAAGATCACGCCGTCGTGTTCGATGACCGTGTAGAGGTCGATATCACGCTCGATCTCGGTGCGGTCGCGCTTGACCAGGGTGCCGTCGCGCTCCAGCGGTTCGATCAGGGCGATGATGCCGCCGATATCGTCGGCGTCAGCTTCGCGTAGGCTCTCCAACTTTTCATCCACCACCATGGTGCCGATGCCGTCATGGGTGTAGACCTCCTGCAGCAGTGCGCCATCCACCGCAAAGGGCACGATGTGCGAGCGTTCCACGCCGGCCTGGCAGGCCTTGACGCAGTACTCCAGATAAAACTCGACATTGACAGCTTGTATCGCCTCCGGCGACCGGGGTGTTTTGCTCAGCATTCGCACCGCGTCGGCCAGGGCCAGTTCGGTGTCCACCGGGCTGTCCGGGTCGTTCGGGTCTTCCCGGACGCCGGCCACTTCGCACACAAACAGCAGCTTGTCCGCCTGCAAAGCAATCGCAGCGCTCGTGGCCACGTCTTCCATCGATAGATTGAAGGCCTCGCCCGTGGGCGAGAAGCCAAAAGGCGAGAGCAGCACCACCGCGCCGCTGTCGATGGCGCGCTGAATGGCGGCCGCGTCGACACGCCGGACCAGTCCGCTGTGCTGGAAGTCCTTGCCGTCCACGATGCCGACCGGCCGGGCCGTCAGGAAGTTGCCGGACACCACCCGCACGGTGGCGTTGGCCATCGGCGTATTTGGCAGCCCTTGGGAGAAGGCCGCTTCAATTTCGAAGCGCAGTTGGCCGGCGGCTTCCTGGGCGCAATCCAGCGCGATGGCATCGGTGATGCGCATGCCGTGGCTGTACTTCGGCGTTTGGCCCTTGGCGGCCAGTTGTTCGTTCACTTGGGGCCTGAAGCCATGGACCAGCACGATCTTGATGCCCATGGCGTGCAAGATCGACAGATCCTGCACAAAAGCATTCAGCTTGCCTGCCGCCACCAACTCACCCGGCATGCCGACCACAAAGGTTTCGCCGCGGTAGGCATGGATATAAGGCGCCACCGAACGGAACCAGGGCACAAAGGTATGGGGGAAGACAAGACTCATGGCCGCAATTGTGCCGCAGGCCATCCGGGGCCTGAACGCGTGGGGACATGTTTGCAGCCTGCCTTCCGGAGCTAGCCGCGCGCGCTCCGACCGGCTTGAAACGGCCGACTCGCCTGAAAGTTCAGCGGGCGCGGATAATCCGCGCCTCGTGAATGATTCGACCACTCCCCCATCGCGGCCCACTGAAGCTCCCAAGGCGCAGCGGCCCCAGCAATCTGTGCAAGCTCAGCGGTCTCCCAAGCCACCCCGGCCAGCCGGTGTGGCCGAGGGGCGGCGCCCGCCTGTGCCGGCCAATCCGCTGCCGCCCATCACTTTCCCCGAGTCCTTGCCGGTTTCCAGCCGGCGCGAGGACATTGCGCAGGCGCTGGCCGAGCACCAGGTCATCATCGTTTGCGGCGAAACCGGCTCCGGCAAGACCACCCAGCTGCCCAAGATCGCGCTGGCGCTCGGCCGTGGCCGAGCCAATACCGGCAAGTTAATCGGCCACACTCAGCCGCGACGCATTGCCGCCAGCAGCGTGGCCAAGCGCATTGCCGACGAGTTGAAAACGCCCATCGGCGAAATCGTCGGCTACAAAGTGCGCTTCCAAGACCGGCTGCAGCCGGGGGCTAGCGTCAAGCTGATGACGGACGGCATCTTGCTGGCCGAGACGCAGACCGACCCGCTGCTGAAGGCCTACGACACCATCATCATCGACGAGGCGCATGAGCGCTCTCTGAACATCGATTTCTTGCTCGGCTACTTGCGCCAGATCCTGCCGCGCCGGCCCGACCTGAAGATCATCGTCACCTCGGCCACCATCGACGCCGATCGTTTCGCCAAGCACTTTGAGTCGATCAAGGGCCCGGCGCCGGTCTTGATGGTGTCGGGCCGCACCTTCCCGGTGGAGCAGCGCTACCGGCCTTTCGAGGAGAGCCGCGAGTACGACCTGAACAACGCCATCTGCGACGCGGTGGATGAGCTTTGGCGCGAGGGTGGCGGCGATGTGCTGGTCTTCCTGCCCGGCGAGCGCGAGATCCGCGAGGCCGCCGAGGCGCTGCGCAAGCACCACCCTCCGGGCGTCGAGGTGCTGCCACTGTTCGCGCGTTTGTCGCAGCAAGAGCAAGATCGGGTGTTTGAGCCGCATGGCCAGCGCCGCATCGTCTTGGCCACCAATGTGGCCGAAACCTCGCTGACCGTCCCAGGCATCCGTTATGTGATCGACCCGGGCATGGCCAGGGTCAAACGCTACAGCTACCGCAACAAGGTCGAGCAACTGCAGATCGAGCCGGTCAGCCAGAGCTCGGCGAACCAACGCGCCGGCCGTTGCGGTCGGGTCAGCAATGGCATCTGCATCCGGCTCTACGAGGAGAAAGACTACCTCGCCCGGCCGCGTTTCACCGACCCCGAAATCCTGCGCAGCTCGCTGGCCGGTGTGATTCTTCGCATGAAGACCTTGGGCCTGGGCCAGGTGGATGATTTCCCCTTCTTGGAGCCGCCGCCACGCAAGGCGATCGCCGACGGCTACCAGCTGCTCATCGAGTTGGGCGCGGTGGATGAGGCCAATGAGCTCACCGCCATGGGGCGCGAGCTCGGCAAACTGCCGCTCGACCCGCGCGTCGGACGCATGATTCTGGAAGCGCGCAGCCGCGAGGCCCTGGCCGAAATTCTGGTCATCGCCAGTGCGCTGAGCGGCCAGGATGTGCGCGACCGGCCGATGGAGCAGCAACAAGCGGCCGACGAAAAGCACAAGAAGTTCGACGACGAGAAGTCCGAATTCCTCGGTTATCTGAAGCTGTGGAAGTGGATCGAAGAAGCCAAGGGTGGCCATGGCGAGCACAAGCTCAGCAACCGTCGCTATGAGCAGTTATTGCGCGAGAACTTCGTCAGCCCGCGTCGGGTGCGAGAGTGGCGTGATGTGTATTCGCAGCTGCACACCGTGGTGGCCGAACATGGCTGGCGCATCAACGGCAGCCCGGCCACTTATGAGCAGGTGCATCTGTCCATGCTGGCCGGCCTCTTGGGCAATCTGGGCTGCAAGAGCGACGAGGACGAGTGGTACCTGGGCGCGCGCGGCATCAAATTCTGGCGCCACCCCGGTGCGCACCTGAGCAAAAAACCGGGTCGCTGGATCGTGGCGGCCGAATTGGTCGACACCACCCGTTTGTTCGGTCGCGGCATCGCCGCCATCGAACCGCAGTGGTTGCCGGGCATTGCCGGTCACCTGATCAAGACCCAGTTGCTGGAGCCGCATTGGGAGAAGAAGGCGGCCGAGGTGATCGCGCTGGAGCGCGCCACGCTCTACGGCATCGTCATCTACAACAACCGACGCGTTGATTTCGGCAATGTGGATGCTGCGGCGGCGCGTGCCATCTTCATCCGTGAGGCCCTGGTCAACGGCGAGTGGGAGTCTCGGCTGCCATTCCTGGCGCACAACCAGCGTCAGATCCGCAAGGTTGAAGAGTTAGAGCACAAATCCCGTCGCCAAGACGTCTTGGTCGATGACGAGCTGATCTACGCCTATTACGACGAGCATTTGCCGGCCGATGTTTATTCGGGCGCTACCTTGGAGCGCTGGTACCGCCATGCGTCCAAGGCGGAGCCCAAGCTCTTGCAGCTCAGCGTCGAGGAGTTGATGCGCCACGAGGCGGCCGGTGTCACCAGCAGTGCCTTCCCCAAGACCATCCGTCTGGGCGGCGTCGATTGCCTAGCCACGTATCTGCATGAGCCGGGCGATGCCCGTGACGGCCTGACCGTCAGCGTGCCCATTTATGCACTGAACCAGGTGAACGAGGATCGCTGCGAATGGCTGGTGCCCGGCATGCTGGAAGCCAAGGTGCTGGCTTTTGTGAAAAGCCTGCATCAGCGCCCGCGCTCGCGCCTGGTGCCTCTGCCCGACTTTGTGGCCGAGTTTGCGGCCACGCATCCCTTCGGCCAGGGCGCCTTGATCGAGGTCTTGCTGAAGGCGGTCAAGGAGCGCACGCAGCTGGCGATTCAGCGCAATGACTTCAAGCTGGAGCAGTTGCAGCCGCATCTGTTCATGAACTTCTTGGTCGTCGATGAGCATGGCCGGCAACTGGGCATGGGGCGCAATCTGGCCGCCTTGAAGGCTGAGTTGGGAGGTCAGGCGCGCTCGGCGTTTCAGGCCTTGGCAGCGCTCAAGCTGCCGGCTTCGGCTCCTGCAGCTCACTCGGCTTCAGCCAGCAAGGCCGAAGCGCAAGCGCCTGTCGCCAAAGGAGGCATCCGCGCCGAGGTGCAGTCCAAGAAGCCAGTGCAGGAACAAGCCAAAACCTACACCGGCTGGACCTTTGGCGAACTGCCCGAGTTGATGGAGGTGAGCCGTGGTGCGCAGACGCTGATCGGCTTCCCGGCCCTGATCGACCGCGGTGCTCATGTCGAAATCGAGGTGTTTGATGAGCCCGATGTAGCGGCCGCCAAGCACCGCCTCGGCCTGCGCCGCCTGGTCGCCTTGCAGCTGAAAGAGCCGCTGAAGTTCTTGGAAAAAAACATCCCCGATCTGCAAAAGATGTCGGTGCTGTTCATGAGCTTGGGCACGGCCGAGGAGTTGCGCGAACAGATCATCGGCGTGGCGCTGGAGCGGGCTTTTCTGGCCGAGCCTTTGCCCAAGGATGAGTTCGCTTTCAAGGCGCGCATCGAGGAAGGGCGCACCCGCCTGAACCTGATCGCCCAGGAAGTCGCGCGTCAGACCGGCGTCGTGCTGCTGGAGTTTGCGGCGGCCAGCCGCAAGCTCAAGGATGCGCGTGCCAGCAAGGAAGTCAGCGAGGACATCACTGCCCAGCTGCAACGCCTGATCGGCAAGCGTTTTGTCACCGAAACGCCATGGTCGCAGTTGCAGCACCTACCGCGTTACTTGAAGGCCATCAGCGGACGCTTGGACAAGCTGCGTGCCGATCCGGCGCGCGATGCCAAGCTCTTGGCTGAGTTGCGCCCCTTGGAGCAGCGCTTTCTGCGCCGCGTCATCGAGTTGAAGGGGCAGCAGGACGGCCGCTTGAATGACTTCCGCTGGCAGCTGGAAGAGCTGCGCGTCAGTCTGTTTGCGCAGGAGTTGCGCACGCCGCAGCCGGTCAGCGTCAAGCGGCTGGACAAGGTGTGGGCGCAGATGCAGGGGTGAGGCCGGGCTTGCTGGGGTGTTTCTTCGCATATTTGTCGCTCTGGGAGCGATATACCGGGTGAAACACAGTTAGCTCCCCCTATCGCGTCGCAGCCTGTTTGGGTCAAATAGGGATTAACCCAGACCCTGGCTCATGAGGCCAGTCATGCCCGTGCCCGACGCCTCCTCCTCATCTTCAGCTCCACCTCCCGCCAACGCAGCGCAGGCCGCCGCGCCTGCGGCACCGATGCGCCGGTTTGGACGCTTCGAGCTGCGCTCGCTGCTCAACAAGAGCTCGCGGACGATGTTGTGGTTGGTGTTCGATCCTCGACTCGGTCAGGAATTGATGCTGTGCATGCCGCGGGTGGCGCCCAACAGCGCCGCGGCGACCGAGCATTGGCTCCGCATGGCGAATGCCGGTTCTCGTGTGCAACACCCCAATTTGGCGCATGTGGTGGAGATCGCCAAGGTGGAGCAGTGGCCTTATATCGCGTATGACCGCGCTTTGGGCGAAACCTTGGACGAGCGTTTGGCCCGACAAGCCGCACCGCTGCCGCTGGATGCTGCGGAGTGGGTTTCTCAGTATCTGGAAGGCTTGGCATTTGCCCATGAGGCCGGTCATTCGCATCGCGATGTGCAATGCTCAAGCCTGATCATCAGCCCCAGCAATCAGGTGCGAGTGTTGGGGCTGGAGGTCGCGCAAGAGGTGGTGCCCGCAAATGTCGATTTCAACTCGGTGACCCGGCGCGCCGCGCGGGAATCTGCGGCCGAGGACATCTTGTGTGTGGGTTTGATGCTGCACCGAATCCTCAGCGGCCGGCCCGTGTTGGAGCAGCAGGATCTGCAGGCCGCGATTCAGCTGATGCAGCCCATCGGCCATGAGTTGGTGCGGATGGGCTGGGAAACGCCCCATCCGATCCCGGAGCCGCTGCGCGCCATTTGTAATCGCGCGACCGATCGGCAAGCCAAGCAGCGCTATCACATGGCGCGCAGCTTCTTGCGCGCCTTGGAAGGCTGGCGTACCGCCGCCTCGCATGCCGAAGACGGCCCGATTGCGCTCTTGATCGACAAGCTGCAACGCATCGGCCATCTGCCCAGCACCTCGACCGCTTTGCAGCGCGTGGGGCAGTCCTCCGCCATGGAGCGGCAGCACACCAGTGCCTTGTCGGGCCTGGTCTTGCAAGACATGGCACTCAGCCTTGAGTTGCTGCGTCGGGTAAACAACTCGCTCAAGCAAAGCGGTGCCCCGGTCGATGGCACGGTGTTAAACATGCGTCGAGCGATCGCCATGCTGGGTTTGGAGGGCGTTCAACAAGCGGCGCGCGCCTTGAAGCCCTGGCCGGGCCCGCTCAATGAGGTACAGGCCGCCATGCTGCAAAGCCTGATGAAACGGGTGCAGCGTGCCGGCCAGATTGCTCAGGCCTTGCGCCCGGCCGGCTTTGACGCCGAGGTGGTGTACCTGATCACGGTCATGCAGAACCTTGGGCGACTGCTGGTGCAGTACCACTTCCCGGATGATGCGCAGCAAATTCGTCAGCTGATGCAGCCGCCAGAGCCGACTGCCGATCAACCGCATCCCCAGGGCATGACCGAGCAGGCGGCGGCCTTTGCCGTGATGGGCTGTGATTTAGAGTCTTTGGGGTCTGCAGTTGCGCGGCATTGGAGCCTGGGTGATGAGTTGCTGCACATGATTCGGCGGCAGGCGCCGAACGCGGCGCTGCGTGCCGCCGACAACGAGGCCGATGTCTTGCGCCTGACTTGCAGCCTGGCCAATGAATTGGTGGATGCCTTGACGCTGCCGGAGGCCAAACGCCAGGCCGGTATTGAACTGGCCACGCGTCGCTACGCCCGCACCTTGGGGCTAGGCTTGCGCGAGGTGCATCAGGCCATGAATCCCGAGCAAGCGGCATCGGATGCCAGCAACTCGGGGTTTGGCCCGCTTTCGGCACATGGGCCGCTGGACGTGCAGACGCCGCGTCCCTCGTCGCTGCGTTCCCGCTTGGCTGCCAACAAGCCCTCGGAGCCTTCGAATTGAGTGCCGCAGCGGCTTGAAAACAGATCCTCCCCTTCCGAATCGCAGAGCCAGTACCGATCCCGATGTCGCCCCATGATTTGCCGGCCAGTTCAAGTCAGTCTTTGGCGCCTGCCGCCGGGCCTGAGGTCGGGCGCTTTCGTTTGCTCAGAAAGCTAGGGGAAGGCGCGCAAGCCCAGGTGTGGCTGGCCCATGACCCGCGACTGGATCGCGAGGTGGGCTTGAAGGTCTTGAGACCAGGCGCCGACCCGCTCAGTCTGGATCAATGGCTGCATGAGGCCCGCGCGGTCAGTCGCCTGACGCATCCGAACATCGTGCCGGTGTTCGAGGCGGACACACAGGCGGGACAGTTCTACTTGGTGTTCGAGTATGTGCCGGGCGGCACTTTGGCCGATCGCATGTGGGGGGCTGATTCGGTCCGCGGTGCTGTGCCGATGGCCGCGCGTGCGGCGGTTGAACTGACTCTGGGCGTGCTGGCGGGCTTGCAAGCGGCCCATGCGGCCGGTGTGGTGCACCGGGATTTGAAGCCGAGCAATATCTTGCTTGATGCTCGTGGCCAGGCCCGCGTGATGGACTTCGGCATTGCTGCGCGTTTGGCCGCGCCTGGGGTGGCTGCCAATGCTGCAAGCACGGGTGTGGTGGGTACACCGGGCTACCTGTCGCCGGAAGCCGCTGCCGGTGCGCCCGCTCACCCGCAAACCGATGTGTTCGCGGCGGCCGTGGTGCTGGCGGAGTTGCTCAGCGGCCAACGCCTCAACCACAACCCCGACCCTTGGTTGGCTGTGCAAAGGGTCATGACCCAAGAGTTGCTTTTGCCTGCAGGCTTGGGCTCGGATGTGGACGATGCCTTGCGCGCCATCGTGCAGCGCGGCTTGGCTCGCGATCTGTCTCAGCGTTGGCCCAGCGCCCAGGCCATGCATGATGCGCTGGCCGAATGGTTGTATCCCCAGCAGGCCGCGGCGGAGGAGGAGCGCGGCGATGAAGTTGCCTTGGAATTCTTGCTGCGCCGCATGCGGCACAAAAGTGACTTCCCGGCCATGTCGGATGCCATCAACCGCATCCAGAATTTGACGGCGTCCGAGTCTGGCAGTCTCGCCAGTCTCTCCAATGAAATCTTGAAGGACGTGGCGCTGACGCAGAAGCTTTTGCGTCTGGTCAACACCGTGCAGTACAGCCATGCGGGGGGCGGCAGTATCAGCACGGTCTCGCGGGCGGTCGCCTTGGTGGGTTTCGCAGGTATTCGCAACCTGGCTTTGTCCTTGATTTTGTTGGAACGCATGGAGAACAAAGCTCATGCGCAACAACTGCGGGAAGAGTTCTTGCGCTCTTTGATGGCTGCTTCTTTGGCGCGCGAGCTGTGTTTGAACCCGCGCGAGAGCGAGGAGGCTTTCCTCGGCGCCATGATGTATCACCTGGGCCGAGCCTTGTGCGAGTTCTACTTCCCGGAAGAGGCTCAGCAGGTTCGACGGCTGGTGCGTGCCGATCGGGTGTCGCAAGCGCAGTCGGGGATAGGCACCAACAAAGCGCCGATCAGCGAGGATTTGGCGTCGACCCAGGTGCTGGGCATGAGCTACGAGCGTCTTGGCCTGGGCGTAGCGCGGCATTGGGGGCTGCCTGAAAGCCTGCAGCAAAGCATGTGTCGGCCTGCCGGAGATCCGCCCATGCGGCAAAGCGATCATCCGATCGAGCGCCAGCGTTGGCTGGCCCATGCCGCCAATGCAGTGGCAGATGTCATTTTGAACACCGAGCCTGCCGAAGCCCATGGTCGCGTCCATGCCATGGCGCAGCGCTATGCCCGGGTCTTGGGCGTGACGGCCGAGCATTTTGATGTGGCCGCGGATCAGGCCCGTCAACGCTTGGCCCAGGTGGCGCAGGCCTTGGACATCCGCCTGGCCAAGAGTTCCCCGGCGCATCGATTGCTAGCACCGCTGGCGCCGTCCATGACGGACTCTTTGTCGCCGCATGCTTTGCAAGCGACCGAGGTTTTTGAACCCACGCTGGGGCTCGACGGTCAGCAGATCACGCGTGAACAGGCGGTCGAAATGATGGCGGCCGGGATTCAGGACATCACCAATGCCATGGTGGAGACCTTCAAGCTGAATGAAGTCCTGCGCATGATTTTGGAGACCATCTTTCGTGCCCTGGGTTTTCGGCGGGTGGTGTTTTGTTTGCGCGACCCGAAGTTGGACTGTCTGACCGGCCGCTTTGGACTCGGTGAAGGGGTGGAGTCCCTCGCCCCCTTGTTCAAGATACCTTTGCGTGTTGCCGCGACGACTCAGGCGGACTTGTTTGCTGCGGTGTGTCAAAAAGGTGCCGACACCCTGATCACCGATGCCACGGCCGCCAATATTGCCGAACGCCTGCCCCCTTGGTATCAAGGTGCAGTGCGTGCACCGAGCTTTTTGCTGCTGCCGATGCTGATGAAGGGTGTGCCCTTCGCGCTGATTTATGCCGATAAGGCACAGCAGGGCGGCATCGACCTGGGCGAAAAGGAGCTTTCTTTGCTGCGCACCTTGCGCAATCAGGCCGTGATGGCCTTCAAGCAATCGGCCTGAGAATCGGCCTGAGCGGCGAGTACGGAGGGAGCGGCCAAGCGGCTGAAATCCTTGGCCGGCCCGTCGCATGACCTCAAAGCTGACAAAAGCCCGGCCAAGGGCGCGAGAACCACGCCCCTCTCGCTCCAAAGGGTGATGGTTTGTAAATTTTTGTAGTTTTATGATTGCGCCCATGTAAAGCAACTGGTGCGCATCAGCCCTGGACTCCCCATCCTTGAGGCGTCGCGACCGGTCTAGATGAAGCCCATGAGGCATCACAGGGTGGTGGGCCCGAACAGTCCCATCGGGCCTGATCCGGCCGAGTGAGGGATGTTTCAATGTTGAGGAATCGGCCTGCCATGCCAGGCTTGGAGTTGGCGCGTGGGCGCGTGTCCGACGGCGCGAACGATGCGGGACCAGCCGCTGCCCATCAAGTTTTACCTTGGGGTTTGGATGCCCGCAATGCCCGGCACATGGCCTGGCTGGCTCTGTCCTTCATGGCATTTCATTTGCTGCTGTGGACGGTCTTGGCCTCGCTGAGCCATCGCGCGCCGCCTTGGGACAATGTCGAACAGTTGGTCTGGCAGCAGTCGCTGGAGTGGGGCTATTACAAGCATCCCCCGTTCCCGACCTGGTGGGTGCACGCCTGGACCAGTTTGCTCGGCCGATCGATGTGGGTCACATTCTTCGCCGCGCAGTTGAGCGTGGTGCTGATGCAGTTCTTCATCTGGCGCATCGCCTTGCTGGTGACAACGCCGGCCCGCGCTTTTGTCGCCCTTGCCTTGAGCAGTCTGCTGATCTATCACGGCGTGCACGGCATCATGGCCAATCACAACACGATTCAGCTGATGCCTGTCGGCTTGCTCTTGTGGCTGAGCTTGCTGGCCGTGCGTGCCCAAGGCCAATCACGGCCGTCGGGCCACTCCCTTCAGCTTGAACAACTGGGGCGCTGGGTCTTGGTCGGCGCTGCGGCAGCACTGTGCTTGCTGTCCAAGTACAGCGCGTTAATCTGGATGGCCGTGATCGGCGTATGGATGCTGCAGGACAAGCGCATGCACAGCGTGCGCGCCTGGCTTGGCGTTGGGCTGGCGCTGCTGGTGTGTGCGGCCTTGATGATGCCGCACATCGACTGGCTGTTGCGCGACGGTTCTCCCGGCTTGGCCTATGCCGACCGTGCGGTGCAGGGGCAAAACGACACCGATGACATCGACCACTGGGGTCGTTTGTTCAAGTTTTTGCTGATTCAAATCGGCCGGGTGCTGCCCTTGTTGATCGGACTGGGGCTCTTGCTGGCCTGGCTCAGGCGAGCTGCACAACCCGCAACTGCCGAAACTGCGGTCTTGCCATCCGCCCTTGAGCCCAAGTCTGAATGGTCTTTTGTGCTGTTCATGGCGCTAGGTCCGGTGTTGTTGACTTCGCTCTTGGGCGTGGCGGGCGTGCGGCTCGGTTCCGCCTGGGCGGCCACTTTCTTTGTGATGGCGGGCGTGCTGGCCTTGTATGCCTTGCGGCGCGAGCAGGATTCCCCTCAACTGGTCCGCAAGGCCTTGTGGGTCTGTGTCGGCATGGAACTGCTGTTGGCGCTGGGCATGGTGATTGGCGGCGCCTGGGGTGCCGACCGTGTGGGCCACGCGGCGCGCTCAAATTTTCCGGCGGCACGTTTGACCCGAAAGCTCGAAACGGTCTGGGAGGCGCATGCCCGTACGCCGTTGCGGGTCGTGATTGGTGAAACATGGCTGGCTGGCAATGTCTCGGTGCGCAGCAAGACGCAGCCCTTGGTGTTCATCGATGCCGACCCGCAGAAATCCCCCTGGATCAAGCCCCATATGCTGAGCGATTGTGGCGCTTTGCTGGTGATTGATCGGCGCGATTTCGCCAACCCCCTGGATCCACGTGTTGCGGCCTTGCTGGATCAGGCCTCGGAGACAGGCACGGTCAAGGTGCGTTGGACGCGCGGAAGCGAAGCGCCCAAATTGGAAGTGCAGTGGGCCATTTTGGAAGCCAAGAATCCGAGCGCTTGCCCGCTTTGACCGGCAGACCTGCGGCCCGCATTGGGCTTGACTGCCGTGCGGCTTTCAGGGTGTGGGCTAGACTTCGTCGCCTCTCCTGAGCCTCTGTATTGGCTCCGCCCTCGCTCACACCTATCAAGCCCATGCCTGCTATCCAAGAATCCGCGCTGCTGCAAGCGCTGCAAACCGTTGTCGACCCGAATACCGCGCAGGATTTTGTCGCTAGCAAACAGCTGAAGAATCTGCGTGTGGACGGTGCTGATGTGTCCTTCGACATTGACCTGCCTTACCCCGGCGCTAGCCAGCACGCCGAGTTCCGGCGTGCCTTGGTGGCAGCGGCGCGCAGTGTTGAAGGCGTGGGCAATGTCAGCGTCAACATCCAAAGCAAGATCGTTGCGCATGCCGTGCAGCGCGGCGTGCAATTGCTGCCTGGGGTAAAGAACATCATCGCCGTGGCCTCGGGCAAGGGCGGCGTGGGCAAGAGCACCACAGCGGCCAATCTGGCGCTGGCGCTGGCCGCTGAAGGCGCGCGCGTCGGCGTTTTGGATGCCGACATCTATGGCCCCAGCCAGCCGATGATGCTGGGTGTCAGCGGTCGTCCCGAGAGTGAAGACGGCAAGCTGATGGAGCCGATGCTGGGCTACGGTTTGCAAATCATGTCGATCGGCTTTTTGGTGGAAGACGATCAGGCCATGATCTGGCGCGGGCCCATGGCTACCCAGGCCTTGGAGCAACTCCTGCGCCAAACCCGCTGGCAAGACCTGGACTATTTGATCGTCGATATGCCGCCCGGCACTGGCGATATCCAGTTGACGCTGTCGCAGCGGGTGCCGGTCACCGGCGCGGTGATCGTCACCACCCCGCAAGACATCGCGCTCATCGATGCCAAGAAGGGCCTGAAGATGTTTGAAAAGGTCGGCGTGCCGATCTTGGGCTTGGTGGAAAACATGGCGGTTCATGTTTGCAGCAACTGCGGCCATGCCGAACACATCTTCGGTGCAGATGGTGGCCGCAAGATGGCGCAGGACTATGGCGTCGACTATCTGGGCGCCTTGCCTTTGGCCATGTCGATTCGGGTTCAAGCCGACGCCGGCCAGCCCACGGTTGTGGCCGACCCCGACGGTGAGGTCGCAGCACTTTACAAAGCTCTGGCTCGCCAGGTGGCGGTCAAGATTGCGGCTCAGGCCAAGGACTACTCGGCCAAGTTCCCCAGTATCTCGATCTCCAAGAGCACCTGATCGCGGTCGCGGCATGCCTTGGCTGCTGCTTTCTGTGAGGTTTTTACATTCAAGCTCGGCGCGTTCCGTCCGATAGCCCAGAGGTGCCGGTGCAAGAATGAGGCGTGCAGCAGGGCTTGAGGCCCTCGCACAGAGTCTCCCGTCCGGCCTGCGTGGTCGCGGCTGGTCGCGATGGGATGCACGCGCTGCGATCTTGCTGAACGCCGGTCTGAGCCTGGCCAGTGCAGGGGGTCGGAGGGGGTGCTGACTGTCATGCCTGGTGGTGACCTGGGTGAAATGGATTCGCGCAGCGAATCTTCTCAGGGGACACAGCGATGAAAACCGTTAAGCAGATGTTCAGCGCGGCCTTGCTCGTCATGGGCGTCATCGTGCTGCTGCTTCTTATTGCCGTTTCGCGATTGAATGCCGCCGGCGACGCGGTCACCGCGGCTGAGAGCACACGCTTTGTATCGGCCATGCTGGCGGATGAGTTGCGCCAGAGCTCGGATGACTTGACCCGTTTGGCGCGTACCTATGTCATGACCGGGGATCCGCAGTGGGAGCAGCAGTATTTCGAGGTGCTGGACATCCGCAACGGCAAGAAACCGCGCCCACCCGGCTACGAGAAGATTTACTGGGACTTCCGAGCCGCAGACCTCACGCCGCCGGCAGGCAAGGGCAGCAGTTCAAGTACCCCGCTATTGGAGATGATGAAGGCTGCCGGCTTCACTGAGGCGGAGTTCGGCAAGCTCAAGGAAGCGGCAGGCAACTCGGACGACTTGGTCAAGACCGAGACCGTGGCCATGAATTTGGTCAAAGGCCTGTACGACGACGGCAGTGGTAAGTTCACCAAACAGGGTGAGCCTGATTTGGCCAAGGCGCAGGCCTTGATGCATGACAAAAACTACCACCAGTTCAAGGCCAAGATCATGAAGCCGGTGGATGAGTTCTTGCGGATGCTGGATGCGCGTACCGAGTCGGCAGTACATGAGGCGCAGGCTGCCCACCAGCGCTGGTTCATCGTTGTGTTGGCCTTGGCACTGCTGACCGCCGGCGCTGGCCTGTCTCTGTTGTGGTACGCCAAGCACTGGGTCAGCCGGCGCTTGGGTGGAGAGCCCGACGAGGTTGTGTCGTCCGTCAAGCTGATTGCTGCTGGCAATCTGGCGCAGCAGTTGAAGAACGAAAGCGCGGATCCGAACAGCGTGATGGGGGTGCTGGGCGAACTTGTGGAACGTTTTTCCCAGGCGGTCAGCCAGGTTCGTCACGGCACAGATGGCGTGGTGAATGCCAGTGTTGAGATCGCGCAGGGCAATAACGACCTGAGTGTCCGCACCGAGCAGCAAGCGAGCTCGCTGCAACAAACCGCGTCGTCGATGGCCATCCTGGGGGGCACCGTGCGACAGAATGCCGACAACGCGCATCAAGCGAACCAGTTGGCGGTCAATGCCAGTTCCGTGGCCGAGAAAGGCGGACAGGTGGTCAGCCAGGTGGTGGACACCATGAAGGGCATCAATGACAGCTCCCGCCGCATTGCCGACATCATCAGCGTCATTGACGGCATTGCGTTTCAAACCAATATCCTGGCCTTGAATGCAGCCGTGGAGGCGGCCCGTGCCGGTGAGCAGGGGCGAGGCTTTGCCGTGGTGGCCAGCGAGGTGCGCAGCCTGGCGCAGCGCAGTGCTGAGGCAGCCAAAGAAATCAAGCAACTGATCAATGACAGTGTTGAGCGGGTCGAGCGCGGCACCAGTTTGGTGGATGAGGCGGGCGCCACCATGGAGGAGATCGTGGCCTCGATCAAGAGAGTGACCAACATCATGGGCGAGATCAGCAGTGCGAGCAGCGAACAAAGCGCCGGCGTTGCTGAGATCGGCGATGCGGTCACCAAAATGGATCAAACCACCCAGCAGAACGCGGCTTTGGTCGAGCAGAGCGCGGCAGCGGCGGAAAGTTTGCGCCAACAGGCACAAACCCTGCAGCAGGCGGTGGCGGTGTTTACCCTGCGCTGATTTCATTGCTGCGCGGCGGGTAAACGCAAGCCTGCCTCTGCATCAGCCTCCGCTACCGCTAGACTCGGGCGATGGACGCTGCCAATTCAATTGGAACTCATGCTCAGGAAGGTCTGCCCACGGGTCGACCCTCGGTGAAGGTGGCGGTGCTGATGCAGCGCGAGGCCCAGGCGAATCAATGGGAGGACTGGCGCTTTTCGGTGGCCGATGTGGTGTCGCATCAAGCCGCTTTTGGCGACGTGCCGCGGGTCTTGCGCGATGACGGCAAGCTGCAAACCTGTCTGCACCCGAATTTCGAGTTGACGCTTTTTCCTGATGAGGCTGAGGGTTATTTTCTGAACCTCAGCTCTGGGGCGCCGGTTTGGTTTGTGGTCTGGCGTGTCAGCGATGAGGATCCGTCCCTGGCCTGGGCCGAGCGTGTTAGCCTGAGCTATACCGAGGCCGGTCGCTGGCTGGACGCGCAGGAGCGGGTCGATAACGTGCCCTTGCCGGCCGATCTGGCGGCGTGGTTGCAAGCCTATGTCGAGGTCTACTACCGGCCTGAAGTCAAAAAGGAGCGGCGCAGGCCGCAGTCCTTTGTCTCGCCCGGGGAGCGGCGCTGATGGCCTCGTCTGCGCAAGATGAGCCGGCCGGCTTTTTGGCGCGCTGGGGGCGCCGCAAAGCCCTGGTGCGAGCCGGTCAGCCTGTGCCTGATGTCGCGCCTGCTGCCGCAGCGATTGGCGAAGCTCCGCCGCAGCCGGAGTCAGGGGCCCTCCATGCCTCAGGTGGCCTGCAGCAGGCCCAGGCGGCGTCAAGCGATGTCGTCGAGTCGCCGGAGCCTTCGCTGCCACCGCCTCCTAGCTTGGCCGATGTTGCGGCGCTGAATGCGGGCTCCGACTACACGCGCTTCATGGCACAGGATGTGGACCGCGGCGTGCAACGCGCGGCGATGAAGAAGCTGTTTTTTTCCGATCCGCACTTCAATGTGATGGATGGTTTGGACACCTATATCGATGACTACAGCCGGCCTGACCCGATCCCTCTGTCGATGCTGCGGCAGATGAATCAGTCTCAGGTGCTGAACTTGTTTGAGGTGGAGGAGGAACCGCAGCCGCAGCCGTCCTCGCTCTCATCCATGCCCCTGCATGAACCGATTCTTGATGCCAGCGCCGCGCCGGCACCGCTCTCCACGCCAGCTATCGACACTTCGAGCCAGCCCGATGACGACAACCCTGATTTGCAATTGCAACAAGACCATGGCGCTGGATGGGCCGGCGCTGCAAAAGGCCCTGGGGCCTGAGGCCAGCCGGGGTCTGGAAAAGGTTCACACCTTGCTGTGTCGCCGCGAAGCCGGCGACTTTCAGCGTGCAGCCAAGGCCAGTGCCGAGGTCGGTGGCGATTTGTTGGTGGCCTGTACCCAAGAGAGTCAGCTGTTCCTGGCGCTGAATGCACAGACCGTCGGCGCGCCTACATTGGCCGAGCGGCCGATTCGCTTCGTTAATCTCCGCGAGACCGGTGCTTGGTCCAAAGATGCAGCAAAGGCGACCCCCAAGACGGCGGCGCTGCTGGCCTTGGCGCAATTGCCCGAGGCGGATCCTGTGCCAACGGTCAGCTACCGCTCTCAAGGCCGGGCACTGATCATCGGATCGCCCGCCCGAGCAGGGCGCGCTGCCGAGATGCTGGCCGATAAGCTCGATCTGAGTCTGCTCGTTCAAGGGCGTGGGAGCTTGCCACAACAGAGAAATCTACCGGTGTTTGCGGGCGAGGATATTCAAGTCCGGGGTTGGTTGGGTGCATTCGAGGTCAGTTGGTCGCAGGTCAATGCCATCGATCTGGATCTGTGCACGCGTTGCAATGCGTGCATTGAGGTCTGCCCGGAGTCGGCCATCGACTTCAGCTACCAAATCGACATGAGCCGATGCAGTAGCCACCGAGACTGCGTCAAGGCTTGCGCTGCGGCTGGGGCGATTGACTTCGACCGCGCGCCTCAAGCGCAGAGCGAGTCGTTTGATCTGGTGCTGGATCTGAGCGACTCGCCTTTGATGGCCCTGCATCAGCCGCCGCAGGGCTACTTTCATGCGCCCGGTGATGCGCAGTTGATGGCCGCAGTCTTGCAAATGCGTGATGCCGTGGGTGAGTTTGAGAAGCCCAAGTTCTTCAATTACAAGCAAAAGCTTTGCGCACACAGCCGCAATGAGCAGATCGGCTGCTCTGCATGTATCGATGTGTGCTCGGCTGAAGCGATCCGCAGCGATGCCTCGCGCAAGGGCAAAGCAGGGGGGGCGGCCTTGGCCGGCATCATCGTGGAGCCGCATTTATGTGTCGGTTGCGGTGCATGCACCACGGTTTGCCCCACCGGTGCGATCAGTTATGCAACGCCGGCGGCCGATGCGCAGGGGCAACGTATCCGCACCTTGTTGAGTACGTATGCAAGAGCTGGAGGCAAGGACGCCGCGCTCTTGATCCACAGCCAGGGAGCGGGGTCTCGCCTGATTGGGGCTTTGGGTCGTGCGGCGCGCACCGAGGCAGCTGTGCAGGGTGTGCCCGCTCGCGTCTTGCCCATTGACGCCTGGCACACCGCGTCCATGGGGATGGAGCTGTGGTTGGCGGCCCTGGCCTACGGCGCGGCCAATGTCTGGGTCTTGATGACCGAAGAAGAGGCGCCGGCTTACCGGGCTGCTGTGAAGGCACAAATGGCGGCGGCGCAGGCGATCCTGAGTGGTCTGGGCTTTAAAGGGCAACACCTGACCCTGATTGAAGCCCAAACAGTGCAAGACTTGGATGCCGCCTTGCGAGGTGCAGCGGCTCAAGTGGTGCCTCAGGTCGCCAGTTACCGTGTCTTGGCCGATAAGCGCGCCACATTGGAGTTGTGCCTGGATCATTTGATGAATCAGGCCGAGCACATTCCGGATGAAATCCCGCTGCCGGAGAAAGGCTCGCCTTTTGGTAGCCTGCATGTCGATGCGGATCGCTGCAGCATGTGCTTGAGTTGCGTCAGCGCATGCCCCGCTGGCGCTCTGGCCGACAACCCGGACAAGCTGCAGCTCCGCATGATCGAGAAGAACTGCGTGCAGTGTGGCTTGTGTGCCAGTACCTGTCCGGAGCAGGCCATCACCTTGTTGCCGCGCCTTTTCTTGGCCGATGGCGGGCGAACTCGCAAACAAATGCAGGTGCTCAATGAAGTGGAGCCCTTTTGCTGTGTGCGCTGCGCCAAGCCCTTTGCCAGCCCGAAGGCGATCGAGCTGATGTTGGCCAAGCTCGGGGCGCACCCGATGTTTCAGGGCGCGGGCGCACGTCGTTTGCAGATGTGTGCCGACTGCCGGGTGGTCGATTTGCACAGCAACCCGAACGAAGTCAGGATTACCGATCTATGAGTCAGACCTTGATCCCAGCAGCCAAACCCATCAGTTGGGTCGGATCCATCGAAAATGCCGATGGGGGCATGGCTGAGGAGTTGGCCCGTGCCGAGGTCTATGGTCTGTTGGCCGAACTGTTCTATGCGCCGCCTCGTGGCGAGTTGTTCGAGCAGTTGCGGGTGGCTGTGACCGAAGCACCGACTGCGGGCGCCTTTTTGGAAACGCACTGGTCCGAGGTGGTGGGGGCTGCGCGCCGCCTGAGTTGGGCAGAAATCAATGACGAGTTTGTGGCCTTGTTTGGGGGTGTGGGCAAGCCCGAGGTTTGCGTTTATGGATCGTTTTACTTGGCTGGATTCTTGAATCAACAGCCACTGGTCAATTTGCGCCAGGACTTGCAGGGCTTGGGCTTGGAACGGCCACCGGGGGTTTTGGAGACAGAGGATCACATCGCCTCGGTCTGTGAAGTGATGCGTTATTTGATCGCGGGTGATGATGCGGGGGTTAGCAATCTTGCTGGGCAGCAGCGCTTTTTCAACATGCATTTGCGGGCCTGGGCAGAGCGTTTTTGTGAAGCCTTGGCTGAGCACCCGCGTGCCGATTTTTATCGTGCAGTAGCCGTGTTTGCGAGAGATTTTTTCGCCGTTGAAGCGCAGGGATTTGATCTCTTGGAGGTGTGATCTTCCCCAGTTGATTCACGGCTTGCTTGCTGTAGGCTGACAAAGCTGCGGATTGCCCGGCGTGCGAACTGCGGGTCTGGCCATCGTGCACAGCGAGGCGTCAAGGGATATATTCAGCCTGCAAGCATTATTCGGAGCTGATGACCATGAGTAAAAAGCAAATCACCGAATCCAAGGCTGCGCAGCCTGAAGTGTCTGCGTCGGCTGAGCCTGCTTCGCGCCGCGGCTGGCTCATGGGCTTGGGTGCCGCAGGCGCTGCGGCCGTGGCGGTCAAGGTCTTGCCTGGGGCTGCGGTCGAAGAGGTCGCTGTTGCCAGCGCCCGCGTGATGCCTGAGGCCGGTGGCGGGTACCAAGTCAGCCCGCATGTCTTGCGCTATTACGAGACCGCCCGTTCTTGAACTGAGCGGCGGTATCCAGGCATGAAATAGAACCAGGCAGGGCTCTCGGGCCTCGGCCAGCAGGAGATGATATGTTGCTTACACGCAAAAACTCTGGGAGTGCTGGGTCGAATCCATCTGGCATGGTTAACAGCTTGGTGCGTGGCCTGGAAGCCCAAAGCCGACGTGCCATTCCCACCATGGACAGGCGCTTGTTCCTGCGGCGATCCGGATTGGGTCTTGGTGCTGGGCTTGCCGCTTCGCAACTGAGCCTGGTGCAAAAGAAAGCCCATGCGGCGGATGCAGCGCCTGCCGCTGGCGGAGCCAAGAAGGTCGAAGTGAAGCGCACCATTTGCGGCCACTGTTCGGTCGGTTGCGCCGTGGACGCGGTGGTGGAGAACGGGGTCTGGGTGCGCCAGGAGCCGGTGTTCGATTCGCCGATCAATCTGGGCGCGCACTGCGCCAAGGGTGCCGCCCTGCGCGAGCATGGCCACGGTGAGCATCGCTTGCGGACCCCGATGAAACTGGTCGGCGGCAAGTACCAAAAAATCAGCTGGGATCAGGCGCTGAACGAGATCAGCGCCAAGATGTTGGAGCTGAAGAAACAAAGCGGCCCCGATTCGGTCTTTGTGGTCGGTTCCAGCAAGCACAACAATGAGCAGGCCTATTTGCTGCGCAAGTGGGTGAGCCTGTGGGGCAGCAATAACTGCGACCACCAGGCCCGGATTTGTCACTCCACCACGGTGGCCGGTGTAGCCAATACCTGGGGCTACGGGGCCATGACCAACTCGTACAACGATATGCGCAATGCCCGCGCTGCGATGTACATCGGCTCGAACGCCGCCGAGGCCCACCCGGTGTCCATGCTGCACATGCTGCATGCCAAGGAAACCGGCTGCAAGATGATTGTGGTGGATCCGCGCTTCACCCGCACAGCAGCCAAGGCGGATGACTATGTGCGCATCCGCTCCGGCTCCGACATCCCCTTCGTCTTCGGCTTGGTGTATCACATCTTCAAGAACGGATGGGAAGACAAGAAGTACATCCACGACCGGGTCTACGGCATGGACAAGGTCCGTGACGAGATCATGACCAAGTGGACGCCGGACAAGGTCGAAGAGGCCTGCGGCGTCGATGAAGCGACTTGCTACAAGGTGGCCAAGACCCTGGCCGACAACCGCCCCAGCACCATTGTCTGGTGCATGGGTCAGACCCAGCACACCACCGGCAACGCGGTGGTGCGTGCTTCATGCATCTTGCAACTGGCGCTGGGTAATGTGGGTGTCAGCGGCGGCGGCACGAATATCTTCCGCGGCCACGACAATGTACAGGGCGCCACCGACGTTGGCCCCAATCCAGATTCCCTGCCGGGTTACTACGGCTTGTCCGAGGGCGCTTGGAAGCACTTTGCCAAGATCTGGGATTTGGATTTCGAATGGATCAAGAAGCAGTATGCCCCGGGCATGATGACCAAGCCCGGTATGACGGTGTCGCGCTGGATTGATGGTGTACTGGAGAAGAACGAGCTGATCGACCAAGACAGCAATTTGCGTGGGATGTTCTTCTGGGGCCATGCGCCGAACTCCCAGACCCGCGGTCTGGAAATGAAGAAGGCCATGGATAAGCTGGACCTGTTGGTGGTGGTTGACCCATTCCCTTCGGCCACCGCGGCGATGGCGGCCATGCCCGGCAAGGACGAAGACAAGAACCCGAATCGAGCCGTCTACCTGCTGCCCGCTTGTACCCAGTTTGAGACCAGCGGTTCCTGCACCGCCTCGAATCGCTCCATCCAGTGGCGTGAAAAGGTGATCGAGCCGCTTTGGGAGTCGCGCACCGATCACATGATCATGGTTCAGCTGGCGCAGAAGCTGGGCTTCGACAAGGAATTGGTCAAGACCTACAAGATGGTGCCGGGCAAGGGCGGCATGATGGAGCCAGAAACCGAGTCCATCCTGCGCGAGATCAACAAGGCCTTGTGGACCATTGGCTACACCGGCCAAAGCCCGGAGCGCCTGAAAGCGCATATGCGCAATATGAATGTCTTCGATGTGAAGACGCTCAAGGCCAAGGGTGGCATCGACAAGGAAACCGGCTACAAGCTCGATGGAGACTTCTTCGGCCTGCCTTGGCCCTGCTACGGTACGCCCGAGCTCAAGCACCCCGGCTCGCCGAATTTGTATGACACCTCCAAGCATGTGATGGAGGGCGGCGGCAACTTCCGCGCTAACTTCGGTGTTGAGCGGGAAGGGGTCAGTCTTCTGGCTGAAGATGGCTCGCACTCCAAGGGCGCAGAAATCACCACCGGCTACCCTGAGTTTGACCATCTCCTGCTCAAGAAGCTGGGCTGGTGGAACGACTTGACCGAGGCCGAGCAGAAACTGGCCGAGGGCAAGAACTGGAAGACCGACTTGTCGGGCGGCATTCAACGCGTCGCGATGGCGCATGGCTGCCATCCCTTTGGCAATGCCAAGGCCCGGGCGGTGGTTTGGAACTTCCCAGATCCGATTCCGCAGCATCGCGAGCCTTTGTACTCGACCCGCCCCGATCTGGTGGCCAAGTACCCAACGCACGAGGACAAGAAGGCCTTCTGGCGCTTGCCTACGCTCTACAAGAGCGTGCAGGAGAAAAATGCCGACATTGGCAAGACCTTCCCGCTGATCATGAGTTCGGGTCGTCTTGTCGAGTACGAAGGTGGCGGCGAAGAAACCCGCGCCAACCCCTGGTTGGCCGAGTTGCAGCAGCATATGTTCGTTGAGATCAATCCCGCCGCAGCCAACGACCGTGGTATCCGCAACGGTGAAGACGTGTGGGTGACCACGCCGACCGGCGCCAAGATTACCGTCAAGGCCATGGTGACTGAGCGGGTCGATCGCAGCACGGTCTGGATGCCTTTCCACTTCTCCGGCCGCTGGCAGGGGGCGGACATGCTGGCTTACTACCCTGAAGGCGCTGCTCCCTTGGTGCGAGGGGAAGCAGTCAATACCGCCACGACCTATGGTTATGACAGCGTGACCATGATGCAGGAAACCAAGACAACGGTTTGCCAGGTTGAGCGCGCCCGCGCTTGATTTGAAATCCACCGTCTAGCGGAGACAAAAGCATGGCAAGAATGAAATTCATCTGCGACGCCGAGCGTTGCATCGAGTGCAACGGCTGCGTGACCGCTTGCAAGGCCGAGCATGATGTGCCCTGGGGCGTCAACCGCCGGCGCGTCGTCACCCTGAATGATGGCGTGGCCGGCGAGAAGAGCATTTCGGTTGCCTGCATGCATTGCTCGGACGCACCTTGCATGGCGGTCTGCCCGGTCAACTGCTTCTATCGCACCGACGAAGGCGTGGTCCTGCATGACAAGGACATCTGCATCGGCTGCGGCTACTGCTCCTATGCCTGTCCTTTTGGCGCGCCACAGTTCCCCAGCAATGGCACTTTCGGCCTGCGCGGCAAGATGGACAAGTGCACCTTCTGTGCGGGTGGGCCCGAGGCCAACGGCAGCCAGGCCGAGTACGAAAAGTATGGTCGTAACCGCCTCTCCGAAGGCAAGTTGCCGGCCTGCGCCGAAATGTGCTCCACCAAAGCCCTGTTGGGCGGAGATGGCGACGTGGTGGCGGACATCTTCCGTAACCGGGTGCTGGTACGGGGCAAGGGCAGCGAGGTTTGGGGCTGGGGCACGGCCTACGGCAAGCCCAGCGATGGCGGGCAAGGCTCCAAGGCTGCGCCTCGTACGGAGGTGAAGTCATGAACTCACGCTTGATGACCGCGCTGGCTTGCAGCTGCAGCTTGATGCTGTTTCAAGGCTGTAGCGAACCCAGCCAGAAACTGCAGGGCAAGCATGGCGGTGACAGCACGGCCTGGAGTGTCAGTGAGGCGGCCAACCCCGCCTTCGCGGCGCCCGGATGGAAGGCGGGTGACAAGGCTGCCTGGGAGGCCAAGATTCAGCAGCGCCATCAAGCGCAAAACGACTATTCGCGTTGAGTTCTTGGAGCGTCACCATGCGAAGTTTTTTCGTTTCCATGCTTGCGGGTTTGAGTGTGTCGCTGGCTTGCGCTCAGGCGGCGCCTGCGCCGGCGGCATCGATGACTCAAGCAGAGGCTGTGCAAACTGGCGCGGCCCCAGCCGGCTTTGTTGCGCCGGCTGAACCCAAGGCGGACGAAAGCAACGCAGAGCGTGCCAAGTCCCAGCCGGGCAATAACGCCCCGTTTTGGCGGGGTGTGCGGGACTCGGGTCTGCAACAAGGGACCTCCAGCCTGCCGGGTGCCGAGAAAGGCGTCTTGGTTCAGCCCTTTGTGCAGTACCCAGGATCGCACTACACCACGGCGGGCGAAGCGTGGCGACAAGTTCGCAATCAGTGGATCATTCCCTACGGTGGGGCCTTGATCGTCATCACCTTGTTGGCTTTGGCCCTGTTCTATTTCAGCAAGGGAAGCTTGGGTGGTCATCAGCCCGACACCGGGCGTCAGATCGAACGATTCACCTACTTCGAGCGCGCCGCGCATTGGTGCAATGCGATCGCATTCAGTGTCTTGGCCATCTCAGGCTTGGTGATGGCTTTTGGCAAGTTCTTTATGCTGCCTGTGCTGGGTGCCACCTTGTTTGGCTGGCTGAGCTATGTGCTCAAGACCGCACATAACTTTGCAGGCCCCTTGTTCGCGGTTTCTTTGCTGGTGGTGTTCTTCACCTTTGTCCGTGACAACTTGCCCAATCGCCATGACTTGGTTTGGTTGCTCAAGGGCGGGGGCTTGTTTGGCGGTCACGAGGTGCCCTCGGAGCGTTTCAACGCGGGTGAGAAAGTGGTGTTCTGGGGCGGTGTGTTTCTGCTGGGTTTTGTTGCCGTGGCCTCGGGTTTGGTGCTGGATCAATTGGTGCCGGGAATGGCTTATCTGCGTGGCGACATGCAGATCGCCCATATGGTTCACGCGGTGTCGACCCTCTTGATGATGGTGCTCTTCCTCGGCCACATTTACATGGGCACGATCGGCATGAAAGGTGCTTTCAACGCGATGAAAACAGGCCAAGTCGATGAGGGCTGGGCGCGCGAGCACCATGAGCTTTGGTATGAGGACATCAAGGCGGGCAAGATTCCGGCTCAGCGCTCCGCGCCGCAATCGGCCGGTGTGGCTGCTTCCAAGCCTGCCACACAGCTTTGAGTCGCTGCACTCGAAAAGGATAGACATCATGCGTTTGCTGCGTTCCCCTCATTTTTCGCGTCTGAGTCTTGGTCTGCTTCTGGGCGGGGTCGGTCTGATGGCTTCGTCGGCCGCTTGGGCCAAGTTGCCAGCACCCACCGATGAAGCTAAAGCCAAGGCCGCAGTGACGGCTGCTAAGACGGCCTGGACCGACAAGGTCTCGGCCTATCAGTTGTGCCAGTCCATGAATCGCGTCGCCGAGGGCTACCGCAAGAGCGCCAAGGCCGCTGGTAAAGAGTTGCAGCCGGTGGTGGAAACACCGGCTTGCGCGGATCCCGGGCCTTTTGTTCCGCCAGAAGCGGCTGTCAGCGCTGTCGCCGCTGCGGCCCCAGCCGCGCCTGCCGCTCAGCCGAAGAAGTGACGCTGATTGAATCTCCCGATTACCTTGCACGCTGAGTCAGTCGAGTCCTCCAAGGCTTTGCTTCTCCCCGCCAACCCATTCCATTCGTTCTGGCAATTGGGCGCGAGTTCTGCGCTCTCGCTAGGCCCGCAGGGCTGGTTGTGTCCGGGTTCTGCATTTTTGAGCCTAATCTTGCGCCGGCCAGAATTGGCCTTGGTCGCGGAGTCTTGCGAGGCTGAGATCGCCTTGCATCAGGCCTTGTTGATCGACCCGATGGCGTGCGTTCAGCCGGATCAGTTGGGCAGCATCCAGGATGCCGATGCGCGCGACAACTTTGCCATGTTTGTGGATTTCCGCGAGGCCCTGCTGGCTGCGGGAACGCTGGAGGCCTACTACCTGGAGGTGCTGCGCAGCGGTCGCGTTCGGGTCCCTCCGCTGTTTCTCGACAGTCTTGTGGCCACCGTGCTGGGCTTTGTGCAGCGCGAAACCCTGGATGCCTTCCAGGTTCGGGCGGGCCAGTTGCTCTATCGCGAGCAGCGCCTGAGTCTGAGCGAGGGGCGGGCGCTTTGCGCTGATTCGGAAGCCTTGGATCAGCGCCAGGCATATGCGCATTCGGCGGCTGGATTGCTCGATGTCTTGAGCCCCGATAATGCCGCTGATTTTTGGCGTCAGGGCGAATCGGCCTTGTACGCGCTCGATCTGACTCACGAATTGTCCAAGGAATTGGTTCATGGCCTGAGCTTCAAACTGACCCGCAGCCACTCGGGCCTGAAGGCTCTAAGCCAAGTCTTGACGCAGTGGCTTGGCCATTTCTTGCAGACGCAGGAGAACGAGTCCTTGTCCATCGAGCCCCTGCCCCAGGTGGACGACTCGGCTTGGCGTTGGCATATCGGCTTGGATGCAGAGTCCATGAGCTTGTTGAATGATCTGTATGAGGGCAGGGCGGTTGATAGTGTGCGATTGGGGCGTTTGCTCAGCTTGTTCCGCCTGGATGCTCCGGCGCGCTCCGACAAACCGGTTTATTTAGGCCTGGCAATGCGCACCGATGGCAGCCTGAGACTCAAGCCTCAGAACCTCTTGCTCAATCTGCCGCCCGAGTGGGCCTTGCGCGGGTGAGCCGGGCTTGAGCGCGTTTTCAGAGAGCCTGAGCAAGGCGTGGGAGCTGGTGCTGGGCGCGGACCCGGTGCTGCTGCATACGGCGGGCTTGTCTTTGTTTGTCAGCGGCAGCGCCACCATTTATGCCGCCGTTTTGGGCCTGGCATTGGGCGCTTGGCTGGCCGTGGCTCGTTTCCCTGGCCGGCGCTTGCTGCAAGGTTTCATGTCCACTTTGCTGGCCCTGCCTTCGGTGGTGGTGGGCTTGGTTGTCTATCT
This sequence comes from Roseateles sp., assembly GCF_049240545.1. Lineage (GTDB taxonomy): Bacteria > Pseudomonadota > Gammaproteobacteria > Burkholderiales > Burkholderiaceae_C > Paucibacter_A. The sequence goes on along the minus strand of NZ_JBMLSK010000112.1, from coordinate 28,882 downwards.
GCTTTTGTCGCGCAGCGGGCCGCTGGGCAGCTGGGGCATTCTGTTCACACCCCAGGCCATGATTTTTGCGCAGACTTTTCTGGTCTTGCCGGTGATTGCGGCCTTGTCGCAGCAATTGGTGGGCGACGCCCTGCGCGAGGGCGGCGATCAGTTGCGCTCCATGGGGGCCAGCCGCTTTACCGCTGCGTGCTTGATGCTGCTGCATGAGCGCTGGGCGGTGCTGACGATTCTGCTCACCGCTTTTGGCCGTGCCATTTCCGAGGTGGGCGCGGTGATGATTGTGGGCGGCAATATCGACGGGCTCACCCGCGTCATCACCACCACCGTTGCGCTGGAGACCAGCAAGGGCGATTTGCCGCTGGCCCTGGCCTTGGGCTTGGTCTTGTTGGGCATGGTCGCGGTCGTGAATGCGCTGATCGCAGGGGTGAAGACGCTGCAGCGCCGCCAAGGGACGCAGGGGAGGTGCCAGGCATGAGCGCTGCGCAAGCTGTTGATCCTTTGCTGCGCCTGGAGCGAGTCGGCCTGCGCTTTGGCGATGTGCAAGCTTTGAGCGAGGTGTCCTTGCAAGTCCATGCTGGCGAATTCATCGCCTTGATCGGTGCCAATGGCTCGGGCAAGACCAGTCTTTTGAGCGCCTTGCATGGGCTGGTGAAGCTGTCGGGGCGTCGCGAGGTCGCACCTGAGGCGCTCGCAGCCCAGGTGATGGTGTTTCAGCGGCCCTTCATGCTGCGACTGTCGGTGTGGCGCAATCTTTTGATTGCTTTGTGGCTGGCGGGAGTGCCGCGTCAAGAGCGTCGGGCCCGAGCCGAACAGGCTTTGCAGCGTGCCGGTCTGGCGGCTCTGCGCGACCGGCCGGCTCGTGCACTGTCGGGCGGCCAGCAGCAACGATTGGCGCTGGCGCGGGCTTGGGCCAGGCAGCCCCGAATTCTGTTCTTGGATGAACCCACGGCCAATCTGGACCCTTCGGCCAAGGCCGAAATTGAAGCCATGTTGGCTGCCTTCAAAGCCGAAGGCATGACCCTGGTCATGAGCACCCACAATCTCGGCCAGGCCAAGCGCTTGGCCAGTCGCGTCATCTATCTGGATCGTGGCAAGATCCGCGTCGATTTGCCTTGCCAAGAGTTCTTCGGCGCGCACGATCTGGACCCACGAATCGAACTGTTTCTTAAGGGAGAGTTGAAATGGGATATGAGCTGAAACACATGGCGGCCAGCCCGCGTCGCCACCTCGTCCGCGCCTTGATGGCCTTGAGCCTGGGCGCTGCGCTCAGCCTGTCGGCTTGGGCGCAGGAGCGCAGCATCGTGATGGCCTCGACCACCAGCACCGAGCAGTCCGGCCTGTTCGCTCATCTCTTGCCGGCTTTCAAGCGCGCCAGCGGCATTGATGTGCGTGTGGTGGCTTTGGGCACGGGCCAGGCTTTGGATGTGGGCCGTCGTGGCGACGCCGATGTGGTCTTTGTGCACGACCAGGCGGCGGAAGAAAAGTTTGTGGCCGAGGGCTTTGGCTTGCAGCGCCGTCCGGTGATGTTCAATGACTTTGTGCTGATCGGGCCGCTCGCCGACCCCGCCAAGGCAAAAGGCCGCGATGTGGTGGCCGGCTTGAAAAAGCTGCAAGAAGCTGGGGCTGTGTTCATCTCGCGTGGCGACAAGAGCGGCACCCATGCGGCGGAGCTGCGTTTTTGGAAGCAGGCCGGTGTTGATGATCCTGCCGTCAAAGGCAGCTCCAAACTGGATTACCGCGCCTGTGGTTGCGGCATGGGCCCGGCTCTCAATATGGCGGCCAGCAGTGAGGCCTACACGCTGAGCGACCGGGGCACCTGGCTGTCATTCAAGAACCGTGCGCAGCTGGCGGTGCTGGTGGAGGGCGATAAGCGCTTATTCAATCAATACGGCGTGATCGTGGTCAACCCGGCCAAGCATCCGCACACCAAGACCGCCTTGGCGCAAGCCTTCGCGGACTGGGTGGTATCGCCCGACGGTCAGGCGCAAATTGCCGCCTACAAGATCGGCGGCGAGCAGTTGTTCTTCCCTAACGCGAATCAATGACGGTTTTTATCACTGGGCATAGCGCATGATCCCCACGCAAGACATCACCGGCCTGGTCTTGGCCGGCGGCCGCGGCAGCCGCATGGGCGGGGTCGACAAGGGCTTGCAAAACTACCAGGGCATGGCGCTGGCCCTGCATGCGCTGATGCGCTTGTCGCCGCAAGTCGGCGCCTGCCTCATCAATGCCAATCGCAATTTGAGCGCTTATGAGTCTTTTGGCGCACCGGTCTGGCCCGACAGCCTGCCTGACTTTGCCGGCCCGCTGGCGGGCTTCATGGCAGGCTTGGAGCATTGCGAGACGCCTTATCTGGTGACCGTGCCTTGCGATTCGCCGCTGTTCCCTGAGAACATGGTGGCTCGCTTAGCAGCAGCGCTGGAGGCCGAGCAAGCTGAGATCGCGCTGGTCGAAACCCTGGCCGAGATCGATGGCGAGACTCGGCGTCAAGCGCAGCCGGTGTTTTGCTTGATGAAGGCGAGCCTGCTGGAAAGCCTGGTGCGCTTCACCCAAAGCGGGCAAAGCAAGATCATGGCTTGGGCCAGCCAGCATCGCTGTGTGCGTGTGCGCTTTGACGATGCGCAGGCCTTTGCCAATGCCAACACCGTGGATGACTTGCAAAAGCTGCAGCGGGGTGAAGCCTTGTCGCATGGCGATTGAGGCGAAGTGATGGCGCTCGAATCGAAGCTGCTGCCGCGTCTGACCCACTGCCAGGCACCGCTGACGCAAGAGGTAACGGTGCTGGATGAATTTGGCCAGCGCCGCAGCATGAGCATCCCGGCCGAGCGGCCTTTGACCGTTTTCGTGGACAAGCGCGAGCTGGTCACCTTGATGACCTTGGGCCTAGCGCCGGAGTTGCTGGTGCTGGGCTATTTGCGCAACCAGCGCTTGGTGGAAAGCGCCAGCGAGGTGGAGTCCATCACCGTCGATTGGGAGGTGGGCGCCGCAGCGGTGCGTACCCGCGCTGGCATCGCGCAGATCGAAGAGAAAACGGCGCAGCGCATCGTCACCACCGGTTGCGGCCAGGGCACGGTATTCGGCGCCATGATGGCCGATGTGGCCAATCTGCAATTGCCGCCAGCGGAGACTTCACGACTGAGCCAGTCGGCGCTCTACGCCATGCTCGAAACCGTGCGCAAGATCGAGAGCGTCTACAAAAAGGCCGGTTCGGTACACGGCTGCGCGCTGTTCAGCGGCGAGCAGATGCTGGTGCATATGGAGGATGTGGGCCGCCACAATGCCATCGACAGCATTGCCGGCTGGATGTGGATGAATGCGGATGAGGTGGCCCAGGCGGGCGCCCAACATCAATGCTTCTACACCACCGGCCGTTTGACCAGCGAGATGGTGATGAAGTCGGCCCAGATGGGCGTGCCCATCATCGTGTCGCGCAACGGCATCACCCAGATGGGCCATGCCTTGGCCACGCAACTGGGCCTGACCCTGATCGGCCGGGCCAAGGGCCGGCACTTCATTTGCTACAGCGGCTTCGATCGCTTTGACAGCGAACCCGAAGCGCCGCGCATCAACACCGCCGCTGAAACTGCGACTTAGCTGGCCAGGCCCACATAGACGTTTTGCACATCGTCTTGGCCGTCGATGGCGTCCAGAAAGGCTTCCACCTCGGCCATCTCCGCCTCACCCAAGCTGACCGGGGTTTTGCTCTTGTAGCCGATCTTGGCCGAGAGCACGGTGAATCCAAAGTTAGGCAGGGCGCGGCAAACCAGGTCCAGATCGGCCGGGTCGGTCAGGAACAAGCTGGCGCCGTCCTCGGCTGCTTCAAAGTCCTGTGCGCCGGCTTCGATGGCGGCCAGCTCGGCGTCTGACTCGGCATTCACCGGCGAGGCTTCGATCATGCCCAGATGATCAAAATCCCAGGCGACCGAGCCGGCGGCACCCAGCTGGCCCTTGCGGAACAGCACGCGAATCTCAGAGACGGTGCGGTTGACGTTGTCGGTCAGGCATTCAACGATCAAGGGCACCCGGTGCGGCGCAAAGCCCTCGTAGGTGACGCGCTCGAAATGCACCGGGTCGCCCAGAAGGCCGGCGCCTTTCTTGATGGCCCGTTCAATCGTGTCGCGTGGCATGGAGACCTTTTTGGCCTGCTCCACCACCAGGCGCAAGCGCGGGTTCATATCGGGGTCAGCGCCGTTGCGGGCCGCCACCATCAGGTCTTTTGACAACTTGCCAAAGATGCGTCCTCGGGCGTTCGCCGCCAGATCTTTGTGTTTAGCTTTCCACTGCGCGCCCATGCTTACTCCATTGATTGAAGGCAAGGTTTATACACTTTTGCAGATAAGTCCCCGTGCATTCTCAGACTGTGGCCAACACTAATTGGATCTGAGAGAACAAAAACACTGCAGATTTTTCGCCAGAAAGTTGACCAAGAGAAAAACTTGCTGTAGCGAAAAACTGCGTACCGAACTGAAATGTGCATTGCTCAAGATACGATCTCCGCCGGAGCTTTCGGCGCCATCATCAGATGGTCAATGCTCAATCCCCTCTGGCAGCCTTTCGGGCCTCGTCAACGGAACCCCAGCGTGATTCACTAACTCCGTCTGTCAACCATGCTCTTCACTTCAGCGGCCTTCATGCTGCTTTTCTTGCCCCTGGTTTGGGGTGGATTTTTTTTGATTTCGCACTGGCGACAGTCGCTCGGAGCGTCTTGGCTATTCTTGGTCTCGGTGTTCTTTTACGGTGTGTGGATGCCGCAGTACACGATGCTGTTGCTCGGTTCCATCGTGATGAATTTTCTGCTGGGGCGGCAAATCGGCAAGGACAGAGAGGCCGGGAAAACGGGCCGTGTGTGGCTATTGATTGGCGTCGGCATTAACTTGGCATTGTTGGCCTATTACAAGTACGCCAATTTTTTCGTCGAGAACTTGCAGTTGTTTCTGGGTAGCGAGCTGCAGATGGCGCGCGTCCTGCTTCCGATTGGCATTTCCTTCTTCACGTTTACGCAGATTGCGTTTTTGGCAGACAGCTACCAAAAGGGAGTCAGGGAACTGCGCTTCAGTCATTACGGCTTGTTTGTAACCTACTTTCCGCATCTGGTGGCCGGGCCGGTGCTGCATCACGGGCAGATGATGCCGCAGTTTGCGGACCCCAGAACTTACAAGATAGATCCAGCAAATTGCGTCGCTGGTTTGTGCATTCTCTTGATCGGTTTGTTCAAAAAGGTGGTGCTGGCTGACGGTGTCGCTCCTTATGCGGACGCTGTTTTCCGCCCCACAGATTTGGGTTTTTCGCCTAGCAGTTGGGAAGCTTGGCTCGGGGCTGTCGCTTACTCCTTGCAGCTCTATTTTGATTTCTCGGGCTATTCGGATATGGCGATCGGCATTTCCCTTTTGTTCAATGTCCGGCTGCCCTACAACTTCAACTCACCTTATCAGAGCGGCAACATTAGCGAGTTCTGGCGGCGTTGGCATATCTCGCTGTCGAATTTTTTGCGCGATTACCTGTACATCAGCTTGGGGGGCAATCGAAAAGGTGCCATTCGCCGTTATGTGAACCTAGGTACCACCATGGTTTTGGGTGGGCTTTGGCATGGAGCAAGTTGGTCCTTTGTTTTGTGGGGGACTTTGCATGGGGTGTTTCTCATGCTCAACCATGGGTTTCGGGCGCTCTGCGGAGAGCGTCTGTGCGCGCGACTGGCGCGAAATCAGTTCTACCGTTTGTCGAGTTGGGCACTAACGCTTGTTTGTGTGATTGTTGCTTGGGTGTTTTTCAGGGCAGAAACGATGAGTGGTGCCCTGCGAATGCTTGCTGCCATGTCAGCATGGCAACCTGCAGAAGGAGTTCATCGCATGCTGTGGGAGGCGGGATTGAAGATGGACGTGGGTTGGCTTTGGTGTGGCGCACTGGGTGCGGTCGCTTGCTTGGCGCCCAACTCAAATCGGATTGGCGAGTTCATTCTTGCGAAGGTTAGAGCCAAGTCCGCTTTGCGCGCATTGGGTGCCGGTTTAAGCCTCACCTTGATACTTGTTCTGATCATGATCAATACGGCGCGCGACTCCGTCAGTGCCTTCATCTATTTCAACTTCTGATATGGCACGCCGATTGGGTATGTTTTTTGCGGGTGTCGCCTTGGCGCTCGCATTGCTGGAATTGGTGCTTCAGCTGCTGCCGGTTTCGACGGCGACCCGAAGTGGTCGAACACTTGACCCCTTGTTGGTCACCTATCCACCCCATCACCAATGGCAAAGTGCCACCGGATGGGATCTGCGCAATGCTCAAAGGCTTCAATCCAATAACTACGGTTTTTCTGCGACTCGTGATTTCCATGCGGGTACGGATGCAGTCGCTCTGATTGGTGACAGCATGATTGAAGCCTCCATGCTTGCGTCACGGGATCGCCCAGAGGCCCAGTTGCAACGCGCGCTGGGTGATCGACCCGTTTATGCCATGTCCGGGCCCGGGTCTTCCATCCTCGACTACGCCGAACGTATCCGCTGGGCGAGTCAGACATTGGGTGTTCGTGACTTTGTTGTTTTGCTTGAGCGGGGAGATTTGCGCCAAGCGATCTGCGGCTCAGGCAACAATCATGGCCCTTGTTTGGATCCGCTGACTTTGAAGCCGAGTCAGGTCCAGGTTCAGCAGGCCAGCGTCGTGAAACGAGTGTTGCGACATTCGGCTCTGGCTCAGTATTTGAGCGGGCAGATCATGCTGAGCCCCACCCGATTTTGGCAACAAGCCATACAGCAGGCGCACCCGGAAGGGCGCCCCCAGCCCTTGCGGGGCTCAAGCGGCATGCAGTCTGTAGGTCCTGAAGAGGTGCAAGCGGCGGAAGAGTTCTTCAAACGTGTCGCACCTTTTGTGCCTGGGCAACTGATTCTGTTGCTCGATGGCGACCGCGTTCAAGTCTATAAGGGCGCTGCGCAAGCGAGTCCTCGCGCTGAGATGTTGGGAAAACTGGCTCAATTGCACGGCGCCCAGTTGCTTGATTTGGAGCCGAGTTTTCGAAGTAGCTATGAGGCTTTGGGTTTGAAGTTTGAAGTTGGTCCCTATGACGCGCACTACAACCGCTTGGGCGTTGAAGTGGCAATGGGGGCAGCGGCCGAGGCCTTGAAACAAAAGGCCCAGACGAGCCCCTAGAGAAGCCCTTCAAAAGGTAGTACGTCAACCGCATCCCCTGCGGCGATATTGCCCTGCTCATGCCCAAGCACCACAAGGCCATTGGCTTGGCTCATGCTGGACAAAATGCCGGAGCCTTGATTGCCGGTGATTTCGACCTGCCAGCGGCCATCCGACGTGCGACTGACGATGCCGCGTTGGTACTCTGTTCGGCCGGCCTTCTTTCGCAAGGGCCGGGTGCAGGCTGCTTTCAGCATGAGCAAGGGTTCGGGCTTGGCTCCGCTTATGCGTAGCAGGGCTTCGCGCACAAAGGCGTAGAAGGTCACCATCACCGCGACGGGGTTGCCGGGCAGGCCGAAGAGCAGGGCTTCGCGCTCGCCGCTGCGAATCTTGCCAATCGCCATCGGCCGGCCAGGACGCATGGCGATCTTCCAGAACAGCACCTCACCCAACTCGGCCATGACGCGCTTGGTGTAGTCGGCCTCGCCGACGCTGACGCCGCCGGAGCTGATGATGGCGTCAGCCTCGCGCGCGCCGCGCTCGAAGGCTTGGCGCAAGGCCTCGGGTTGGTCCGGCACCAGGCCGAGATCGATCACCTCGATCATGCCCAGTCGCTCCAACATGGCCCAGAGGGTGTGGCGATTGCTGTCATAGAGGCAGCCTTCCGGCAAAGGCTGCGCTTGGGCGTCTGTGCCGACGGCGCGCAATTCGTCGCCGGTGGACATGATGGCCACCCGTGTTCGGCGCCATACCTGCACCTGCCCGAGGCCTAGCGAAGCCAGCAGACCCAGATCAGAGGGCGTCAAACGGCGCCCGGCGGCCAAGGCCACGCTGCCCAGCGCCAGGTCTTCGCCGGCCAGGCGCCGGTTGTCGCCCGCGCGCAAGAGGCCCGGCGGAATGATGACCCAGCCTTCTTCCACCCGCGTGAACTCCTGCGGCACCACCGTGTCCAGGCCGGCTGGCATCAAGGCGCCGGTCATGATTCTTTGGCATTCGCCCACTCCCACAGGGCCGACCGCTGCGGCGCCGGCGAGGCTGGTGCCGACCACGCGCAGCCGCGTTTCTGCCTGCGGATTCAGATCGATGGCGCGCAGCGCATAACCATCCATGGCGGAGTTGTCATGTGCTGGCACCTGCAGGGGCGAGACGATGTCGGCGGCCAAGACCCGGCCGAGTGCTGAGCGCAAGGGCAGGCGCTCAAGCTCGGTCGGGCGCGGCAGCAGTTGGCGGATGAAATCCTGCGCCAAATCGACCCGAAGTGCCTGCGGGTCATAACCGGCCAACTGCGCGGCAATTTCACTGAAAGAACGGTCGGTCAATGTCTCGTTCATGGTCGTCGGTGGATTCAGACTCTGGGCTATAAAGGGGCGTTCAGGCTGGAGTCGCTGGAGTCTTGCCCCGTCCATTCAAGCCGGTGATGGGCAAGTCGGCATGGGGTCGATTCAGCGCTTCGAGCACGCGCAGCGCCACATAGGCGTCATTGGCGGCATACAGCAGTTGGCGCTCGTTCAATCGAGGCTCGGCCCAATTCGAGGTGGTGATCTTCTTGGACTTGTGAAACTTTTGACCGAAGACGATGCCGACGGCGGCGCGCGCGCCGGTGGAGGTTTGATAGCCCTCTTGGCGGAAAATTCGGTTCAGATCCAGCACGGCGCTCATTTGTACGCCGAATTTGTTCTGAATCTGTTCATGATCTGACTCGAGGCCAAAACCGACCTTGAGCAAACGCTCGGTCTGCAACAACTCCACCAAAACGGGCAGGCTGGCGCGGTGATGCAACTGAAAGATGAAGGCCTTGTGGGCCAGTGCGAACTGCACGATGTGGGGCCCCTGGCTTTGCTCGTCCCGGTGGAAGGTGGGCTTGGATTCGGTGTCGAAGCCGACCACGCTGGCCGCAGCAATTTCAGCGGCTGCAGACTCGAATCGTGCGGGCGAATCCGGCACCTCGATCTGATCCAGGCCGAGGCAGGGGAAGGGCGGCAGCAGGGCGGTCTCGTCCTTGCTCGGGGTGGCTTTTCTAGCAGGTTTCATCGGGGCTGGAGCGCTCAGCGCAGGCGAAGGCTCATCAAGTCTTTGTCCACCACCCGACCGTCGGGCAGCTTGATGGCCCCCTCGAGTCGGCCATAGCGTTGAAATCCGCAGCGTTCATACAAACGCACGGCCGGTAGGTTGCTGGCGGTGACGCTCAGGGTCAGCAACTCAAGCACGGGCTCGCCGCGCAGCATCGTCAGCGCACGCTCCAGCAGTTGCCGGCCGATGCCTTGCCCTTGATGATGGTCGCTGACCATCATGCCGACGATGTGGGCCACATGGCGTACCTTGACCCGCGCTTCATGCTCGCAACTGATGGCGCCCACCATCTCGGCCCGACCCGGCCCCTGACTGCTCCAGGCAACCAAGGTGAAGAGGTTGGCGCCGCCCCCTCCGCCACTGAGGCGACTGCGGTAGCTTTCGGCATCCCGGCTGAGTTCAGTGGCTGCATCGGAGGTGAAGGCTTCGGGGTGGGCTGCCAACATGCCGTCGCGAAGCGCCTTGTAGGCCTTGAGTTCGTTGGCGCGCAGCAGTCGAATCGCCAAGTCTGAGGGCGAGGCGAGGTGCGCAGTCATGGGTGTCAGGCCTGTCATCCGCCGATGTAGTGCATTTCGACCCGGCGTGGGCCGTCGTCCAGGAGAGTCGACTCGTTCGTTCGCAGTTGCGAATAGCGATCGATGCGAGAGCTCCAAACTTGGGCAATGGCCGCACTCAAATCTTGGTCCGTGGCCGGCGTCCTGTCTGCGGCTTGACCGCGCAGCAGGCTTCTCAAATCATGACCGCCATGGGCAAACAAGCAGGTGTAGAGCTTGCCTTCGGTCGACAGCCGGGCGCGGTTGCAATCACCACAAAACGCTTGCGTCACACTGGAAATCAGGCCGATCTCCCCTTGGCCATCCGCATAGGCCCAGCGTTCGGCGGTTTCGCCCGGTGCAGCCGCCGACAGCGGCAGCAACTCAAAAACCTCGCGCAAGCGCGACAGGATTTCTCGGGAAGGCAGCACCTCATTCATGCGCCAGCCATTGGTGGCGCCCACATCCATGTATTCGATGAAGCGCAAGGTGACGCCGCTGCCTTTGAAGTGGCGGGCCATCGGCAGGATTTGCTCGTCATTGACGCCGCGCTTGACCACCATATTGACCTTGATCGGCCCCAGCCCCGCGGCTTGCGCCGCCTCTATGCCCTGCAGCACATCGCTGACAGGGAAGCCGACATCGTTCATGCGCTGAAACACCGCGTCATCCAGACCATCCAGGCTGATGGTGATGCGCTGCAGTCCGGCGGCGCGCAGGCTGTTCGCCTTGCGTGCGAGCAAGGAGCCGTTGGTGGTCAAGGTCAAGTCCAGTGCTTGGCCTTCGGGCGTGCGCAGTTCACTGAGCATTTCGATCAAGGCTTCGATATGCCGGCGCAGCAAGGGTTCGCCTCCGGTCAAGCGGATTTTTTGAACTCCATGCGCGACAAAGATGCGCGCCAAACGGGTGATTTCCTCGAAGCTGAGCAAGTCGCTGTGCGGCAAGAACTCGTAGTTCTTGTCAAACACCTGCTTGGGCATGCAGTAACTGCAGCGGAAGTTGCAGCGATCGGTGACAGAAATCCGCAAGTCGCGCAGAGGTCGTCCCAGCGCATCTGGCAGCCAACCGCTGGCTGGAAGGGCCTGCACCATGGGTCTCAGATGAACGGGGCTGGTGCTGGCTTCAAATCGGCGCAGGTCTGCAATGGGAATGACTTTGTCTGCCATGCTTGCATTGTGCCCGGTGACGGATCTCCCCTGTGCGGTGTGCCCTGCTGTTTGCGAACGACTTTCTCGCAGATAGGGCTTGCGGGCGCAAGCGGCGCGAGTTTGAATACTTCCCCATGAGTTCAGTTGTTCTGCACCCGGATCTTCCGCACTTTGTGTCCTTTGGTGAGGTGCGCATTGATTTGCTACGCACGGCGCCCGACCAATGGCAAAGTCGCTGTGCCGGTGCGCCTTGGCAGGTGGCGATGGCCATGTCCAGCCTGGGCGAGTTGAGCGCCTATGCAGGCGCCATCAGCCGGGATGTCTTCGGTCAAGAAATCTGGCAAGCCTGTACCGATGCCAATCTTGATCTGCGTTTCCTGCAGCAGTTGTCCAAGCCCCCATTGCTGAGCTTTAACGCGGGTCAGTCGCAGCCCGGGCTTTCTGGAGATGAGAGCTTCCTGGTTGGTAGCGACGCGGCCGATTTGTTGTTTCGACCCGATGGCTTGCCCTCGGGTTGGGTCAAGGCGTTGCGTTGGGCGCATTTTGGGGGCGTGGGTTTGAGCCGAGAGCCGCTGGCCTCTCGGCTCAGCGCCTTGGCCGAAGGGCTGAAAGCGGAAGGCAAAAAAATCAGCTATGCGCCTGGGTTCCGATCCGGCATGGATTCGCGTTATGACGACATGCTGGAGCATATGTGCCGTTTGGCGGATGTGATTGCTGTCAACGCCGAAGACCTTTGCGCCTTGTTCCGCGCATCGGATCATCATCTGGGCTTGGCTCAGATCAGCGCCTGGAATCCGGGCGCGATGCTGCTCTTGACGGTGGGTGCGAGTCGCCGCGTTTCCCTTTTTGCTGGGGCTCAGGAGTGGCGCGCGAGTCTTTCCGGTCTTGATCTGGATGCAGGCACTTGCCTGGATCTGGGTGATGCCGGCTTGGCGGGCCTCCTGTTCAGTCGGATGCGGCATCCGCAGGCGACGCCGGATTTGCATTTGCGTTGGGCAGTTGCGGCGGCTGAAGCCGCCGGCACGGCCAGTCCAGAGTACGCCTTGGCTCACGCCCGGCCCTGGACCTTGCCCCATGCCTTGGTGGCGACCTTGGCCGCCTCGGTCCTGCCGACGATAGGGGCGTGAGGCGAAGCGGCTTTGCCGGGTGCGGCTGTTGGGCGTGTGGTGCTTGCTCGCGACGCTACAGCTTTGATCAAGAGCCGCGCCGCTGGCTTTGCAAGGTGGCCGGACCTTGGACTTGCAAGACCGGTCGATCAGCCTCCACCTCTCTGAGGGGCTGCACCTCGACCATGGAGGCGTGGCAGCGCAGGGTCAGGTCTTGATAGGCTTGGGTGCCCGTCAGCTTCCAGGCGATCTCCTCCTCGCTCAAGGCCCGCATGACCTTGGCAGGGAGCCCGCCGATCAGCGATTTCTCGGGCAGCTTCAGCCCAGCGCGCACAAAAGCACAGGCCGCCACGATGCTGTAGGCGCCAACTTCTGCCTCGTCCATCACCACCGCATTCATGCCCACCAGGGCATCATGACGAATGATGCAGCCATGCAAAACCGCGCCGTGGCCAATGTGGCCTCGCGTTTCAACGACGGTCTCCGAGTCGGGGAAGCCGTGCACCACACAGCTGTCTTGAACATTGGCGCCCGCCTCGATGCGGATTCGACCGAAATCGCCCCGCAGGCTGGCCAGGGGGCCGATGTAGCAATCGGGGCCGATGATCACATCGCCAATCAGCACCGCCGTGGGGTGGACATAGCTGCTGGGGTGCACGACGGGAATCAGGCCATCAATGGCGTAGCAAGTCATGGTGAGCTTGTTCAGGGGTTGAGGGGGGGCAAAAAAAGATCAGCCTAGGGTTTACACCAGTCGACCCGGGCTTGCGTCAAATCAAGCTCAACCTTACGATTTACCGACCGGTCGGTCAATAGTGTTTGACCTTGAACCGGGGGCGGCGTCCTTGCCGCAGAGTCGAGGTTGACCCCATGCAAACAGAACCGACCATCCTGGCCCATCAAGACGGGGCCGTGCGCACGCTGACATTGAACCGTCCCGGCGCTCTGAACGCCTTTACGGCTGAGATGTTGGTGCAGCTGCGTGCCGCGCTGAATGCGGCGGCCGAGGATGCCGAGGTGCGTTGCGTGCTGATCACGGGCTCAGGGCGCGGTTTCTGCGCCGGTCAGGATTTGTCAGACCCCTTGGTGAATCCTCAGTTGCAGCCCGGCGAAGCGCCCAAAGACATCGCCCATTTGCTAGACGGCTACTACATCCCGCTGGCCTTGCGTTTGCGCAGCATGCCGGTGCCGGTGGTGGCCGCAGTCAATGGTGTGGCCGCAGGCGCGGGTGCCAACTTTGCATTGGGCTGCGACTTGGTCTTGGCTGGCCAGTCGGCGTCATTCATCCAGGCCTTCTCCAAGATCGGCTTGATTCCCGATTGTGGTGGCACCTGGCTGTTGCCGCGTTTGGTGGGCCGTGCCCGCGCGCTGCAACTGGCTCTGCTGGGGGACAAGCTGAGCGCCACCGAGGCGCAGGCCATGGGCTTGATTTATCGCTGTGTGCCCGATGAAGAATTGGCGGCCAGCGCTCAGGCCTTGGCACAGCGACTGAGCACACTACCGGTTAAGGCGATGGCCGAGACTCGCCGCGCCTTTGACCAAGCCGGTTTGATGGAGTTTGAGCAGGCATTGAAGATGGAGGCGGTGATGCAGAGCCGGCTCGGTTTTGCGCACGACTATCAAGAGGGCGCTGCGGCCTTTTTGCAAAAGCGCGCCCCTCAATTCACTGACCGATAGGCAGGGCACCATGACTTCACAAGAAATCGCCGAAGCAGTACTCGCGGGCATGCTGGCCCATGACCGGGCCAGCAAGTCTTTAGGGATGGATGTCTTGTCCATCGGGCCGGGCTCAGCCACGGTGGCGATGACGGTGCGCGAAGACATGCTCAATGGCTTCGAGATCTGCCATGGCGGCCTCATCACCAGCTTGGCCGACTCCTGCTTTGCTTTCGCCTGTAACTCCTACAACGAGCTGACCGTGGCCTCGGGCTTTTCGATCGACATCGTGGCGCCCTCGCGCCTGGGCGATCGCTTGAAGGCGGTGGCCAAAGAGGTCTCGCTGGCCGGACGCACCGGGGTCTATGACATCACCATCACCAATCAAGCGGATGAATTGATCGCTGTGTTTCGGGGGCGTTCATATCGCATCAAGGGCAAGCCGGTGGTGGCCTTGCATGGTCCTGATGAATGAGTCGGAGCTGTCACCCATCGGATTTGCAAACGCAGCGGCATGAGCAGCCGCCTGCAATGAGCTGAGGAGTTATTCAAGATGTACACCCAAGCCATGAGCGTCGGCCCGCAAGATGCGGCCGCCAAGGTCAAGAGCGCCGAAGAGGCAGCCCGCGAGGCGGCTTTCGAGGCCCGCATCGACGCGGGCGACTTCATCGAAGCCAAGGACTGGATGCCCGAGCATTACCGCAAGACCTTGGTGCGCCAGATCAGCCAGCATGCGCATTCCGAGATCGTCGGCATGCTGCCCGAGGGCAACTGGATCAGCCGCGCGCCAACCTTAAAGCGCAAGGCGATTTTGCTGGCCAAGGTGCAGGACGAGGGCGGCCATGGCCTCTATCTTTACTCGGCCGCCGAGACCCTGGGCACCTCTAGAGATCAGATGCTGGACGCGCTGCACAGTGGCAAGGCCAAGTACAGCTCCATCTTCAACTACCCCACGCTCACCTGGGCCGATATCGGCGTGATCGGCTGGCTGGTCGATGGCGCGGCCATCATGAACCAGGTGCCGCTGTGCCGCTGCTCCTATGCGCCCTATGCCCGCGCCATGATCCGCGTCTGCCGCGAGGAGAGCTTCCACCAACGTCAAGGTTATGAATCCTTGCTGGTGATGATGCAAGAGGGCACGGCCGAGCAGAAGGCCATGGTGCAGGACGCGGTGAACCGCTGGTGGTGGCCCTCGCTGATGATGTTCGGCCCGGCCGACAAGGATTCGCCCAATTCCGAGCAATCGATGCGCTGGGGCATCAAGCGCATCAGCAACGACCAGCTGCGCCAGAAGTTCGTGGACGCCACCGTGCCCCAGGCGCAGATCCTGGGCATCACGCTGCCCGACCCCGATCTCAAATGGAACGAAGAGCGCGGCGAGCATGACTTCGGCGCCATCGACTGGGCCGAGTTCTGGCGCGTGGTCGGTGGCGACGGCCCCTGCAATCGCGAACGCCTGGCCACCCGTGTCAAGGCCTGGGACGAAGGCGCCTGGGTGCGCGAAGCCGCCCTGGCCCATGCCCGGAAACAAATGAACAAGGAGCAAGCCGCATGAGTTCGATCGACAAAGAATGGCCGCTGTGGGAAGTGTTCGTGCGCAGCAAGGCCGGCCTGGACCACAAGCACTGCGGCAGCCTGCACGCACCCGACGCCAAGATGGCGGTGCAAATGGCCCGTGAGGTCTACACCCGCCGCCAGGAAGGCTGCAGCATCTGGGTGGTGCTGTCCAACCAGATCGTCGCTTCGGACCCGGGCGAGAAGGGCATGTACTTCGACCCGGCCGAAGACAAGGTGTACCGCCACCCGACCTTCTATCTGCTGCCCGATGCCATCAACCACATGTAAAGAAGCCGCTGGTATGACGCAAGCATCGATTCAAGTGGGCGCCAGCCCGCAAGTGCAGTACCTGCTGCGCATTGCCGACAGTTGCCTGATCCTGGGCCAGCGCCTGGGCGAGTGGTGCGGCCACGGCCCCATCCTCGAAGAAGATCTGGCCTTGGCCAATATGGCCTTGGACCTGATCGGCCAGGCGCGCGCCCTGCTGACCCATGCCGCTCATCTGGACGGGCAGGGCCATGACGAAGACCAACTTGCCTTCTTGCGCGAAGAGCGCCAGTACCTGAACCCGGTGCTGATGGAGCTGCCGCGCGGCGATTTCGCCTTTACCCAGGTGCGCAACTTCGCCGTCGCCACCTGGCTGCAGCTGCTCTGGGGTCGATTGGCGTCCAGCAGCGATGCGGAAGTGGCGGCCATCGCCGCCAAGGCCGTTAAGGAATCGCGTTACCACCAGCAGCATGCCGCCGACTGGGTGGTGCGCCTCGGTGATGGCACGGATGAATCCGCCGCCCGCATGCGCGAAGCTTTGACCCAGCTCTGGCCCTTGTTCAATGAGCTCTTCGACGCCGATGCGGTGGACGCCGCGGCCGTGGCCCAGGGCTTGGGTCCGGCCTGGTCTGAGCTGCGCGCCGACTGGCAGGCGCAGATGGTCGAGGTGCTGGCCGACGCCACCCTGGCCCATCCCAAGCCCAGCGCCTATGTCTCGGCAGGCCGCCGCGGTGTGCACAGCGAGCATATGGGCCATCTGCTGACGGAGATGCAGTACCTGCAGCGCGCCTACCCCGGGGGCAAGTGGTAATGAGTCTGCCTTCAAGCAGCGCCTGCGGTCGGCTGGAAGCCGCCTGGGAGGTGCTGCGCCAGATTCCCGACCCCGAGGTGCCGGTGATCTCGCTCTGCGAGCTCGGCATCGTGCGCGATCTGCGCCTGCGCGAGGACGGGGTCGAGGGCCTGGAGGTGGTGCTGACGCCCACTTACAGCGGCTGCCCGGCCACGGAATTGATCCAGGACGATGTGCGTGCGGCCTTGTCCGCCTTTGGTACGGTGCAGGTGACGCTGCAACGCGCGCCGGCCTGGACCACAGATTGGATCACGGCCGAGGGCCGAGAGAAGCTGCGCGCCTATGGCATTGCGCCACCGGGGCCGGTGGCGGCGGGTGCCGAGCAGCCGATCCGCCTGGTGCACCGCGCCTCGCTGAGCCAGCTGGCCTGCCCGCGCTGTGGCAGCCTGCAGACCGAGAAGCTGTCCGCCTTTGGCTCCACCGCCTGCAAGGCCCTGTACCGCTGCTTGAGCTGCCGCGAGCCGTTTGAGCATTTCAAACCCATCTGAGTTCAAAGAAGACGGATCCCGCGATGAGTCTGCATTTCCACCCGTTGACCGTACGTTCGGTGACTCCCGACACCGACGACGCCGTGATCCTCAGCTTCGAGGTGCCGGCCAGCCTGCAAGCCGATTTCCAGTTCGTGCCCGGGCAATACCTGACCCTGCGCTATGAGGTGAAGGGCCAGGACCTGCGCCGCTCCTACTCCATCTGCTCGGGCGCGGACGACGGCGAGCTGCGCGTGGGCGTGCGCCGGGTCGAGGGCGGAGCCTTTTCAAGCTGGGTGCATGGTGAGCTGCAGGCCGGTGCGGTGATTGAGAGTTATCCGCCGCAGGGGCGCTTCGGCGCCCAAGCCCTGGCCGGCCGCGGCGAGCACCATGTCGGCATCGCCGCCGGCTCGGGCATCACACCCATCCTGTCCATCATGAAGACGGTGTTGGCGCGCGACCCCGAGGCCCGCTTCACCCTGATCTACGGCAACCGGGCGCAGGCCTCCACCATGTTCAAGGAGGAGATCGAGGACCTGAAGAACCGCTACATGACGCGGCTCTCCCTGCACCCGGTGTTCTCGCGCGAGCAGGTCGATGCACCGCTGCAAGCGGGGCGTATCGATGCGGGCAAGCTGGCGGTGTTCCTGGCTACGGTGCTGCCACCGTCCAGCATCGACCAGGCCTACATCTGCGGGCCTTTCGAGATGAATGAGGCGGCGGAGGCCACCTTGCGCGCTTCGGGTGTGGACGAGTCGCGCATTCATGTCGAGCGATTCGGCACGCCCGAGATGCAGGCGGGCCAGCCGGCGCCGCACCAGAGCCTGGCCGGCGACGCCGACAGCGCCCGCGTGACGGTGATTCGCGACGGCATCAGCCGCGAGATCGAGTTTTCCAAGAGCGATGCCAGCCTGCTCGACGCCGCCGCGCGTGCCGGTATGGACGTGCCCTTCTCCTGCAAGAGCGGGGTCTGCTCGACCTGCCGCTGCAAGCTGCTGGAAGGCGAGGTGCGCATGGACAAGAACTTCGCGCTCGACAAGCATGAAGTCGCCGCCGGCTTCATCCTCAGCTGCCAGGCTCACGCGCTGACGCCGCGTGTGGTGATCTCTTTCGACGAACGTTGATCAAGCAAGGCCTGACCCCAGATGGCAAGAGGACGAGCCCCAGGCTTTGAGAATCAACGCGGTGAAATCTTGCGCGAGGCCGCAAGGCTGTTCGCCAATCTC
Source organism: Roseateles sp. (assembly GCF_049240545.1). GTDB lineage: Bacteria > Pseudomonadota > Gammaproteobacteria > Burkholderiales > Burkholderiaceae_C > Paucibacter_A. The sequence continues at coordinate 10,889 of NZ_JBMLSK010000112.1, read as the reverse complement.
GGCTATGCCGGCACGTCGATGAATGCGGTGGCCGAGGCTTGCTGTGTGTCAAAGCCTACGCTTTACCACTATGTGCGCGACAAGCATGAGCTCTTGATGCAAATCTGCGAGACCCATGTGCAGTGGCTGGAAAGCTTGGTGATGGAAGTGCAGGCCCAAGAGCAGGCGCGGGGCGCGAGCCCAGAGCAGCTCTTGCGCGGCTTGATTGCTCGCTTTGTGCAGGCCTATGGTGAGGCTCAGAACGAGCATCGCGTGCTGACCGAGGACGTCAAATTCCTGAATGATGAAGACCGCGCCCGACTGCTGGAGATCGAGCGCCGGGTGGTGGTGGCTTTCGCCGATGCCGTAGCCGCAGTTCGGCCCGAGCTGCAGGCTGCCAAGCTGCAAAAACCGCTGACCATGCTGCTGTTCGGCATGATCAACTGGACCTTCACCTGGCTCAAGCCGGACGGCGAACTCAGCTACGAATCGGTGGCGCCCATGGTGGCCGACCTGTTTTTTGGTGGACTGGGCGCGGTGTCTGCGCCCGCAGCGCTGGGGCGCTGAGCCACCCACCCCTAACCTTTGATTGACTCGGATTCCATCATGACTGCAACGCTTCCTCTGCTGCAAAGCCTGATCGCTGACCGCTGGTTTGGCGCCGAGCCCGGCCGTGCCTTGCACAGCGCCATCAACGGCCGCGCCGTAGCCCTGACCCATGCCGATGCGCCGGACTTTGGCGAGAGCCTGGCCTATGCGCGCGGCAAGGCCTTGCCGGCCCTGCTGGCCCTGGATTTCCAGCAACGCGCCGCTCGCCTCAAGGCCCTGGCCACTTATTTGATGGAGCGCAAGGAGGGGCTGTACGCCATCTCGGCCCACACTGGCGGCACGCGCAGCGACAACTGGATCGATATCGAGGGCGGCATCGGCACCTTGTTCGCCTACGCTAGCATCGGTCGGCGCGAACTGCCCTCCAGCAATGTCTTCCACGAGGGCCCGGCCATCCCGCTGAGCAAGGAAGGGCAGTTCATCGGCTCCCACATCCTGGTGCCCAAACGCGGCGTGGCAGTGCACATCAATGCCTTCAACTTCCCCATGTGGGGCATGTTGGAGAAGTTCGCGCCCAGCTTTCTGGCCGGCATGCCTTGCATCGTCAAACCAGCCACGGCCACCTCCTTCGTGGCTGAAGCCTGCGTGCGCTTGATTCATGAAAGCGGCCTGCTGCCCGCCGGCAGCTTGCAGCTGATCGTCGGCGGCTCGGGTGACTTGCTGGACCGTCTGGAAGAGACCGATGTGGTCACCTTCACCGGCTCGGCCGACACCGCCGCCATGCTGCGCGTCAACAAGAACCTGATTGCCAGGTCCATCCCCTTCAACGGCGAAGCGGACAGCCTGAACTGCGCCATCCTGGCGCCCGATGTCGAGGTGGGCGACCCCGAGTTCGAACTCTTCGTCAAGGAAGTGGCGCGCGAGATGACGGCCAAGACCGGCCAGAAGTGCACGGCCATCCGCCGCGCCATCGTGCCCGCCCGCTACATCGATGCGGTGGCCGAGGCCCTGCGTGCGCGCCTGGCGAAGATCAAGGTCGGCGACCCGGCTGTGGACGGCGTGCGCATGGGCGCCCTGGCCTCCAAGGCACAGCAGGCCGATGTGGCCGAGCGCGTGGCCTTGCTGAGCGCCGGCAATGAAGTGGTGTTCGGCGCCAAGGAGGGCTTTGCGCCGGTGGGTGAGGGCGTGGGCGAGGGCGCCTTCTTCGCGCCGACCTTGCTGCTCTGCCGCGATGCTTTTGCCAACGAGCAAGTCCACAACCTAGAAGCCTTCGGCCCGGTGTCTACCTTGATGCCTTACCAGGAGCTGGATGAGGCGCTAAGCCTGGCCGCCAAGGGCCGGGGCAGCCTGGTCGGCTCTGTCGTCACCAAGACCCCGGCGATTGCCGCGCAGGCGGTTTATCACGCCGCGGCCTTCCACGGCCGCCTGCTGGTGCTGGACCGCGACGCCGCCAAGGAATCCACCGGCCACGGCTCACCGCTGCCGCAGCTCAAGCATGGCGGCCCGGGCCGCGCTGGCGGTGGCGAGGAGTTGGGCGGCATCCGCTCGGTCAAACACTATCTGCAGCGCTGCGCGGTGCAGGGCAGCCCGACCATGCTGAGCGCCATCACCGGCGAGTATCAGCGCGGTGGCAAGGTGCAGGAGGATGCCGTTCATCCTTTCCGTAAGCACTTCGAAGAGATTCAAGTCGGCGATTCGCTGTTGACCCACCGCCGCACCGTCAGCGAGGCCGACATCGTCAATTTCGGCGGCGTCTCGGGTGACTATTTCTACATGCACTTCGACGAGGTGGCAGCCAAGGACACGCAGTTTGGCCAGCGCATCGCGCACGGTTACTTCGTGCTCTCGGCCGCGGCGGGCTTGTTTGTCTCGCCCGCGCCCGGCCCGGTGCTGGCCAATTACGGCCTGGATACGCTGCGCTTCGTGAACCCGGTGGCGATTGGTGACACCATTCAGGCGCGACTGACCTGCAAACGCCGCATCGACCGTGGCAATCGCCCGGACCAGCCGCCGCAAGGCGTCGTGGCCTGGGATGTACAGGTGATGAACCAGCGTGGCGAGTTGGTGGCCAGTTATGACATCCTGACCCTGGTGGCCAAGAAGGGCGCTTGAATCACCGCTTGTTGAGGGCGGGCGTGCTCGGCCTTGCCGGCCTGCGCCAGCTCAGCTTGATCAGGTAATAAACCGTCAAGGCCAGCACGGTCAGCTCGGGGAGGGACATCCAGCCCGAGTCTCTCCACGAGGCTGGAAAAACCCGCGCCCCGGGCCCTGTGAATAAAGAGCCGGTGGCAATAAACATGGCGATACCCATGCGCCAAAGATGTCGGCGTAAGCGGCTGGGGCCGTCCATCTGCCTCAAGCCGCCGCGCAGAATCAGGCGCACATCGAAGCCAGCGGCCATCAGTGCCAGCAAAGCAAAGAACAGGAAGTCGGCGGCCTCTTTGTGCCCACTCAAGGCCGGCCAAGCCGATACGACGGAGAAGAGCCCCAGGCTTGTTGCAAACAGCGCCTGCCCCAGCTCAGGAGCCCCGGCGGGAGACTGGGCACGCCGGATGCTGAGCCAGCCGCTGAGCACCAAGTACACCGTGAATGCCCCCGCCACCGCTGCGATGGGCATCGGCTTGAGCGCGGCCAGGACGCAGCCGCTCAGCGCCATCACCACCATGGTGATGGCGAAGACCCGACCGCTTTGGCGGTGCAGTCGTGCGCCCTTGAGGCTTGACAGGGCCAAGGCGCCGGCCAAGACGGCGGCGAGGCCGAAAAGGTAGTGACTCCAGTTCAAAGCATTCATAGGGTGGGCGCCTTGTTTGATGGTGACGAGCGCTGGCGATGCTACGCACTGAGCACAAGGGGCCGATACAGGGATCGGACAGACTGCTGAAATGGCGGTATAGCCCGTCAAGGTTCCACCGATTGGGCGCGCTTGGGTCCTTGCGGGCGCAGAGGCGTCGAGCCTGCTTTGCTGCCGGGCGTGATACCGTGCCGGCCATGAATACGCATTTGAAGGCCGCCGAGGGCGTGCTGTTGAACGAAGAAGAGAGCTGGGTGCAGAGCGATCTGCTGTGGCGCGATGAGCGCTGGACCGCCCAGGTCATCAAAAACGAAGACGATGAGGGTTGGGCCGTGGCCATGACCCTGGCCGGTGAGGCCGAGCCGGCTCTGGTCGGACCTTGGACCATGGGGCGCGACAAGAAAAACCCCAAACCCTTGTCGGCACCGGCCTTTCACACCCTGGTGAAGACCGCCTCCGAGGTGCTGCGCCGCCATGAGCAGCAGCTGCATGCCCAGTTGCACAAGAGCTTGCGCGTGGACAGCGAACAAGGGCGGGTGCAGGTGATGCTGGACATCGTGCCCGATGAAGATAACCCTTATGCCATGCTGAGTGCCAAGGACTTGAGCGGTGAGCTCTTGGCGCAAGTGCGCGTGTCGGCGGGCTTCAAGCTGAGCGAGCGTAGTGCGCAGGCTTGGGTGGAGCAAGGCTTCGCAAGGCCCCCAGGCGCTGGCGGCGATTGATCTAAGAAAAAGTTTGGCTGCCGCTCTTGCAGCGGGCGTCAGTAAAGCCTTCGCGGCTTCAGCGACTGGCGTTGGCCGAGTCGGCCGAAGCGTTCAAGTCGGCCCGGCGAGCGCCGGTGAAGCGCTTGGCCCAGTAGGCTTCACGCATGTCTTCCACCCGCACGGCACCGCCAACGCGAGGGGAATGAATGAACTTGCCTTCCCCCACGTAGATGCCTACATGCGAGAAGGTGCGTTTCATGGTGTTGAAAAACACCAGGTCGCCGGGCTTTAGCTCCTCGCGCTTGACCGTCAGCAAGCTGGACATGCGAGCCTGCTCATCGGCCCGGTGCGGCAGCACCATGCCCACGCTCATCTCAAAAATATGACGAGTGAAGCCGCTGCAGTCAAAGCCACTCTCGACCGATTTGCCACCTCGGGTGTAGCGCACGCCGAGGAAGTTCATGGCTGACACCACCAAGCCCGAAGCCGCGTCGCGCACTTGCTCCATCACGCGGCTGGACTCACCGGGTGCCTGGGCCAGCAAACCACGCTCTTGCAAGAATTTGCTGACCGGGTCGGTGGCTGTCCCCAAGGTTGGGAGAGCTGGTTTTTTTTCTGCCGCTGTTGCAAGGGGCGTCATGGGACTGGTGCTGCCCAGCGCGCCGGGGTTGTTCTGAGCCAAGGCGCTCTGGGTCTGGCCGCTGGTCTTCTCGTGCGAGGCTGCGGCAGCTGTAGACGCGCGATGGTGTTGCTGACTCTGACCCCAAGCCCCGGTGACCATGCCCGCTGGCGGGGTGGTCGATGCCTGCTGCGCATGCGCCATCGCGGCCAACACCAAGCCAGCCGCGCAAACCGTCAAGCGGCAGACAGACAACACAGGGGATTTGGCAGAGGGGGAGCGGAAGCGGATGGCGCGCATGGTGTTCGGCGCGCAGCTTAGGCGGGGGTTGTTTCGAGTGTCAAGCAAATAGGCGGCTCATCGAGGGTAAGTCCGACCTGAAACGGCGATCAGGCGGCGGTTGCAGGCAGAAGAAATCACCTAAGCTAGGGTAAACGCGGATCTTAACGCATGCGGTTTGAAGACCGGGTTCGAGTCGTTTGACAAACTCTGCGTCAGCGCAAGCTATGCACGGATTTACTCAGTTCTGTTGTGTTCACCATTCAAGGGGGCGCAGGGGTCAGGCTGTCGTCAGTCGCTGCTCTTGAAATGGTTTGCATCGCAAAAAACGATTGGAGACTTGTATGCCCGCTCAAAGCTATGCCCAGTTTCATCAGCATTCGCTGGATCAGCCGGAAGAGTTCTGGGCCGAGCAGGCGAAGCTGATCGAGTGGCACAAGCCGGCCGAGCAGATCTGCGACAGCAGCCATCCGCCGTTTGCGCGTTGGTTCGTTGGTGGCCAAACCAATCTTTGCCATAACGCGGTGGACCGGCATGCCCGCAGTCGCCCCGGCGACCGGGCGCTGATCTGGGTGTCGACCGAGGTCGAGCAAGAGCGTGTCTATAACTTTGCGGAGTTGCAGGCCGAGGTGGAATGCATGGCTGCGATTTTGCTGGCCCAGGGCGTGAGCGCCGGCGACCGGGTCTTGGTCTATATGCCGATGATTCCCGAGGCGGCCTTCGCCATGCTGGCCTGCGCCCGCATCGGGGCCATCCATTCGGTGGTGTTTGGCGGCTTTGCCAGCCACAGTCTGGCCAGCCGCATTGATGACGCCACGCCCAAGCTCATCATCAGCGCCGACGCCGGCAGCCGCTCGGGCAAGGTTGTGCCCTACAAACACTTGCTGGATGAGGCCATCACGCTGGCGCAGCACAAGCCGCAGGCGGTGCTGCTGGTCGATCGTGGCCTGGCGGCGATGGATAAGGTCGCCGGGCGCGACCTGGACTTTGCGGCCTTGCGCCTTCAGCATGCGGGCGCACGCGTGCCCTGTGTCTGGCTGGATGCCACCCATCCCAGCTACACCCTCTACACCAGTGGCACCACCGGCAAGCCCAAGGGCGTGCAGCGTGACACCGGCGGCTATGCCGTGGCTTTGGCAGCCAGCATGCGGCATATCTTTGGTGGTCGCGCCGGTGAGACCTTTTTCTCGACCAGCGATATCGGCTGGGTGGTGGGGCACAGCTACATCATTTACGGCCCGCTGTTGGCGGGCATGGCCACGCTGATGTTTGAAGGCCTGCCGACGCGGCCCGATGCGGGCATTTGGTGGAGCTTGGTCGAGCGCTATCAGGTCAGCTTGATGTTCAGCGCGCCGACAGCGATCCGCGTTTTGAAGAAGCAAGACCCCGGTTATCTGAAGCGTTATGACCTGAGCTCGCTGCGCGGTCTTTTCCTCGCCGGTGAGCCTTTGGACGAATCCACCAGCGCCTGGATCGCCGATGGCCTGGGCGTGCCCATCATCGACAACTACTGGCAGACCGAAACCGGTTGGCCGATTCTGTCCCTGGCCAATAGCGTCGAGGGCGTCACGCCGCAGGCCAGTCGCCTGGGCTCTCCCGGCGTTCCCATGTATGGCTACAAGGTGATGCTGCTGGACGAAAACACCGGTGAAGAATTGCTGGGACCCAATCAAAAAGGCGTGTTGGCGATTCAAGGGCCGCTGCCGCCGGGCTGTTTGCAGACGGTATGGGGCGACGACGCACGCTTCGTCAACACCTACTGGTCCAGCATCCCCGGCCGTCAGGTCTATTCCACCTTTGACTGGGGTGTTCGTGACGCCTATGGCTACTACTTCATCCTCGGGCGCACCGATGATGTGATCAATGTGGCCGGCCACCGCTTGGGCACCCGTGAGATCGAAGAGAGCATTGCCAGCCATCCGAATGTGGCTGAGGTGGCGGTGGTGGGCGTGGCCGATGCCTTGAAGGGGCAGGTGGCGATGGCTTTTGCGGTGCTCAAGGACGCCAGCTTGGCGGACTCACCTGAAGGCGCCGCCAAGCAAGAGGCCGAGATCATGAAGCGGGTGGACGAACAACTTGGCGCCGTGGCGCGCCCGGCGCGGGTGCGTTTCGTCAGCGTGCTGCCCAAGACACGCTCTGGCAAGCTGCTGCGTCGCGCCATCCAGGCCGTTTGTGAGGCGCGTGATCCGGGTGACTTGACCACCATCGAAGACCCCAGCGCCTTGCAGCAAATCAAGACGCTTCTCTTGGGTTGATGGCGGGCTGAAGCCCGGTCGACGTTCAAATTACCCGTTAGAAAGAAACCCTTGTCATCGCCGTCTCCCTGACAATCCGAAGCGCGATGAAGTTCCTCATCGAGTCATGGTTTGAGACATCAGGGAGATGAACAATGAGTTTGATGGATACATTGCTGGGCGTGGCCCAACAGGCTTTGGCGGGTCAAGGTGGCGCGGCAGGCGGTAGCGGCCCTGATTGGATCGGTATCGCTTCGAGCCTGCTGGCCAATGGCTCGGCCCAGGGTGGCTTGGGCGGTTTGGTGGAAAAGCTGGCCGGTGCCGGCCTGGGTGAGCAGGTCAAGTCCTGGGTTTCGACCGGCGCCAATCTGCCGGTGTCGGGCGAGCAACTGAGCTCGGCCCTGGGTGGCGATCTGGTCAGCCAATTGGCCGGCCAAGCTGGGGTTTCCCACGGTGAAGTGGGTAATGTACTGAGCCAATTGCTGCCGCAAATCATCGACAAGCTGACCCCGCATGGCGAAGTGCCTGCTGCAGGCGCTGGCAATCTGGGTGATCTCGGCGGCTTGCTGGGTAGCTTGCTGAAGGCCTGATCGCCTCCAGCTTTTGGAAAAGAAGCGGGCCGGCGGCGAATGTCTTAGCGCCGCCAGTCCGTTTCAATAAAACGCAGTACGCTGTCCTCGTGGTGTGGGCCAATCACCTGATGGGCCTCATCCTTCACGGCCGCAATCGCGTTGCTGACGGCAATGCCCCGGTGCGCGGCGCGCAGCATCTTGATGTCGTTGACATGGTCGCCAAAGACCACCACCTCGCGGTCGTGCAGACCGTAGCGCTCGGCCAGCGTTTTGATGCCTTGATCCTTGGTGGCGCGGCGGTCGTGTACCGTCAGCCAGGGCCAGCCGGGTTTGTAGAGGTCTTCCGCCAGATGCGTTTCAACCGCGTCGCCACACAGCGTGTCAATCTCGGCCTGTAGCGCCGCCAAAGGGGCTTCGCGCTCCACCACCACAAAAGTCACCGCCGGGTCATGCAACTCGTCTTGCAGCCTGGCGCTGTGGCGCAGCCGTGGGTCGGCGTTGCGCAGTCGTTCATCGACAAAGCTCTGCTGTGCCTCGTTGTGCACCGATTGGTAGAACAACTGATCGCCCTTGGGGCCATGGGTCGAGATGAAGGGCATAAGGCCATGCCGGCGGATTAGGGCGAAAACGGCCTGTGCCAGGGCTGGCTCCATGGCATGGACCACCTCATGCTCGGCGCTGGCCATGTCGCTGAGGTAGGCGCCATTGCTGCCGATCACCGGCAGGCGCAGCGGCAGGTCGCCGAGGATGTTGCGGATCGAAGTGACATGGCGCGCACTGGCCACGGTGAACAGCAGGCCTTGGTCGAGCAGCCGCACCAGGCCGGCGCGGGTGCTGGGGGCGAGGCGGCCTTGGGCGTCGAGCAAGGTGCCGTCGAGGTCGGAAACGTAAAGCGTCATGAGGGCTGCAATTGTCGCAAACAAGAAAGAACAAGGGCGGCCCGCAGGCCGCCCTTGGATGAAGTGCTCGAGCTTCGTACTTAGAGCACTTCGGAGGCAAAGTCCGCCAAGCGTGAGCGCTCGCCGCGCGCCAGCGTGACGTGGCCGCTGTGAGCCCAGCCCTTGAAGCGATCCACGGCAAAGGTCAGGCCGGAACTGCCCTCGGTCAAATAGGGCGTGTCGATCTGCGCGAGGTTGCCCAGGCAGACGATCTTGGTGCCGGGGCCGGCGCGGGTGATCAGCGTTTTCATCTGCTTGGGCGTCAAGTTTTGCGCCTCGTCGATGATGACGAACTTGTTCAAGAAGGTGCGCCCGCGCATGAAGTTCAAGCTCTTGATCTTGATCTTGCTGCGCACCAGGTCGTTGGTGGCGGCGCGGCCCCATTCGCCGGCCGCGCTGTCGCCGCGCGCCAGCACTTCCAGGTTGTCGTCCAGCGCGCCCATCCAGGGGCTCATCTTTTCCTCTTCGGTGCCGGGCAGGAAGCCGATGTCTTCACCCACCGGCACGGTCACGCGGGTGACGATGATTTCCGAGTAGCGGCGCTCGTCCAGCACTTGCGACAAGCCGGCGGCCAAGGTCATCAGCGTCTTGCCAGTGCCGGCGGTGCCGGTCAGGGTGACGAAGTCGCAGTCCGGGTCCATCAGCAGATTGAGGGCAAAGTTCTGCTCGCGGTTGCGCGCCGTGACGCCCCAGACCGAGTGCTTTTGGTTGCCATAGTCCTTCAGCGTACGCAGCACGGCGGTCTTGCCGGTGATCTCCAGCACCTTGGCGTAAAGCGGTGCAGCGCCGGGCGCTTCCAGATAGACCAGCTCATTGACCAGCAGCGAAGGCACCAGTGGCCCGCTGATGCGGTAGAAGGTGAGGCCGCCTTGCTGCCAGCTTTCCATGGTCTTGCCATGGCGCTCCCAGAAGTCGGCCGGCAGCGCCTGCACCCCGGTGTAGAGCAGGTCGGAGTCTTCCAGCGTCTTGTCGTTGCGGTAGTCCTCGGTGGGCAGACCCAAGGCACGGGCCTTGATGCGCATATTGATGTCTTTGGACACCAGCACCACTTCGCGGCCCGGGTTCTTCAGCTTCAGCGCCTGCACCACGGCCAGAATTTGGTTGTCGGCTTTGCCTTGCGGCAGTCCGGCGGGCAGCGGTGCGTCGATCAACTCGGTCTGGAAGAAGAGTTTGCCGCCGGCTTCGCGGTGGCCGGTGTGGTCCAGCGGCAAGCCTTTGGCCATTTCCTCGACGCCGCTGCTCTTCAGCCCGCCGGCCAGGTTGTCCAGCTCACGGCTGACCTGGCGCACATTGCGCGCCACCTCGGTCATGCCCTTTTTGTGGCCGTCCATCTCCTCCAAGGTGATCATCGGCAGATAGATGTCGTGTTCCTCAAAGCGGAACAAGCACATCGGGTCGTGCATCAACACATTGGTGTCCAGCACGAACAACTTGGTGGCCTCGCCATTGGCTGGCTTGGCTGCAGCTTTGCGTGCGCTGGGTTTGGCGGGCTTGGGGGCTTGTGTTCTGGCGGCCTGCACGGCGCTGGGCGCGAACGTGGTTTGCACCGGCTCTGCCTGCTTGGCGTTCACGGCTGGTGTTGTCGACTTGCTGGTGGCCGCCGGGGAGGACTTCGGGCGAAGCGCCGGCGTTGGCGGCGCAGCGAGGATTGGCGCCGGCGTTGCGGCCACCGCCTTGCGGCTTGGATCGGGCTTGCTGACAGTCAGCGTGGTCTCAAATGCGTTTGACTCTAGACGGCTGGCGCGTTTTGTCGGGGCTTTGGGCAGAGGCATGGCGTGGTGTCAGGCTGCGTTAGATCGGCCGAAGGGCCGTGGGCTTGGAAACAAGAAGGCGGTGAAGAAAAAAGAAAAGCCGCACAGGCCAATGTGCGGCTTTTGATTTCGGCTTCAGGACTCTCGAGCATGGAACCATTATGCACAAAGCCAAGTGACACTTGGCGCTGCTGAACTCGAAGACATCTGTGCGAGCGCAAGACGCTTGGCCCAATGCGAAAAGCCGGTTCAGGCCCATGGCCCAACCGGCTTTTTTTCGACGCAAGGTCAAGAAAAGACTTAAGCGGCTTCTTTCTTCAGTGCGCTGACTTCCTTCAGCACCTCGTCCACATGGCCGGCAACCTTGATGCCGCGCCATTCGGCGCGCAAAACGCCAGCCGCGTCGATCAAGAAGGTGGAGCGCTCGATGCCCTTGACCTTTTTACCGTACATGATCTTGTTCTTGACCACGC
>NZ_JBMLSK010000111.1:0-4913 GCF_049240545.1 Roseateles sp. | reverse complement strand
AAGCAGTGGAAGCTCAGCCCCATGGACCTGGAGTCGCGCCGCCGCTGGGAGGACTACACCAAGGTCAAGGAAACGATGATGGAGCGCACCCACATCCCCGAGGCGCCTTGGTGGGTGGTGCAGGCGGTGGACAAGAAAAAAGCCCGCCTGAACTGCATGGCGCATTTGTTGTCGCAGATGCCGTATCACGAGATCGAGCATGCGCCGGTAACCCTGCCGCCGCGCGAGCGCCACGACGACTATCTGCGCCAACCGGTGCCGCCTGAGATGATCGTGCCGGAGATTTACTGAGCTTGGCTTGCCCCCATTTCGGGCGATGGACGGTGAGGGATCGGCGGGTTGCAATGCGCCCGCTCTTTCATTTGTCGTCTACTTCGCGAGCTCCAACGATGCCCTCTATTCAAACTTCGACCGCTAGCGCACTTTCTTCGCGAAGCCGCCCACGTATCCTCTCGATGACGGCTTTGGCCTTGGGTCTGAGCCTCTTGCAGGCCTGTGGCGGTGGTGGCAGTTCGTCGGAACCCGAACCCATCAAGCCCAGCAGCTATGACCTGCAGGCCGCGATGACCCAGTACTACACCAAGGCCCAAAGCTGGTCTTTGAGCGGCACCTCGGGGACGACGCCGATCACCATGGTTCTGAGCTTGACGCCCAAAACAGGGACAGCGGTCTTCCCGGTCAACGGCAAGTCCTATGCCTACACGCTGCAGGCAATGAAGCTGAGCGCCAATGGGCGGAGCACGACCTCCAGCTCTGAGCTGTTCTTCGATCCGGCCCTGGTTCAAACCGAGGCCAACAGCTCGCGCAGCGATGATGCTTGCGAACTGGCCCAGACCAAGGGCAGCTTTTCGCGCAGCGCCAAAGTGGGCGACAGCGGCCCCAACGGCAGCGGCGTCGAGTATGTGAGCTGCGCCCCCGGGGCCGCGGTCGAGGCGAACTACGTCGACACCTGGCAGGTGAAAGAAGAAGGTGGCCGGGTGCTGCTGTGCCTGAACCGCACGTCCAAGGTGGTGGCGACCGGATTCAGCCGTGTGGGCGCGCAGTGTCATCAACTGCTGGCGGACGGCAGTTTGGGTTCTTTCATCAGCATCAGCTATGTCTCCGAAGACGGCTCGATGTCGGTGAAGACGCCTTGAACTTGCTGAGTTCCACGGCGCGGCCCGCTGCGAATCAGCGCTTCGTCGGCTTCCTGAATGCCCTCAGGTGTTTTGCCGGGCCCCGTTGTTCTGTCATCCGCGGCCCTTAGCATCGAGTGATGACTTTGGCCCCGATTCCTTTTGACCTTGCCGCTTTCTGGCATTTCTTGACGCGTTGGGGCGAGATTCAGCTCTTGCTGCCCTTGGCGCTGCTGGCTCAGGTGTTTTTGTGGCGTCAGCGGCCGAGTGATGTTGGATCGGGGAAGGCGAGTGTGCTGCGTCGCTGGGTCTGGGGCTTGGGCTTGGCCATCGCCCTGACCGCCGCCAGCAAGCTGGCGTTTTTCGGCTGGGGCCTCGGCGTGTCGGCCTGGAACTTCACCGGCATCTCGGGCCATGCCATGGCTTCGGCGGCCATTCTTCCGGGCTTGGCTTGGGTGGCGGCTCGGGGTCAGCCCCTCTCAACGCAGCGCCTCTTGGTGGGCTTGGCCTTTGGCTTGGCCGCCCTGATCGCCTACTCTCGCCTCAAGGTGGGCGCACACTCACCTTCGGAGTCGCTGAGTGGTTTTTTGCTTGGCGGTTTTGTCAGCGCCTGGAGTCTGCGCGGGGCGCTGGCGACCGCAGGGCGTGGCGCGAGTTTGCCCATGTGGGTGCCGGTGGGCTTGTTGGTGGCCTTGATGGTCTTGCCGGTGGGGGCGCCTCCTTCGCGCACTCATGACAAGGTGATTCAGTTGGCGCTGAAACTGTCCGGGCGCCACAAGCCTTTTGAACGCGCCGATTTGCAGCGCGCCTTGCCGCATCGCCCCGCCCAATTCAGTGCCGCGTCGTCATCCCATTCAAGGACTTGCTCAAGGCCCGCGCCCACAGTTGCAGCAAGCTAGCGTCTTGGTCCTCGGTGACTTGCAAGCCGTTGTGCAATTCGAAACTGGAGTCGAACCATCCGCAAGTGCTGTAGACCGGAGCCAGCGGCTCGGAGGCGTCGGCAACTGGTGCGGAGGAGACTTTGGTCCTCGGAGCCGAGGACAGGTTGGTCTTGGACTGGCTGACAAGCACTTGCATGATGGGACTCCGTAGGACGATCAGGAGGAGGGGAGGCTGTTGTGCCGCCGCTTTGGGAGGCGCGTCCAAACTTTCGTGCATTCCTCCACACAATCCCATCACACCGGGGGTGGGGTGATGGGGGAGGGGGACACCCCCCCTTCTGCCGATTCCCCCAAACGGGGGGGAGTTCAGAACGGCAGTGCCGTCGTGTTTTTCACCTCCTCCATCACCGCGTAGGTGCGGGTTTCGCGCACGCCGGGCAGGGTCCAGATGACGCTGCCGATGAACTCGCGGTAGGCGCTCATGTCGGACACCCGCGTCTTCAGCAGGTAGTCAAAGCCACCGGCGACCAGATGGCATTCGAGGATTTCGGGCCGGGCTTGAACGGCGGCCTTGAAGTTGTCCATCACGTCTTGTACCGTGCGGTCCAGCAGGATCTCGATGAAGACCAACATCGCTGCGCCGAGCTTTTCCGGGTTCAGCCGGGCTTCGTAGCCGAGGATGTAGTTCTCACGGGTCAGGCGTTTGACGCGTTCCAGCACCGCCGTGGGTGAGAGGTGCACCGCCTCGGCCAACTTCAGATTGGAGATGCGACCGTCGCTCTGCAGTACCCGCAGGATGCGCATATCGATCTTGTCCAGGGTGCTCGTTTCGTCGTTCATGCTGGATTTTCAACTGCCGAATGGGAAATCATCTGAATTTAATCCATCTGGATCATTTTTATAGTTCGGAACTTCGCTAGAAACCGCCCAACAAGGGGAATTCCATGACCGCTTTCGCTCTGCCACCCGAAGCCGCCCGCTTGCCCGGCCCTTATCGCGAGGAGATCGCGGTGGTCCATGCCCTGGCCCAAACCATGGCCGAGCGCTTGGATTGGTCGGCCGTGCTGAGCCTGGCCGGCCCCTGGGTGCAGCAGGTGCGCGCCAACCCAGCGCCCTTCTGGGCGATGGAGTCCTTGCTGCGCGAATACCCGATCAGCAGTGCCGAGGGTCTGGCCCTGATGCGCCTAGCCGAAGCGCTCTTGCGCGTGCCGGATGCGCCCACCGCCATCGCCCTGACGGCCGACCAACTCGGCCGCGCCGACTTTGCTGGCGCTTCCGAAGGCCCGCACAAGATGCTGGCCAGCCTGTCGGCCTCGGCCATTTCTTTGTCGAAGAAGTTCCTGCCCGACGCCGAAGGCCAGGGCGGCTTGATGACCCGCCTGGGTTCGCAGACCGTGGTCGCCGCCACCGTGCGTGCCATCCAGTTGCTGGGCCGCCAGTTCGTGCTGGGCCGCAATATCCAAGAAGCCATGAGCGAGGCTGCCAGCGCCCGCAAGGTCCAGCCGCAGCTGAGCTTCAGCTATGACATGTTGGGCGAGGGCGCCCGCACCGAGGCCGATGCGCGCCGCTACCACGCGGCCTATATCGGCGCCATCAAAGCCATCGCCAGCGGTGCCCGCGCCGATGCGCCCGAGAGCGCTGATGGCATCTCCATCAAGCTGAGCGCCTTGTTCTCGCGCTATGAAGTGCTGCAGCGCGAGCGGGTCTTCGCTGAGCTGCTGCCGCGTGTCTGGGAGCTGATCACCCTGGCGGCTCAGGCCAATATCAATCTGACCATCGACGCCGAAGAGGTCGATCGTCTGGAAATGTCGCTGGACGTGCTGGACGCGCTGGCCGCTCGCATCGCCACGCATTACCCGCAGTGGCGTGGCTTCGGTCTGGCGGTGCAGGCCTACCAAACCCGTGCCTTGAGCGTGATCCACGAAGTGGCCGCCATCGCCAAAAAGCATGGTCTGCGCTTCATGGTGCGTCTGGTCAAGGGTGCGTATTGGGACGGCGAAATCAAGCGCGCCCAAGAGCAGGGCCTGACCGCTTACCCGGTCTTCACCCACAAGCAGCACACCGATGTGTCTTACCTGGCCTGCGCCCAGGCCTTGATCGGCCACGCCGAGGTGATCTATCCGCAGTTCGCCAGCCACAACGCCGGCACCATCGCCGCCATCGTGCTGATGGCCCGCAAGGCCGGTGCGAAGTTTGAAATGCAGCGTCTGCATGGCATGGGCGAAGGTGTCTACCGCGAGGTGCTGCGCGACGGCACGATTCCTTGCCGCGTCTACGCCCCGGTCGGCGAGCACCGCGACCTCTTGGCCTATTTGGTGCGTCGCCTGCTGGAGAACGGCGCCAACTCGTCTTTTGTGCATCAGCTGGCCGATGTGAATGTGCAAGTGCCCGAGCTGCTGGGCTCGCCGCTGGCACAGATTCAAACGCTGGGCGCCTTGCCGCTGCCCAAGGCTTTGTACCTGGACCGCTTGGGCCATGGCCGGCTCAATTCCACCGGCGCTGATCTGACCGATCTGGCGCAGCGTCAGCCGCTGTTGCGCGCCCTGGCTGAGGTGCAGGTCCTGCCGGTGGCCGAAGCCACGCCGGGCTATGTGGCCTCGACCATGGCCGGTCTGCAAGCCGGTTTTGCCGGCTGGAACAGCACGCCGGTGCAAGAGCGCGCCGCCATCCTGCGCCGCGCCGCCGATGCGCTGGACGCCCGCTTGGCCGAGTTCTGCGCACTGCTGGTGAAGGAAGCCTACAAGACCCAAGGCGACTGCATCGCCGAGGTGCGCGAAGCCGTGGACTTCTTGCGCTACTACGCAGATCAGGCCGAAAGCGACGCCGGTCGCATGCAAGGCCGTGGTGTCTTCGTCTGTATCAGCCCCTGGAACTTCCCGCTGGCCATCTTCGCCGGCCAGGTGGTGGCGGCGCTGGT
>NZ_JBMLSK010000110.1:0-1815 GCF_049240545.1 Roseateles sp. | reverse complement strand
TCCAGTTGCCCACGATGTTTCCGGCCTCGTCTTCCAGAAACAGGCCAAAGCTCCCGGTGTATTCCGGGTGCGGCTTGCGGTAACGGATGCCAGCAGCCTTAGCGGCCAGCTCCAAACGTTCTAGGTCGGTCATGCGGCCACCCGTGCAGCGCGGCGATAGCTGGGCCAGTCGAACGCCATCCAGCTGTGCGTCTGCGTCAGGCGGTCGGCCACGCGCTCACCGATGAAAGCCTTAAAGCCGGCCTTGTCTTGGTTCGTCAGCAGCAGCGTGGGGCGCATTTCGGCATAGCGCCGGTCCAGCACCTCGAACAGAATCGTCTGCTCCCCATCGGTGCCGTACTGAACGCCGATTTCGTCAATCACCAGCAGGTCGATGGTTTCGCCCAGCAGCTTCAGCACGTCGCGCTCAGTGCGCTCGGAATCGCGGCGCCATGTGTCCCGCACCATGCGAATCAGGCCCATGCAGGTCGTGTAATGCACCCAGTGCTGGCCGATCAGCGCCAAGCACGCAGCGGCGGCCAGGTGGGTCTTTCCCGTGCCCGGCAGGCCAGCCATCACCAGCCCTGCACCCGTGCGCTTGTGGTCGCGGAAGTTCTCCACGTAGTCACGGACGCGGGCCAGTGCGGCGCGCTGCTCGGGCGTGTCGGCCTTGTAGGCGTCGAACGTCATCGTCTGGAAGCGCGTCGGGATGCAGGCTTGCCCGATGGCGGCCAAACGCTTCGCGGCCAGCCGTTCGGCCTGTTCGCGGGCTTCGGCATCGGCGCGGCTCTTGGCTGCGGCATCGGCACATGCCGGGCACTGCGACCACACCTCGCGGCGCAGCAGCAGCTTGCCGGTTGAGGTGTAGGGGCCATGCTCGGGGCACGACGCCTGCCGCTGGCCCAGGTCGCGGATCAGGCCGGCGACGGTTTGGGGCTCGTCAGAACGATCCATCGGGGTTCACTCCTTCGCGGTAGTTCTTCGCGGCAAAGCCGCTGTGTTTGCTGGGCGCCTTGGACTGCTGCGGCGGCAACTTGGCGGCCAGCCACTCCAACGGCTGCAAGGGCTTGGCCTTCAGGCACTCCCTCAGGGCGTCAACAACGCGGTCGTCGCCGTGGGACTTCCGCAGGCCACCGAGGAACGAGCGGGCGGCCTTGTCGGC
Source organism: Roseateles sp. (assembly GCF_049240545.1). Classification (GTDB taxonomy): domain Bacteria; phylum Pseudomonadota; class Gammaproteobacteria; order Burkholderiales; family Burkholderiaceae_C; genus Paucibacter_A. The sequence goes on along the minus strand of NZ_JBMLSK010000110.1, from coordinate 674 downwards.
GTTGCCAGCACCCACCAGCAGGGGCACCCCGTAGCCGAAAATGATCTCGTCAGGGGTCAACGGCCTGGCGGCTTGCCCGCCGGTTTCGTTAGAAACCGAATAACTGGTGTCTGGTGTCTGGTGAGCTTTCGTCTGGGTTTCCAAATCCGAACCCAGCGGAAACCCAGTGGGTTTTTCGTCGGTTGCTTCCGGGTTCTTCTTTGGACGCCCACCACGCTTGCCGTTCTCTTGGGCCGCTTTGATCTTGGTTTGCGCCTTCTCGATTTCGCGCTCTACCCGCGAGTGCTTCCAGACGCCATCGGACAGCGTGAAGAACTCGGACAGCACGGCATCAACGGCGGCCTTTTCTTCCTTGGAGCGAGCACGCGCCACCCGGTGCGCCTGGTCAGCTTGAATGCCTTGTTCGGTGCCGTAGTACCGATCCAGCAGCAGGCCATAGGCGCCGTGCTCAAGCATGCTCAGGTGCGCCGTGTCCTTGGCGTAGTCGCCTAGGTGGCGTTCGTAGTAGTTCATCAGACCCCGCTGGGCTTGAGGATTCGCGCCGTCTTGGCCTTGTCGGCCTCGGTGCGGCTCATGTGGCAATAGGCGTTCGGGCGAAAGCCAAGATCAACCCGCTTGGGCTTCTTGGGCTTGTGCTGGATTTGGGGCACGTAGTCCCGGCTGAATGCGTTCAT
>NZ_JBMLSK010000109.1:0-4148 GCF_049240545.1 Roseateles sp. | reverse complement strand
GCATGCTTCGCAGCGGTTGCTGACGGTCGGTCTCGGCTGCCGACTGCACATTTCCTGTCAGAGACCGGTCACTGCGCCGACGACCGCAGTCCGCTCTTCATCGGCGCAAACAGGTGTTGCGAGCTGTTTGGCCAAGTAGTCATGGAGCGCGCGGCTCAGACGTCTCCTCGCACGAGCTGGCCCTGCCGACGGAGCTCGGCAGCAATGAACGGCGCGCGGTGTTCCAGGTAGGAAAGGTCGATACCCTTGGTACCCGGCCCCGGCCCGCGGCGGTACTCCTCGACATACCGCTTCCGCTGGGCACAGCAGTCGCGGATGTTGAGCAAGGACAACGTCGCATCGATCCTTTCCTGCTGCGCCGGCGGTGCCGAGCCGCCTTTTACGACGCGGTAACTGACGAGGTCCAATTCGAACCAGCCAATCTTTGCATCTACGGGGTCCACCAGACCAAGCAGATTCCCCTTCTTGGCGTTCACGACGCCTGCGCAGAGTCGATAGTTCGACCATTCGTACACCCGATCCCACGCAAGCGATTTCGGGATGACGTGGTCCACGGTGGGCCCCCCCGTCTCCTCGATGAACATCGCGAGGTACGCGCAACGCTGCTCGTACGCCGTCATCATGTCGTCGAGCGCATTGCGCCAGAACGGCGGGAACTTGTCGGCCGGGATCCTCGACTCAGTGGCGGCGATCGCGGCGCGCCGCCTCCCGCGGCGTTTGATTCGGGGTGCACGCCCGACAAGCTCGTCGATCGCCGAGAGGCCTGGCTGGCGGATATCCTTGTCGAACCCCTTTGGCTCTGGTGCGAGGGAGACAGGGATCACGACTTCGGTCCCTTCTCTGCTGCCCGCTTGACCGCGATCTTGCGCGGTGCCGTGCTCCGCTCCTTGAAGTAGCCCCACTGGACCCAAAAGGGATCGATGTCGGGTAGCCCGGCCTGGCGAAGCCCTTGATCGGCCCTCTCGATCGCTGTAGCCGACGGGTCTGACGCCTCGAGCACTGCCTGCGCTTCCGCAATGGCCTGCTCGCCTTCCAGCGATCGGGGTTCCTTTAGGTCAAAGGCTTCGCTCACCAGCCAGTTGCCGATTTCGCCGTGGCGAACGAATGGACGCTTCCTGAGAATGACGTTCTTTCTCTCGAAATCCAAGTCGAACCACGCGTCCTCGTCCGCGTTGAAGGAGGGCTCGACCGAAGCGAGGACCAGCGGAGAGTGCGTTGCGGCAACAAGCTGCACTTTGGAGCCGTGCGTGCCCGTAAGGACGTCCATCACCTTGAGCAGTGCGGGCACGATACGGCGCTGCCATTGAGGGTGAAGGTGTCCTTCGATCTCGTCGACGAGAAAGATGATCTCGCGAGTAGGACGTTCAGCGCGGAGCTTGGCGCTCTCAACGTGCTCCTGCCATGCCCAAGTGAGCAGGTAGGCCAGCGCGATCACGCGCCGCATGCCGGCCGATGCATGAATGACCGCGACATCCTCACCGTACGGCATGCGCAAGGTCGGATAGCGCTGTGGATCCCTCACGGAGAGCTTTCGAAGGTCGCCAGGAACCAGCCTCTCTTTGGGAGATGGCGACAGACTCTCGATGACCTGCTTCAGGACTTGAAACGACTGGTCGTTGCCCGCCTGCCACAGTGCCCAGTCATCGAGAAGTCCTTTGCAGAACTCGCTGCCCTTCCAAACCTGCTCGGGGGTGAATAGGAACGCGTTGGGCCGATCGGAGGCGTCCTCTGTCCAGTAGTTCCGCATCGGATCCCAGACCGAGAAGCCGCCGTCGACCTGTGCGTAAAGGATCAGCCCTGGAATAGGTGGTCGGCTCTGCTTCACGGTCCACCGCACACGCGCCGCTTCGTACGAGCTCTTGAACGCGTATGACGGTTTCGTTTTCTTCGTGTACTGGTAGGCAATCTCGGCCCTGGCGCCTGCCTTTGGGATGACAGGCTCTCGCGCCCATGTACGCGTCAGCGTCCACCAGGCCACGTCGAGCAGGAAGCTCTTGCCGAGGCCGTTGTCCCCGGTGATGAGGTTCAGCCGGGGTGCGAGATTCATCTGCATCTCGGTCGCCGGGCCGACGTTCTTCAGGTGAATGGTCTCAAGCATCGCGTCTTCCCCCTCTGGTCTTCTTCGCCGCACCCAAGGCAGCAGGTGCGTCAAGCGGGCTCGTCAGCGCCGACTTCACAGCGGGCGACGTGCGCTTCCTAACGATCTCATCGACGTACTTGGTGGGCGCGTTACTGTCTCCGATGTGGCGAGCAGCCTTCTGCTGCTCGATCCACTGGTCAAAGTCCACACGCTTGAATCGCCATTGCCCCCCGACTTTGAGCGCCGGTAGCTGTTCCCTCTGGGCCATCGTGTAGACGGTCTTCTCCGCAACCTTCAACAGTTGGCCAACTTCTGGAAGGGTGAGAATTTCGTCCTGCATCGAAGCGCGCTCCCTCCGGCACTCATTGGTAGAAGTTCCCAGCGGACGGCAGGATACAGCAGGCTTCAGACAGCCTGAGCAGTGGCGTCCCCCCGAAGCAGCATTGCCGGTCGAGGAGATGAACGCGAGTGTCGGCCTCGAGCCATGGCGGCCGTTCAGCGCTGTATCTCGAGCGACCGTCCCCAGTCTCAAGCGGCCCTGTGCAAGCCCCTCGATCCCAGCCGTCCTCAGCGCGCCCGCGTCAGCCCGTCGAAGATGGCGTCCAACGTTGCATGCGCGCGTTCGCGGCGGCCATCTCTGGCCTCGCCCTCGGCCGCCCAGAAGGCGAGATTGATCGTCGCGCCGTTCAGCAGGTGCGCCAGCGCCTCGGCATCGGGGGCCGTGATCCGGCGGCTGCCGATGAAGCCCTGCAGTTCGGCCAGCATTTCGCCGAAGCCCGACTCCATCAGGATGTCGGCCGCCTTCAGCCCCAACACGGCCGGCGCGTCCTGGAACAGGATGCGGCTGCGGTCAGGGCGCAGCACCGCATCCAGGTAGGCGTGGAAGCAGGCGCAGAAGCCTTCCCAGGCATCGGGCGTGGCGTCCCAGACAGCCTGCATCTCGTCACCGATCTCCGCGTCGATCCGGCGCACGACCGCCTCGAACAACCCGGCCTTGTTGCCGAAGTGGTGGTGCAGCGCGCCACGCGTGACCCCTGCTTCGGCCGCCAGCGCATCCAGCGAAACCGCTGCAAAGCCCACTTCGGCGAAGGCCCGATGCGCCGCGGCGATCAGCCGCTCGGTCGTGCCTTGCGCGGCCTGGGCACGGGTGGTTCGGATGTTTGACATACGGATCGTATGGAATGGGCATAATGACATACGAAGCGTATGTCAAACCCTGCCAAGAGCACAAGATGCCGAAGCTGGCTCCTGTCCGCCGCGAGATTCCCTCCATCCTGGCTCTGGCCGTTCCCATCGTGGCGGGCCTGGGCGCGTCAACCTTGCTGGGCGTCACGGATTCCGTGATGCTGGCACCGCTGGGGCCCTTGCCTCTGGCGGCGGTGGGCATCACCAATGCGGTGGCGATCATCCTCTTTGCGGCGATCTACGGGCTGTTGTCGGCCATGTCGGTGCGGGTGGGCGCGGCGCACGGCGCCGGGCAGAAGCGGCGGATCCCGGCGCTGTTGCGCAACGGCTTGGTCCTGGGCGCCATCGTCGGCGCACTGGGCATGGTGGTGATGCTGGCGGCCTGGCCCTTGCTGCCCTGGCTGGGGCAGCCGGGCGAGGTGCTGGCGATCATGTTCCCCTACTGGGTGTCGATCGCCGTGATGATGCTGCCGTTCTCGCTGCTGCTGGTGTTCAAGGCCACGTTCGAGGCGGTGGACCGGCCGTGGCTCGGCACGGGTTTCGCGTTCCTGGCGGTTGGGGTCAACGTGCCGTTGAACTGTGCGCTGATCTGGGGCGTCGGCCCCCTGCCGATGCTGGGGCTGACGGGCGCAGGCATTGCATCGCTGGTCGCCGAAACCCTGGCGCTGGCGGCGGCCTGGGTCTATTGGCTGCGGGCGCGGTCCATGCGGCGGCTGCGGCTGCGGGCCGGCTTGAGCGCAACGGTGATCGCCTCGGTGGCCCGTGAGGGGGCGCCGATGGGCTTGATGTACCTGGCCGAGACGGGAGCCATGGCGGTGGCGACGCTGATGATCGGCACCTTCGGCGCGGTCGCGCTGGCCGGCAACCAGGTGGCGATGTCGGT
>NZ_JBMLSK010000108.1:0-3946 GCF_049240545.1 Roseateles sp. | reverse complement strand
AGCTGGTGCCCGCCGTGGCGGCATCCAGGACCGGAATCCCAGCCCCTGACACCGGAGCTGGGAACGCCTTGTCGGCCGGCACCACCACGGTATGCCCGCCCTCCAGGCCCAGGATGTAGTCGAGGCCGTTCTCTGCTTTGGATTCTCGGAATTTCACTTTGCACTCCATTCAATGATTGCGGCCAGCACCAGGCCCGGCGCCGCGGTCCAGATCCAGTCCAGGAACGACACCTCACGCGTGGGCAGGACGCCGCCGCGGTTCTCGATCCACTGCGCGCCCTCGATGACCGAGGCGCCCACGCAGGACGCGACGGCCACCACAGCGGTCAGCGGGTTGATGGCCAGGTACAGGGCCGCCAGGCCGGCGCCCAGTGCCACCAGGGCCACGATGAGGCCGCCAATGGCGTGCCGCTTGAGATCAGGTCGCATGTCTTCTCCTTGTGCGTCAGTAGCCGGATATGTCGTCTGCAGGAGCCCAGGCCGGCGCCATGGGTCGCTGTTGCTTGCGCTTCTCGGGCGGGTAGGCGAACGTCAGGGCCAGGCTGTCGGCCATGTCGGGGGACGAGATGCCGCGCTTCTTTGCGTCGTCCTTCGATTCGATCAGCAGTAGCTGACCCTTGTAGCCGTACTGCAGGGCGGTGAGCTCCGAGGCCAGCTGCGGGTCATTGGGGATGCTCACGCGGCCCTGCAGCCAGTCCCTCATGTCGCGCCACATGCGGGCGCGCAGGTTGTAGCACTCGCCATCGTCGAGTCGCAGGGAGCTGTTGACGTCGACGACGAGATGCCCGAAGCGCTCGTTGCGCCGGAGCGTGTCAGCGACGCCAGCGCCTATGCCGATGGTGTCGACCGCGATCTGGGATGGTGGCTCGTGCATAGATCGGCAGACGTCGATCACTCGACCGGCGACGTCTACGACATCGGCCTTGCCGAACACCTCAATGCGAGAGCAGACGCGCCCACGGCGAACGGTGATGCAGCTCTTGTCGTTGCCGAACCTGGCGACGTCGACGCCGATCATGATCGGCCCAATGGCCTCCACATCGGCCGGGCCCAGGCGCTGGGCCATGCTCACGTCCTCGCCGGAGATGAATGCGTTCGCGACCGATGCCGTGAAGCTGATGTCGATCTCGGCCGCGACCACGACCGGGTCCAGCGTGGCGCACATGCGCTCGTACCAGTCCTGATCCTTGCGCTTGTCCTGGGTCCAGTGGAACTTGAACTTGGACACCCGACCCGAGTGCCACTTCTTCGCGAACACATTGCCCATGCCGTTCGGCGTGGAGCTATGGATGATGCAATTCGAGTTCTGCGACAGGGCGGCCTCGACGTCCTGGGCGTTTTCCACGAACGCGCTTTCGTCAACGAAGGCGATGGACGAGCGACCGCCGCGGCCGATGTTGCGGCCAGCTTCGCCGACGAGCGTCGCACCAGTGGCCGGGTTGGCTAGCTTCATGCGCGTGGCGTGCTCGGCCGGCTTGTAGCCTGCCGGGATGAACTCGACTGGCAGCGTGTGCACCATGTCGCGCAGCTTCCAGAAGATCGAGTTCGGGTCGCTGCCGTTGTCGACCATGGTTTCGCGCCGCGAGCCAATGCTTCCGACGAAGCCTTCGTTGAAGAGCCAAAAGCTGACGAACGCCGCGCAGGTTGTGACCGAGACGCCCATGTCGCGGCTCTTGGCGCAAACGCCATGCTCGCGCCCCTTCCATCTGTCCATGAGCCACTGAACGAACTCGGCCTGCCGCTCAAACAGGATCAGCGGGATGGCCGTCGGCAGGTTGCGCTCGATATTGCGAGGCTCTCTCGTGATGATCCAGTCGCAGATGAAGTCGACGGGATTGGCCCTGTAGTGCTCCTTGAGTGCGACCAGGTCGATCTCGCCGGACCTGATGCGCTTCAGCATGTCGACGCGCTGCTGCCAGGCCCGGTCGTAATCAGGGCTCTTGTGGTCAAACCAGCGCCAGTGCTCGGGGATCAGCATTGTGATTCCTTCCTGGCGCGGACCATGCCAATTGACCGCCTGCGATTGATCTCGGCGATTTCCTCCGGCGTCTTCTTTGCGTATGTGGCCGCGCGCTTCGCCAGCATCCTGGCCTTGTCAGCAGCCCGCTCTTCTGGCGTCATCGCCAGAAGCCTCGCTTTTGCCGCAGCCGACGCCAGCTTGCCGCGAGCGCGCAGACTCTCGACGCGCTCTGCGCGCTGCTCTGGGGTAAGCGCGGCCATGCGCTTGGCATTGCCGATTCGGATGGCCTCCTTGCGCTTCGCGGCATCGGCCGCCATCTCCTCCGGCGTCATCTCGGCCCAGGCCCTGGCTCGCGTTTCCGCAGCCTTCTTGGCGGCCTTTGCCACGGTCTCAGGGTTCGCGGCGCGGGTGGCGGCAATCTTCTTCCTGAAGCCGTCGCCATGCTTGCGGCCAGCCATCGGCGCGCCCGCCACCTTGGCCGAGTTGTAGGCCGGCGCCAGCGCGTCGATGAAGGCCTGCTCGTATGCGATCAGATCATCCCGCCCGCACCGGAACACGGGCGTGAACACGAGCGCATCGATGCCGTACTTGTTGCACGCATCCTGCAGCTGCTTGCTGAAGTGGACGCCGCGCACCAGCTTCGAGCGATGGCAGTTCGCGCGCCGGTTGAAGTTGGCTGCGCTGCCGATGTACAGGTTGCCGCTAGGGGCCCTGATGGCGTAGATGCCGGATTCTTGAGAGCTGCACTTCATCATTGTTATTTCACCGATGCGCCGACCAGCGCCTTGTATGCCTCGGCCGGGCTCTGCCCCTCGACCTTGTGCTCCACGGGCTTGCCGGTGATGCCGCCCACTTCCAGCTGCGCCTTGTCGCCGTAGTGCTCGGGCGCCAGCTTACCGGCCAGCTTCATGCGGAAGTCGCCGCTGTAGCGGAAGTCGCCATGGCGCCGCGCAGAGTCCGCGTCCTTGGTGGCTTCCTCCACCAGCTGGTGGGCATAGTGGTGCCGGGCCAGGTTGTACTTGGCCAGCCGATCGGGTGTCGACGTCATGGCCATGCGGACGTGGTAGGCGCTGACGCGGAAGCCGAACAGCTCGGTCACGTACTCGGCCAGGGCCGACATCGACTCGCCGCAGATCATGCGGTCCAGCAACAGGTCCAGGTTCGTCGGCAGATCGTCTGTGAGTGCGTCGCGCACTGCGCCGTCTGGCGTCAGCTCCAGCCACAGGTTCAGCTTGCCGCGCGGGAATGGCCTGGCGGGATCATCCTTGCGCCACTCGTGCATGCGCTTGACCCACCACGCCTCGTCCCGCGGCGACGGCTCGGCAGGCTTGGGCACGGCTACGCTTGCCGCCTTGGTGGCGGCCTGCTTGGGTGCTGGCTTGGCGGCCGGTGCCAGCTTGCTGGCCAGGCGCGCCCAGGTCGGTTGCTGCATGTCTCGCGTGTCGTCGGGTGTGCCCATCCCGCGGCCGTCCGCGGGAGACGGGCGCATTCAGCCGCGGGCGGGCACAAACGAAAAAGCCACCCGAAGGTGGCTTGGTGTTTTCTGGGCGTACTGCCCCGGCGAGCACTCTAGAGCAGCAGGAGCAGGTTGCGGTTTACGACTGCTGATGCGTGGGCATCCCGGGCCTTGACATCCGCCGCCAGCTTCTTCTTCTCGCGCAGGGCCAGCTGCTCTTCGCGCTCCATGTGGAATCGCCGCAGCTCGGCCTCGAATGCATCCTCTTTTCTGGCAACTGCGCCGCCGCTCCTGCGCATCTCCGCGATGATGGCGTCCCTGCCGGCGATCATGGAATTGGCCGCAGCGGCGCCGGAGCTGATCCACGCCCCGGTGGTGTTTATGCCAACGCCCGCGCTCGGCTCGAACCACGCCCGCTTCAGCTCTTCCCAGTCAGCCCGCTCCTCTGCCGTCGGCTCGCCTGACGCGCTGTTCTCGTTCATCTTCGCTCTGGCGCGCTCCAGGCTGCCCAGGCTCGCAATGCTGTCGAC
>NZ_JBMLSK010000107.1:59525-152040 GCF_049240545.1 Roseateles sp. | reverse complement strand
CGCTGGTGGCGATGGTGGGGATGCGCGCCTCGTGCCAGCCGATGCCGGTGTTGATCAAGGTCGCACCCGCCTTGACCACGCCGCGCGCCAGCTCCAGCACTTCGTCCCAGGAGCTGCCGTTGGGGATCAGGTCCAGCATCGAGAGCCGGTAGATGATGATGAAGTCCGGCCCCACGGCCTCGCGCATGCGCGTCAGGATCTCAATCGCCAGCCGCATGCGATTGGCATAGCTGCCGCCCCAGCCGTCCGTGCGCTGGTTGGTCGCGCTGACCAAGAACTGGTTGATGAAATAGCCTTCGGAGCCCATCACCTCCACACCGTCGTAGCCGGCCTCGCGGGCCAGCTTGGCGCAGCGGATGAAGGCGCGGATCTGCCGCTCGATGCCGCGCTCGCTCAGCTCACGCGGGGTGAAGGGCGAAATCGGCGACTGAATGCGCGAAGGCGCCACGCAAAAGGGCTGGTAGCCATAGCGCCCGGTGTGCAGGATCTGCAGCGCAATCTTGCCGCCCTCGGCATGCACCGCCTTGGTCACCACACTGTGGCGGCGCGCCGCGCCCGAGGTGGCCAGCGTGCCAGCAAAGGGCTTGGCCCAGCCTTCGATATTGGGCGCATAGCCGCCGGTCACGATCAGGCCCACCTCGCCGCGCGCGCGCTCGGCGAAGTACTCGGCCATGCGGTCGAAATGCTTGCGCCCATCTTCAAGCCCGGTGTGCATGCTGCCCATCAAGACGCGGTTCTTCAGGGTGGTGAAGCCCAGATCCAGCGGTTCAAGCAGATGGGGGTAGGTCATGGGCGGCTCCGGGGCAAGTGAATTTTTGATGCTAGCAGTCGATCCCCCGCCCCTCCCCCGTGCTTGCCCTGCTTTGGAGAGCTCGCCCTACTCCCTGCAAGTGCCGAACGGCGGGTCAAACGGGGCTGAGGCAAGATGCGCGCATGTCTGCCGATGCCCGCCCCTCCCCAAGCCCCTACGCTCGCTACAGCCTGGCCGTCGGTCTCGCCATCGTCATCGCCTGGGGGCTGAACTTCCCCTTGCAAAAGGCGCTGCTGACGGCCATGCAGCCGGAAGGCTTTTTGTTCCTGCGCTTCGCACTGATGCCGCTGCTGGTGATCGGTCTGCTGCTGCATCGCTACGGCCTGCGCTGGCCGCGCGTGTCAAGCAGCGACGCCTGGGCGCTGGTGCGCTTAGGCCTGCTGGGCCAGGGCCTGCATCTGGCCTTGAGCAGCTATGGCATTCATTTCTCCACCCCGTTTTCAAGCTCGGTGCTGCTGGCCTGCGGGCCGGTGTTCACCTTGCTGATCCTGCGCGCCTTCGGCATTGAAAAACTGCGCCCGGCGCAACTGGCCGGTATTGCCGTCGCGGCGGGAGGCGCCTTGCTCTTCATGTCGGACAAGCTCTTGGCCGCCAACTGGCGCGCCAGCGGCGGTGACGCCATTTTGCTGCTGGCCGCCGCGATGTTCAGCTACTACACCGTGGCCGCCAAGCCATTGATCGCCCGCCACGGCGCCGTGCTGGTGATGTGTTACGCCAGCTTGGCGGCCACCTTGCCGGTGCTGGCCTACGCCTGGCCGGTGGCGCGGACGGTGAATTGGGTCGCCGTGTCGCCGCTGCTGTGGCTGGGCACCGTGTGGGGCATCGTCGGCATTGGCTTTCTGACCTGGCTGGCCTGGGGCTGGGTGAATGCCGAGCGCGGCGTGGCGCGCACGGCACCCTTGATTTACCTGATGCCGCCGATTGCAGGCATCGCCGCCTGGTTCAGCACCGGCGAGCAATTCACCGCACCCAAGCTGATGGGCGCCGCCATCACGCTGGCCGGTGTGGCCTGGGCGCAGTTTGCGCCCCAGCCCAAGGCCCGGCCGATCGAGTCGGTCTTGCCTCTGGACTGAGAAGCCCGCGCACAAGTCGCTACCATGCCCTCCATTTCTCGCAGCCTTCAGAGCCCCGCACCATGACTTTGCAAACCATAGAAATGCACCCCGCCGGCGAAGCCCGCGCCAGCTTGATCGTCCTGCACGGCCTGGGCGCCGACGGCGCCGACTTCGTTCCCATGGTCGATGCCCTGCAGCTGGCCGAGGTGGGCCCGCTGCGCTGCGTGATGCCGCGCGCCAAGGAGCGGCCGGTGACGCTGAACAATGGCTATGTGATGCGGGCCTGGTACGACCTCTACGGTTTGGAAACCCATCGACGCGAGGACGAAGCAGGCTTGCGAGACTCCATCCGCGAGGTTCATGCCTTGATCGACCGTGAGCGCGAACGTGGCGTGCCCGCACATCGCATTGTGCTGGCAGGCTTCTCGCAAGGCTGTGCCATGACGCTGTTGGCGGGCTTGCGCTACCCCGCGCGCCTGGCTGGGCTGGCGGGCATGTCGGGCTATCTGCCTTTGATGGCCAGCACCGCCGCCGAACGCCACGCCGCCAATGCCGAGACGCCGCTCTTCCTAGCCCACGGCAGCCAAGACGATGTGGTGGCCATCGAGCGCGGTCGCACCGCACGCGATGCCTTGGCCACCCTGGGCTACCCGATCGAATGGCACGATTACCCCATGGCGCACTCGATGTGCATGGAAGAGGTCAATGACTTGAACCGCTGGCTGCTGCAGGTCTTGAAATAGAAGATTATGCTGGCAGCCTAATGAGCAAATTTCTGATGCCATGAACGCTGCTTTTCCCCGTCCCTGGTCGACCTCCACAGCCGCGCGAGGCCTGTGCTGGCTGCTCGCGGCCCTGAGTCTGCTGCTGCTCCTGCCGGGCTGCGCCGGCCTAGCGCATCGCGACGCGCTGAAGGTTCAGGTGGCCGGCATTGAATCGCTGCGTGGCGAAGGGCTGGAGTTGCGTTTTCTGGTCAAGCTGAGGGTGCAGAACCCCAATGCGGCCGCCATTGAATACGAGGGCGTGGCGCTGGAGCTAGATCTCAACGGCAAGAGCTTTGCCAGCGGTGTCAGCGGCCATAAAGGCCTGGTGCCGCGCTTTGGCGAGAGCGTGCTTGAGGTTCCCCTGACGGTCTCGGCCCTGTCGGCCGTGCGACAGGCCCTCAGCCTGCCCGGAGCGGCCGACAAAGGCGAGATGCCTTATGTGCTCACCGGCAAGCTGGCGGGCGGCTTGTTCGGCACCGTGCGATTCAACAGCAGCGGGACGCTGAAACTGCCGAACTGAGCCTAGGTCTTGCTCTCGGAGTAGAAGCGCACCCCGCCCTGGCCCACGGCCTTGGCCTCGTACATCGCCTTGTCGGCCTTGGCCATGATTTCGGCGCGGGTGTGGCCATCTTGCGGGTAGCGGCCCATGCCGATGCTGGCCCCCAGCTGCAGCTGATGGCCTTCATAGGCAATCGGCGCGGTCAGGCCATTGAGTAGCTTTTCGGCGATGGCCGCCACATGGGCCATGCTGGTCTGGGCGTCCAGCAGCACCACGAACTCATCGCCACCGAGGCGCGCCACGGTGTCCACCTCGCGCATCATGCCCTGCAGCCGCTCGGCCACGATCTTCAAGACCGCATCGCCGGCATCATGGCAAAAGCGATCGTTCAGTTGCTTGAATCGGTCCAGGTCGATGAACAAGACGCAGACGCCTCCGCCGTGTCGTTTGGCATGCGCAATGGCGGTATCGAGCCGCCCCTCCAGCAGGCGCCGGTTCGGCAGACCGGTCAGCATGTCATGCTGCGCCAAATGCTCCAAGGCCTCTTGCTTGCGCACCAGGTCGGCCATCTGCTGCTTGATTTGTTCCTGCATCTGAGCAAAGTTGCGGGCCAAGCTGCCGATCTCATCCTGCCGAGTCAAGGGCAAGGGGCCGGCCGGCAGGCCTTGGGCAAAGCGCTGAGCGGCCTCGCTCACCGCATTGATGGGGCGGGCAAAGAAGCGCGCCAGCCCCATGGCCAACAAGAGGCAAAGCAGGCACAAGGCGGCCACGATCTGCAAAGTGGCCAGAGCCAGCTCACGGGTGCGGCCCAAAACATCTTCGAGCGGCTCGCCCAGGCCCAGCACCATGCGGCTTTCAGACGAATGCACCTTGATGCCCTGGGCCATGAAGGCGGCCACGATGGGGGTTTGGGCATAGACGTTTTCGCTCGCCTCAAAGACGACCTGGTTCTTCTTGCCTTGCACCAGGTCCAGCGTCGGCGGCATATCGTCTTGAATCAGCTGACGCTGCCCCCGATCGAAACCGAAGGTCTTGCCCGCATCCGGATGGATCAGGATGTCGCCTTCGGCATTCGCCAAAAAGACCTGATAGTTGACCGGCAAGTCCGCCTTCAACAAGGCAAATATGCCTTGCAGGTCCACATTGACCACCACCAGACCCAAGGCGTCGCCAGAGCCCGCACCCGGGCCGGCAGCCTCACGCACCGGCATGGCCAGCTGCAGCGTGGGCTGGTTCTGCCCGGCATTGGCGCTGACTTCATGGTTGATGCTGACGCGGGACAAATAGGTCTCGCCCGCGGCCAGCTTCAAGGTGTCGGCCACGTAGTCGTAATGGCCCTTCTCCTGCAGGTCCAAGCCCTGCACCCGCACCAGACCGCTGCTGCGGCGATCCACCCGGACGCGCTCCAGCCCATAGTCGCTGGCGGACACCAAGCGCAGCTGGAAGTAGGCCGGATTAGCAGCCATGAATTGGCTGAACAAGGTGGCCATCTGCTCGGCCGCTGCTGGCTCGCCGGGCTTGAGCAAAGCCTCGACCGCCGCCGGATGGTTGCTCAAGACCTGCAGATGGCGGCTGATTTCCTCCCGACTCACCGAGATGCGCCTTGCCAGCACACGGGTCGAGGTCAGCAACTCTTCTTTGGCGGCATTGACCAGCATGTCTCGGCTGGCCTCATAGGCATAAAACCCCGTCAGCCCGGCCGCCATCACACCGACGGCGGCCAGCAAAAGGCCCAGCTTGACGGCAATGCCCTGACGTTGCGATTTCTTCATGGTGCCAAGACTCTCGATGCGCGATCGCCCGAGATGATGCGGGCCCATAGCTGATTGCGCCGCTCTTCGCTTTCCACCGGCTGCAGCCAGATCAGCGGGTCCTCGGCCCGGTAGTCGGACGATTCCAGGGTGGTATTGCCCAGGCCTTGGCGGCTGCCCAGCAGGCGGCTGGCTTCGTCTTCCAGCACATGGTTGATCCAGGCGTGCGCCAGTTGTGCGTCTTGCGCCGCCCGCGTCACGACCCAGCAGTCCAGCCAGGCCAGTGCGCCCTCCTTGGGAATCGCATAGGCCGCATCCACGCCGGCGGCCCTCAGCTGCAGCAATTGCTGGCGACCAAAATTGGCCAGCATCAGCACCGCTTGGCGACGCTTGAACAAAGCCACCGATTCCTCCGGCCCGGTGTAGAAGCCCCCGGCATTGCGACGCAGCGCAATCAAGCGATCCACCGCTGCAGGCCAGCTCGAGGCCGGGATGGCGAAAGGCGTGGGCAAGCCCAGGCTTTGGGCCGCCAAGCTGAAGTTGTGCGTGCCGCCGTCATAGGCGATGACGCGCCCCCGATAGCGCGTGTCCCACAGGGCGGCGATCGAGTCCGGCGCTGCCGGCACCCGGCTGCGGTCATAGATCAGGCCCATTTCTGCAAAGGTGAAAGGGACGCCATAACGCCGACCTTCAACGCTCAAACCGGCCATGGCGCTGCCGCTGCGAAATCGCGGCAGCTGCTTGGCCAGGTTGGGAACCAAGCTGGGCTTGATCTCGGCCAACAGGTCTTGACGAACATAGCGCCGGATCTCCGCCGTATTGACAGCGAAGACATCAAAGTCTCCGCCTTGCCGAGCATTGACTTTCTGCCACAGATCCACATCGGAATCGATCACCGTCAGCGCGACCTGGGCGCCGGTGCGCTGCTCAAAACGCTTCAGCACCTCGGGTTCGGCATAGCCCGGCCAGGCCAGCACGCGCAGCCGCTTGCCCTCTGCCGCCCAGGCGGGCGCCGCCACGGACACCAGCGCCGTGCTCAAATGCTTACAAAAATCTCTTCGCTGCCACATGGCCACATGCATTGGGTTTGAAGTTCGGCACGGGACGCGTGGCCCGCAATGCCTGAAGAATGCTTGGATCAAACTCGAATACTGCGCTATGCCGCTGACTTTTCCTTGAAAGGCCTGGGTGTCTGGGCATCGTCCGTTACTTTTAGCACACAGAAGGGTCGAATCAGGCCGCTGGTCGAGCCCGCAGACCGCGCCAAAGCAAGCGTTTGAAGGCCTCCAGCAACAGCAAGACTAGCAGTCCCAAGCCCAGCGCTCCGCCCAACAAAGGCAGCGGGGGCAGCGCAAAGCGAAACACCTCGCGCAAGACCGGCACACCCAAGGCCAGGGCCAGCAGCGCCACGGTGCCGCCCAACATCAGCCAGAGCAGGCGATTGGGCCGCAACCAACCCTTCACCATGCCGCCGGACATGGAGCGATTCGCCAAGATCAAAGCCATATCGCAGGCCACCAGGGCGGTGAAGGCCAAGGCCCGCGCCTGCGCCTCCTCCACGCCCGCCGACAAGAGCGACGCAAACCAGCCCCCCACGGCCAGCAGCAGCACCCCACCTTGCGCCAAGCTCCACAGCACAAGACCGGTAGAGAACAAAGGCGCCGCCGGATCGCGCGGCGGGCGGCTCATCACATCGGCCTCCTCGGGCTCGGCTTCAAACACCACCGAGCACACCGGGTCGATCAGCAACTCCAAGAACGCGATATGCACCGGCGACAAGATCACCGGCCAGCCCAGCAGCAAAGGCAGCAAGGACAGGCCCGCGATCGGCACATGCACCGCCATCACAAAAGCCAGAGCCTTGCGCAGATTGTCAAAAATGCGCCGCCCCAGGCGCACCGCATGCACGATGGACGCAAAGTTGTCGTCCAGTAGAACCAGGCTGGCCGCCTCGCGCGCCACATCGGTGCCGCGCCCGCCCATGGCAATGCCGATATGGGCGGCCTTCAGCGAGGGCGCGTCATTGACGCCGTCGCCCGTCATGGCCACCACCTCGCCCTGGGCCTTCAAAGCCTCCACCAGCGCCAGTTTTTGCGCCGGCTTGATGCGAGCAAAGACCTGCAGGCTTTGCACCTGACGCTGCATTTCAGCGTCACTCAAGCCGGCCATATCGGTGCCCGTCAGCGCTTGGGCCGTGGCGCCCGAAGGCAGCAAGCCGGCTTGGCCTGCGATGGCCAAGGCCGTGGCCGGGTGATCGCCAGTCACCATCAAGACACGCAGGCCAGCCGCCCGACACTCGGCAATCGCCGCCGGCACCTCGGGCCGCAGCGGGTCAGCAAAGGCCAGCAAGCCCAGCAGCTTGAAGGCAAAGCCCGCCGGCTCGGCCGGCCAGGGCGGGCCCGGCCATTCGGCTTGGGCCACCGCCAAAACGCGCAGGCCGCGTGCGGCCATGGCCTCGGTCTGCGCCTGCACGGCCGCCCGAAGCTGAGGCTCCGGTGCGCACAAGGCCAGCACAGCTTCCACCGCGCCCTTGATGGCCACCGCATGCGAGGCTTGGTCTTCGGTCTGCCAAACATGAGTCATGGCGGGCAAGCTGGGGCTGAGCGCGTATTCATGCACCAAGACCCAAGCGGGATGCAAAGCCTCAGCCGGCAACTGGGCCTGGGCCAAGGCCAGCAAGCTACGCTCCATCGGGTCAAAGGGCTCACGCTCGCTGGCCAAGACGGCCCACTCCAGCAGGGGATGCAGGCCCGCAGGCAAGGGCTTGTCACCCACGGACCAAGTCAGCAATGAAGCAGCCCCGCCTGGACCGGGCATGTAAGCAGTCAGCTCAGCCACGGCCATTTGATTGAGCGTCAAGGTGCCGGTCTTGTCGGTGCACAAGACCGTGGCCGAGCCCAGGGTTTCAATGGTCGCGGGGCGGCGGGTCAGCACTTGCTGGCGCGACAAACGCCAAGCGCCCATGGCCATGAAAACGGTCAGGATCAGCAAGAACTCCTGCGGCAACATAGACATGGCCAGGGTGATGCCGGCCAGCAGGCCGCTCAACCACTCGCCGCGCGCCAGGCCATAGATCAAGAAGAGCAAGAGGCTGAGGCTCAGACCAATCACCGAGAAGATGCGCACCAAGCGCCGCGTTTGTTGGTGCAAGGGCGTGGGCGGGATGTCGATCTCGGCCAAAGACTTGCCGATACGGCCCATCTCGGTGCGCGGCCCGGTGGCGGTGACGCGCGCCCGCCCCTGCCCGCTGACCACCAAGGTGCCGGCAAAGACCTGGTGCTGCTCGCCAAGGGCCTGACCCGGCTCCTGGCTGTGCTTGGCCACGGCCAAGGACTCACCGCTGAGCAAGGACTCATCGCACTGCAGATCATTGGCCTGCAAGAGCTGCGCGTCGGCCGCGACCCGATCACCCTCGGTCAATAACAACAAATCACCACAGACCAGCTCTCGGCCTGCGATGCGCAGCGTCTTGCCATCACGGATGACTTGGGCGCGCGGGCTGCTCAGATCACGCAGCGCTTCCAGCACCCGTTCGGTACGCTGCTCTTGGCTGACGCTGATGATCACCGTCAGCAGCACAAATGCCAGCAGCATCAACGCCTCGCCCCGGTTGCCCAGCAGCAGATAGACCGCACCGGCGGCCAGCAAGAGCTGCAACATCGGCTCGCGCGCCAAGTCGGCCAAGATGTGCCAGGCGCGGCGCTTCTTCGGCGGACTCAGCTCGTTGGGGCCGTCTTCAGCCAAGAGCCGGTCGGCCTGAGTTTGGCTCAGGCCTGAGTCTGCTGCGAGGCTGGCGTGTTCATTCATGAGTCTCATTGTGCTGAGCCCTCGGGGCCTGCTCTTGATGTAGCGCAAGGCCTTCATGCATGACATTTCGCCTTAAGACTGCCCTAAGCTGGGCCGCGCAAGATCTCAGACATGAGAAACGCACACCGCCCCCTTTTGGCTGCGCTTGTTGTCATCAGCGCTCAGATCGGAACAGCCGCTGCGGCCACGCCGGCCGAGCTGCTGGCCGACTACAGCGCGCAAGCCGGTCGCCCCGCCAATGCCCAGCAAGGCCAGGCATTTTTCACCCGCAGCCATGGCGGTGAATGGAGCTGCGCCTCCTGCCACCAGGCGCGGCCCACAAGCGCCGGCCGCCACGCCGGCACCGGCAAGACCCTAGAGCCCTTAGCCCCGGCCTTCAACCCGCGCCGCTTCAGCGACTCGGTCAAGGTGGAGAAATGGTTTCGACGCAATTGCAAAGACGTGCTCAGCCGCGAGTGCAGCGCCGCCGAGAAGGCCGATGTGCTGGCCTGGTTGATGACACTCAAGCCCTGAGGAGGCCGTATGAAAACTACGTTTTGGATAGGCGTGGCGGTCCTGACCCTCTTCGCCCAAGGCAGCGCCGGCGCCGATGAGCATGGCGCTCGCAGCCTGTCCGTGCCGCTGCTGCCCAAGTACCAACAGGAATGCGCGGCCTGCCATTTGGCCTATCCGCCGGGCCTATTGCCGGCGGCGTCTTGGCAGCGGCTGATGACGAGCCTGCCCCAGCATTTCGGCAGCGACGCTTCGCTGGACCCGGCCAGCGTGGCGGAGCTGCAGCGCTGGTTGCTCGCCAACGCCAACACCGCAAAACGAGCGAGCAAGGAACCGCCGCCGCCGCAAGACCGCATCACTCGCTCGTCTTGGTTCATTCGCCAACACGATGAGATTTCAGCCGCCACCTGGCAGCGCGCCAGCATCAAGAGCGCCGCCAACTGCGCCGCCTGCCACCGCCAAGCCGAACAAGGAGATTTCAATGAACACCGCGTCCGCATCCCCCGTTAATTCCATCCCCCAAGTGAGCCCGCCCGGTCGGCGCGTCATCGATGCACCGACTCGCATGCTGCATTGGCTGCTGGCCCTGAGTTTCAGCGGTGCTTACCTCAGCGCCGAGAGCGAGCGCTGGCATGCCGTTCACATCACCCTGGGCTACACGGTGATTGGCCTGGTGCTGGCTCGGGTACTTTGGGGCTTGCTCGGCCCCAAGCGAGTGCGCTTTGGCAGCTGGGCCAGCAAGCTGCGTGGCCTGCCGCAGCAACTGCTGGCCTGGCCGCAAGGGCGTGGCAATGCGCTGGCCAGTTTTCAAGGTTTGAACACCTTGCTCGCGGCAGCTCTCTTGCTGGCAGCCCTGGCCGCCGCATTCAGCGGATTGGGCCTGGAGCAAGAATGGGGTGGCGCGCGGGTCGAAGACCTGTTGGAGGATCTGCACGAACTGCTCGGCAACACCACTTTGGCCGTGGTGCTGGGTCATATCGGTTTGATTGTCGGCATCAGCCTGCTGCGCCGCCAGAACCACGCCTTGCCCATGATGACCGGTCGCACCCCCGGCGCTGGCCCCGACCTGGTCAAGCAGAATCTGCGCCCGCTGGCCGCACTGCTGCTGATTGCCGTGTTGGGCTTTTGGACCTGGCAATGGCAGCAGGCGCCGCTTTCCACGGCTGAGCGACCCGGCATCAGCGCCCGACATCAGGACCCAGATGAAGGCGACGACTAAGTCGGGCCAATAATCCAGCCATGCGAATCCTGCTTGCCGAAGATGATGCCTTGCTGGGAGACGGCCTGCGCGCCGGTCTGCGCCAGCAGGGTTTTGTGGTCGATTGGGTGCGCGACGGCCTGGCCGCCGAGCGCGAGTTGCGGGCCGAGGGCCAGCCCTACGCCGCCGCCGTGCTGGACCTAGGCCTGCCGCTGAAAGATGGGCTGGACGTGCTGGCCGGCTTGCGCCGCGACAAGATCAGCTTGCCGGTCTTGGTGCTGACGGCCCGCGACGCAGTGCCGGACCGGATTCGCGGCCTCGACCTCGGCGCTGACGACTATGTGATCAAGCCCATCGATCTGCAGGAACTGGGTGCTCGATTGCGTGCGCTGCTGCGTCGGGCCCATGGTCAGGCGCAAGAGCTGCTGCGGGTGCAAGACCTGGAGCTGGACCCGGCCGCGCGCACGGTGCTGCGTGGCGAGACGCCCATCCCCTTGTCCACCCGGGAGTTCGATTTGCTGCAGGTGCTGATGCTGGCCGCCGGCCGCGTGCTCTCTCGCGAGCAGCTGGAGCAGCAGCTCTACAGCTGGGGCCAAGAGGTGGAGAGCAATGCCATCGAGGTGCACATCCACCACCTGCGTCGCAAGCTGGGCTCGGAGCTGATCCAGACCGTACGCGGTGTCGGTTATGTGCTAATGCGAGAGGCGCCCAGCGCATGAGGCTGATGAAGATGAAGCAGCCCGCCTCCTTGCAAGGCCGCTTGCTGGCCTGGGTGTTGAGCGGGGTGCTGGCGCTTTGGTTGAGCCTCAGCGTGACGATTTGGTGGGATGCCAGCCACGAACTCGATGAACTGCTGGACGGCCACCTCGCCCAGGCCGCCGCCCTGCTGGTGGCGCAGCAAAGCGGCGCGGATGCTGATGATGACGAACGCGCCATCGACGCCCCCACCCTGCACCGCTACGCCAACAAGGTCGCCTTTCAGGTCTTTCATGAAGGCCGACTGGTGCAGCGATCGGCGCAAGCGCCGGCCGAGCCGATGCTGCGTTTTGAAGAGGGCTTTCGTGAAGGCCTGCGCAACGCCGAGATCGAGGGCCGCCGCTGGCGCGTCTTTGCCGCCTTTGGCGCCGAGCGCGATGTGCAGGTCTATGTGGGCGAGCGCCTCGATTCGCGCCGCTCGATTCTGTGGGCGGTGCTGCGCGGTGCCTTGTGGCCGATGGCGCTGAGCCTGCCCTTGCTGGCCTTGGCGGTGTGGTGGACCGTGCGGCGCGGCACCGCGCCACTGCGCGAGCTGGGTCAGACCCTGTCGCAGCGCAGCGCGCTGGATCTGGCGCCGCTCGACCTGCCGGCGGCGCCCAGCGAGATGCAGCCCATGCTGCGCGCGATGAACGATTTGTTCGCCCGCATCAGCGCCTTGATGCAGGCCGAGCGCCGCTTCACCGCCGACGCCGCCCACGAATTGCGCATGCCCATCGCGGCCATCCGCGCCCAGGCCCAGGTGGCGCTGGCCGAGCCCGACGCCCATCTGCGCCAACATGCGCTGCAAGCCACCTTGCTGGGCTGCGACCGCGCCACCCGCTTGGTCGAACAGTTGCTGACGCTGGCCCGGCTGGAGGCGGGCGAGCGGCCGGCTTTCCAGACATTGGATTTGGCTCAAGTGTTGCGCCAGGTGCTGGCCGACTTGGCTCCCGCCGCCTTGCAACGAGGGCAGATGCTCAGCCTGGACGAAGCGCCAGCCAGCGCAACACTGCAAGGCAATGAACCCCTGATCAGCGCCCTGCTGCGCAATCTGATCGACAACGCCTTGCGCTACAGCCCGGCCGGTGCCCGCGTGGAGTTGCGCTTGCAGGCCGTGGATACGAGTGCTGAGGCCGAAGGCGGCTGGCGGCTATTGGTGGACGACAGCGGCCCCGGCATGTCCGCAGCTGAGCTGCAGCGCCTGGGCGAACGTTTCTACCGCGTGCTCGGCCATGAGGCCAGCGGCAGCGGCCTGGGTTGGACCATTGCCCAGCGCATTGCCGAGCTGCACGGCGCTGTGCTGCAAGCGGGGCTAAGTGAGCGCCTGGGTGGCTTGCAGGTGAGCTTGAGCTTCACACCCGATGCAGCACAGGCGAAGGCTTAGGGCGCTACAAAGCTCTCTTTGCCGGCCTTGCGTTCCGCCTCGGCGATCTTCACATCGGCCTCGTCAACCACATTGTCTTGATTGCGATCATGCAGCTTGAACATGCGCAGGCCGGCCGCTTGAAACTCTTCAAAGCTGATGCTGCCGTTCTTGTCCGTGTCCAGTACGCCGAAGCGCACCTTGGCCTGACGCATCTGGCGCTGCAGTTCCTCGCGGCGGCGCTCGGCGTCGGCCATTTTGCCGATGCGCTGCATCAGGCGGCCTTCAAACTCGCCCAGGTACTCGGCTTCGCTCAGCAGCCCATCGGCATTGAAGTCGATGCGCACAAACTCGACGTGGCGGCTGAGCTTGAACTCCTCCAGGCCGACCTTGCCGTCGCCGTTGAGGTCTTGCTCGTTGATGAAGATGGTGGAGGAATGGGAAGCCGCCAGAGCGGGGACGGCACTCAGGCCGAGCAGGGCTGCCAGAAGCAGGTGTTTCATGGTGTTGAACCTCAGGGTTGGGGCAAGACTTCGAGGGTGAGCGTGGCGGTGGTGCTGAGCCACAGTGCGGCGTTATCGGCCGAGGGGCGACGCACACGCACCTGCAGCAAGTACAAGCCCGCATCCTTGGGCTTGAAGCTCACTTCGCCGGCGGCGTTGGTCTTGAAGTCCACTTCGGCCTGCTTTTGCTTGGCGTAGTGCTGGCCGTCGGCAATCAGCGTTAGGGTTTCGCCCGCGAGCGGCTTGCGGTTCTCGCGCACCCGCACGGTGACGGTCTCGCCGGCATACAGGTCATAGGGCTTGCTGACCGGGTAGATCTCGACGCCCTCGGTGTCGTAGTCCACCGCGCTGGGTCGGCCACGGCTGACGTAGACATCGGCACGGGAGATGCTTTGCACCTCGATCGGCGTATCGCCGGCTTGCACATCGTCTTTGCGCTCGATGAACTGCACCTTGCCTTGGCGCAGCACCGCCTTGGCCAGGCGGCCCTTGCGCACGCCGGACGAGACCAAATAAGTGCCATTGCCAGCAGCCAGTGGTACTTCGAGGTAGCTGGCGTCCTTCAGCTGCGCGGCGGGCGCCAAGGGCAGCTTCTTGCCATCCGGGCCGATCAGGTGAAAAGCCTCGGACTTCATTGCCACGTCCGGCCGCAAATCGCCTTCGGCAAAGGAGGCCTCAACCGTCACATGCTTGCGCTGCTCTTCGGCCGCGAAGGTATTGGGTTTGAGATAGGGCGAGTGCGCCTGAGCCGCCGCGCTGCAAAGCAGCAGGGTCAGGCAAAGGCCGAGTTGTCTTGACTTGAGTGGGTGCATAGTTTTGCTTGTGCCTGTTGAAGAAAAAAGTGCTGTATTGAGTTGGATCCGGCGTTTGGGTTTGCCGTTTTTCACTGGACCGCCCGCCCCAGCGCGAACTGCACCGGGTACTCGACCCAGGAGGAAACGCGCTGATCACCCCGGCGCGCCGGCTGGAAGGGACAGGACAAAGCCACCTGCCGCGCGGCCTCATCCAGAAGCCGCCAGCCGCTGCCGCCCTGAACCACGACCTCCGCCGCCCTGCCCTGCTCGTCCACCTGCACGCGCAGCACGACCCGGCCCTCAACGCCGCGCTCGCGCAGCATCAGCGGGTAGAGCCGCTCGATGCCGCGCGCGCTGCAGTGGCCGTGTTCTGGGGGCAGCGCGGCCGCCTGGTAGCGAGCCTCCTGGGGCTTGGCTGCTTCCACCGGAGCTGGGCGCGGCGCTGCGGGGGTCTCAGTCGTCTTTGACACCACAGCCACCGGACTAAGAGACGATTCAATCGGCGCTGCCGATGGCGGTGGGCTGATCAGAAAGCTGGGGATCGCTACTGCCATGGCTTGCGGCATCTGCAGGTTCGGTGCGGCGCCGAGCAGGCGAGCGGAGGGCGCCCGCTCGAGCACGGCGGGCGCCGCAATCAATCGGACGGTGGTCGAGACTTCGCGTGGCGGCGCCTCGCTCCCGCGCAAGCCGGCGCCAAGCAGCAAGGCCAGAAGCCCGCCATGCAAGACAAGGGCAGCGCCAAGCGCCAGTCGATTCATGACCGCTCTGCCTACTGACGAGTCGCTCAGAAGTCGGCCCGCATCGACAGCTGCAGCTGCCGACCCGGCGCGGTGTAGGCGTCAAGCACCGGGCTGGTGGCCGCAATGCCGCGCACATCCGACCAACGCCAGTACTTCTTGTCGGTAAGGTTGCTCACATAGGCGGCGATGCGCAAGCCCGGCTGGATGCGGTAAGCCGCGCCCACATCGATCACGTCATAGCTGGGCGTTAGGAAGTTGCTGGCCAAGCTGCTGGCGGAGGCCTGTTTGGCCGCGCTGTGCAGCCAAGCGGCTTGCAAGTCCCAGTCACCCCACTCCCAACGCGCCGCCAGATTGGCGCGCAGCGGCTGCACCGTTTCCAAGGGCTTGCTGGCACCGTCTCGTTCGGTCTTGCCGCTGGACTTGGCGATGGCGCCGCTCAGGTGGAGGCCGCTGATCGGCTGCCACATCAAACGCGCTTCGACACCGTGGATGCGCACCTTGGCCAGGTTGACGTACTGAAAGACCAGCGGGTCGGCCGGCGT
The DNA here is from genome assembly GCF_049240545.1 of Roseateles sp. Lineage (GTDB taxonomy): Bacteria > Pseudomonadota > Gammaproteobacteria > Burkholderiales > Burkholderiaceae_C > Paucibacter_A. The sequence continues at coordinate 136,986 of NZ_JBMLSK010000107.1, read as the reverse complement.
GCCGCTGCCGCTCACCGTCTCCTGACCAATGAAGTCGCGATAGCGGTTTTCATAAGCGCTGAGCTGCCAGCGCAAGACCTCGGCCAGCTTGCCGCGCAGGCCCACTTCCAGGCTGTTCGCATGCTCAGCCTTCAAGTTAGCGTTGCCTATGCTTCGGTAGCCCTGCGCCGGGTTGGCAAAGCCGTTGTTGACTTGGTCGGGCGTGGGGGCGCGGAATCCCAGCGCCCATTGCGCATAGGGCTGAAAGCCGGCGGCGGCGCGCCAGATCAGACCCAGCCTCGGGGTCAGCGCCTGGTCCGAGAGCGACACCACCTGGCCGCCGCTATAGCCCGCCGTCTTGGGCTTGAGCGAGTAATGCTCGAAGCGCAGGGCCGGGATCACGCTGAAGTTGCCGGCTTCGATCTCGTCTTGCACAAAGGCGCCGCCCAGCGTGTAGTCGGTATCGGGGAAAGGCTTGCTGGGGAAGCTCTCGCCGGCCGGCGGCACGGTGCCGTCGCGCAGACCGCTGATGCGGTTGCGGCTCAGATCGATGCCGTAGCTGAGACGGTGCCCACTCAGCTGCGTCTGCGCCTGGCTCGACAGGCCAATCAGCTGCTCTTCATAGAATCCATCGCGAATGCGGTCCGGCGAGACATAGCGGTCTTCGATGGAGTACTGGCGGGTCTTGCTGTTCTGCACATAAACCTGGGTCTTCAGTGATTGCAGCCAGTCGGCATTCAGGTCCTCCCATTTGTGCTCCAGCGAGACGCGGGTGCGATCGAGTTGGTCCTGCGCGTCCAAGTCCACCACAGCCGTGGGCGTGCTCGGGCTGAAGCTCGCCGCCCGTGCGCTGAGCACCTCGGTGTCAACTTTGCGACGGCGCAGGTCCAAGCTGGCTTGCAGTTGTTGATTGGCATCCACCTTCAACGCGGCCTTGGCCAACACGCTTTCGCTGCGGATATCGCTGGGGTTGGGCCGGGTACGCGTCGCGTTAGCCGCCTCGTTCTCACCCCTGTTGCGCGTCTCATGGCCGCGGCGTACGGTTGCCATCAGCAGGCCCTGCCAAGCACCGGACGCGCCGGCGAAGGCGCCCGTGAGTTTGGTGGAGCGGTCCACCGTCAGCGCGCTGGCGCTCAAGAATCCGGCTTGGGTTTTGTCTTTGCCCAAGAGGTCTGCGGGCGACAAGGTGCGCAGGCTCAGCGCGCCGGCCAGGCCGTCGCTGCCGAACTGCGAAGAAGCCGGGCCGCGCAAGACCTCCGCGCTGACCAGCATATCGGGGTCGACGAAATCAACCCGGCCACTGGAGAAGGCCCCGAAGCTGAAGCTCTGCGGCATGCGGATGCCGTCGATCATCATCAGCACCTGATTGCCTTCCAGGCCGCGGATATTGATGCCTTCATTGCCGCCGCGCCCGGTGGAGGACCCTGCAGCGGTGAAACGTGGCGCCACGGCGCGCACGGCCAAGTCCACCTCGCCTTCCAGCAAGTCTTTCAAGTCACGCGCATCGCGTTGCTGCAAGCGCTTCTTATCGTAGACGGTGACCGTGTTCGGCACGGCGTCACTGGCCCGCTCGGTTCGCGTGGCGCTGACGGTGATTTCGCCAAGGCGGGTGGCCTCAGTGCCAGTAGCAGGGGATTGTTGGGCTTGCCCAGAGATGGGGGCAAAACAGGCGACGAGCGCCAGCGCGACCGGAGTCTTGCGCAGCATGAGCGAGTCCTTTGATGACTGACACGGGCTGGCAAGAGTGCTGGCTTGTGCGGTAAGAAGTGAGAGAGGCAGCAGTTCGAGACAAAGCCTCGATCAAGATAGGTCCCGATCGATTCGGTTGGTGCAAGAAAGCGATCCACCTTCTTAGCCCCGACCCACCCCGTTGCACAGCGACACCCCTTGGAGCGTCTACGCTGACTGCTGACGCTCGAAAGTATAAACGAGAATTATTCGCAATTAATGCTATTGTCGCAGCGAAGTTTCGACAGCCTGTCTGGCGTTCGGCCCCCGATCACTTCGACCTGGTGCCAAAGGACACGAACCAAGGACGGAAAGAGGCAAGAAAGCGCAAGAGTCAGCCAAGTCACCCCAAAATTTGGAGGGTTGAAAACATCAAGCCCTGCCGCTGCACGCTGGATGACTCGCAGCTCTGCCATCGTTGAAGGCTCGGCTTAGAACACGCCGGGTTCAAGCTTCGACGACGACCTTTGGCCAACGCTGGGAATACTGCTTTTGCGCCGTGCGCTGCTGAAAGGTTTGAAGGCTCACGCGTGTCGGATTCCTTCTGATCTTGATGCTGAAAAGGTCTTCCAGGCCCCACGGGGCAATGATCTGAATCTTCGACTTGGCGTCGAGGGTAATGCCCACCGAAGTCGCGTATTCCGGCCAAGTGGCCACGGCTTCCTGAAGAGAGCTCAAGCGCTGAACCGGGTGTCCAAAGTAGCTCTCGAACCAGAGGTGCACGGCCGCTTGATTCGTGACTTCCCAAGGGATGCCAGGAGCTCTTGCCTCCAGTTCAGATTGCAGTTTCGCCTCCGTCTTCGGATTCAAGTCGTCTGCGTCGAAGTAGGCCACATCAACATCCGTGAGTGGCGACGGTTCTGTGTACCCGTGGAGTCGATCCCAAACAAGATTTCTCACTGCACCAGCGCCAATGCACCAAGACGCCAGATGCATCGATGCAACGGTGGCCAGCGCCTTCATGACCCAAGGAGAGGTTTCAACGATCGCAATGAGTTCTTGGCGGCGGCGAGCCTCTGTCGATGGCATTGGTGACATAGGTGGCGTGAGGAGCGATGTGTGGGCGACTGACAGTGTCAGCCTGACATTGGAGCATGTGCTCGCGCCAACTCCTGATCCGCCCGCGACCCTCCCGCACGTTGACGTGCCTCTTACCCATACCCCCAACCCCGGCTCTGCATTCAGCAAGCGCAATACCCAGCGCCCTTCACGCAAAATAGCCCCATGGACTGGCTTCGCAAACTCCCCGGCTATCAGCAGCGGTCACCCGCCGGCTTGGAATGGCGGCTCTTGAAGGCCTTGCCGCGTTGGCTGGCGGCGGGGACCTTTGGGCCTTTGCTGGCGGCCTTGGCCATGCGGGGTTGGCAGGCCCTGCAGCCCAGCCCTGACACGGCGCTGGCCCTGAACGCGCAGCTGCGCCAGCTGCAGCTGTTTGACTTCGCCATGTGGGGGTTGGTGTTCACCGTCTGGTCCCTAGCACTGACGGTCACCTGCGGCTGCGTCATCGTCTGGATGATGAAGGGGCCGGCTTATGTGGCCGATGGCTATGAGGTCTCGCACAGCGACCATCCCTTGCCCTGAGCTTTCCTGAGCTGCCCTGAGCGGCCAAATGCCAGCCCACGCTAAGGCTTAGTGCGCAACTCTCGCAAAGCGTCGGCCGCAATCCAGCGGGCGCTTTTCTCGGGCCGCAGCCGCAATTGCTCGGCCAGGGCGATGGCCTCGGGGCGCAGCAGGGCCGAGCGTTTGCCGATCTGGCGCAACGCCCAGTTGACCGATTTTTTGACAAAGTTACGGTCATCGTCAGCGGCTTGCGCAATCAGCGGCAGCAGGGCGATGAAGTCGGCGTCGGGTCGCTTTTTGTCATGCACCGCCATCACGGCCAGCAAAGAGAACGCGCAGCGCTTGACGAACTCCGGCTGCTGCGCCGCCCACACCGGAATGCGCGCCCAGGCTTTGGGGCTGCGGCGAAAGGCGTTCAAGCAGGCTTGGTCGCAGACATCCCAGGCTTGCATGCCTTGGGTCCAAGAATCCATCTGCGCCAGCGTCAGGCGCTTGGGTTCAGCCACCAGGCTGGCGAGGATTTGCGCGTCGGGAATGGCGCTGTCCCAGAGCCCCAAGGCCAGTTCATGGTCAGGCCCGATTTGCTTGCCCAAGGCGCGCAAGCTGGGTACCGACAGGCCCAAGCGCTGCGCGCCGGTGAGGCCAAAGCGAGCCATGGCGTCCAGCTGATCGGGGCGCGCCTGTGCCTGCAGCTGGGCCAGCACCTCTGGCAAGTTCTTCGCCATACCCCACCCTCCACGTTTGTTTCCCGACAAACGCGACTGTAGGGCTGCGCGCACTGATACAGCGCAAGCCTTGTATACCTCGCCTGTACCTTGGTCAAAACACGCTGAGCAATGACAGTGGAGGCCTTGTTGTTGGAGCCGCCACTATGCCCTTTTTGTCCCCCACCGATTTGCTGCCTTTGGCGAGTTATTGCTTTGTGATGTCGGGCACGCCGGGGCCCAACAATGTGCTACTGGCCAGCTCGGGCGCCAACTTCGGCTATCGCCGCGCACTGCCGCTGATTTTGGGCATTCAGGTCGGCGGCGCCTTGCTGACCTTGCTCACCTGCCTGGGCCTGGGCAGCCTGTTCACCGCCTTCCCGGTCTTGCACCAAATCCTGCGCATGACCGGCGCGCTCTATCTGATCTGGCTGGCCTGGAAGCTCCGCGCCATGTCGGTCGCCGAGGCCGGCCAGCCCATGACCATGTGGCAAGCGGTCTTGTTCCAGGCCATCAACCCGAAGAGCTGGGTCAAGGCCATCACCCTGGCCTCGGTCTTCATGCCGACGGGCCTGAGTGTGCCGCTCGGCGCCCTGTTGGTGACCCTGACCGGCATCCTGGTCGGGCTGCCGGTCTCATCGACCTGGGCGCTGTTCGGCGTGGCGATCCGGCATTTTTTGCAAGACCCGCTGAAGCGCCGCGTTTTTAATCTGAGCATGGGGGCAACCTTGGTGGTCCTGGCGATCAGCTTCTTGCGCTAATCTCGGCCCGTGTTTTCTCTGAATCGCGACTCCCCCACCCCGCTGTCTGACCAGATCGAGCTGCGCTTGCGCGAGCTGATGGCCGATGGCCGCCTGCCCGCTGCGGCGCGCTTGATGTCCATCCGCCAGCTCGCCACCCAGCTGGCGGTGAGCCCCAACACCGTGGTCAGCGCCTATGACCGGCTGGTGGCACTGGGCCTGATCGAGTCGCGCGGCCGGGCCGGCTACTTTGTGTGTGAAGCCCGCAGCGCTGCCCTGCCCGATGCGGCGGCGCTGGAGGCCGGCGATGAGCAAGAAGGCGTGTGGCTGGCCCAGCAGGCCAATGACCAGCGCGCCGGCGTCTTGCTCGCCAGCAGCGGCGCGCTGCCGCCCAACTGGCTGGAAGACGCGGTGCCGCTGGCTGCCTTGCAGCGCGGCATGGCCCGCGCCAGCGCCGGCATGGCCTCGCGCTGCCCGGCGCAAGGCGTGCCGGAGTTGCGCGAGCGGATCGCGCTGGTCTTGCGCGGCATGGGCATCGCCGCCGACGCCGGCCGCATCCTCACCACCTATGGCGGCACCCATGCCATCGACCTGATCTGCCGCGCCTTTTTGCAGCCCGGCGACACGGTGCTGGTGGAAGACCCCGGCTACTTTTTGATGTTCGACCGGCTGCGCTTGATGGGCATTCGCATCCTGCCCATCAAGCGCCGCCCCGATGGCCTGGACCTGCAAGAGTTGGAGGCCGCCTGCCTGGCGCACCGCCCGCGCCTGCTGTTCGTGCAGACCGTGTTGCACAACCCGACCGGCTGGGGCAGCAGCGCCGCCAATTTGCACAAGCTGCTGGTGCTGGCCCAGCAATTTGATTTGCTGATCGCCGAGGACGATGTGCAGGGCCACTTCCACCCCGGCCACGCCACCCGCCTGGCCAGCCTGTCGGGCCTGGACCGGGTGATTTATTACTCCAGCTTTTGCAAGGCGCTGAGCCCGGCACTGCGCCTGGGCTATATGGCCGCCGAGCCTGCGCTGCTGAAGGCGCTGATGCGCGAGAAGATCTACTCGGTGCTGACCACTTCGGCGCTGCAGGAATACCTGATGCTGGAAGTCTTGGCCGCCGGGCGTTGGCGCAAGCATCTGGACCGCTTGAATGCCAAGTTACTCGCTGCACGCCACAGCAGCGCCAAGCAGCTGAGCGAGGCCGGCATCCGGCTGGACCACCCCGGCGAAGGCGGCTTGTTCCTGTGGGGTTCAGTGCCACCCGAGGTGGACCTGAACCTGCTGGTACAAGACGCCTACCGCAACAAGATCTTGCTGGTGCGCGGCGCCACCTTCTCGGCCGACCGCGCTTTTGACTCGCACATCCGCTTCAACGCTGCCTTCAGCCAGCAACCACGCCTGGCCAACTATCTGCGCGAGCGGCTGCAAGGTGTTGCCGGGGCCAAGGCGGCGCTGGCGCGCGCTGGGGCTGCGCCGGCCTAAGCATCCAGGGCTTCAGTCCGGGCCGCGCCCGAGAAAAGCCCGTATCGCCTTGATCTTGCCCTCGGCGTCAAAGTCCAGCACATCCACCACAAACAGCTCCACCTCATCGTCCACCAGGATGCGGAGTTCGCCCGCGACGCTCTGGGGGGATTCGTACAGCTGCAGGGGCTCGATCAAGAGGCTGCGCGCGGCGGCGAAGTTGGCGCGGGTTTCGGCCACCGCCGCCTCGCGCCCATGGACGCAAATCTTCCAGTCGCGCAGCACCACGTCTGCGGCCAGCATGTCGGCAATGGCCTGCAAATCCTTGGCGGCGTAATGGCGCAAGTACGCCAAAAAACGCTCGCGATGGGCGGAGGCCGGCGGCTCGGCACCGAGGTTCTGTAGCCGCTCATACCCCGACTCGCCCCCGAACTGCGGCAGCGCGTCGGCAATCTCATGCCAAGCCGCCTTGTGCGAGACAAAGTAGTGCTGACTGGGGGCAATGCTCAAAGCCTCGCCCTGCAGAATGCCGGCCGGCACGCCGTAAATCTGCGGCATGCGCAGGTCTTCGGTGAACACATGGCTGCCACAGTGCTTGCAAAAGTGGCGCCGCCCATTCGGCGTGGGGCTGAAGACCGCCAGCGACTCAGCGCCACTGACGGTACAACGCTCTCGCGCCACGCTCACCCAGGTGGTGAAGGCCGCGCCGCTGAGCCGGCGGCATTGCCCGCAATGGCAGTGGATGACGCCTTTGGGTGGCGCGGCGGCACGTAGGGTGACGGCGCCGCAGAAGCAAGCGCCTACAAGTTCAGTGCTCAAGGCCTCACTCCCAAACCTGTTCACACCCAGCGCTGAGCATCAGCCCTGAGTGGCCACCACATGCCGAGCAAAGTTGTCGAGGATGGCTTGCCAACCGCTGCGCTGCTCCTCCTCGGTATGAATCTCTTCACCGTCGAAGCTGACGGTTACGGTGACGCCTTGCGCGCCTTCAGAGAAATCAACACTCGCCTGGCGCTCGCCAAAAAATCGGTACTCAATCCGCTGCAGCGGCAGGATGCGGGTGTACTCGCCCGCAAAGTCAAAACCGAAGGAGCCGTCTTTGGCCTCCATGCGCGAACAGAACTTGCCGCCCTCGCGGAAGTCAACCGTGGAGGCCGTGGTGTGCCAATCCGGCGAGGCGGTGTTCCAGACCTTGATGTCCTCCGGCGAGCTGTAGGCGCGCCAGACCTCGGCCAAGGGGGCGGCAACCCGGGTCGAAACGGAAATTCTCATGAGGCCTCCGAGTGCTTTGTTGGCGAAGTGTAGAGGCCTCGCCCGCTGCATTCGCGTGGCCAGATTGGACGCTGCGAGAACTGCGGGCGGCTGGCCAGCACCCGCCCATTTGCAAACGGCATCAAGCGGCAGCCGCTGCCGGCTGGGCGCCAGCCTTTTGCGTGGCGGCATCGTCATCATCATCGGGCAGCAGCATGCGTCCAAAGATGAACTTGATGGTCAGCAGCAGCACGCCTGCGGAAGCCACCAGCAGGGCATGCAAACCCCAGAACTGGGTGCCGGGCATTTCTTCCAAGAGACCCGCCAGCCAGCCGACGAAGGAGTTGCCCAAGAACAGATGCAGGTAGTACACGCCAATCATCAACCCAGCCAGCTGGCGCGGCGCGGCCCGCGCATACAGGGCCAGACCCACCGGCAAGATGTTGGCAAAACCCAGGTTGTTCAGCAGGGTGTAGCCAATGGTCCAGATGAAGCTCACCTTCTGATCGGTGCCGGCAATCGAGGCGGCGGCCAGCACCAGCAGGGCCGGGCCGCAGGCGGCGATCAGGGAGCCGTAGGCCATCTTGGTCAGCTCATCGGGCTCGCGGCGGCGGCTGGCCCACCAGCGCCAAAAAGCCAAGGAGGCCAGCATGGTGCCAGTGCTGGTGAGTGCATCCACCGCCTGCAGCCAGGTCACTGGCACCTGCCAGCCGAACAGCAGCAGGTCCATATGCTGTTGCGACCAGAGCGGGAAGGCGTTGCTGTATTGCTGGTTGCCCACGATGGACAGCATCAAGACCGGGATCATGGCCAGCAGCAGCACCAGCCGACTTTTTTCTTGGCGGCTCATCGGCGTCTTCTTGGCCTCGGCAGCCGCAGCGGCTTTTTCATGGCGCGGCAGCTCGGGCGGCAAATAGCGCCGACCGGCCAAGTAGACGATCAGGCCGATCACCATGCCCACGCCCGCCGCGCCAAAGCCCCAGTGCCAACCGACCTTCTCACCCAGGGTGCCGCAGACGATGGGCGCGGCAATCACCGCGATCTGAATCGCCAGCATGAAGATCTGGAAAGCACTGGCCGAGCGCTTGTCGCCCGGCCCGTACAAAGCGCCCACCTGCGCCGCGATATTGCCCTTGAGGCAGCCGACGCCCAGCAAGAGACAGGCCAGCGCCGCCAGGAAGCTGGTCTCAAACGCCATCAAGAAGTGCCCCAAGGCCATCAGGCTGGCACCGATGACCACCGCCTTGGTGCGGCCCAGCCAGCGGTCAGCCAAGAGGCCGCCAAACAAAGGCGTCAGGTAGACCAGGCCGGCATACAGGCCGAACACCACCGAGGCGAGTTGCTGCGGCGAGCGCGGGCCGATGACGCTTTCGATCTGGGCGCGCAAGGCATCCATACCGGCCACATTGCCGATGTTCTCGGGCAGAAACAGGTAGTTGCTGAGATAGATGACCAGCAGCGCCTGCATGCCGTAGTAAGAGAAGCGCTCCCAGAGTTCACAAAAGGCCAGCCAGCCGAGGCCGGCCGGATGGCCCAGAAAAGCGCGATCGCTGCGGGCACGAACGTCGTCGTGTGTCAAAGTGGTCACGGCAAGCTTCTAAATATATTAAGAAGCCGCGACTGTCTACGAAAACGCTGTTCTCTACAAGCGGTGTTGTCCGGGGTGTCTAAAGGCACTTCAGCGCTGAGCGCGCTGGCTTGGTCGGCAGCGCATAAAACCCAAGCCGGAGGTGGTTCGGCCCGACGACGGGCGATTTGTGCCCGGCCGAGAGCGCAGCGGCGCGGGTCAGGCGCGCGCAGCGCGCTTCAACGACTGACTTGGCGGCCCCTGTCTGAACGCAGTGAGCGCAGCGAACGAAGAGAGTTGGCCGCCGCTGACCCGCGCAGTGAGCAGCGAGGGCAGTCGGCTCGAAAGAGCCGACCCGGGCACCATGAGCCCGGCGGCGGGCCGGGACGCCGGAGCAAAACAATCAAACCGCTAGTTTTTGACGGCACCCGCCGAACAAGGTTCCATGGCACCGCCAGCCCGACCTACTTCAACTGCCCTAACTGCTCAATCACCTGGCGCAAGCGGCCTTCGGTCTCCTGGCTCTTGGTCAGCGACTGCATGGCCGAGTCTTTGTAACTCTTGACCAGACCGCTGAGAAAGTCCTCTTGCTGTTGCATCAAGCCAAGATGGACATAGCTGTCTTCCATGTCTTTCGCCATGGCCTCGAACAACGCCTTGACCGCACTCGCAAGCTCTTGATTGCGCACCGAAATATCGGTGAGCGCAAAACGCGTCATGGCCATCATCTTGACGAACTTGTCGTTGAGTTGACGCAGGGCCAGCTCATTGTCGATCGCCACCACCTTGGTGCAAGCGCCCTCAATCAACAAGGCCACGTTGTCGATGGCGCGCCCATAGCGCTCGGCCAACTCAGGGTCCATGCCCGCCGGTCGCGTCATGGGCAGATCGCGCAGGAACAAGATGACGCTGCCGAAGTTGAAGCCGGTATGCGGCCCCAGGGGGCGGATGTGCGGATCGAGCCCCTGTGCCACCAAGTGATCCAGGATCGATTGCTCCAAGGCGGTGCAAGGGCCTTTGCTGTTCTGAGAGACAAGGCCACTCTGGCCGCTGACGCGAATGCAACCATCCAGGCCGTAGCGCTCCAGCGACTCGAACAAATTGGCGACCACACTGGGATAGTCCTCGCAACTGTTCAGCTTGCGCTGGAAATCCAGCACCACCCCCACCTCGCCCACCATGTCCGCACTGCTCATCACCGCATTGACGGCCTCGTTGAGCTGCTGTCCGAGATCGCGACGCGAAGCCGCGGCGGCCAGTTGCCGCTCGATCTTGGCCATCAGCTCCGCCATATCGAAGGGCTTGCAGACGTAATCATCGCCACCCGCCGAGTAACCAAGCAAACGCTCTTCAATCGAGGTCAGGGCGGAAAGAAAAATCACCGGCGTCGCGGCAGCACTGGAACTGCGCAATTTGCGGCAGGTTTCATAGCCGTCCATACCGGGCATCAGGCAATCGAGCAAAACCAGATCCGGCGGCGTGGCGCTCGCTGCGAGCTCCAGGGCCCGCACGCCCGCGGAGGCCGTCAAGATGTTGTAGCTGTCGCTGAGCAAGGCCTCCATCAAATCCAACATCTCGGACGAATCGTCAACGAGCAAAAGGGTTGGCTTGGATGCGTTCTGGTTTTGCGCGTTCATGCTGACTTTCAAGCGGACGAACTTGAGACAAACAAGGGCATGAGCGACCCGATTGCTTGACTCTCACCGCCCATCAAGCCCGGATGCTCAGCCTGAGCTTAGCGCAGAAAAACCGGCTCCGTGATGAAAAGCCCGCCCTGCTACCCCAGCAAGTGGGCGGGCGCCTGCCAAGGGTCGAAGCTCGCCAGCTCGGGCCACGTCGCAGAACTCCCTGCACTCAGGGCCCGCGGTGCAACATCAAGCCGGCCAAGGCGCAGCTCATCGCTTCGCGCTTGGCTCCTGGCAAACGCTCATGCAGCCAGACGGTGCCCGGATAGCTCAACCCCAGGGCGGCGACCGGGCCGGCGGGGCCGTCCACCCGGTAGCCCATGAAGGGTTCATCATCCGGCACAAGGCGGCCGTGTCCGTCGTAGCGACCAACACCGTACTCCACACCGTCGACCCGGATCATCAGTTGAACCGGATTCGCGCCGGCCGCACTTTGCCAGCCGGAGTCGCTGCTGATGGTCAGTGCCGCGGCATGTCCGTCCTGGGTGCGGCAGTCGCAGGTGAAACTGGATTTTTGACGCTGCAAAGTGACCGCGCTGAACAAGGGCACCGTCGTGTCCTTGGACCGGCTGGCGCACTGCGCGGCGGCATCGGTGTGACCGCTCGGCCCGCCGGCCATGCGGTAGCTGAAGCCACCACGCCGGTGCTCCACTTTGGCGCTGCCGAGTTGAAGGGAGTCGCCCGAGTTGGCCGACTTGCCCTCGATGCCGGTCACCCGGTAAGGTCCCAAATCAAAGGACTCGTCCACCAACAAGCCGGTAGCGCGACTCCGATTGGCCGCGGCCAAGGTCAGGCTCTGCCCCTCGAAACCCAAGGGCGCCTGCATCGACCCCGGGGTGCTGCAAGCCTTCAGCCCGGCCAGTACCGAAGCGGCGGCAGTGGTCCAGATCCAGCGGTTCACAAACGCGGCTGGGCTCGGCTTGCGCATCATCATCTTGCACGCTCCTGGGGCTAAGGGATGGTCGGCACTCTAGCGAGCCAGGGCCTATGCCCGGCGGGCGGCGGCAGAGTCTCGTTTTTCAGTACCGTACAGCGCGTTGGATGAGGCCAAACCCGCCGGTTCTGGCAGCAGGCTGATGCCTGACGCAGCAGTTCCCGCGGTTCTCCATCCACACGACGCTGGGCTGGCCCTTGGAATTCCGGCCAACGGCACCAAGTGTTGCTCATGCCCACAGGGTGGCCTTGTCGCTACCAGCCGCTGCACCAAGCTTGCAAGCTCTGCTAAGGTGGCTCTGTGGCGCAAGCCCGATCCTCGCCCACCAGGGGCCATGGACGCGTTCACTTGAAGCAAAGGAAAGTCCGCATCATGCAAGTTCTTCTTCAATCCGACACCCATATCGCCGCTACTCAACTGACCAGCGATCACCTGAGCGCCTTGGCCAAAGAACAGCTGGATCGTTTTGGCGATCGCATCACCCGCGTTGAAGCCCACCTGTCGGACGTGAAAGGACACGCCAAAACCGCAGACGCCGTCGTGCTGTGCAGCCTGGAAGCGCGCCTGAAAGGCATGGAGCCGCTGGTCGTGAAAGAGGAAGCCGGCAATATCCACCAAGCCATCGACGGCGCCATGCGCAAGCTCAAACGCGCCCTGGCGACGGCGCTTGAGAAACAAGAGCCTCGCGGCAACAGCAAGGCAGACTTGGTTGCCGACCTGGATGCCGAGCCCAGCGCCTGAGGCTTAGCCTGGACATCCCATGTTGAACGAGGTCCCCTGCGACGTCCCCAGCCCCATCGACCTGCGCCAGCTGCCCGACGCGCAGGCTTGGGCGGAGACGGCCCTGGCCAAGCGGCCCGACCGGCCGCTGTTCTTTGCACGCTTCGCGCAAGGTCTGCGGGAGGTGCCTGCCCTGCCGAACCGTCGGGTGCTGGAGTTAGGCTCAGGCCCGGGCTTTCTGGCGCAACATCTGCTGCAGGCTTTGCCCGAGCTGGAACTCGACTATGTGGCGCTGGACTTCTCCCCCGCCATGCATGCCCTGGCGCGCGAGCGACTGGGGCCGCTGAGCGACCGCGTGCAGTTCGTCGAGCGCAGCTTCAAAGCGCCGGACTGGACCTCAGGTCTGGGGTATTTTGACCAGGTGCTGACCCACCAAGCAGTGCATGAGTTGCGCCACAAACGCTATGCCACCGAGCTGCACGCCCAAGTCAGAAGCTTGCTGAAGCCAGGCGGCAGCTACTGGGTTTGCGACCATTGGGCCGGCCCTGGCGGCATGAGCAATGATCAGCTCTATATGAGCGCCGCCGAGCAGGCCGCTGCCTTGCGCGAGGCAGGCTTCAGTCAAGTGGAGCCCTTGCTGAACCAGGGCGGCATGGTCTTGCACCGGGCGTCTTGAACTGAGATGCAAGACAGCACCAACACCCTCCTGCTGGAACAGTTGATCGCGCTGGAGCGCCTCTTGCACCAGCCCGCCGTGCGCGCGGATGCGGCCGCCGTAGAGCGTCTGCTGCATCCGCAATTCCGCGAGTTCGGCCGCTCCGGGCGCAGCTACAGCCGCGCCGCCATGCTGGAGCTGCTGGCCGCCGAAGACCCGGCGGACACAACAGTCGAGGTGGTTTCACAAGACTTCGCACTGCAAATGCTCGGCGAAAACGCCGCGCTGCTGACCTACCGCAGCGCCCACCGAAGCCCAGATGGGCACATCAGCCGCCCCAGCTGGCGCTCCTCGATCTGGCGTCTGGAAGCCCTGGGCTGGCAGATGATTTTTCACCAGGGCACGGCCACCGAAACCTTTTGAGCCCCGCCTGGGCAGAACGGCCCAGCGCCGTCACACAAAGGTAACAAAGTCGGCACATCATGGGTTTGCTGCGGTGCAGCATTTCTAGTATCTTTGCTGAACCGGGGCGTGGCCCCGACAAGAGAGCCGCCCATGTTTCCCTTCCAATTGCCTCAGACCACCCTTTTGAACTTCTTTCAGCCGGCGGGACAGAGCGCATCGGCAGGGGCTGCGGCCGCTGGCGCCCCGCTGACTCCCCTGGCCCAGCAAGCGCTGGACTATTGGGTGGATGCGGCGCAGCGCTCGGTCTTGTTCTGGGATGTGCTGCGCGAGCGCGGCAATGTCTACGCCCAGCATGCCAAATCGGGCAAGCCGCCGGTGCTGGTCTTCGAGTTCGAAACCGTCTTGGACGCGCGCGAGTTTGAGTTGCCGGCCAACTACGCCTTGGTGCGCATCAAGCCACCGGCCGACCGGCCGACCGACCCCAACAAGCGGGCCTTTGTGGTGATTGACCCGCGCGCCGGGCACGGGCCTGGCATTGGCGGCTTCAAGCCCGACAGCGAAATCGGTATCGCGCTGGGCGCCGGCCACCCCTGTTATTTCTTCACTTTCTTCCCCGAGCCCATGCCGGGCCAGACCATCGAGGCGGTGGCGCGCGCCGAGGTGAAGTTCTTAGAAAAGGTCAATGACTTGCACCCGCAGGCCGAAGGCCGGCCTTTTGTGATCGGCAACTGCCAAGGCGGCTGGGCCTTGATGCTGATTGCCGCCGCGCAGCCCGAGTCGGTCGGCCCGATTCTGCTCGCCGGCGCGCCAGTGTCTTACTGGGCCGGCGTGGAGGGCAAGAACCCGATGCGCTACTCGGGCGGCCTGCTGGGCGGCTCCTGGTTGGCCTCGCTGACCGGCGACCTGGGCAATGGCAAGTTCGACGGCGCCCATCTGGTCAGCAATTTCGAGAACCTCAACCCCGCCAACACCTACTGGAGCAAGCTCTACAACTTGTACGCCAAGGTCGACACCGAGCGCGAGCGCTTCTTGGACTTTGAGCGCTGGTGGGGTGGCCACTACCTGATGAACAAGGCCGAGATGGACTGGATCGTGCAGAACCTGTTCGTCGGCAACAAGCTCTCGCGCGGCGGCGTGCAAACCGCCGATGGCAGCTTGCAAATCGATCTGCGCGCGATCCGCTCGCCCATCGTCGTGTTTGCCTCCTGGGGCGACAACATCACCCCGCCACAGCAAGCGCTGAACTGGATCGCCGATCTCTACGACAACACCGACGAGATCCGCGCCCATGAGCAGACCATCGTCTACTGCCTGCACGAAACTGTTGGCCACCTGGGCATTTTTGTCTCGGCCGGTGTGGCCAAGAAAGAAACTACCGAGATCGCCGGCGCGCTCGACCTGATCGACCTGCTGCCGCCTGGCTTGTACGAGATGGTGATTGAAGACACCCACCCCGAGATGCACCACAGCGAGCTGATTCACGGGCGCTATCTCTCGGTCTTCAAGCCGCGCGAGGTCAGCGACATCCTGGCCTTGGACGATGGCCGCGAGGATGAGCAAGACTTCGAAGTAGCGCGCCGCGTGGCCGAGATCAACCAGGCCAACTACGACAAGTTCCTCTCGCCGCTGGTGAAGACGGTGGCGAATGAGCCCACGGCGCAAGTGGCCCGCGCCCTCAATCCGGCGCGCATGGAGCGCTGGATGGTGTCTGACGCCAATCCGGCGGTGTGGCCCGTCAAGAGCCTCGCCGACACAGTGCGCAAGCAGCGCCAGCCGCTGAGCGCGGACAACCCCTTCCTGGCAGCCGAGCACACCGCCTCCGAATGGATCGTTCGTGGCCTGGACCAGTACCGGGAGCTTCGCGACGCGGCCCAAGAACGGCTCTTCATCAACCTCTACCGCTCGCCCTGGCTGAAAGCCGCCGTGGGCATGCATGAGCTCAGCCTGAGCCAACAGAGCAAGGTTCGCGACAAGAAAACCGGCTGGGCCCATGAAGAACTGCTGCGCATGAAGCAGGCGCAGGCCGAGGCCGCCATCGAGCAAGGCACGGCGCTGGACGCCGGCATGCGCATGTTGATCCACCTCGCTTCCGACGGCGCCGGGGTCGACGAGCGGCCCTTCCGCATGATTCAACAAATGCTGCGCGAAGCCCACGCCGCCGGCCAAAGCAAGCTGACCCTGGCCGACCTGAAGCAAAGCGCCAAGACGCAACACCTGGCCCTCTTGCTGGACCGACCGCGCGCCTTGGCCGCTCTGCCCAAACTGCTGCGTGACGTCGAATCTGCACGGGACGCTTTCGAGCTGGTCAAGCGCATCGCCCGCGCCCAAGGCCCGCTCAGCGAGCAAAGAGCCGAGCGCCTGTGTGAGATTGCCGAGGTCCTGGCTCTGCCGCTGATTGCCGACGCAGAGAGTGAGGAGCACCCCATCGCCGCCACTGCGCCACCTACCAAGCCCCGCACGCCAAGCCGCACTGCAACTCGCCCAGCGGCCAAGCGCACCAGCCCCGCCAAGACGGCCCGACCCAGCAGCAAGAGGAGCGCCCCATGAGCGAAGCCCCAAAGAAGCGCGAAAAGTATGAGCGACTGGTCGCGGCCGTCCAAGACCTGCCACCGGCGCTGACCGCCGTGGCCCACCCCTGCGATGCCGCCTCGCTGGCCGGCGCGCTGGACGCGGCTCAGCTGGGCATCATCACGCCCATCTTCGTCGGCCCGCGCGATCGCATCTTGGCCGCCGCGGCCGAGGCCGACCTCGACATTTCGGCCTATGAGATCGTCGACGCGCCCTTCAGCCACGCCGCTGCCGAGGCCGCCGTGGCCCTGGTGCGCGCCGGCCGTGCCGAGTTGCTGATGAAAGGCAGCTTGCACACCGACGAGCTGATGGCCGCCGTGGTCAAGCGCGACACCGGCTTGCGCACCGAGCGGCGCTTGAGCCACTGCTTCATCATGGACGTGCCGCACCACGAGAGCGCCCTGTTCATCACCGACGCGGCCATCAACATCTTGCCGACTCTGGAAGACAAGGTCGACATCGTGCAGAACGCCATCGGCCTGGCCCATGCCTTGGGCATCCCCTGCCCCAAGGTGGCGATTCTGTCGGCGATGGAAACCGTCAACCCCAAAGTGCCTTCGACGCTGGAGGCGGCGGCCCTGTGCAAGATGGCCGATCGCGGCCAGATCACCGGCGGCGTGCTGGACGGCCCCTTGGCGCTGGACAACGCCATCAGCCCCGAGGCCGCCGCCATCAAGAAGATTGGCGGCCCGGTGGCCGGCCAGGCCGATATCTTGGTGGTGCCCGATCTGGAGGCCGGCAATATGCTGGCCAAGAGCTTGTCCTTCCTGGCCGAGGCGGACGCGGCCGGCATTGTGCTGGGCGCGCGCGTGCCCATCATCCTGACCAGCCGCGCCGATTCGGTCATCACCCGCATGGCCTCTTGCGCGGTGGCGGTGCTGCTGGCCCAGCACCGCAAGAAGCTGGCGGCCAGCCCCAGCCTATGAGCACCACGCCCGCCCCAAGGCTGCCGCAGGGGAGCAGCCACGAAGCGCTGCTGGTGCTGAACGCCGGCTCCTCGAGCCTGAAGTTCAGCGTCTACCGGGTTGAAGTAGCCGAAGGCCCTGCAGCACAACGCAAACTGCATTTGCTCGCCAGCGGCGTGCTGGAAGAGCTGGGCCATGCGGCGCGCTTTCACGTCAAAGACAGCCACGGCCATCTGCTGGACGAGTTGGCATGGCCCGAACCTTCGCCGGCGCCTGGGCCCGGCCCGCTGGGGCATAGCGGCGCCATCGACTTCTTGACCCAATGGCTGCGCGAGCACAACGGCGGCGGCCTGCGCCTGATCGGCGTGGGGCATCGGGTGGTGCATGGCGGGGTCAGCTACGCGAACCCGGTCTTGATCACGCCCGAGGTGCTGAGCGAGCTGCAGGCCCTGAGCCCGCTGGCACCACTGCACCAACCGCACAATCTGCTGCCGATACGGCTGATTGAGCAGCGCCTGCCCGGCCTGCCGCAAGTGGCTTGTTTTGACACCGCCTTTCACCGCACGGCGCCCGAGGTCTCGCAAGCTTTTGCGCTGCCGCCCAGCATCACCCGCAAGGGCCTGCGTCGCTATGGCTTCCATGGCCTGAGCTACGAGTACATCGCCCACGCCCTGCCCGCTTTTGATGCCCACGCGGCCGCCGGCAAGACGGTGGTGATGCACCTGGGCAATGGCGCCAGCATGTGCGCGATTGAGGCCGGCCAAAGTGTCGCCAGCTCGATGGGCTTCACCGCCGTGGATGGCCTGATGATGGGCACCCGCTGCGGCACGCTGGACCCCGGCGTGGTGCTCTACCTGATGGACGAGCTGAAGATGGACGCCCGCGCCATCGAGCGACTGCTCTACAAAGAGTCGGGCCTGCTCGGCGTGTCTGGCATCTCCAGCGATATGCGCGCCTTGAGCGAGAGCGAAGACCCGCGCGCCCAGGCCGCCATCGAGCTGTTTGTATACCGTATCAGCCGCGAGTTAGGGTCCCTGGCTGCCGCCCTGGGCGGGATCGATGCCATCGTCTTCACCGCCGGCATTGGCGAGCACAGCGTCAAGATCCGCGAAGCCATCTGCAAGCACGCCGCCTGGCTGGGCGTGGAGCTGGACAGCCTGGCCAATGAAAGCGGCGGCCCGCTGATCAGCCGCCTGGGCAGCCGCTGCGCCGCCTGGGTCATCCCAACCAATGAAGAACTGATGATCGCAAGCCACACCCTGGACTTGCTTTCCCACCCACAGGAGTCCGCATGAACATGATCGACAAAGCCGTCAACCAACCTCTGGCCGGCAAGAAGGCCCTGGTGGTAGGCATTGCCAACGAAGCCTCGATTGCCTGGGGCTGCGCCAAGGCCTTCCGGGAACTGGGCGCCGAAGTGGCCGTCACCTATTTGAACGACAAGGCCAAGCCGCATGTGGAGCCGCTGGCCGGCCGCCTCGAAGCGCCGCTGTTCCTGCCGCTGGATGTGACGCAGGCGGGGCAGCTGGAGGCCGTGTTCACCGAGATCGAGCAACGCTGGGGCGAGTTGGACATCCTGGTCCACTCGATCGCCTTCGCCCCCAAGGACGATCTGCAAGGCGGGCTCTTGAACTGCTCGGCCGAAGGCTTTGGCAAGGCGATGGACGTGTCCTGCCACTCCTTCGTCCGCATGGCCCAACTGGCCGTGCCGCTGATGAAGCAAGGCGGCTCCATGTTCGCCATGAGCTATTACGGCGCCAACAAGGTGGTGCCCAATTACAACGTGATGGGCCCGGTGAAAGCCGCACTGGAAGCCAGCTGCCGCTACCTGGCCTATGAGCTGGGCCACCAAGGCATCCGGGTGCACGCCATCTCGCCCGGCCCGCTGAAAACCCGCGCCGCCTCCGGCTTGAAGGACTTCGACGTCCTGCTGCACGAGACCGAAGCCCGCGCCCCGCTGGGCGAGTTGGTCGACATCATGGACGTGGGCTACACCTGCGCCTATATGGCCACGCCCTATGCGCGCCATCTGTCGGGCAACACCGTCTATGTGGACGGCGGGGCGAACATCATGGGCTGAAAGGCTTCAGCGGCTGGTCTCAACGGAATCCGCTGCCGCACCCGCCTTCCGAGCCTCCAGCACCGATAGCTCCAGCAAGGCCCGGCACGAGGACGCTTGGCCGGGCTCATCCTTGCGTTCTTCACGGATCACCAGCGCGCTTGAAAAACACGCCCGCGCCTCGGCCAGTCGGCCCTGCTCCGCGAGGCTGCGGCCCCAGTGATGCGAAGCCAGCGCCTCCAGCCGACGCCAGCCGTTCTGACCCGCCAATTCAATCGCTTGGATGAAGAAGGCTTCGGCCTGATCGCGGCGACCGCTGTATTGCAGTGCGGTGGCATAGGCGCTCCAGAACCAGCCCGCCGGCTCATCACCCGCATGGCGCTCTGCGAGTACCGAGTGCTGTTCAAGCAAATCCACGGCTTCAGGCTCCAAGCGCGCGGTGGTGAGCATGCTGCCCAGATCAGCCACAGCATCCACGATGGCCAAAGAGTCACCCGCCTGCAGCGCCGCCGCCAGCTTGATCCGCTGCTCGGCAATGTCACGCTGCAGCGCCAGCGGGTCGCTTGCACTGAAGCGGAGGAACTCGGCGACCTTGTTGGGCATGAATCTGTTGAGCTTGGGGGATTGATCTTGAAGACGCAGGGGCGCGATCAATCAAGCATTCAGTCGAGAAACGTCCAACTGTCCGCACCATCAAAACGGCGCACCGGCACCGTCTGCACCCACTCGGGATCAAAGTTGTTCAGGTTGACGCCGTGTCTGGCCCCGGATTTCCCATCCAGCGGCTCCCAATGCGTGACCACGCCGCAGGTCTTGCAGCGAATTGTGCGCAGCGTTTTATCGCCCTGGATGTAGTCCACTGTGTGCGCCGGGTGCCCCTCGACGCGCACGCTGCCGAACTCAAAGTAAGCCCATTGCGCGCCCAGCCTGCGGCAGATGGAGCAGTTGCAGCGCAAGCTCGTGTCGGGCTTTGACGGCAAGGTCAGGCGCACGGCGCCGCAGTGGCAAGAGCCCTGAAGTGAGGGGTTTGGTGAAGTAGACATGGTGGCTGCGGCTTCCCTTATTGACCGGGGGGTGGTTCCCACAACTCGACTCGGTTGCCTTCCGGGTCCATCACCCAGGCGAACTTGCCGTACTCGCCGTCATCGAACTTGTCGAGCACATTGCAGCCCTCTTCTTTCAGCACGGCCATCAATGCCACCACGTCGGCAACCCGGTAATTGATCATGAAGGGCGCGCTGCTCGGCGCGAACTGATCGCCGTCGGCTGGGCCCACAGACCAGATGGTCGTCCCGGCGCTCGGCTTGCCCTCCGCATCGGTCCAAGTGAAGGCCGCGCCGCCCCAGTCCTGCACATCAATGCCCAGATGGCGCTTGTACCAAGCGTGCATGGCCTTGGGATCTTTGGCCTTGAAGAAGATTCCACCAATACCTGTGACGCGCTTCATCGGAGAGACCTCGGCTCAGGGGTTTGACACCAAGCCGACTATAGGTTCAATGCCCTGCTCTGTCCCCTGGGGTCACTGGGGATTGAGTTCGGCGGCTTTGCTGCGCTTTGCATAGTGCTCGGCTTTGGCGGCATTGCCCGCCTTGCGGTACAGCGCCTCCAGTTCCTCGAACACATAGCGGTCGGGCTTGCCCGCCGCGTCGGCGGCCTTCTCGAGGGCCAGCTGCATCTGCAGCGCTTCATCATCGCGGCCCAGGTAGCGCAGCGTCCGAGCCACCATCCAGCGCGCAGCATGCGTTGCCTCGGCGTTCGTGCCGCGCTCTCGAATCGCCAGCGCCTTCTGAAACTGGACCAAGGCCTCCTCATAGCGGCCCAGCTGGTGCAGGGCAAAGCCCACATTGTTTCGGATTGAAGCCTCCCAACGCTGGGCCTGCGGCTGAGTGGAAGACTCGACCAAGGCCAAGGCCGCCTCGCCCCACTTCAGCTGATCGGCGGGCGCGGTGTCGATGAAGGCGAACATATGAATCGCATCAATCGCCAGGCCATCCAACTGGGCCGCGCGCGCCAGGTCCAGCGCGCGCTGAATCTCCTGACGGGCCAGCGCTTTGGCCTCTGCCGTCAGCAGCGCAGCCGGATGCGCCGCCGAGGCAAAGCTCCGCCCCAACTCCAGATGAAAGCGAACCTGGGCTTCGGGGCCGACCGAGGCCAAGCCCGGCTCCAAGTCGCGCAAGAGCTTGCGCGCCCCATCAAAGTCTCTTCTCAAGCCATAGGTTCTGGCGATCTGGGTGCGCAGAATGAAGGCATCGTCACCGGTGGCGGTCTCAAGTGCCGCGCGGAAGCGCTGCTCGCTGAGCTCGGGCCGAGAGAAGTCCCACATGGGGGCGAGGTCGATGGCTTGGGCCTGCGGGGCCGCAAGGCCGGTCAGCAGCGTGGCGAGGATCAGGTGGCGCATGGCCGCAATTTAAGGCCTGGCCCCCTCTGTGGGCAAGACATCGTCTTGGGTGGATGTGGGCTAACTGCGGTCTCAGACGGCCTGGGGCACTGGCGCTCGACGCTCCAGATAGGCCACATCAGGACCATAGCTGCTCAGCTTGTCCGACAGTGAGGCCGCCAGCGGCGAGGGCTGGAATCCCCAGCGCCCCCAAAAGTCGGAGGAGTTCTGCACCGCGATCAGGCAGGCGCGGTTCAGGCCGCTGGCTTCCAAGCGCTCCAAGAATCGTTGCACCAAGGCCTGCGCGAGCCCACGGCCCCGGGCCTGCGGATCAACCGAAAGGTCGTGCAGATACAGGCAGTCGGGTTGCGCGGGCAGGCTGCAGTCCGGCGCATCCAGCAGCGGCGGGGATTCGGCCTGCCAAGGCAGGGCGAAAAGATAGGCCGCCAAAGGGCTGGCCGGCTCGGCGCTCGCCGTTGCCACCCAGCAGTGCGCTGGCGCGGCACGCAGCTTGGCCGCCAGCGAGGCCTCAGACTCGGGCACCAGTTCGGTAAAGCAAGCGGCTTGGATACGCAGCACTTCGGCCAGATCGGCGGGCTGCATGGGGCGGATCAGATGGGACAGGGGCACAACAAGCAAGCAAAAACAACAAACTCAGTCAGACCGACGGCGCTGCTGCAGCAGCCACTCCGGCCTACGCGGAGGCCCTATTGTCCCCGACGCCACCCCGCCCTGCCCAAGGCCAGCGACTTGAACTCCTGACTCCGGCCTGTAATGGCTTTGCTAGGCGGCTAGGTAGGCCGCCAAGAGCTAGGGCCGAGGACGGCTGACCGGGTCGACGAAACCAGCGGCGAGCGCCGATACCGCACGCAAATTGCCAGCGCGAAACTCGTCTGCTTCGCCAGCGGCCAGTGCGCGGTTCTCGAAGCTGTGGTCGCCGCCCACAATGGCCACGCGCAGTGCCTTTTGCCCGCTAGCCGCAAAGGCATAGAGAGCGGCCGGATCACACAAAGGGTCCGCGTCGCCCGCGATCCACAAGGACGTACGACGCTCAGACGCCAGGCCTGGATAGTTTTCAGGGCCTTCCGGCCTTGGCGTGGTTTCACCCTTGGGCACACGGCTACAGATGGGCGTCAGCAGCAAGGCGCTTCGCAGTTTCTGATCAGCCACAAAAGCGCGCCACGCCACGACATAGCCCAGCGACTTACCGCCGACCGTGATGTTCTGCGGGTCCACGCGCGGATGTGCCCGTGCGGCCGCAAGCACGGCCAGCAGGTCTTGCAGTTCAAGCGCCAAATCTGCCGAGGGTTGGCCTTTGGGTTCCGCGGTGAAGTAGGTCCAGTTGAAGCGGAACACCGCGACACCACGCTCGGTGAGCGCTCGGGCCGTTGCCTCCATGGCCGGCAAGCTCATGTGGTAACCCTGACCCGGCGCCAGAACAAGAGCAGGCACCTTCGCAGTGCCCGCAGGGACATCCACCCTGGCTGAAATCTGCGTGCCGTCCGAGCGGTGTACGACCGTGGTTTGAGCCAGCGCGCCGCCTGATGAAAAAAGCAGCAAGGCAACACATGAAAGCACGGTTTGGGGATGCATATGAAGCTGCGGAGTTGCTAGCGTATGTCGATGGGAAGCTCAGCGCTTGAACTCGAGACTTTAGGCACCTTGCCCCCCGAGTTGATGACCATAGGGTTACTGTCTCTTGGCGAACGAGTCGAGGTCAGGTCTTAAATGTTAAATCGCTACCCGAGCCCTCTTCAAACGTTGGGATTGATACTAAATACATGACCCCAGTC
Source organism: Roseateles sp. (assembly GCF_049240545.1). Classification (GTDB taxonomy): domain Bacteria; phylum Pseudomonadota; class Gammaproteobacteria; order Burkholderiales; family Burkholderiaceae_C; genus Paucibacter_A. The sequence goes on along the minus strand of NZ_JBMLSK010000107.1, from coordinate 113,901 downwards.
TTTGAAAAAGGCTCGACTATCGTTAAAGTGCGAAGTTTTCTGGAGCGGGATATGCTGCAGTTTCTTTCTAGGCAGTGACTGACCAAAACTCAGCTCAATAAAATAACATGAAAAGCTCAATACTATCGCAACCAAAGCCTGCCTGTCTTATGAGCCACACAAAGACCATCAAGGGCGGAGTCGATTATTACTTAATAATATGCGGACTACTGCTATTGGTAATGCTCCATCGATCAATCGCACCTTGGCTAAATCTTACAAATGGAGAGGCATTTGCTATTGGGCTATGCCTTGTGGCGATTACAAATATTATGGGACTGATAGGATTTTTAAGACTATTGAAGGATAAGCTTTTCAGTAGAAAAAGGGGTACAAAAAGTCGTACATTCGATGACTAAGCGCAGGATAGGGGGTTCTAGAGTACGCTCCAATTCCGGATCAGATCTTTCGTTCTTCAAGGTTATTAAAGACATGAACCCGGCCTTGCTCTGGGAAGTGCAGCCGTTACATTCAACGCCGCTGGATTGACTTCAGGTTATTCGCGAAGAGCAAGTTCAGCAAATACACGATCGTGCTGCATCAGAACGGATGAGCTGAATTTCTTGCAAAACATTTTCTTTGCGCTACCTCGAATAGTGGGCGCCCACATTGCCCTCCCACCATTTGGACCTCATGAGATGAGTGGGGTGTATAAAGCGCTCGGCGCAGAAGGATTTTGATTTTATGAATGCTTTAGGTATCGTATTTTCTTTTCTCTTTTTGACGTTTGCGGTTCAAAGTAAAGCGGATACACCTTGGAGGGAATTACGGCCAAATGAAATATTCGTTGACAAAAATATTCAAGACTTGGCGGAATCTGCAGCTAAAGGCGATGTTCAGCGGATAGAAAGCTTACTAGCCAAGGGCATAAATATTAATGAGCGAGGAATAAACGGTTTAACTCCTATTTTTTCCGCAGTCTATGTGAGTAATTTGCAGGGTGCAAAGACTCTCCTGCAATTTGGAGCGGATCCAAATTTATTCAACGATAACGGCAATACAGTGGTTCACGTCGCCTCTTACCTTGTAGAGAACTCGTCTATGTTGAGTATTCTTTTGGCGGATGGGGGTGATCCAAGTATAGCTAGAACAAGCGATGGAGCCACTCCACTTCATTTGATTATGCTATCCACAAACAAGGCCGAAGTAACAAAAAAGCTGTCTTTACTGATTAAGTCCGGTGCATCAATAAACGCCATCAATAAAAGAGGAGAAGCCGCAATTATTGATGCGGCAAGGCTAAGCAGGTTTGAAATAGTTTACCGACTCCTGGAGCTTGGCGCAGATTACACAGCAAAAACCAAAAATGGCATACCGTTAAAAAAATACATTACTATTTATCCATTATTAAAGAAGGATCTTGACCAGGCTGAATGGCGAGAAAAAGCAATATCGTTTATTGAAGAAAAAGAAGGTACAGTCAAATAAAATCAGCACTACAAAACCCGGTCAACCCCAATGACCATTTGCATTCACCCCAAATTGCAAGTATTCATGCAGGTCACAGGAGTTTTGTAGCTCCGACTAAGTAGAGCCTTGTTTTAAATTTAATACATCGAACTCTCCCCCTCGAGATGAATCGAGCATTCATTACCTCTTTTAAGTGACACAAATGAAAAATAGAACAATAGCCCTATTTTTATTGTTGTTTGCAACGCTTACATGGTTGATCGGATGTGGGGCCGAAGAAAGGCAAAGGGAGTTTTCAGCAACAAACAAACAGAAACTCTCGGCGATTGTTGCTGAAGTTTGTTCTGGAATAAGTAGATTGGTCACCTGTGAACCCCTGGTTTTTACCGGGAAAACTATATTGATTGCACTGGTAGATTTGAGAGTACAACCGGGCACAAATTTCTGCGGCGAAGCGAATTCACTGATTTTAGATATGGGATGGACTGAAAGAGAGGACAACACAGTTGGCGAGGATACTTACTATTTCAAAGGCGATGCCGGTTTGATTTGCAGAAACATACGAAATACAAGTCAATTCCAAGCTTACTTCCGCAAACCATAAAGTGGATTAGGGGGCAACTCTTTAATGCTCCTAAATGCGCACTCCCCACGGCCTCGCCCGGTCAGTTCGCACCGAGTCAAAGACCCCGAGCCCAAGTCATAAGCTCAGTTATCTTCCGTATATCGCCACCGCCAACTTGGCCGCACAATGCGGCACCGCCATTTTTTGAACTTCAGCCTCACCCGGGCTGAACCGTGACCGGAACGATGCTCACCATGAAGAAACCGAACCGCACTGCTTTCGCCATTGCCTCCCTGAGCCTGGCTGCCGCTCTTTCTGTGGGCCTGCCGCATGCGGCTTTTGCGGCCAGCGCCACGGCCAGCGTGGCTTGGCAGGCGGCCAGCGCCGATGCGGATATCGAAAAAGCTTTTGCCCAGGCCAAGGCCGAGAAGAAGCCGGTGCTGCTGTACTGGGGCGCCAAGTGGTGCCCGCCTTGCAATCAGTTGAAGGCCACGCTGTTCAACCGCCAGGACTTCATCGAGCAGACCCAGGCCATCGTGCCGGTGCATATCGACGGCGATTCGCCCGGCGCGCAAAAGCTCGGCACCCGCTTCAAGGTGCGCGGCTACCCGACGATGATTTTGTTCAGCGCCGATGGCCGCGAGATCACCCGCCTGCCGGGCGAGATCGATGCGCCGCAGGTCATCAAGGTGCTGCAGCTGGGCCTGGCCGGTGGCCGCCCGGTGGGCGATGTTTTGGCCGACGCCAAGGCAGGCAAGAAGCTGAGCGCCAATGAATGGCGCTTGTTGGGCTTCTACTCCTGGGAAACCGGCGAGTCGCAGCTGGTGCCGGCCGCTGAATTGCCGGCCCTGTTGGCGCAATTGGCCGCCGCCTCGCAAGGTGTGGACGGCGAAACAACCACCCGGCTCTGGCTCAAGGCCTTGAGCGCCAGCAATGAAGGCAAGGGCCTGAAGCCCGACGCCAAGCTGGCCGAGTTGGTGCGCAGCGTGCTGACCAGCCCGGCCGAGTCGCGTGCGCAGATGGATGTGCTGACCAACGGCGCCGCCGACATCGTGAAAACGCTAACGCCTGAAGCCGGCGCAGCGCGAACCAAGCTGCTGGGCGAGTTTGAGGTGGCGCTCAAGCGCCTGGAGGCCGACAGCAGCTTGTCGCGTGCGGACCGGCTGGGCGCCCTCGGTGCGCGCATCGGTCTGGCTCGCTTGGACACGCCCAAGACCGAGCTGCAACCGAAGCTGAACGCGGCCCTGGTCAAAGACGTCAAGGATGCCGCCGCCAAGGCCGACCGCGAGATCACCGATGGCTACGAGCGCCAGGCCGTCATCAGCTCGGCCGCCCATTGGCTGGGCCAGGCAGGTCTGTGGAAAGACAGCGACGACTTGCTCAAGAGCAGCCTGAGCAAGAGCCATTCGCCCTACTACCTGATGAGCCAGCTGGGCGGCAACGCCAAGAAGCAAGGCCGCAAGGAAGAAGCGCTGCGTTGGTATGCAGAAAGCTTCGAGAAGAGCCAGGGCCCGGCCACGCGCTTGCAATGGGGTTCGGGTTATGTGGCCGCGCTGACCGAGCTGGCGCCGCAAGACGCCGCCCGCATCGAGAAGACCGCCGCGCAGCTGTTCAACGAAGCCGCGCAAGACAAGGGCAGCTTCTACGAGCGCAGCGCCCGCTCGCTGCAACGCGTGGGCGGCACGCTGCTGAAGTGGAATGCCGATGGCAAGCATGACGCCTCCATCGCCCGCCTGAAGACCCAGCTGGACGGCATCTGCAGCAAGGTGGACACCGCCGACAAGCAGCGCGCCACCTGCGAAGGCTTGTTGAAGGCGCCGGCCAAGAAGGTCTGAGGCCTGGCCTGAAGCTCGCGTCGATTTCAGCCCAAGGGCCGCTCAACAGCGGCCCTTTTTTCTTTCTGCCCGAAGCCCGCCCGAGCCTACCAGCGGGTATCGACCGTCAGCGCCAGCAGGCGACCCGGCCGCTCGGCATAGCTGCCGCTGCCGCGCAGCTCGTAGCTGCGGCGATTCAGCGCATTGCTGAGCAGCAGGCGCAGGGCCGAGGGCTGAGCACCTAACTGGAAGGGCCAGCGCAGGCCCAAGTCCAGCTCAGTGCCGGCCGGCAGTTCGACGCGGTTGTCGCGGGTAGCGGGCATGGCGCCGGTGTGGTTCAAGCCGGCATCCAGGCTCAAGCCGCCCAGGGCCGCCGGGCGCCAGACGGCGTTGAGCTTGAAGACCCGCTCCGGCTGGCCCACCGGCCGGGCGCCGACACGGCCTAGGCGCACGCCCTCGCCCAGCACTCGCGGCTGCATCAGCACCGCGCCGCCCACCAGCTGCCACTCGGGCGCTGGTTGGCCGTTCAGCGAGATCTCAACACCGCGATGCCGCACCTCGCCCAGCTCGGTGAAGAGCTGCTTGGCGTCGAGGTTGTAATAGGGTTTGCTGACCTCAAAGACCCCGGCCACCAGTTTCATCTTGGGGTGCAGCTGCCAACGCAAGCCGGCATCGTGCTGCGAGGTCTTGATGGCGGGCATGGCTTGGTTGCGGTTGCTGGCATTGCCGGGGGCCACGCCGCTTTCTTCCAGGCCGTGGGTCAGGCCGGCGTAGAAGGCCAGCGTCGGGCTCCAGTGCCAGGCGGCGCTGAGGTTGTAGAGCAGCGGTGCGTCGGAGGTTTCGGCCATCGCCTGCTCGGGGCGGCTGACGCGCTTGCGGTAATGAGTTTTCTGCAGGCCGGCGTTCAGCTCCAACTGCTGCGCCCAGCGCAGCTCATAGGCCAGACCCAGCCAAGACTGGCGCACCTCGTCCACGCTTTGCTTGGCGGAGAAGTTGAACACCGGCTCGGGCGGCTGGAAGACTTCGGTCTGGCTCATGCGGCCGTAGTCAAAGGTCTGCGAATCGCCCAAGCGCCGATCGCGTGCGCGGCCGGCCAGTTGCAGATGCAGGCGCTGCGCCCAAGGTGCCGGGCTGAAGGCCCAGCTCAGGCGCAGCTCGCCGCTGTCGGACGCGATCTTGCTGGGCGCGTCGGCAATGATGAGGCGCTGCGCCGTGCCGTCCGGCCTCATGTTCAAGAGCAGATTGCTGAAGCCGGCCCGGTCATCGAACTCGGAGTGGAAGAGCCCGGCGCGCAACTGCCATTGCGCATCAAAAGCATGGCGCAGCAGGCCGCCGTAGTTGCGGCCGGTGCCGCGGTAGCTGGCCCAGTCGGGCCCTTTGAACTTGCGCTGCTCGCCCAGCGGCGGCAGCTCGGCGCCGGCGCTGGAGACCTGCGGGCCGGTGCGGTCAAACGGGGTGTCGATGGCCGAGACGAAGACCATCGCCTCGGTGCCGGCCTGTGGCCGCCACCAGAAGGCCAAGCTGCCGGTGCCGTACTGGCCCTTGGTGCCATTCGGGTACTCGGGCAGGCCAAGGGACATGCCGCCGGTCAAGGCGGCCTTGCCCTCGGCCAGGCTTTGGTTGAAGTCCAGGTCCAGAAACTGCGCGCCCCAGCTGTCGGCGGTCAGCATCAGCTGGCCGCTGCTGCGCCCGTCTTCATGCGGGCGGCGCAAGCTGTAGTCGACGATGCCGGTGGGCGCGGGGAAGGCAAAGCCCTGCGCCGACAAGCCGACACGCACCCGGCTGGACTCGCGCAGCCGCGCGCTGATGCCCCAGACCTGGTCGAAGTACAAGCCTTCCACCCGCACATTGCCGGCTGCGGTGGGCGAGAAACCACGCACGCTGCTGCTGGTGTAAAGGCCAATGGTCTCGCGGCCGATGCTGGTGCCAAAAGCGTCGTTGGCGGCTTGCACGGCGGCGTCATTGGCCTGGGCCGAGCCCAAAGTGGCCAAGCTCAGGGCAAGAAAGGTCGGCAGAGCCGGTGCTGGAAATCGAAGCTTCATGAATACGGGGCCGCTCTTGGGATGGCCGCCCTGCGGTCAAGGCGCCAATCACGCAAAGCCGCGCAGTCTAGGCGATCTGCGTGACCCGAACGAAAGTCAGGTGCAGTGACGAGGCCTCAGGGGCCAAGTCAACTGCAAGCCGGTCCATTGGCCTTGCGAACGGATTGTTCGGCCTCTGGCAATGGGCAGTTCTCAGGTCTTCAGTGGCAGCGAAGTGCCCAGAGCGGGCCTCGGCAGGGGCAATCTCTCGTGACTTTGGGTCTTCTGGCACGATGCCGGGAGTTCGCCCCGGCGGGCGACCTTCTTTGGCTGCGCCGAAACTTCGTTTTCTTGGGCGTCCAAGAAAGAAGGCAAAGATGCCGCCCCCGCAGAAGGGGAACGCCAAAGAACACGGCTTGGTGCGCATCGCCTCGAACTGGGTGCAGCGCGCACCCCTTAAGGCGATGCGCAGCGAGCCGTAGCTCTTCATCCCGTATGACTGGGTGAGGAGCGCAGCAATTCAGGGCAGCTGCGCAGCGCCCTCAATATCTGACTTCGTGCCCCTTGTTTGAACGCAGCGTAGCGAAGTGAGTTGGGCACGGGCCCTGAATTGCGAGCACCGCAACGGACCCCGCAGGGGCCAGGCGTCCGGGTCGCCTTCTTTTGCTTACCTTTCTTGGCGAAGCAAGAAAAGTGAGTCGGCCGCCGGGCCGAACACCCGGCATCGTGCCGCTAGAGCAATCAGGAATGAACTTCCGCTCAGGGCACATCACTGCCGCCTACGTCTGACGGCAAATTGACCGACCCCAGCAGCTTCGCTCCATTCGCCAAACCCTGGATCAGCCTGGCTGGGCAAGGCAAAAAACCGTTCGCGTCCTACGCGAACCCCAAGCGCAACAGCTTCTCCCCCAGCACCCGCATGCGCTGATCGGGCAGCAGCGCCAGCTCGGACAGAGGCACCCAGGCCGCCGCATGAACCTCGGAGATCTGCGGGCTCAAGCCCTGCACACTATCTGCCAACAAGAGATAGGCATAGTCGTGATGCCAGTGCGGGCCTTCTTGTTTGCGCGGGTTGGCCGGGATCGCGTGGCTGTCGATGTCAAAAGGCAGGGCCAGGCCCGTGGCCGGGTCGCGCCATTCGGGGTGCGGCAGCAGTTGGCTGACACCGGTTTCCTCGTGGGCCTCGCGCAGGGCCGAGGCCAGCAAAGGGTCGGCGGCATCATTGGCCTCGAAGTGACCACCGGGCTGCAGCCAGCGGTCGAGGGTCTTGTGATGAATCAACAGCATCTGCTGCGCCGCCGGGTCCAGCACCACCGCGCTGGTGGTGACGTGGCCGCGCAGATTGCTGCGGCAAAACGGGTCTTGCGCATCTTCGGCGAGTTGCTGGGCCAGGGCTTGCAGCCGTGCCGCCTCCTGGGGAAAGCGCTGCTGCAGATAGGCATTCAGAACCTGCTGCGCTTGCGAACGAAGTGAGGGTATGAGCATGGCGAGCATTGTCCCAACTGCTGGCCTGCCCTCTAGATGAGGGCCTCGGTGACCTGCGAGAAGCGCTGGCCTTTGCGACAATCGCGCCATGAGCGATCTTCCCCATTCCCCTCCCGCCCAAGCGGCCAAGCCCAACCAGACTCTCAATGAGCTGATGATTGCGGTGCTCGCACCCTCGCTGGTGCTGATGCTGCTCAGCAAGCCCGAGCGACTCGGCACCGTGGGGGCGCTGTTGCTGGCCTTGGCCTTTCCCATCGGCTGGGCGATCTACACCGCGCTGCGCGAAAAGCGCTTCAGCTGGATGGCGGCCTTGGGCCTGGTCAGCACCCTGTTGACCGGCGGCATCGCACTCTTGGCCCTGGACACCCGCTGGCTGGCCATCAAGGAAGCGGCCGTGCCGGGCGTCATTGCCCTCGCCGTGCTGCTGTCGGTGCTGAGCAAGCGGCCGCTGGTGCGCTTGATGGTCTTCAACCCCAGCATCATGAATGTGCCGCGCATCGAAGCGGCGCTGGCCGAGCGGGGCGCCAGTGAGGCCTTCGAGCGGCGCTTACGGTTGGGCACCTTGATGCTGGCGGGCAGCTTCGCGTTTTCCAGCGTGATGAACTATGTGTTGGCGGTGTGGATTGTGCAAAGCCCGGCCGGCACCGAGCAGTTCAATGCCGAGCTGGGCCGCATGAATCTGCTCAGCTGGCCGATGATTGCCATCCCCTCGACCTTGCTGACCATGGGGGTCTTGTTCTATCTGGCACGCGGCATTCGGCAGATGACCGGCCTGAGCCTGGAAGACTGCCTGCATCCGCAGTGAGGACAATGCCGTGCCGATCAAGCATTTGAAGCAGTTGTTCGACAGCTTGCTGGGCGGGGCCGGCAGCCCAGCGGAGGAAGAGCACCGGCTGCAGCTGGCCACGGCGGTGATGTTGGTCGAGGTGATGCGGGCCGACCCGAGTTTTCATGCCGGCGAACGGCAAGCGGTCTTGAACGCGTTGTGCGCCAAATTCACGCTCAGTGCGTCGGAGGCCGAGCGGCTGACCGAGTTGGCCGAAACCGAGGCCAAAAATGCCAGCGACTGGTTCAGCTTCACCAGCAAGATCAACGAGAGTTTCGCCATGCCGCAAAAGCTGCGCATGGTCGAGTACATGTGGCAAGTGGCCTATGCAGACGGCCACCTGAGCGAACATGAGCGCCACGTGATGTGGCGCTTGTCCGATCTGCTGCACATTCCTCAGGGTGCCTACATCCACGCCAAGCTCAGGGCCCAAGCCTCGGCGGGCTTGAGCGACTGAGGAAAGAGGAAGCCAGCGGCGCTCAGCCGCGCAACAAGCCTTCGGCCGTCATGGCCTCGACCACGGCCGGGCGAGCCGCCACACGGGCACGGAAGGCCACCAGATTCGGATAGCCGGCCACTTCCACGCCAACGTACTGGCCCCAGTTCGACACCACGAACAGGTAGGCATCAGCCACTGTGAACTGTTCGCCCAGCAGATAGGTCTTGCCTTCCAGCTGCGCATCGACCCAGGCGAAACGCTCGGCCAGCTTGGCGCGCACTTGCGGCTTGTACTCTTCTGTCGTGGCCGGGTTGAACAGCGGCGAGAAGCCCTTGTGCAGCTCGGAGGTGATGAAGTTCAGCCACTCTTGCAGGCGGTAGCGGGCAAAAGTGCCGTTGGCCGGGGCCAGGTTCGAGGCCGGCGCGAGGTCGGCGATGTACTGAACGATGGCCGGGCCTTCGGTCAGGCGCTCGCCGTTGTCCAACTCCAAGACCGGCACCGAGCCCTTGGAATTGATGGTGTTGAAGTCGGTCCCGTCTTTCAGCTTTTTGGTCTTGGTGCTGGCCAGCACCAGCTCGAAAGCCAGGCCCGCTTCACGCAGGGCGATGTGGGGGGACAGGGAGCACGCGCCGGGGCTGTAGTAGAGCTTCATCGATTGAGATCCTTGCAGATTGAAACAACAAAGGACAGAGCCTACGCCTAATCTGAATGCCCCGCCCGCCGAGCACTTATTGATCTTCGGGTACGAAAATCCACAAGAGGATGTAAACGAACAAGCCGGTGCCCACGCACAAGACCAGCAAGGTGAACAAGAGGCGCCAGATCCAGGTGTCAATGCCGGTGATGCGCGAGATGCCACCGCAAACACCGCCCAACCAGCGGTCGTCGCGGCTGCGGCGCAGTTCGTTGATGGCGGCCATGGCCGGGCTATCGCTCTTGGCGGCTTGGGGCCTGGTGGAGCCGTTCAAGACGCGCTCCTTGGCGCGCGCAAACTCCTCGTCACTCAGGACGCCGCGCCGGTGGAGCTCAGCCAGTTTTTCAAGTTCGATGCTGTCGGACACGGTGTTTCTCCTCGGATGAAGTGGACGCCGGCTCTCAAGCCAGCATGGGCGCAAGCTTAACGCCTCACTTGCTCGGAGCCGGTGCCGCGGTCGACAGACGGGAGTTTCGGCAGGCTGAAGCGGGCCAAATCCGCAATGAGCGGCCTTGGTGACGCGAACCCTCGCGCAAACTTGGGACTTTAGAGCGCCCGATAGAACAGCGTCGTCCCGCATGCACCGCCCTCGGGCCAGAGCGCGTAGCCGGGGATAACGCCCACCGGTGTCCAACCCAGGCGAGCGTAAAGCCGCTCGGCCTCGCTGCCGGTGGCGGTGTCCAGCACCAACAGCGTCTTGCCGCACTGGCGCGCCAGATCTTCGGCGGCGCCCATCAAGGCCGCGCCCAGGCCCTGGCGACGCGCCCGGCGGTGCACCAGCATTTTGGACAAATCGGCCCGATGCGGCTGGTTGTCCGGCTGATCCAGCACCAAATGCACCGTGCCAACAATGCCTTGCGCGTCCTCGGCCACCAGCAAGGCGCGAGCACCCGTTGACACATCGGCGGCAATACGACGCCAAAAGGCCCGGGCTTTTTCAGGGGCCAAGGGCTGCATAAAGCCAACCGAAGCCCCGCCGGCCACACAGTCCAGCAGCACCTGAGCCAGTTGCTCGATCTGGGCTTCTGTGAGGCCCTCTTGAGCATCCAGTCGCCGTGGTTTCAAGGCGTTGGCGTTCACTTACTTCTTCCCTTGCTTAGGTTCTGCGACGATGACGACGGCGTAACGGGCGCTTTGCTCGCCCGGGTTGTAAAAGAAAGTCGGCCGGTCCAGCGTGAAGGCCAGGCAGTCACCCGCCTTCAGACGATGGGTGGCCTCACCGATACCAAACTCCATCTCGCCGGCCAGCATCCAAATTTGCTGATGCTGGGCCAGCGCGCCGGGCGCGTTCTCAAACGCCACCCGCTGACAGGCTGGAAACTGCACCTCCACGATCTGAATCGGCGAGCCCACACCGGCCGGCGAGACACTGCGCCGCAAATAGCCGCTGAGCGGGTCCTGCCACACCAACTGTTCTTCAATGCGGGATAAGGGCGAAGCCGGCACTGACTTCGCAGTGTCAGCGGCCCCCAAAACCTCGTCTTCCAGCAAGGAAGACAAGGTCACCCCCAAGCCAGCGGCCAGTTTGTTCAAGACCACCGCCGTGGGGCTGCTCTCGGCCCGCTCGATCAAAGACAGAGCGGAACGGCTGACACCGCAACAGCTGGCCAAGGCCTCCAAAGACAAACCACGCTCGGCACGCAGCTTGCGCAGCCGGGTGGCGATGCGTTGGTTGATCGGATTGTTTTCGGTTGATTCCAGCATGATGGAATCAGTATCCATAAAAATGGACAGCATGGCAAGGCGCACAAGAATTCGAAGAGCCGCGCTTAGTGGAGTTCCAGGGCTGACGGTGTCCGCCAGAAAGCCCACATCGGCACATCTTCCAAAACACCCACTGGGACGGGCATCTAGCGTTAGCGCCTCGATTCGTTTATGGTCGTGCCGCCTGCCAGCACGCCACCTTACCCTCCAAGACAAGGACACCCGCCCCATGAGTTTGGCCGCTCACACGAACGCGCACACCCTCGGCATTCACTTGCGCAATGCCAGCTACCGCTTGGTGCTCCTGGGCCTTGGGCTTTGGGCCGGCCTTGTCCCAGCCCAGGCCTCAGAGCAACTGCCAACGCCGGACGGCGGCTCCTGCATCCATCGCTTGCCCGACCACGGCGGCCAACTCACGGTGGAGAACCGCTGCAGCGAGGTCGCCTCGATTTACTACCGCGACACGCGCAAGCCCAGCAAAGCCGAAACCCTGTTGGCGGAAGCCTCGGCCAAGGGCGACACGCAGCGCAAGTTCCCGAACCTCTTCTACACACACCAAACGGTTCTCAAGCCGGGCGAACAGAAGACCTTCTACATCGCCCCGGCGGACTCGGTCCGCATCGCCTCCTGCTTGGGCCAAGCCAAGCCCTTCCTGACGGACGGATTCCAGTCCACCAGCGATGGCCGCTACGTTTGCCCTGACGAGGGCAAAGGCGAACCCGGTGGCGATTTCAAGATTTCAGCCTCGGGCCATGACATCGATGCCGTGTGCACGGGCTTGCGTGCCGGGCTGATCCCCTCCGCGCGCGAGCAGGCCGTTTGCTATTGCAACCCGGTGGGCAACAGCGGTGGCGGCCACTGCGTCGTCTATGGCCAAAAGGGGCAATCCCTGACCCCCTTCGACCAAGAAGGCACCGTCATCAGCTGGCTCAAACAGAAGCTCCGGGCCAAGCAACAGGCCGAGGCTGAGGCCAACAAGCGGCTGATTCGCCAACAGGTGGCCGCCATAGGCGTGAGGGGCTGAGGGCTAGCCAGTCGCTTTCGCGCGGCTTGGGGGTCAAGCCCGCCCGCCTTGCAGATCGCGCCGGGCTGGGCGCCCCGGGCCCTTCGCACGGGGCAAGTCGGCGCCCGCCAGCTTGGAGCCGCAGTACTCGCCCCAAGGGGTAAAGCGGCCAGGCAGCAAGCGAATACCCGCCCCTCACGGCGCGGTCCTGGCAAGGCGGAACCCGCCTCTGTCGAACCGGTCGCCGGGGGTGACCCTGCCGCGGTCGGCAGCGCGCGAGCCCTGCGGGCCGCTGCCCCACGAACCGCCCCGGAGCACCCGGCGGGAGCAAGCGCCGGGGTTCACCGCACTGCCATCGCTGGGCGCCCCGGCGTAGGAGTCGGCATAGCAGTCCTTCACCCACTCCCACACATTGCCATGCATGTCGTGCAGGCCAAAGCCATTGGCAGCAAAGCTCCCCACGGGCAGAGTCTTCTTCCGATACACCCCTTCGCTGCTGCCGTTGTAGGTGAAATTGCCGTCAAAGTTGGCTTCGCTAGGCTCCACCTTGTTGCGGCACTGCCCGCCCAAGTTGAAGGGGGTGGTGCAGCCGGCGCGGGCGGCGTATTCCCATTCGGCCTCGGTGGGCAGGCGGTAGTTTTGGCCGGTGAGTTGGTTGAGCTTTTGCAGGAACTGCTGGATGTCGTCCCAGCTCACCCTCTCCACCGGGCAGGTGTCGCCGCAACTGCTGAAGCCGCTGGGGTTGTTGCCCATCACGGCGCGCCACTGGCCTTGGGTGACTTCGGTGCGGCCCATCCAGAAGGCGCTGATGGCCACTTGGCGCTGGGGGCCTTCCTCCCTGCTGCGGCTGGGCTCGCTGGCCGGGCTGCCCATGATAAAGCTGCCGCCGGGCAGGCGAACGAAGTCACCCGCATAGTTGAGTTCACGTTCGCGTTCGCGCTCGATCTCAGCGGGGTCGGCCCAGCGCGTGACATCGGCGGCCAGGGTGTCGCCCAGCAGGTCGGCCATGAACTGGGCAAAGGCGGGGTCTTGCAGCCAGCGCTGCATGCCCGGCAGCATGCCGAGCGCTCGCGGCTGGGCTTGCTTGGCGCGCACCAGGTCTTTGATGGCGGCTTGCAGCGCAGCGCTGTCGCTGCCACGGGCTGCCAGGCGGGCGCGGGCTTGCAGCAGCTCGGGCATGCGGGGGGCAATGCCCTGGGCGCGCGCCAGGGTGGCTTGGGCGGTGCTGGGGTCTTGGGTTTGGGCTTGCTCAATCCATTGGCGGGCTTGGGCGTCAAGCTGCCCTTGCAGCGGGGTCAGGCGGTCTTGCGCGGTCTTGCCCAAGGGGTGGCCAGGGTGGGCTTGGGCCACTTGCCAGAGCACGCGGCCGGCGTCCAGCACTTGGTTCAAAGGGTCGAGGTAGAGCAAGGCGGCGCGCATGCCCAGTTCGGGCTGCTGGGGGCTGGCCTGCCAGGCTTGGTCAAACAGGCGCGCGGCTTTGGCAGTAAGCCCTTCGTTGTACGCCTGCTCGGCTTGAGCAATGAGGTTGCCGCCTTGGCTGCGTTTGGAAATTTCGGCCTGCAAGCCCTGCACGGCGGCGCGGGCATTGGCGGGGGCAAGCTGCAAGGCGCGCTCGGCCGCAGCCTGGGCCTCGGGGTAGCGCTGCAGGCCCATGTGGGCCAGGGCCAGGTAGTAGTGGCTGCGGTAGTCGGCCGGGGCTTTAGCTTGCAGTTGCTGAGCGGTTTGCAGGGCCTCTTGGGTTTTGCCTTCCTGCAACTGGGCTTTGACTTGATCCAGCAACAGCGCTTGTTGGTTGGCGGCTTGGGCCAGCGCTGGTGCGCTGTGGGTGGCGAGCAGGAGGCTGCAGGCGGCAGCCGCGAGCGCTTGGGTGAGGTTCTTCATGGAGGCGGCAGGTCAATGAGGTGGGAGGGAACTGTCTTGGCCCCGGCCTTGTCGGCCGGGGGCGGTGGGTTGAGCAAGCCAGTGGGCACGGTGCGTGCAGGCGCCGTGCCGGTGGTGGGGACGGCCTGGGTGCCGGAGGCGATGGCCAGGCTGTCGAGCGCGCGGTAGCGATCGACCATGCGCTGCACACCGGGCAGCACCTGGGCACGGCGGCTGGGGGTGTAGTCGCCCAAGCGGAACTTGACGCCCAGGTTGTCGGGCGAGGCAAAGGGGTTCTTCTCGCTGCCGCTCACGACCAAGGTGAGCTCGCGGGCCAGGTTGGGCCGTTGCAGGGCAGTGTTGATGGTGCTGGCGTCCTGCGGGATGCGATCGCGCGCTTCGCGCAGGGCGGCCTGAAGCTTTCTCTCTTGCTGGGCGTGGTCCTTGTCGAGCTGGGCCAAGGTCTTGCCCCAGTGCGTTTGGTCGGCCTGGAGTTTGACGATGTGTTCTTTCAGGGCGGGCGCGCGGTCGAGCAGGGCGCGCTGCTGGGCCTGAAAGAGGTCTTGGCCCAAGGTGGTGAGCACTTGCTTGATCTCCGCTTGCTTGGTGCGGTACTGGGCCTGCGCATGCTGCAGGCGCATGCTCAGCACCTGGGTGTGGAAGGAGAAGCCGGTCTCCCAGTAGTTGACGCCCCACTGGATTTGGTCGATGGCTTCGTCGCGTTCTTTGCGCAGGGTGTCGAGGCGCTGGTTCAGGCCGTTGAGCACGGTGCGCTGCTGGTCGATGGGGGTTTGCAGCGACCGCTCTTTATTCGCAATCTGCTCGCTGGTAGGCCGCACGATGGACTGGCCTGGATGCGGGAAGGTTTCGCCCTTGGACAGGATGTCAGAGCGGGTGCGATCGCAACCGGAACAAAAAAGGCCGTTTCGATACTCCTCCATGATGGCATTGCGCTGGCTTTCAAGCTCGCGCACTTTGCGCTCAAGCTCGGCCTGAGAAGTCTGCACACCAGGGATTTCACCCACGATGCGGTCGGCGGCGGCGGCCAAGCTGTCCAGAGCATTCACAGCCTCGGTGGCGGCAGCGCGGCCATCGGCGGCAGAGATCTTGGCCAGCGGGTCAGCACCAGCGGCTCCGGGGCCGGAGGGCGGTGCGCTGCGGCCAATGCTCTGTGGGGGCAGGAGGGAGTCGCTCTGCGCCTGCGCGGCAGATCCAAGGCCCAGCGCCGTGAAGAAGCCCAGCACGCGGCGCCTGTGCAACTTAACAGAGCCCCGCCCTAAGGGTGTGGCGCAAGAGCAAGCGGACAGTTGATTCATCAAGGCTCCCGGTGGGCGGTTTTCAGACGCTTCGGGCGGTCATTTTTTCACGACGACCGGCGCAGCGGATTGCTGAGAAAGGAAGGCCTTCTCATACTCGGATTGGAGGGCCGTCAGCCGCCTTCGGAGGGCCTGCTCTTCAGGTGAATCCTTGGCCAAAGCATTTGCCTGGACTTCGAGCTGATCCATCCAGGCCTTCAGTTCCTGCCTGACGGCCTTGCGGTCAAGGTCTTGCTGCCTGGCGGTGTTGGCACGCTGGCCCTCCAAGGCACGGCTGAGCTCCGCCACCCCGTCGACCAAGGAGCACTTCTGGTGGTAGCGGTTGATGCTGGACACCACTTCGGACACCGTGGCCTCAGGCTTGTTGATCACCGCATTGACCTGCACCAGCTCCTGCGCGCGCAGGTAGTCGATGGCATTGGCGATGGCCGAGCCGAGTTGGGCTTGGTAGACCTCTTGGCTGACCTTGGCCTGGATGGCCGCTGTGGCGGTGGCCCCCGCTGCAGCGTTGGCGGCATACACGGCGTTCTTGGCGACGGCGGCGTAGCCCGACAAAACAATGGTGGACACGCCGCCGACCAAGTTCACAGTGGCCGAGTTGGAGTAAATGGTGGTTTTGTGAAGGGCACAGGCACGGTCCGACAGGTCGAGCATGATCGCAGCCAACTCCCGCCGAGCGCTCTGCTTTTCTTGCCCTGAAAACTCGGCATCGGTCACCAGGCTGAGATCGATTTGCCGGTCCTTGACGTAGGGCTTGGTACTGCTTTTTTCCGCGGTGGTGATGGGGTCGGGCATATACCAGCCCGCCAGGTGAGCACAGCCGGACAGGACCAAGCAAGTGGCGGCCAGTGCGAGTCGGCGCGGGCGCTGCCATGCAGCTTGCCAGGTGGTGTTGGGCGTCACGCTCATGGGACGGTTCCTTCGTTGAAAGCGGGTTGCTTGGTGGAACATGTGGGCTGGGGTTGGTCTTTGGGCTGGTCCCTCACGTCGCACAGGCTACGTTGGTTGTTGTTAGAAAGCTTGCGGTGCGCTTGTTGGACTACACACCGTTCCACATGCGACTCCGAGTATGGGAAGCGGCTCTTCAATTCCGCCTTGTGCAGCGTCTCGGCAAAGGCGCAGGTGAGATGCCGGATGCCGTGCGCGTCCACCGGGTTGCGCAGCTCGTCGGGCAAACGCAGCGTGATGTCGGTGCGGTGGGGCATTTCCCGCGTGAACATGCCAGCGGGGATTCGAATAGAGCCCGCAGCTTCGCCCCCCACATGGACACGGTGAACGAAGGGGAAGGCCTGTTGAACACCCTTCCTTTCACGCAGGCGCGTCCAATAGGTCACGGGCGACGAATTGAAGGCAAACACTTCAGAGATATGGGGGCTCATGTAGCCGGCCTGTTGGGCCAAGCCCCCACCCAACGAGTGCCCCGTGGCGTACAGGCGGCCAGGGGGCACCTCGGTGCTCAGGTGATTCGCCAAGTCCCTGATCAACTCCCACGCCTGCTCATGCTGAGGTGAAGCAAAGCCGAAGGCGGAAGCAAGGTTGGCAGCCCAGTCGGGCCGCAACTGGCCGCCATCGTTCTCTGTGCCGCGAAAGGCAATGACGGCGTGCGAAAAGCGCGTCGTGCCTGCACCCTCCTTGCCCTGGTATACGAAGGTCTCGTAAGAGAGACCGGTGTCGGTGTCGCTGAGGCAGGGCTTGATCTTGTCAAGGGGCTTCCCCGGTTCGGGCAGCCATCGTGTCCAGCCCTCGGGTAGGTTCAAGTCGGTCTCGTGCACGTGCGCGGTGTCGAGGTAGCGGCAGGTATTGGCCTGCCGAGCCCCAGTTGCCCATTCATTCCGATACACCAGGTCTGCGAAAAGTGCCATGAGCCCGTAATGCTGCGCAGCACTTTGCATGGCCGGGTTCTTGTGAACAGGGCGAGCCGGCGAGGCATTGCCGTTGTCATACCGGTGATCGGTGGCGTTCCAAGTACGCACTGCGCCACACCCGCTGAGCAGCGGGAACAGCAAGGCTGCCAAGCCCATACCGCGTAGACACGCAGCCCTTCTCATCCCGACTCGATCCATTGCTGGCTCCTCCCTGCCTACTTGCTTGCTTCGCCGCTGGCTTCCCTGCCAGCGGTCGTGTGGGCTGTTTTTAAGCTCTGCCTTAGCACCGGACAAATACCTTCAGATTTAGTTTGGTTTGGTCTAGACCGATACGACTGGGTTCTGTGATTTTCCAAACTTGATGACGGGAGTCAAGTCAAGAGCCTCGGTGGAATCCCGAGGGACCGCTTGCCGCTGTCGCCTTCAGTCGAAAGACATGATTTGGGTCTGAAACCAGCCTAATGCTGAAGTTCGACGAACTTCAGATACGGGCACCTTGCTGCCGCCCAGTCTGGGTGTGTGAGTGACCGGAGCTGGCCAGTTGATGGAGCTCATGCGTCGCTCGAGGACAGTATGGGGCGCGAGGCCCTTTACCGTTGACGCGCTCGGTTATTCTGACGCGATGAACTCGAACCTTCGCCGAATTGCGCTCACAGTATTCTTGCTCGCCACAGCGTGGGCAGCCGTATTGCTGCCTCAGATCGACCAATTGGCCGGTGAACAGATAGAAGCCGGTACCCAACGCGCGATCACCACTTTTGCGGCCGCTCGCATCCTTAATGCAGGCATCTCCGTGCTGCAGGAGTTCAACATCAGCCTTGGAGTCACCATTGCCATTGGCCAGGCGCTGGACCCCGTCAATGATCTGGTGGAGCAGTTCTCTAGCTTGATGATGGCGGCGCTGGTCTCCTTTGGCATTCAAAAGGTCCTGCTTGCCATTTGCAGCCATTGGCTGGTGAAGGTATGCACAGGCATGGCCCTGCTGGGAGTCGTTCTTGCGATTTGGATGCGATGGCGCCTGCCACGCTTGAGCCAAGCGGCCTTGATTGCCCTACTGATGATTCGCTTCGCGCTGCCCATCGCCGTCTTAGGCAGCAACGCTGTCTTCCAGCATTTTTCGATTGTCAGCTATCAATCCAGTCAACAAGAAATCCACCTTGCTGCTGAGAGCATTCAGCACCAGTCCGATGCTGCCCGGCAGCAGCCAGACAGTCCGAAGCCCTTTTCATTGATCGACCGGGTCAAGAATGCCGTCACACCGCCTGACTTCAGCGCCAAACTGGAGAAATGGAAGCAAAAGGCGGATGGACTCTTGGACCATTTGGTGCAGCTGATGGTGGTGTTTCTTCTGCAAACCCTGCTGATGCCCCTGTTCCTGCTCTGGCTGATGCTGGCTGGCGCTCGCTGGTTTTTGCGTGACGCGGCCCGCTCTACTCTGGCCTTGCCCTCGCGGATTGCCCCATGAGGAAAACCTACGCCTTCGAAGACTTCAGCCCCGGTCGCGTGTTCGACCTGGGCAGCAAGCAGGTCAGCCGCGAAGAGGTGCTGGCCTTTGCCGCCGCCTTTGACCCGCAGCCCTTGCATTTGGATGAAGCGGCCGCCGAGGCCTCGGTGCTGGGCGGCTTATCGGCCAGCGGCTGGCACAGCTGCGCGATGCTGATGCGCATGATGTGCGATGCCTATTTGCTGGATTCGACCAGCCAAGGCTCGCCCGGCATCGACAGCCTGCGCTGGCTCAAGCCGGTTCGGCCGGGCGACACGCTGCGTGCCCGCATGACAGTGCTGGCCGCGCGCGGCAGCCAGAGCCGACCGCAGATCGGCTTGGTGCGCTCCGAGTGGGCAGTCTTCAACCAGGCCGATGAACAGGTGCTGAGCATGGAGGGCTGGACCATGTTCGCCCGCCGCAGCACCTCCTCAGCGGCTTAGTACCAGGGCGCGCTCAACTGCTCGGTGGCCAGCATGCGCTGCAAAGCCGGGCGAGCGGCCATGCGCTGCAGATAGGCGCCGATCTGAGCAAAGTCGCGCGCCGGGCGATTGGAAAAACCGCGCGTCCAGCGGCACAACATGAAGGCCAGCGCATCGACCGCGCTGTAATTCGCGCCCAGCACCCAGGCCTGGCCATGCGCCGCCAGCTGCGCTTCTAACTGCGCCAACAAGCTGACCACCCGCGCCTCGGACTGCGCCTTCACCTCAGCGGCGCCGCTGCTATTGCCCTCATTAACCCAGCGCTCGGGGTAGAAGTAGGCCAGCAAGGCAGGCTGCAAGGTGTTGGTCAACCAGACCATCCATTTGTAGAACTGCGCCCGCTCGGCGCCGCCCAGGGCCGGCGCCAGTTGCGCGCTCGGGTGGGTGTCGGCCAGGTGCATCAGGATTGCGGCGGTCTCGTACAGCACGATGTCGCCATCGACCAGCACCGGGATCAGCCCATTCGGATTGAGCTTGAGGTACTCGGGCGACTTGTGCGCATTGTTCTCGCGGTCCACCTTCTTCAGCTCGAAGGGTTGGCCGATTTCTTCCAGCAAGAGGTGCGGGGCCATGCTGGCATTGCTGGGGTAGTAGTGCAGTTGAATCATGATGATGGAAGCGGCTCGCTGTCAGGGAAGAAGAACAGGGACGCCGCATCCTAGCCGCGCGGGCCCTCAAAAATAGATGTAAAGCACCCTTTACACACCATAAGAAACTCACTACATTGGAAAGCATGCTTTACACCCCAAGGAGAAAACAAGCATGAAGCACGCGCGATATCTCAAGGAACTCGGCCTGTCCCTGCTGGCCTACACCGGCGTTCTGGCCGGCTCCATCGCTTGGCTGAACAGCCAAAAAGACATGGCCACGCCCTGGCGTGATTTGCTGGCGCTCAGCCCCATGCTGCCGGGAGCCTTGGTGGTGTGGGCCATCTTGCGGCAGCTCAGCCGCCTGGACGAACTGCAGCGCCGGGTTCAGCTCGAAGCGCTGGCCATGGCCTTTGCTGGCACCGCCTTCATCAGCTTCAGCTACGGCTTTCTAGAAGGCCTGGGCTACCCGCGCCTGAGCATGTTTGTGATCTGGCCCTTGATGGCGGGCCTGTGGATGCTCGGCTTGGTGCTGGCCTCGAGGCGCTACAAATAATGAAGAACCTCTTGCGTGAACTGCGCGCCCAGCGCGGCTGGTCGCAGACCGAGTTGGCCGAGCGGCTGAAGGTCTCGCGCCAAACCATCAATGCGATCGAGAACGAGCGCTACGATCCCAGCCTGCCGCTGGCCTTTGACATTGCAAAGGTGTTCGAGATGCCGATCGAAGCGATTTTCTCGGCGGAATGAAAAAAGCAAATAAGCTGGAAGCCCAGCCCCCGTTCTGGCCAAAAAGCCGAGGGGGCTGGTGTAAATTGGGTCCGTGTTTTCTGAGCCCTCCTCGCCTCCATCATCAATGAGCCGCCCGATTCGGCGGACCCTGGCCGCCTTGCTGCTCTGCGCGGCCCTGCCCTGCGCGAGCGCCGCGGAGTTCAAGGTCGCCCTGATCCAGTTCGACCCCTGGGCCAAGCCCAACCCCGACCCGGTGCTCGCTGCCAAAGAGCCCTATGTCGGCATCGTAGTTGACCTGTTGAAGGAGTTTGAGCGGCGCAGCGGCCACAGCACCGTGCGCACGCTGACCCCCTATGCCCGCGTCGAACGCGATCTGCAGGTCGGGGATATTGATTTTTCACTCATGGCCTGGGGCGATGCCCGTGCCGCTTATGCCAATCGGGGCACCGCTTTTGTGCCGCTGGAATTCGGCGTCAGGGCGCGCCAGGGCGTACCACTCAAAAGCTATGAGAATCTGAAGCACATCGTCACCGCAGCGCCGCGCGGGCTGAAAGTAGACCCGCGCTTCGACGTGGACCCGACGGTGCGCAAGGAGCTGGTGCTGGACTACACCCAGGCCATCCGCATCTCGGTGGCGAACCGGGACGCCAAGGCAGTCGCGGGATCGCTGTCCACCCTCGGTCACCTGATCCACAAATTCGGCTTGGAAGCAGAGTTCGGCGATGTGCTGGTGCTCAACACCACCCATCTGACCGTGGCTTTCTCAAAGAAGTCCAGCCAGCTCGCGGTCGAGGCGGAGGTGAATGCCGTCTTCAAGACCATGGTCGACGACGGCACGGCCAAGAAGATCTACGAGCGCTGGATGATCCCGCCCAAGCACTGAGCCAGGCGAGCCCGCTGATCAGGAACCCTCGCCCCGCTGCAGCGACACCGCCAGCGCACCGTCAGCGCGGCGCAATTCCAGCCATGAGCCCTCGATCTGCAAGGTGGCGACCGACTCCAGCGCCTTCAGAAATGCCCGCTCCTGCTCGGCCACTTCAGCATTCAAGCAAGCCATGCGGGTGCTGACCAAAGGGCCCAGGGTCAGCTTGGCGGCGCCTTCACGCTTGTATGTGCCATTGAACTGATTGCAGCCAGCCGAACCATAGACTCGGCCCTCGGCGCTGAAGTTCAGGCTGACGCTGCTGCCCGCCACCAGACTCACCACCGCCTCTTTGCCATTGTTGATGCCGGTCGCATTCCAGACACTGCCCACCAAGGCCAGGGACTGCGGCGCCAGCGCTTGCAGCAGCTTGCCATCCGCCGCCAAGAGCTCCAGCTGACCTTGATCGTTGACGCGATATGTCTTGGCGCTACTCAGAGCTGCCATAAAGGCATCGGCGCGCGCCATGACCTCGGGCGGGCAGGCCATCAGCGTTGAAGGGCCACGCGCACCCAACTCGAAACTCGAACCTTGCGTCTTGTAAGGCGCGGAGAATCGGTTACAGCCATCGCTGCCGAGCACTTGTCCGCCTTCAAATCGAACCGTCGCCCCCTGCTTAGAGCCGGCCGCGTCGCCCAGCCGCTGAATCCAGGCCGAGCCTTCCAGCGCGACCGGCGCAGCGGGGGCATTCGGCTTAGCCGCACTCACCGCTGTACATCCGCTGAAATTGAGCGTCAGCAACAAGCCTGCTGCAGCCAAGGCCATCCGCTTGGGATTCACAACACCATTCATGCACATCCTCCAGAGTCGAGATCAACAGTACAGGATCTACCCTAGCACCAAAAACGCGGGGCTTCATTCGGCCTCTGGACTGAGGTTTTGCCGCAGCTGGAACACATTGCCCTCGGGGTCGTAGGCATTGCGCACCGTAAAGCCCGGCCCGGCATAGTTGGGGCCGAACATCGCGCCGCCCAAGTCGCGCACCTGCTCGGCTGCCGCGGCAATGCTGGGCACGGTGAAGAAGAGCTTGATGGCTTGCTCCTCACGCACCACCGGCGGCGTGCTGATGCTGAAGGTGGCCGCAATTGACTCGGGCAAGGCGTGAATGATCAACTGCAGATCCGCCGACTCCAACACCTCGTGCATCGGGCTGGCATGCAAACGCTGCATGTCCAAGACCTTTTGATAAAAGTTCGACAGCTGAGTCAGCTTGTGCGCGTAAATCAAGGCACCGGCGCGGGCAGGTCTTGGCATAGAGCTAACTTCCAAATCAAAGACCTTTTGATTATGCGGCGCTAGGCTTGGGTAAAGGTTCACAGGCTTGACGCACGGCCACTCAATCCCGTAGAGCAGCAGTTTGCGGTCACCGTCCGGGTGATCGATCTCGCGCAAGCAGCGCAGGCCCAGCTTCTCCAGCAAGCCTTGCGACGCCTGGTTGTAGTGTCGGGTGGTGGCCAGCACGCGGCTCAAACCCAAGTCTTGCTGCGCGAAGCGCAGCACCGCCGAGGCAGACTCAAAGGCATAGCCCTGGCCGCAAAACTGCGGCAGCAAGGCAAAGCCAAGATCGGGGCCGTCCAGATAGTCGCGCTGGGCCAGACCGCAGATGCCGATGACCTCACCACTTGCTTCGCCACTCGCCTTGAGTTGCACCGCGCAAAAACCAAAACCCAGGCGCCCGTACATCTCGACCGGCCCCTTCAGGATGTAGCTTCGCGCGGCGTCCAGCGTCCGGACGCCGCGGTCGCCGATGTAGTGCAACCAGCTCTCCTCATTCAGCAAGCGCAGCATGAATGCGGCATCCGCTTCCGTCAGCGGACGTATCCTCAGGCGCAGCGTTTCAAGAGTTCGCATCATCGGCAGGACTGACGGCATCGACAGCGAAGCAAGCAGCAGACACGCAAGGCGCTACTCACCCAACCAGCGGCGGATCAAGTCGCGTTCCAGCGCGGGCAACTGGTGCACCGACTGCCAACTGGACTTCTCGGCCCGGTACCAGTACTCGGGCGGCGCTGCGCTGGCGATGCGCTGACGCAGCGGCGCGACCGCGGCCTGCGCCTCGGCCTCCTGGCTTTGCGCCCGCAGGGCTGCGCCCTTGACGATACGCGCCAGATCGCACCAACTGCCCTTGGCCAGCGCCGTTTCGGCCAGGCGCAAAGCGCCCGCCGGGTCGCGCTCGGCCAAGGTCAGCCAGGCTTGCAGCGCCAGCAGGCGCGGCTCTTGGTCATCCAGCAAGCGCGCTTCTTTCAGCTGAGCACGCGCCTGGGGCAAGCGACCGGCGCGCAGCAGGTCTTGGATCCAATCAGCGCGCAAGTCCACCACCCCGGTGCGCAGGCGCAAGGCCCGCTCGTACACGGCAAAGGCTTCGTCCCAGCGTTCGGCCAGGCCCAGCGCCGCGGCTCGGCCCCACAAGGCCTCGGGGCTGTCGGCCTGATACGCCAAGGCGGCATCGAAAGCGGCCAGCGCACGCGGCGCATCGCCCATCTTGCGGTAGGCCTCGCCCAAGCTCAGGTCGACGCGGTAGCGATCTTCGCCTTGCAAGGACTCACGGCTGGCCGCCAAGGCTTGAGTCAGTTCAGCCAAGGGCTGGCCGGCATGCCAGCCTGCGTCCCAGGCGCTGGCGCGCAGTTGCCCGCTTTGGGGATAACGCTTGAGCGCCTTGGCCGCCACCGCCCGGGCCTCGGCCTTTTGGCCCAGGATGGCATGTGCGTTCAAGAGCGCGCCCAGCACTTGCTCGTCTTCAGGGGCGGCCTGTGCGGCGCGCGCAAACAGGGCCTGTGCCGCGGCGGCATTGCCCTCTTCCAGCTTTTGATTGCCAGCATTGACCAAGGCAATCGGCAGGCTGGCGCGCACATCGGTCTGCTCGAAATGGCGCTTCACCAGGGCCATCAAGGCCGGGTCCATGAGCTGCAATCGCTCACGCACGATCTCGCGCCGGTCATAGGCGTCGCGGCGCGGTGAGTCATAACTGTTGGCGCCCTCGGCAAAGTACTCCCACACCGAACCCCCGGCATAGCGCGACAAAAAGGCATCCTGCATGGCCTCGTCGCGCTCCTTGGCGCGACGGTACAACTCCTGAATCTCGCGGGCCTGGTCAGCCGTCAAGATGCCGTGGACCTGGTGCGTCAACTCATGCAGCACGGTGTTGTACTGATCGAAGATCGAACGCTCCACGTCCTCGATGCCCGTGACAGTATTGAAGCCGCCCACGCCGCGCACATCGTCCCAGAGCCGGGAGTCGTAGTTGATGCGGGCATCCTTCAAGGCCTGCGCGCCGGGCGTCTCCGAGAGCTTCATGTGCAGTGGCTTGATGTAATGCGTCAGCCCGCCCTCCAACAAGACCGGGAGGTAGGCCTTCCAGGGCGCGACGGACAGGGCCACGCGCTTTTGATGGCGTGGCGACAACTCCGCCCAGTTCAAAACATAACGCTCAATTCCCAGCACCTCGGGCATGGGCGTGGCGGCGAATCGAGCCTCGGCGGCGGCGCGGTGAATGTCCACCGCCATGCGCTGGGATTCAATCGCCTTGGCCAGCACCGCATGGGCACGCCCATAGCCCGGCAGTTGGCGCAGGGCCTGGAAGCTGAACGTTTCGGCCGCCTTGAAGTCACCGCGCACGAAGGCCTCCGAGGCCTGGCGCGTCAAGTCCTGGGCGGCGGCAAAGGCCTTGGGGTTCTGCTTGGCCAACTCGCTGTAGTTCTTGCGCGCATAGCCGTTGCCGAGGTGGTAACGCGCCAGCTCATGGCGCGGGTTCAGCGCCACCGCACGCTCTGAGGCGCTGATGGCCTCATCGGTACGGCCCAGGCGGATCAGGCTTTCGGACAGGGCCATCAAGCCGTCGGCCCGGGGGTAGGTCTTGACGCTGGCCTCCAGCAACTGAAGCGAGCCCTCGTAGTCGCGCAGCTGAAAAGCCAGCTGGCCCTGGCCTTGCAGGGCCGCGGCACGGTCCTGCGGACTGGGGCTGAGTTGCAAAGCGCCTTCAAAACAAGCCTTGGCGCGCTCGAACTGGCGTTGCTCCAGGGCCAAGCGGCCGGCCGCTTGGAAGTCCGCAGCCAGCATGCCCTTGGCCTGCGGGTCCAGCACGTCGCGAGTCTTGGCGTCCACCGTGGCCAGGTCTTCGCGAATGAAGGCCCATTGGTAAAGCTGGGTGCGCTCGGCATTGCTCAGCTGCGGCTTGCTTTGCAGCGCCTCAATCAAGGGGGCTGCGGCCCGGTAGTCTTGTTGAATCAACAGGCGCTCAATCGTCAAGGCCGTGTTGGCCGGCTGCGGCGCCGCCTTGGCGGCCCCCTTCTTGGGCGCGGGTTTTTTGGCGGCAGCCTTGCTCTTGCTCGGCGCTTTGGTGGCGTTCTTGGTGCTTGCTTTGCTCGGGGTTTTGCTGGGCGTGGCCAGGGCCGGGGCCGCCACCACCGAGCCCAAAGCAAAGGCCAGACTCAGGCAAACATGAAGGGCCGAGCCGGCCTTGCGGAACTGGGGCATGGGATGAATCCGAAACAGTTGAACTCAGGGGCAAAAACGTGAGCTTAAGCCCAAGGCGCGTTGCGGACCTTGGCCAGCGGCTGCGAGGGCGGGATGGCCATGCTCAGGGCGCAAGCGGTGGCAGACCATTGGCCGCACGGCAACGCTGAATATCGCAGGCCGTGGGCAGGGTGCTGCGGTACTCGGTGAACTTTTTCAGCTGCGAGGGGTCGCGAGCAAAGCACTGCCGGCCTTTGCCGTCGTGGTAGTAGGAGGTGACGTCCACACAGCGGCGCGAATGCGCCATCAGGCCGAAGAAATGGCCCATCTCATGCGAGATCACCATCTGCAAAATCTCTTCCGCCGGATGCTTGGGGTTGCGCGTGCGCAGCAGCTGGAACGCAGCCGCACTCAGGGCCAAGGTGCGGCGGCTGAGATTGGCAAGGCCGAAATTGCCCATGCTGCCCGGCTCGCTCCACTGCACCACGATGGCGCCCTTGGGCACATCGTCCTCGGGCGCCATCAGCCGGACCCGGCTGCCCACCCCGCAGCCCGACCAGGCCTTGGACGCCAGGCGCAAGGTCTTCATCACCTCGGCCTCGCTGAACCAGTCGGGGGCGCCGGCATGCCAGTACACAAAGGACAGCGGCTTGCTCACGGCAGGCCGGTCCTGGCCATCGCCCCAGGTGGCAATCTCGCCCGGACGGCACTCGGCAATTTCCTGATCACGAATCGAGGTCTGGCCCCAACTCAAGCTACAGGCCAGGCTCAAGACCCAGCCCAGATGCCAGCTAAACCGCACAGCCCGACTCCGCAGACAGAGGCCGTGTCGCCTGGCTGCTCAGCTGCACACCATAGCGTTCCGCCGTCATATGCGCCAGGATGGACAGCGCAATCTCCGGCGGCGTGCGCGCCCCAATGTTCAGGCCTACCGGCCCATGCAAACGCTCCAACTGTGCGGCGCTGAGATCGAAATGCTCGGCCAGCCGGGCCTTGCGTTTGGCCTGGTTGACGCGCGAACCAATCGCGCCCACATAGAAGGCTGGGCTCTTGAGCGCCTCCATCAGCGCCAGATCGTCCAGCTTGGGGTCGTGGGTGAGCGCCACCACGGCGCTGTGGCCGTCGGGGGCAAAGGCGCTCACCACATCGTCGGGCATCTCGCGCGTCAGCGTGCAGCCGGGCACGGAGAAGCCCTCGGCGTATTCCTCGCGCGGGTCGCAAATCAGCACCTGGTAGTCCAGGCCCAAAGCCATGCCGGCCAAGTACTGCGTCATCTGCCCGGCGCCAATGATGAGCAAGCGCCATTGCGGGCCATGATGGGTGATCAGTTGCTGCTCGCTCAATCTCAAAAGATCGGCGCCCGCCACCGGCACACTCAATTGCACCGCGCCACTGGCCAGATCCAGGCTGCGGCAGACGCGCTCGCCGCGGTCCAGCCGCGCCAGCAATTCGCTGACTTGCGAGCCCGGGCCCAAGGGCTCCAGCATCAGCTCCAAGGTGCCGCCACAAGGCAGGCCGAAACGGTTGGCCTCCTCGGCGCCCACGCCATAACGCAACAGCTCCGGGCCGTTCAACTGCAGCGCGCCCTCGCGCAGCTTGGCGATCAAATCGTCTTCGATGCAGCCGCCCGACACCGACCCAGCGATCTGCCCGTCATCACGCACCGCCACCACCGAGCCCACCGGCCGAGGCGCCGAACCCCAGGTGCGGGTGATGGTGCCCAGCACGACGTGGCGGCCCTGCGCCTGCCAAGCGGCTACCTGCCGCAACACTTGAAGATCGACGTTATCCATAGGCCCAATCCTACACAGGGCGATTCAAGCCAAGCGAGGTCAAGGCGAGGCTCAGGCTCGGTAGCGCAAGGCCGCATCCAGCTGATCCACCAGCTCGGCCCAGTCGGCATCATCCTGGCGCTGGCGGCACAGCATCTCGGTCTGTGCAGGCGACCAGAACGGCGCGTCCGCCAAGGCAGTCTCCGGCGCCAAGGGCGCATGCTGACTCAAGAACTGATGGATGCCCGCCGGATCATTCGGCAAGCCGAGTTGGGCGAACAATTCACTGAAACGGCGGTGGGGCTGACTCATGACAAAACTCCTGGCTTTGACGGCAAAGGCCGCCGGGGCTATGGTCGCACTTTTATTTGCCAAGCCTTCGCGACCGCGATCCCTGTCGCTATCCTTGGCCTGCCCTCAACTCAGGACAAGAACAAGAAAGCCATGAACTTCACCGGCCAAGCCACGCTGCCCGTCTCGCAAGCCCAAGCCTGGGCGGCGCTCACCGATGACCCGGCCCTGCAGCAGGCCAGCCTCAGCGGCTGCGAGAGCCTCAAGCGGACCGGCACGCATGCGTTCGAAGCCCTGACAAGGCACTGACGGCGGCTGCTCAAATGACCTCCGCAACGCCCCCACGCAAGCGCTGGTTTCAACGGCTGCTGGATTGGTACCTGGGATGGCTGGGGAAGGTGTTCACGGGCAAGCTGTGAGGCGGCGGACCATTTACCCAGGTTTCTCGAGAGCAGGCCAAAGCAGATTAAAGCCGCAGCGCATAAGCTCGAAAGAAACTGTTATTTGCGAGTCGACCGGAGCTGTGCGAGCATCGCGGCCGGCGCGGGTGCTCAAACCCGCGCAGCACCTGGAGAAAGCCCCCATGAAATTCACGACCCTCACGCTGCTGGCGGTGCTGATGGCCGCGCCTGGACTGGCGCTAGCGCAAGCGCAAGTGCAGTCAGCGTCGCAATCTCAGCCCCAGGCGCAGGCACCGGCCCCTGACCGTCTGCAAGTGCGCAGCTGGGCGGCCTCTTGCGCCAATTGCCACGGCACCAACGGCCGCGCCCAGCCCGGCATGGCCAGCCTGGCGGGCAGTTCGCGTGAGGAATTGCTGCGCAGCCTGCTCGAATACAAAAACGGCGTGCGCCCTGCCACCGTGATGCACCAGCTCGCCAAGGGCTACACCGACGAACAACTCGCCACCCTGGCCGGCTACTTTGCCAGCCTGCCGCGTGAAGGAGCCCAATGATGCAAAGAAGAAACTTCCTACAAGCCAGCGCCGCCATCGGCGCGGTCGGCCTGAGCACTGGCTGCGCTTCAATCGGTGGCCGTGCGCGGCCCAAGGTGGTGGTGATTGGCGGCGGTTATGCCGGCGCCACAGCGGCCAAGTACGTGCGCATGTGGTCGGAGCAGTCTATCGATGTCACCCTGGTCGAGCCCAACGCGGCCTTTGTTTCCTGCCCGATCTCGAATCTGGTGCTGCAGGGTTCCAAGTCGCTGGCCGACGTCACCATCCCCTATGAGAACCTGAGCCGCCGCCATGGCGTGGTGCGGGTGCAAGATCGCGTCACCGCCATTGACCCCGACAAACGGGTGGTGCGCTTGGCCAACGGAAGCGAGCTGCCCTACGACCGCGTCATCGTGTCGCCCGGCATCGACTTCGAATGGGAAAGCCTGCCCGGCCTCAAGGAGCCGCAGGCGCGTGAACAAGTGCTGCACGCCTGGAAGGCCGGCCCTCAGACCGTGGCCCTGCGCAAGCAGCTCGAAGCCATGCCGGATGGCGGCGTGTTCGCGCTGAGCATTCCGCTCGCCCCTTATCGCTGCCCGCCCGGCCCCTATGAGCGCGCTTCGCTGGTGGCCAACTACCTGGCCAAGGCCAAACCACGCAGCAAGGTCCTGATTTTTGACGCCAATGATGATGTGACGTCCAAGGGTGCGCTGTTCAAGAAGGTCTGGGCCGAGCGCTACAAGGGCATCGTCAGCTACCACCCCAAGCACCGCGTGATCGATGTCGACGCGGCCACGCAAACGCTGAAGTTCGAGTTCAACGATGACGTGCGGGCGCAGGTGCTCAACGTCATCCCCTCGCAGCGCGCCGGCGATGTGGCCGTCAATGCCGGCCTGGCCACGGCCAACAAGCGTTGGTGCGAGGTGGACTTCCTGACCTTCGAGTCCAAGGCGCTGCCCGGCGTTCATGTGATTGGCGACGCCATCCAGCTCCCGCCTGGCATGCCGAAATCAGGCCATATGGCCAACCAGCACGGCAAGACCGTGGCCGCCGCGGTGGTGGCCCTGCTCAGCGGCGGAATGCCCAACGCCAAGCCGATCTACAACAACACCTGCTACAGCTTTGTCAGCGAAACCGAAGTCGTGCACGTAGCGAGTGTGCACGCCTACGACGCCGAGAAGAAGACCATGCTGCCGGTGCCAGGGTCGGGTGGGCTGTCCAGCGCACCCAACGAGCTGGAAGGCCTGTATGCCCATGCCTGGGCACGCAATATCTGGGCAGACACGCTCGCTTGAGTCTGAGGTCGGTGCGAGGCTTGTGCCCTCGCACCGCAGCTTCGATGCGGGACTTTGACTACAGCGGCCAGCCACGCCGCTGAGCCACCCACCGCCCCAGGCCTACGCCTGCGGCCATGCCCAGCAGGGCCAGCACGGACGAGGTCGCCCCCAGGGCCAAACCGCTCAGGCCGTGCCCCACCGTGCAGCCCCCCGCCAGCACGGCACCAAACCCCATCAGCACAGCACCCAGCACGTTGGCGCCCACACGGTGCTCGGGGCCATAGCCCTGCCAGCGCCATTGCCGCGCCAGCACCGTGGCGACCCATGCACCCAAGAGGGTGGCGGGCAAGAGTCCGGTATCCAAACCCAGCGGGGGATGAAACTCGGCCTGCAGTTGCAGACGCTGCAACCACTCGGCAGCGGGCGCGCTGTAGTTCAGGCTCTGCACCGCCACCGGATCAAAAGAAACGGCGGCGATGGATGCCGTCCATGCCCAAGCCAGCGCAATCACCAGGCCCGCCAAGCTCGCAGCCCAGGCTGCCCCTGAGAGGGCTGGAGCAGCTTCTCGCTCCGCTTGAGCTACGCCCTTGCGCCGCAGCAGCAGCCAGGCACTGGCCAGCAACGCAGGCCCCAACAACCAGGCCCAGGCGCTGCCCATGCCCGTCAAGCGCCCCAGATCCCGGAACGGCCCCGGATCCAGGCGCCATAACTCGGCCACCCATTGACGCGGCCCGACCAAGGCCCCGGTGAGCGTGGCCTGCACTACCACGCCGAAAACCAGCAGGCTGAGCAAGGCGCGCAGATTGCCCCCGCCCGTCAGC
This sequence comes from Roseateles sp., assembly GCF_049240545.1. Lineage (GTDB taxonomy): Bacteria > Pseudomonadota > Gammaproteobacteria > Burkholderiales > Burkholderiaceae_C > Paucibacter_A. The sequence continues at coordinate 83,113 of NZ_JBMLSK010000107.1, read as the reverse complement.
ACCAACAGCCGGGCCGGGCAGCCGCGCGTGAACACCATCCCGATGCCGAACAAGGCCCCGCCGACCAGCAAGCCCGACACACTGGCAGGCGAGCCCACCAAACGCGACTGCACGGGCTGAAGCCAGCCCAACAAGACCAAAGCCTGCGTTCCGATGCAGGCCCAAGCCAGGGTCAGCAACCACAGCGCGCTGCGCTCACCCAGCCGACCGCGCCAACACTCAAGCAAGGCCGCACGCGTACACAGGCCGCTGCGCTGCGCCGCCGCTCCGAAGAGCAAACCCGCCAAAGCGCCGCCCGCCATTAACAAACTCGCCGTGCCGAAGCGATCAATCCAAGCACTGATATCCACCCTGTCACTCCTGCCAACAAGCCTTGGGCCCTGCCCACCGCCTCACCTTGTGGCGGAGCCGGTATTGTGACTCGGGCTCAATCGGCGCCCACCGCGATGTCCGCGTGCACCTCGGGCCATTCAAGCTTCGCTAACATTGCCATCCTTTTCACAGCGCGCCCCGCACGCCCAGCCCTCCCATGCAATCCCGCCGAGACACCCTGCGCCAAACCGCAGCACTGGCCACCTTGTTGGCCAGCGCCGGCATTGCGCCCTGGGCCCGAGCCAACAGCCCACGCCATGCGTTCGAGACCAAATCGGTGTCCGAAGCGGTCAAGGCCTTGGGCGGGCTGAACTTGACCCCGCACGCAGCCGTCACGCTGCAAGCGCCTGATATTGCGGATAACGGTGCGGCCGTGCAGATGACAATCGCATGCAAGTTGCCAGGTGTGCGACGCCTCTTGCTGCTGGTCGAGAAAAACCCAGCCGCGCTGGTGGCTTCATTCACCGTCAGTGAGGCGATGGAACCCAGCCTCACCTTGCGCACCAAGATGGGCGAGACCTCCGATGTCTACGCCGTGGCCCTGATGGCCGATGGTCGCGCCCTGTTCAGCAAAAGCGACGTTCGCGTCGTTCAGGGCGGCTGCGGCTGACCCCCAGGAGAATCAAGATGACGGAAGCAAGCCGCATCCGCGTGCAACTGCAGGGCGAAAAAGCGCTGGTGCGTATCCTGATGAACCATGAAATGGAGTCCGGCCAACGCCGCGATGCCGCCGGCAAACTCGTGCCCGCCTGGTACATCCAGGAAGTCAGCGTCACCCATAACGGTCGTGTGGTGCTGACCGCGGACTGGGGCCCTGCGGTGTCGAAAAGTCCTTACCTGCAGTTCACGCTCAAGAGCGCCAAGGCCGGCGACCGCATTGGCGTCAGCTGGCGCGACAACCGCAACGCGTCTCGCAGCGACGAGGCCAGCGTGCTGGGCAGCTGAGGCGACTCGATCAGGACTTCATCCGTTTCAGTAGACCCCAGATCCGGTCGCGCCTAAAGGGCCACGCTTTCACCCTCGTTGAGGATCAGCAGTGGGACCTGTCGCTTCTGCTCCGAATAGTTCTTGAGCAGGCGTTGCAATGGCGCATGGCTGCTGACGTCGCCCATCCCCCAGCTGTATTTGCCATAACCCCAAGGAATGATGAGCTTGCAGTCCAGATCTTGGGCCGCGGCCAAAGCATCCTCAGGGGTGGTGTGGACATGCCGGTACCAGGCGCCTTGCTCCTCGTGGTGATACGAGGCGATGGGCAGCAGACAGATATCGATCGGCCCCACCCGGGCGCGGATATCGGCGAAGTGTTTGGAGTAGCCGGTGTCGCCAGCGAAGAACAGGGTCTTGCCGCCATGCTTCAGCAGCCATCCGCTCCACAAGGCTTTTTCATGGTCGTCGTAGATGAAGGGCACCCAATAGCGCGAGTTGAAGTGGTGCGCCGGCATGGCTTGGATGGTCGTCTCGCCAAGCAAAGTGGATGAGAACCAATCAACCTCATGGATGCGGTAGCCCTTGCTGGGGAAGTAATCGGCCATACCCGAGGGCACGAAGAACTGCGCCTGTTCGCCGAACTTGGCAAGGTCGGTCTTGTTGAAGTGGTCGTAGTGCAGGTGGGAGTACAGCACCGCATCTGCTTTGGCAAAGAGGTCAGCCTTCAGGCTCGGTGGGGGCTGACGGTGACCGCTACCCAGCAAGCGGTTCGCCCAGCTGACAGGCCAGTCGAACTGCTCACTGACCGGATCGATCAACAGCTCTTTGCCATCGGGCGTGCTGATGCTGAAGCTGGCATGCCCATGCCAGGTCAACTTGAAGCCGGTGTCGCCCGCGAGCGTGGGACGGGGCCCGACGTAACGGCATGATTGAGCGGGCGAGGAGACCTCGCACTGAAGCTCGGAGCGCACCGGATAGCAGTCTTCAGAACAGGTCGACGGGTAGGTTTGCTTACCGGAGTACAGATTGCGATACCTGCCCTCATTCTGCGTTGGCTTCAAGCCCCCCTCGGTGACCACGCTGACCTGGTTGGGGATGGAGCATGCGGCCAGAGCGCAGGCCAATGCGATCAGGGTGGCCGAAGACCGAACGCTCGGGCGGGAATCAGGCAAGAGACTGCTCATCGAAGGGTGGTCATCAAGTAGAGGGGAAGTTTCATTCTCGTGTGAAGTGTCGCACCGCCTCAGAAGGCCGGCCTTAGCGTCTTGCTCCACCAGCGAATCCCGTCGGAGCTGGTCCACAAGCTCAGCGCAACTGCTGATCAAAGAAGCGAGTGATTTCGCCCGCCGCCTGCTGCAAGAAGGCAGCGCGATCGAAGCCCGGCGGGTTGGCAGCGAGATCACCGTCGGGACTGGGAATCGCGAAGCTGGGGGTGTCCATGAAGGCGTAATGCCCAGCATGGGCCACCCGGCGCAGATTCGGTTCGGGCAGTTTGCTGGCGACCCACTCGGCATGAAAGCGGGGCACCAAGAAGCGGTCTTGCTCGGCCACATAGACCCGCGTTGGCACCCGCACCGCCGCCAGCGACTCGGGCGTGAACGGCACTCCGGTCGGGGCCATGGCCACCACCGCCCGAACACGCTCGTCGCGCAGCACCGCTGCCGCAGCGACTGCGGCAGCGGACTGGCTTGCCGCACCACGGGCGACGCCACAAAAAATTGGATCGGCGGCGGCTTGAGTCTGGCAATGCTGCCGCACCCGGCTCAGATCGGGCTGCCCACCGGCCAGCGCCAGCACGGTGTAGCCGCCGGCCGAATGACCCAAGGCAGCGATGCGCGGACCCTGGGCGTCGCGGGCGATGCGGTCCTTCCAGGCAGGGTCGGCCAACAGAGCGTCGATGACCCGCGAGGCCTGGCGCGGCCGCTCATCAAAGTAGCGCTCGGGGTTTTGCTCGATCAACGAGCGGTCTTGCCAGTTGTCGCCGGGGTGGCGCAGGGCAGCCACCAGATAGCCGCTGCGGGCCAGCGCTTGGGCCAACACGCTGTGCGCCAGCTCACTGCCGCCGATGCCGTGGCTGAGCAGAATCAGCCCCTTGAGCTGGGCCACAGCTGGGCCGCCCGGCGCCACCTGCAGTGTGAAGGGCCCCATGGCCAACGTGCGCGCGGAGGCCTGGGTCGGGTAGTACAGCGCCACTGTCGTGGCCGGCGCATCTGGGCCGACTGCGGGCGTTTGCAGCTGGGTCCAGCCGGCTTCATAGGCCGAGGCCTGGCTTTGCGGCGCTGCGACGGGCTGAGCCCAGGAGGGGGCGGCGAAGCAGAGGCTCACCCAGAGGGCGGCCAGGGTGTAGCGACGGTGTAGTTGTTGTGGCTTCATGGGGCAATCAAACAAGTGTTGCCCTTGATTGTGAAAAGCCCCTGCCCAGCCGCCAAGCCGCCTGCGACGAAGCCGCGCTGACCCGGCGCGAGCGGCTCAAGGCCGGCGCCAAGCGCGAGAAGACCAGGGGGTCAGGTCTTGCGGAACGAGGAGCATCGGCCCTCGCGAGCGCTCACCCGCGGCTGCGACGCGCGGTGATGAAGTACAGCAATGGCCCGAAGGACCCCACCACCAACGAGAAGATCGCCCAGGGCCAGAACGGCCGCCCCTGGGCTTGCGCGTCGCGGCGCATGAAGACCAAGAGCAAGCCCATGACGATGATCAGATCGGCCATCACCTGCCAACCCTCGGGGATGCGCAGCAGCACTTGCACCAGCTCCAGCACCCCGCCGGCATGCTGCACGGCGTAGACGCTCAGGGCGCTGAAGAGCAGCAGCACGACGATCAACACGGTCTTGTTCATGGCTTTCTTCCTTGCTGTTAAAAAATCGAATGGAGGCCAGTGTCCGAGCCGCGCGCCGGGGCCGCAATTACCTCGCAGGTCGTTGAGAGGCGGCCGGGCTGTGGTGGAATCCGCTCATGCTCGCCGCCAGCCCCTCCCTCCGCGAAACCCTGCAAAGCGCACGCAAGGCGCGCCGCATCAGTCAGCTGGACCTGGCCTTGCGCCTGGGGGTGAGCCAGCGCCATGTGAGCTTTGTAGAGAGCGGCCGGGCCCAAGCCAGCCGAGAGCTGCTGCTGGCCTGGCTGCAAGAGCTGCAAGCGCCGCTGGCCCTGCGCAACACCGCCCTGCAACAAGCCGGCTTTGCCGCGGCCTACAGTGGCAATGAAATGGGCGCAGCGGTGCTCGCACCGGTGCGCGAGGCCTTGCAACTGATGCTGGCGGCCCACGACCCGCTGCCCGCCATGGTGATGGACGCCGGCTGGAACGTTTTGCAAATGAACCAAGGCGCGCGCTGGATGGCACTGACGCTGATGCCGTGGTTGGCCGAGCAGCCGCCGGACCAAAGCCTGAATATGCTGGACTTACTGCTGCACCCCGAAGGCATGAGCCGCCACATCAGCAATCTGGACGAAGTGGCCCCCGCCATGCTGGCCCATCTGCGCGACGACGCTTCGGTCGTGCCCGAGTTGCTGCCACGTGTGGAGCAGTTAGCGGCGCAGTTTCAAGCGCGCCTGGGTGGCCAAAAACTCGCGCCCTGGACGCGCCAACTGGCCCCAGTCTTGACCACCCGCTTCGCCACCACCCACGGCGAGCTGGCCTTCTTCAGCATGTTCTCCACCTTCGGCACGCCGCAAGACATCACCCTGGCCTCGCTACGGGTGGAACATGTCTTCCCGGCCGATGCCAAGACCCGTGCGGTGCTGCTCGAGGCCGCCCGACAAACGCAGCTCACCCTTCCCCCTGGCAGGCCTTCTTCCTGCTGACCGGGGCCATCACCGCCGGCGCGGCAGGCTTGATTTCTGCTGGCCCGGACGATCTGTTGACCTCTCTTGGGCAAGGACTTGGATCGCCCACCTATACTGCCGCCCATGTTGCGCCGCTGGATCCTCCTTGTGCTTTTGGCATGTCTGCCGCTGCAGAGCTCTTTGGCTCTGGCGCTGGGCTATTGCCTGCATGAAGACGAAACCAGCGTTCAGCAAACGCATGCCGGCCATCATGAACATCGCCATGAAAGCAAAAGCGCCAAGACCCTGAAGGACAGCAAGAAGGCGGCCGACGCCGCCTCGCTGGACCATGGCGACTGCGCCCAATGCCACTTCGCCTGCAATCTGGGCGTGCCCAGTGACTGCGGATCTGCGCTCGCCACCCTGCGCGAGACGATGCGACCGCAGGAGGCGCCGCCGCGCGCCGGATTAGCGCCCGAAGCGATCGAGCGCGTCCCGCTATTCGCGCCGACTTCAGCCTCGTTCTGAAGCCGGCCGCGTGCAGCTTTTTTGATCTAGACACCCGTCCTCGTTGACGCGTCCGCCTCGACCTTGAGGCGGATGGCCTCCTGCGTTCTCGCTCTCTCTTTCTTTCTCTCGCTCGCCGGCTTCTCCCGTTTTGTTCACGGAGAAGTTCATGTCTTTCCGACGACCTGTTTTATCGACGAATCCCCGCCCCCGGCCCGCGCTGGTCTTGGGCCTGATCTGCCTGGCCCTGTCCAGCCTGCCTGTGCAGGCGGCTGAGTCCGAAAAGAACCCTACAAGCACAAGCCCTGCGGTCATCAGCAACCTGGAACAGGCCCTGGTGCTGGCCTGGCCACGCCATCCGGCGGCCCGCAGCGCCAGCCACGCGCAGGCGCTGATCACGCAGCAAAACCTGGCTGCCGAACGCTGGTTGGCCGCGCCCCCGAGCCTGCAGCTGTCGCACCGCAGCGATGCCTGGAGTGGGGGCTCGCAAGGCTCGCGCGAGAACGAGGCCGCGCTGGAGCTGCCGCTGCGCTGGCCGGCCGAGCGCCAGGCCGAGCGCCGCAGCGCCGAAGCCCAAAGCCAGCAGTGGAGCCGCGCTCAAGCCGCGGCCCGCTGGGCCTTGAGCGGCGAACTGCGTGAAGCCTGGTGGGCGCTGCGCCTGGCCAGCACCGAGCAAGCCGCCGCCGAGCAAAACCTGGCCAATCTGCAAGCGCTGCGCGCCGATGTGGCCCGGCGCTTGAAGGCCGGCGACCTGGCCCGGCTGGACATGAACCAAGCCCTGTCGGCCGAACAGAGCGCCCAAGCCGCCCTGGTCGAAGCCCAGGCGGCACGGGCCGCCGCGCAAAGCGCCTGGGCCTTGCTGGTGGGCTCGGCCAACACCAGCCCGAGTGCGCCAGACGAAGCCTTTGACCCCGCAAGCCCCGAGGCGCCGGCCGGCGAGCACCCGGCGCTGAGCTTGCTGCAAGCCCGGCAAGCACTGCTCAGCACCCAGGTGGAGCGCGCCCGCACCAGCAGCTATGCCGGCCCCACGCTGGGCCTGGCCTTGACGCGCGAACGCGGCTCCAGCCTGGAGCCTGCGGCCAACAGTGCACGGCTGAGCTTGAGCCTGCCGCTGGGGCGCCAGCCCGAAGCCGCGGTGCAAGCGGCCCAAGCCGCTGCGGAGCGGGCCGAGGTGGAGGTCGAAATCGCGCTCTTCCATGAGCGCCAAGCCGCCGCCATCGCGCAGGCCCGCCAACAAGCGCAGCGCAGCGCCGAGCAAACCGCCCTGGCCCAGTCCCGGCTGGCCTTGGCGAGCGACAGCTTGGCACTGCAGCGCCGCGCCTTTGACCTGGGCGCCATCGACCTGCCCACCCGTTTGCGCGCCGAGGCCGAACAGGCGCAGGCCGAGCTGGCCCTGGCCCGCAGCCGCATCGAACAACAACGCAGCGCCTCACGCCTGAGCCAGGCGCAGGGCTGGATGCCATGAAACACGCCCTCGTCCCCGGCCGCACCGGCACCGCCTCCCTTTTCATCAAGAAATTCAATCCCAACATGACCCCGACTCGAGCAACTGGCCCGCTGCTGGCCGCCCTGATCCTGCTGCTCGGCAGCCCATTGATCGCGCAAGCCCACGGCGACCACGATCACGACGAACCCCCGAAGAAAAAAGCCGCAGCTGCGGCGGCGGTCGCCCCGACCGACAAGCCCCACCGCCTGCCCGACGGCAGCGTCAACCTACCCGCCGCCAGCCAACAGCAGCTGGCCATCCGGAGTGCGGTGGCCGAGCTGAAAAGCCTGCCGCGCAGCGTCAGCCTGAACGGCCGGGTGCTGATGGACCCGAACGCCGGCGGCAAGGTGCAAGCCTTGTTCGCGGGCCGCATCGAAGCCGGTCCCCGCGGCCTGCCCGCCCTGGGCCAAACGGTGCGCAAGGGTGAAACCCTGGCCTGGGTGCGTGCCAGCCTGAGCCCCTCGGAGCAAGCCGCCCTGGGCGCCACGCTGGCCGATCTGCGCGCCCAAGAAGCCATGGCGCAGAGCAAGTTCAAACGCCTGCAGCAGCTCGAAGGCAGCGTGCCGGAACGTGAGATCGAAGCCGCTCGCTTCGAGCTGGATGGCCTGCGCCAACGCTTGAAGGCCCAAGCGCCGGCACCACAAGGCGGCGAGCCGCTGCTGGCCCCGGTCAGCGGCGTGATCGCGGCCCGCCATGTGGTGGCCGGCCAGGTGGTCGATGCCAAGGAGGCGCTGTTCGAAATCGTCGACCCGGCGCGCCTGATCGTCGAGGCCGATGCCTTTGACGCCGCACTGGCCGGGCAAGTGGGCGGCGCCCATGCCTTGATCGGCACCGGCGACAGCGCCGGCAGCCTGCCGCTGCGCTTTGTCGGCGCGGGCTTGAGCCTGCGCGAAGGCGCCCTGCCCTTGCAGTTCCGCACCACCGGGCAGCCCGGCCAGAGCGCGGCACCCCTGGCCCTGGGCCAGACGCTGAAGGTGCTGGTGCAAACCCGCCAGAAGCTCGACGGCATCGCCGTGCCGCAGGCCGCCGTGGTCAAGAACAGCAGCAATCTGGACATGGTCTGGGTGCAGACCGGGCCGCAGCGCTTTGAGCCACGGCCGGTGCGGTGGGCGCCGCTGGATGGCGCACAAGTGAGCGTGCAAGAAGGCCTCAAGGCCGGCGAGCGCGTGGTCGTGCAAGGCGCGTCACTGTTGCGCCAAGTGCGCTGAAACCAGGAGTCAGGACAATGTTTGCTTGGCTTTTGAATTTCTCTTTGCACAAGCGCCTGATGGTGCTGGTGGCGGCCCTGGCCCTGATGGGCTTCGGAGCCTTGGTTTTGCAGCGCACGCCGGTGGATGTGTTCCCCGATCTGAACCGACCGCAGGTGACGCTGCAGATCGAGGCCGGTGGCATGGCACCCGAGGAGGTGGAGCAGCGCATCACCTTGCCGCTGGAGGCGGCCATGGGCGGTCTGCCCGGGGTGGAATCGGTGCGTTCGGTCTCCTCGGTCGGCTTGGCCTTTGTTTACATCAGCTTCGGCTGGGACACCGAGATCTACCGCGCCCGCCAGATGGTGTCGGAGCGACTGGGCAGCGTGCGCGAGCAACTGCCGGCCGGCATCAGCCACGCCGGCATGGGGCCGGTGAGTTCCATCATGGGCGAGATCATGCTGATCGCGATTCCCTACGAATCCAAGCCCTCAGCCCCCGGAACCACTGACGCGATCAAGCCGGAGTTCGCCACCCGCGAATACGCCGACTTTGTGCTGCGCCCACGTCTGCTGGCCCTGCCCGGCGTGGCCCAGGTGATCCCCATCGGCGGCGAACTGCGCCAGTACCAGGTGCAACCGGACTCGGCCCGCATGGCGGCGCTGGGCGTTTCGCTCGATGCGCTAACGACGGCCCTGCGCGGCTTCTCGGGCAATAGCTCGGGTGGCTATGTAGAGCTGGGCGGCCGCGAGGTGCTGATCCGCCATATCGGTCGCGAAGGCGGCGCCCAAGGCCGCTTGCAAGACCTGCAGCGCCTGCCGGTGGCCTACGCCAATGGCCGCGCGATTCTGCTGGAACAGGTCGCCCAGGTCGGCTTTGCGCCGGCGCTGAAACGCGGCGACGCCGGCTTCGGCGGCCAGCCGGCTGTGATTCTGGGCGTGCAAAAGCAGCCCGGCGCCGACACGGTGGCGCTGACCAAGCAGATCGAACGCGCGCTGACCGAGATGAAGCCGGGCTTGCCGGCCGGCATCTCGGCGCCGCAGGTGAGCTTTCGCCAGGCCAGCTTTATTGAGGCCTCGATCGGCACGCTGCAAGGCAAGCTGATCAGCGCGGCCGTCATCGTGGCGGTGGTGCTGTACTTCTTCTTGGCGAATGCGCGCACCACGCTGATCTCGCTGGCCGCCATTCCGGTCTCGCTTTTGATCACCGTGCTGGTGCTGCGTTACTTCGGCTTGTCCATCAACACCATGACGCTGGGCGGCCTGGCGATTGCGCTGGGCGAGTTGGTGGACGACGCGGTGGTGGGGGTGGAAAACACCTTGCGCCGCTTGAAGGAGAACCGCCAGCTGGCGAAACCACAGTCGGCGCTGCCGCTGATCCTCAAGGCCACGCTGGAGGTGCGCTCAGCCATCGTGCTGGCCACGCTGATCATCGTGCTGGTGTTCCTGCCGCTGTTCTTCTTGCCCGGCATTGAGGGGCGACTCTTCATGCCGCTGGGCCTGGCTTACATCGTTGCCATCTTGGCTTCGATGTTGGTGAGCGTGACGCTGACGCCGGTGCTGGCCTTCTACCTGCTGCCGCAGATGAAGAGCCTGGACCACGCCGAGCCCGGCGCGGTGCGCTGGATCAAGCGCCACTACGAGCGCGCGCTGAGCTGGGCCTTGGGCCATGGCCGTTTGATGCTGGGCGTGGCCGGGCTGGCGGTGCTGCTGGCTGCGGCCAGCGTGCCCTTCTTTGCCCGCACTTTTTTGCCGCCTTTCAATGAAGGCGCGGTGCTGGTCGGCCTGCGCCTGAACCCCGGCACCACGCTGGAGGAATCGGTGCGCATCGCCAAGCAAGCGGAGGCGCTGATCGCCGGCGTGCCCGAGGTGGTGCATGTGGGGCGCCGCTCCGGCCGCGCCGAGTTGGACGAGCATGCCGAAGGCGTGCACACCTCGGAGCTGGACCTGAAGATGCAGCCCAGCGAGCGCAGCAACGAGGCGGTCTACGCCGATATGCGCGCGCGCTTGGCGCCCTTGCCGGCCTCGGTCAGCATCGGCCAGCCGATCAGCCACCGCATCGACCACATGCTCTCCGGCGTGCGCAGCCAGATTGCGCTGAAGCTCTATGGCGAAGACCTGGACCTCTTGCGCGCCGAGGCCGAGCGCCTGCGTGCGGCGCTGGCCGGCATCCCCGGCTTGGGAGACTTGGAAATCGAAAAGCAGGTGCTCACGCCGCAGTTGCTGGTGCGCGTGGACGCCGCTGCCGCCGAGCGCCACGGCCTGGCCCCCGCTCAGTTGCTGGAGCAATTGCAGACCCTGGTGGCCGGTGAACAGCTGGCCCAGGTGGTGGAAGGCAAGCGCAGCTTTGGTCTGGTCTTGCGTCTGGCCGAGTCGGCGCGTGGGCCGGAAGCACTGGCCGGCCTGATGATCCAGACCCCGGCCGGCGCGCTGCCGTTGTCCAGCCTGGCGCGCATCGAAGAAAGCGATGGCCCGAACCAGATCCTGCGCGACGAAGGCAAGCGCCGCATCGTGATCTCGGCCAATGCTTCGGAGCGGCCTTTGTCCGATGTGGTGGCCGATATCCGCAAGGTGCTGGCTGCGCAGACCTTGCCGCCGGGCTACTTCACCGAGCTGGGCGGGCAGTTCGCCGCGCAGGAAGAGGCCAGTCGCTTGATCGGGCTCTTGTCCATCGCTTCGGCGGCCCTGGTCTTGATGCTGCTGTACAGCCGCTACCAAAGCATGGCGCTGAGCCTTTTGATTATGGCGAACGTGCCTTTGGCTCTGGTGGGCTCGGTATTGGCGCTGTGGATCTCGGGCCAGCCGCTGAGCGTGGCGGCGCTGATCGGCTTCATCACCCTGGCCGGCATCTCCACCCGCAATGGCATTCTGAAGATCAGCCACTACGTCAATCTCTGCGCCTTCGAGGGCCAGCGCTTTGGCCCGGCCATGCTGCTGCGCGGCTCGCTGGAGCGGCTGACGCCGGTCTTGATGACGGCGCTGGTGGCAGCCCTGGCCTTGGCGCCGCTGCTGTTTGAAGCCGAGCGACCCGGCACCGAGATCTTGCACCCGGTGGCGGTGGTGATCTTTGGCGGCCTGATCAGCTCGACGCTGCTGGACAGCTTCTTGACGCCGGTCTTGGTGGCGATGTTCGGCCGGCCCGCGATTGAGCGCCTGGTCGGCCAGATTGCCGACGAAGGCGCGCAAGGCAAGACCGTCGAGGCCTTTTAAACGGAGTGTGGGTTGGCGGCCAGCAATAACGGCCGCCACGCCCGCCCCAAGGCCTGCGTGGCCCGGCGAATCTCCGCCGGGCCCACGGTGGCAAAGCCCAGCGTCAGGCCGGCTTGGCTGCTGTGCGCCGGCAGCCCGCCCACCAGGGCGAGGCTGCCAATCTCAATCCCAGCGGCCAGCGCCGCGCGGTGCAAATGCACTTCCAAAGCTCGGCTGGGCAGCGGCAGAAAGGCTTGCAGCCCGGCATCGACCGGCTGCAGCTTCAGCAAGCCCTGCCAACTTGGCGGCAACTGCGGCAGCAAGAGCTGGCTCCAGGCCTGCATCAAAGCATCACGCCGCTGCCGCGCACCGCGCCGCATGCGCCGCACATGGCGCAGGAAATGGCCCTCGGCCATGAAGTCGGCCATCACCACCTGATCGGCTATCGAGGACTGCCGGTCCAACATCGAACGCAGCCGTGCCAGCTGGGGCACCCAGGCTTTGGGAGCCACCAGATAGCCCAGGCGCAGGCCCGGAAACAAGAGCTTAGAAAAGCTGCCGATGTAGAGCGTGCGCTGCTGCGCGCGTGCATTCAAGGCCGAGAGCGGCGCCAGCGGCAGGCCGCTGAAGCTGTACTCGCCGTCGTAATCGTCTTCCAAAAGCCAGGCCTGATGCCGCTCGGCCCAGTCCAGCAGATCGAGCCGGCGCTGCAAAGGCATGGCCACGCCGGTCGGGTATTGGTGCGAGGGCGTGATGTAGAGCAGCTTGAGCGCCTGAGCTGAGCCGGCCCGGCCCAAGGCCTCCAGCGCATTGACCCTCAGGCCCTGTTCGTCCACCGGCACCGGGACCACGGTGGCGCCACTCAAACCCAGAGCCGCTGCCGCAGCGCGGTAGCCCGGCGACTCCATGCCGACCCGATCGCCCGGCTGCAGCAAGGCCAGCGCGGCCATGGCAATGGCCTGCTGCGAGCCGGCGGTGACGATCACCTGCTCGGCGCTGCAAGGCAGGCCGCGCGAATGGCTCAGGTAGCTGGCGATCAACTCACGCAGGCGCGGCAACCCGGCAGCTTCTGAGTAGCTGAGGCTGGCGATGTCTTCATGCTCACGCGCGCCCTGCCGGACACCGCGCGCCTGGCGGCGCCAAAAGCGCGCTTGCAGCCGCGCCCACAAGGCATGAGGGAACAGATCCAACGCCGGCAAGCCATAGCGAAAAGCACGCGGTGTGGGCGGCGCCACCGGCGTGGGTTCGTAGTCCTGCAGACGCTGCCAGAGCGGCGTGTTGGGTTCGTCGGCAGGAGGTGTCTGTTTCTGCGGCGATGCCCCGCTCGACTTGGCTGCGGTCGCCTGCGGCAAGCCCTCGATCGCCGCCACAAAGCAGCCCGCGCCCAGTCGGGTCAGCAAGCAACCTTCGCTGCTCAATTGCTCATAGGCCCGCACGACGGTGTTGCGCGAGACGCCGAGGGCGCGCGCCAAATCACGGCTGGTTGGCAACTGGGCGCCGGCCTTCAACTCACCTTGCAAGATCTTGGCCTTGAGCTGCGCGTGGATTTGCTGGATCAAGCCCCCGCCCGCCTCCAAGCGCAAGCCGGTCGCGTCAAAGGGCAAAGGGGCATGCGCCGGCGCGTTTGAGATTGGACCCATTGAATTGATCAAAATTGGATCTTTCATGGTACCAAGGTCGCGCCTATGCTTCGAGCAGGCAACTACCCTCGCCCACCGAAAGCGCCCAGCTCATGTACCAACCCGCTCATTTCGTTTCGAAAGAACTGGCCCAGGCCAAGCGCTTGATGGCCGCCTACCCCTTGGCCTTGCTGCTGGGCCCCGATGCTCAGGGCCAAAGCTTTGGCACCCATGTGCCGCTGACCGTGATCGAGGGTGAAGACCTGGTGATCGAAGGCCATATGGCGCGCGCCAACCCGCATTGGGCCTGGCTGGCGGCTCTGCACGAAAAAGGCCTGGAGGTACACACCGTCTTCAATGGCCCCGGCGCCTATGTGTCGCCCAGCCACTACGACAGCGCGCTGAATGTGCCGACCTGGAACTACGCCGCGGTGCATCTGTATGGCCGCTTGGAGTTGGTGCAAGAGCCCGAGGCCAAGGACGCCTTGCTGAAGCGCCTGATCGCCCAGCATGAGCCAGGCTATGCCGAGCAATGGCGCGCCCTGCCCGCGGACTTTCAGCAGAAGTTGCTGGGCGCCATCGTCGGCTTTCGCCTGCATGTGCAGCGCTGGGAAGGCAAGTTCAAGCTGAGCCAAAACCGCAGCGCCGCCGAGCGCGCCCGCATTCAAACCGCCCTGGCCAGCGGCACGCCCAGCGAGCAAGATGTGGCCGCTTGGATGGCGCATATGGGGCTTTGAAGAACATGGCCCTCGTTACTGAAAGGCAGCAGCCTATCGGGCGGGCACTGCAGCTTGGGCAGCCGCCGGGCTCATGGCTCGGGGGTCGCCCCTCGCGGGTCGACTTCCCTGCGCTGCTCGCATCTTGGGACCGGCGCAGAACTCACTGCACTCGCTGCGCTCGTTTCGTTCAAACATGCTGCGCCAAGTCAGAAGTTGAAGCGCGCTGCGCGCGCGTCCCAAGCTGCTGCGCTGCTCGGCCCCTCACAAATCGCCCAGCAACTGCCCGAGCTGCAGTGCGCTTGCATAGCGAACGACGGTTTTCTCAGGTGGTGAAAGCCGCACTCGAAGGGGGCCTGGCCCGCCGACGGGCGATTTGTGCCCGGCCGAGGGCGCAGCGGAGCGGGTCTGGCGCGCACAGCGCGCTTCAAGGTCTGACTTGGCGGCCCCTGTTTGAACGGAGTGAGCGCCGCGAACGAAGTGAGTTGGCCGCCGCTGACCCGCGCAGTGAGCAGCGAGGGCAGTCGGCTCGCCAGAGCCGACCCGGACACCATGAGCACGACGACGGGCCGGGCCACCGGAGCGAACCAGCCCAGACATCAGATTTCCATACTTCACACTTTGGCAAAGACCATGACGCCCATCATCCCCATGCAAGTGACTCCAGCCACGCTTCAAGGCCTACATCTGCGCCTGGTACCTCTGTCACTCGCCCATCTGCCTGGCCTGACCGAAGTCGGCCTAGACCCTGACTTATGGCGCTGGGTGCCGAATCAAGTGCGCAGTTCCGCCGATATGCGGGCTTATGTGGAACAAGCACTGGCCGAGCAGCTGAGCGGCAGCAGCCTGCCTTTTGCCTTGGTGTTGGCGGGGCCGGATCAGAAAGACGGCCCCATCATCGGCTGCACCCGCTTCGGCAATATCTCGCTGCGTGACCGCCGGCTGGAGATCGGTTGGACCTGGGTCGCCAAAGCCTGGCAGCGCAGCTGCGCCAACACCGAGGCCAAAACGCTCTTGCTGACCCATGCCTTTGAGACACTGGGCGCACACCGGGTCGAGCTGAAGACCGACTTTCTGAACGAGAAATCGCGTGCGGCCATTGCCCGCATCGGCGCACAACAAGAAGGCATCTTCCGCCGCCATGTGCAGACCGACACCGGCCGGGTGCGCGATACCGTCTACTTCGCCATCATCGACAGCGAGTGGCCAGAGGTGAAACAGCGCTTGCAGCACATGGCTGCGCGCCAAAGCGCATGAGACCCTCGCCTCCCGAGGGTCAGGTCTTGCTCAAGCATGAGTTGGACGAAGTGGATTGGCTTGCGCTGGTCGATGTGTTTGAGCGCGCGCCGCTAGGTACCCGCGATCCGAAAGTCTTGGAGCAGAGCTTTCGCAACAGCAGCTTGTCTTGCTTTGCCTATCGCGAGGGCCAGATCGTCGGCGCCGGGCGGGCCTTGAGCGACCGGCTGACTTGGACCGTGATCTTCGACGTGGCGCTGGCGCCCGAAGTTCAAGGTTTAGGCCTCGGCCGCGCCATCATGCAAAACCTGCAGACCCGCGCCGGTGGCGCCCAAACGATGCTGTACGCGGCACCGGGCAAAGAGCCGTTTTATGAGCACCTGGGCTTTCGCCGCATGAAAACTGCCTTGGCCCGCTTTGCCAAGCCTGAGCTCGCCCGGGACCGCGGATTCACCGACTGAATGCCGCCTAAATACGTCGGGCGCCCGCTCATCCGCAACTGGGCATCACCCAGACCAGTCTCGCATCAATAGTCCAACACCAAGTTGAGGTAGCCGCCGCTCCAGGTCGGCGTATGCCCGCCGACCACATCGCGAATACCTTGGCCCGGCAGAGACAAAGCGATGCCGCCAGACAAAAACAAATGGCGACTCAGCACTCGGCTGTATTCCAGGAATACATCCTTGGCCAAACCGGGTGAGGTGACCCCGGCGACAAGGTTGGCAGCGTCCCCCGAGGTTTCAAAACGCGTGGCTTGTCCAAACTGAATCGGACTGCGGAGCTGGTTGGCACGAATCAGGGCATAGCGCAGCGTTAGGACGTCCATGTCCGTCGGTTTCAATTGAAGCGCCAACAGATGGGCGTTGACATTGGAATTCACGAAGGCCATGGAGGACTTCGACCCAGTCGACCAAGCGCTAGGGTTGCCCTCGTAGTACATGGGATCGAAGCGCTCAAGCTTGGAGGTGTTGGGGTCATCGCCCGAAAAGCTCTGATACGAGTAGCTCAGGTTCGGCGCCCAAGGGAGCTGAGCCCAGCTGTACTTCACTCGCAAGCGACCCGCCCAGGCACGCAACTGCACAGTGTCATTCCACTGATAGGCAAGGTCAGCGGCAAACTGCCAAGACGCCAACGGACCCGTCAATTGACCGGTCGCGGTATAGGCACTCAAGACGCTGGTGCCATGGCGAGCCCCGCTCAATATCGTGGGTGCGCCTTGCCCGCCCGGCGCAGCCTGAACATACGGCGATTCCGAATTCAGGGCCCGCAACCATGTCGCCCCCAAAAAACCGCCTTGAGGAGAATCCCAGCGCACATCGACACCCGCCAAACGATTCTTGCCATCGGAAGACGGCAACTCGTTTGGGTCAACAAAAAAGGCGGTGCCGCTTGCGCCTCCCGCAGTCAGCTTCGCGATGCCGCTCATGCCCCAAGCTTTACGCGGCCCGAACTTCAAGGCCCCACGCTCAAATCCGCTGGAGGCGCCATTTGCAATCAACATGCCCGTGCCCAGCTTAAGGTCGCGCGGCCCCACGGAGAGCTCAAGGCCCATGCCCTGATCCGTTTGGCCGCGCAAACCCATATAACCATCTTCCAGCGTCACCGCGCCGGTGTTGCCACCTGCAAAGGCGTCGGTCCCGTGGGTGTACGAGGCCACCGAGGACAGCTTGCCGAACAAGATCCACTCGCCGGCCAAGGGCTGTTGCACGCTGAGACCTGGCTTGATATAGGACTCCAGCCATTTCTTGTTGGGTTCATAGCCGCTGTCGGGCGCCGCTTTTTCTGCCAGGTTCCAGAACAAATGCTGTTCCGCCACGGCGTTCACACCGGCTTGAAAATGCACGCGCCAAGCCAAAAAGCGAGCGCTGGCCTCGCTCTCGCTGGACTGGGCTTGCGCCCAAGCACCAGAGCTGGCCAGCACGCCCAGCCCCGCGCACACCAGGCCGCACCGTGCTCGCCGCGGGCTCAACGCCCGGCCTGGTTTTTTGCTTTCGCTCATGGAATCAAACTTTTCAAAAAAATAGCGCTGCGGGCGTTCACGGCTTCATGGGCACCGCGCTGGTCTGGGCATGCAACGCTTGCACCAGGAACTGAGACACACAAGCGCCGCCATGCGCCCCGGAGGAGGCGCGCAGCAAACGCACCCGCTGCCGCACTTCGGTGTCCGGCAAGCCTGCCATCTCGCTATAGCCGGCCAAAACACCCAGCGCTCGAGAGAAGGCTTCGCCTGATTCACCCGCAAGCGGGGCAAATGAGGTCGTGGCCGACTCGGCAGGGGCTGCGTACACCACACGGTCTTCTTTGATGGTTTGCAGCACTTTCAGCTGATCAAGCTTCTCCGGATCAACCGCCGTAGGGTCCGCTGACAACACCACCAAATCAGCCAACTTGCCCGGAGCCAAGGAGCCCTTGCTGTTCTCTTCAAAATGCTGCCAAGCGGGCCAGATCGTCATCGCCTTGAGCGCCGTTTCCACAGGGACGCGGTGACGCGGCCCCAGGATGTCCCCGGTGCGGGAGCGCCGCGTCACGGTGGCGGACAAAACCCGCATCGAGTCCGGGAAGGCCACCGGCGCGTCGTGATGGGTGCCAAACTTCATACCGCGTTGCAGCACCCAACCGGTGGGCGACATATCCTCGGCAAGCACAGGCCCAACCGTGTGCTCGCGATGCCAATCGCCCCAGTAAAACGTGTGCATCGGGAACAAGGAGGGAAAGACACCTTGCGCCTTCAAGGCGTCGACCTGATCTTCCCGCATGAACTGGCCGTGGATCAGCACCGGCCGACGGCCCGGCCCGTACTTCGCCGCGGCGGCACGCATCGCTGCCAACATCACATCGGTGGCTCGTTCGCCATTGGCATGGGTCAAGACTTGAATGCCATTCTTGTAAGCCCAGGCCATCGCCTCATTGACCTGTGCTTCAGTGGCCGCTGGGTAACCCGCATAGCCCGGTGGGTAATCCCCCACTGGTTTGTAATACGGACGGTCGCGCCAGGCCGTAAAGCCTTGGGGGCTGCCATCGATCGTCAGTTTGGCTCCGCCGACCCGGACCCGGTTCACATAATCTTGAGACACATGGGCGGCGATGAAATTCCGGTCCACCAGTACATCGACATAAGCCACCAGATCGATGGCGAAGCCACCTTCGCTGGCCACCTTGCGCATGGTGGCCACCGTGTCGGGCATGGCACGGCCCTCTTGGGCGGTGGTGTAGCCATAGCGAGCCCACATCTGCGCACCCGCGCGCGCCAACTCGGTGAAGCCTTCTACCCCCAAGCCACCCATCACCTTCATCAAAGACTGGAAATGCGCGGTCTCCTCCATCACGCCATTGGGGCGGCCATCGGCGAGTCGGCGAATAATGCCGCCGGCAGGATCGGGCGTCTTGGCCGTGATGCCGATCAGCTTCAGTGCCGCCGTGTTGGCCACCCCGAAGTGCCCCGATTGATGCATCAAGTAAATCGGCAGATCCTTGGACACTGCGTCCAACTCTGCCGCCGTGGGATGCCGTTGCTCGGCCATCTGGGCCGGGTCATATCCAAAACCGATGATGGCGCCAAACTTCTTGACCGCCGCGCCGTTCTGCGCCTGCCAACTGAGCAAAGCCTGTTGCAAAGAAGCGATGTCTTTCACCGGCCCATCGGGGGGAGCCAACAAATTGGCCGACATCGCCTGCATACCGCCGCCGACCACATGGCCATGACTGTCAACAAAGCCGGGCAGCAAAGCGCGCCCGGCCAGATTCACCATTTCTGTCTTGGCGCCTGAGTAACGCATCACTTCAGCGCGAGAGCCCACCGCCAAGATGCGACCCTGACGCGTGGCCAAGGCCTCGGCGCGCGGTTGACCGTCTTCCATGGTCAGAATCGCGCCGCCGCTGTAGATCTTGTCTGCTAGTTCCAGTGCCGAACAACTCAGCGAGGTCAACAGCAGCAGCGCACCGCCCCAGTACCAACGCTGGCCGCCCGCCCTTTGGCCGCGCATCCGTGGCCATTCGACTCCTTGAAGCTTCATGTGCTGATCCTTTCTTAGGCACTGACAATGCCGGAGATGATCCCACAGCCGGGGCTGGCCTAGGTCTTGCAGGGGCATGCACAGCGCACCTGCTCAAGCCCCTTTTGCTTGGCCTCAGGGGCCTTCGCTGGCAACCTTCGGCGTAGAACTCGGCGGCACCGGAAAGCGCACCCCCACCACCGCAATCTCAACCCGACGGTTCGGCTGCAAACAGGCAATCAAGGGCTTGCGGTCGGTGGCGGCCTTCTCGTAGAGCGCATCGGGGCAGGCGTGGATGGGCTGGCGCGGGCCCATGCCATAAGCGGCGATGGGGCCGCTGACCTGCAGCGCCAGCAGACGGTCGCGCACAGTTTCGGCGCGGCGCCAGGCCAGGTGGTCGTTGCGCGCGGCGCTGCCCAGATGATCGGTGTGGCCGACCACCTGCACATGGTCGATGCGCTGATAGTCCTGGCGCAGGCTCAGGGCCAAGCGCTCCAAGGCCTCGCGGCCGCCCGGCAGCAAGGACGCCAGATCGGAGCGATTGAACTTGAACAAGGCGTCGCCGCTGAGCGTCCATTTCTGGGTACTGACAACGGGTGCCGGCGCGGGCTGCGCTGGGCGCGGCGCGGCGGCCAGCACCGGTGCGGGCTTGGCGGCTTCGGCAGCGGCGCAGGCCTCGGCGCCGCGTTGGGCACGCGCCAGTTGCTGCTCGGCCATGCCCACATAAGGCGCGGCGTGACGCCATTGCAGCTGGGTTTGCTCATGACCTGCATGGACCAGCTCAACCTCGGCACAGGCCACCAGCGCCTGCACACAGGTGGCACCGGGGGCCTTCTTCAAGGTCGCCGCCTGCGCCCAGAGGTCCTCGCGCAAACGCTCGGCACCGTTGATCAAGGGGCTGGCCAGGGCCGGGTCTTCAACGCCTTGGGGCGCGGCGCCCTGCTCCAGATAACGTGCAATCGCCTGGGACTGCTGCAAGGCCAGCTCGGGGAAGGCGCTGCGGTCATTGCGGGCATATTCATGCCGGGCCACATCCAGCCAGCATTGCGCCTTGGCCATGCTGTAGTCGCTGAGCGGAATGCGGCGGCCCGTGCTATTGAGGCTGCGCAGGCGCTGCTGCTGGGCTTCAAACTGCTGCAGATCGGCGCCAATCGCAGCGTCGCTGATGCGCGCCTCGGGCGGGGTCAGGCTTTGAGCCAAGGCCGGCACAGCGCACAGGGCCAGCATGGACGACAGCAGCCAGGGCTTCGAGGCGGTAGAAAAGAAGAACGATGTGTTCATGGCGGGGTGTTCTTGGAGGGCGTCAATCGGTTGGGGTCGGCTGGGCAGGACGGGGCGGCAGCGGCTCAAGGCTGCTCGCCACCGCTGCTGCTACCGCCCCAGTTCTTGAACAGCTGCTGGTCAAACTTGAAGCGCAGGCGCAGATAGACGCCGCGCGCGGTGTAGTCGCTGCTGAGGTCGCGGTCACTGAAGCCACTGAAGTTGTAGCCGGCGCTGAGCCAGAGGTTTTGCCGCAGCAAATAGCCGGCTTCCACGCCGACGGCGGTCTGGCGGCTGCTGCTGGCTTCATCGCCAAAGCCTTGCATGCGGCTCAGCAGCAGGCCCAGGTCCCAGCGCTCGCTGATGTCATAGACCACGCGGCCGCCCAGCAGCCAGGCGCTGTAGCGACTGAGGGCCGCGCCCTCATTGAGCGGGAACTGCTCCTTGACCTGCTTGGCCGCCAGCCGCGCGCTCCACCACCAGGGCCGCGAGGGGTGGAAGTTGGCATGCACGCTGGCCAGCGCCACACGGCGCCATTCGTCCAGGCCGTTGACATTGGTCTCGGCCTTGTACTCCAGCATCGACAGCAAGTCCCAGCGGTTGTTGTCCACCGGCCGGTAGGCGGCGCCGAACTGCAGGCGGTTCTGCCAACCATTGGCACGCAGGCCGTGGTTGTCTTGGCCGAGGTGGTAGTCGCGCAGCAGGCCGGTCCAGTCGCGGCTGAGCTTGCGCGCCGCGGCCAGCGTGATCAAGAGGCTGTCTTGCTGACCATTGACCGGTTTGATGCGGCCATCGGGCTGAGGCAGGCCCAGGCTAGCGCCGTCGAGCCGGCGCCACTCGACGCGGGCCGAACCCTTCCACAACTCGGAGCCGGTGTAGTCCACGCTGCTGCTCAAGGCGGTTGCGGTCTGCGGCTGATCGGCGCTGATTTGCAGGCGCTCGGCGCCGCCGGTCACCAACACACCTTCGTCCAGCTGCCAGGCATGGCGCAAGCCGCTGGCCAGCTGTTGCTCCTGGCCTTGGGCCGCGTCGCGCAGGCGGTACTCGCTGAAGAAATTGCCGCCGCGCAAGTAGCTTGAATCGACACCCACCGAGAGGCTGTGGCTGCGCGGGCCGGCGTCCAGCCCGTAGTAGGAAGCCAGGCCGCTCTGCGTCTCCGCGCGCGCATACAGGCCGGTGCGCTCAGCCACCTGGTAGCGGGCGCCCAGCTGCAAGCGGTGCTGCTGGCTGTTGTTCAATCCGCCCTCGGCCTGGGCGCTGAGGCTCCAGGCCTCGCCGACCTGAGCGCGCAAGCCGACAAAGGCGGTGTTGCTGTTCAGATCCGGCACCAAGCCTGGGTTGAGGCCGCCGCCGATGCCGATATTGTTGAGATTGCCCAGCCCGGCCGAGCCGTTCAGCAAGTTCGAACCATTGCCCGGTATGCCTCCAGCGGAGCCGGGTGCGAAGGCACTGCCCGGCGCTGGGTTGTCGCCAATACCGGCGGCAAGGCCGGCCACGCGGCCCTGCTCCTGGCTGTGGCGCAAGCCGCCGCTGAGCTGCAAGCCCGGCTGCAGCTGCTGGCTCAGCGTGACGCTGGCGCCGCTGCGCTTGGCGTCGCTGGCCAGGTCTTGAATCTCGCGCGCCTCGACGCTCAGGTTCAGGCCCTCTTTGAGCTGCGCGCTGAGCTGGGCGCCCATCTGGCGGGTGCCGGGCGTGACACCGGCATTGGCATTGCCAAAGTCCAGGTCGGCGCGTTGCGCCCAGGCGCGCAGCTTGAGGCTCTCGCCGTCGTGGAAGAGCTCCAGCCGCTGGGCCGAGCCGCTCACTTCATCGCCCATTGCCGATGCTGCCGCGGCCAGCGGCATCACCCCATTCTGCAGGCGGCCTTCGGTCTGCGCGGCCTCGGCCACCAACGTGGTCTTATCGGCCACCTTGAATCCGCTATTGACGCTGCGCAGGCGGAACTGCTGCAGCGGATTGCGGTCTTCGACCAAACTGCCGCCCACCGTCAGGGCCGGGCTCAGATTGATTTGGCCGTCGGCGCCGAAGAGCCAGAAGCTCTCCCCGCCCTGGTCCACCTCATAGCTGATGCGCAGGCTTTGCGGATTGCCCATTTCATCGAGACTGGGCAAGGGCCGGGCCAGCAAAACCCGGCCGCTGAAGGGCTCGAAGGAATAGTCGACCCAGCGCTGCAAGGGCTGGCTGCTGAGGATGCGGCGCAGGTCATTCTTGTCGCGCACCAGCACCTCGATCTTGTCGCTGTTCTCCAGCGCATGGCTGCTGGAAATGGCGAACGGCCCGCTGGTGCCATTGGCGCGAATTTCATCGACCGCCTGGCGCAAGGTGTCGCGGCTGGCGTAGACATTGCCCACGCCCTGCGTGTTCTCGACATGGCCGCGCAGACCATTGAGCGTGCGGTTGTACTGGCCGAGCTGGCTCAAAGGGCTGCCCGCCACCAGGCCGGATCCGGCCGACTGGGTGAAGCCGCTGCCGGTGTTGAAGTCGCCATACAGCACAAAGCTGCGCTTCTGGTCGATACGCACAAACAGCTTGCCGGAGCTGCGCGCCTCGAAGCCGCTGATGCTGGCGTCGCCATAGACCGGGTAATAGGCGTCGGGGCGCACCTCTTGCAGCAGGCGCTGGCGGCTCTCTTTTTCAGAGTCGTAGCTCAAGGTCAGCAGTGCGTCGCCGCGAATCTTGCCCTTCAGGAACATTGCGGCGCGGGCCGCGGCCGTGCCCTTGTCGCCGTCGAAGCGGCGGCTCCAGGCCCGCAGCTCTTGCTCGAAGCCGTCTTCCAGGCGCACCGGGGTGACGTTGCTGTCGTAGTGCTGCTTGTTGATGCGCAGAATGCCTTCGATCAAACCGGCCGCCACCATCTCGCGCAGCTCGGCGTCAAAGGGCAGCAAGCCCTCGACCACGGTCTCGCCGGCGCTGATGCGCAAGCGCACATCTTGCGGATTGACCGGCGCCACCAGCACGAAGCGGGCCTCGCCGTTTTCCAGCCGCAGCTGGGTGCCGGGGGTGCGGCGGTCTTGGTCCAGGCGCGGTGCCATCAGCGAACTGGCACCTGAGTCGGCCAACTCCAGGCGGCCGCCGCTGTGCTCCAGCGTCAGCAGCGCGGCCTCTTGCACCGGTGCGCCGCTGGCGGTGAAGGCGCGCACCGTGACCTGCAAGCGGCTCACGCCATCGGCCGGCACGCCGGCCCCGGTGATCTTGAGTTCCAGCCGCGCCACCTGCGCATTCAGCGCATAAGGGCCCTCTTTCAAGGGTTTGGCCAGGCTGCTGAATTCCAACTCACCGACCGGCGAGCGATACAGGGTGGCGCGATCGCCCAGCTCGCCCATCATGCGCAGCTGCAGC
>NZ_JBMLSK010000107.1:0-59425 GCF_049240545.1 Roseateles sp. | reverse complement strand
TTCTTGATCGCCGGTCGCGGTTTCGTTGCCGGCTGAACAACGGCCGGGCTGGCCGGCTTGGCCGCCGCCGGACGCTTGATGCTGGGCACGCGTGGCGGCGGGCTCAAGACCGGCTGGCGGCGCGGCACGCATTGGGTCTGCACGCCCGCCAAGGCCTGCACCGGTGCCTCATCCAGATCCGGCAGTACAGCAGCGGGCGCGGGCGCTGGCGGCGGTTCGGGTTCGGGGTCGAAACGCAGGGCCAAGGCCGGCGCGGCATCGCGCTGCGGCAGCGCAAGTTCGCCGCGCTGGCGGCGCCGCTGCACCTCGCTCAGCACCGGGCTGCTGCAGCTGCCTTCGATGAAGTCGGCCCGCTGCAACTCACCATTGCGCAGGTCCAGGAACAGGCTGGATGCATCGCCGGCATTGCGGTTGCTGCTGCTGACCAACTGGCTGCCGCGTGGCAGCGTGGCGGGGTCGGCCACCAGCACATGGCTCATCGGGCTCAGGCCGCAGCGGCTGTACTTGCCTTCCACATCGCTGATGACATAACTGCCATCTTCCATATAGAAGCGCACGCCGGGAATGCCGATCTCCTCTGAGTCTTGCACCTGGTTGTGGTTGCAATCCACATAGATCTTGCCGCTGAAGCAGGCCTCGTTGCTGAAAACGCCGCCGGTCACCTTGACGCGCACCTCGGCCTCGTTCGAACACAGACCCACGCCGGGCAGGCTGCCGACGCAGGCTTGCGCCTTGTTGATGCCGGTGCCTTGCAGACTGCCGACGCCGAGGCGCACGCGGTAGTTCAACCGCACTTGTGCCTTGGGCAAGAGGCTGCCGAGTTCAAACTGCAGCTGCCCGGCGCCGAGCAGGCGCGGCTCGGCCAAGGGCCGGCCATCGAGCTGGGCGGTGCCGGGGATGTAAACAAAGCCGGCCGGCAGACGATCGTTCAAGCGCACGCCGGGCAAGGGGTCGCGGCCCGCGTCGGCACGCTTGACGATGACGGTGTAGCGCACGCTGTCGCCCAGCTCGGCGATGTTGCGGTCCACCGTTTTGCTAACGAAGAGTTGCGGCGCCACGCAGGCATCCAGCGGGATGTGGTTGTTGACGATGTCCGGGCCCTGGGCCGGGTCCAGCCACATCGACATGTAGTAGTCGGTCCGCTGGTCAGGCGTGGGCGCGGTGGGCTGATCCTGCACGGTGCAGACGCCGCCGGTGCTGGCCGAGCTGCATTGCGCCGGGGGTCGGAGGGGGCTGCTTTGCGGCGGGATCAAACGGCTCAGGCCATCGCCCTGTGCGGTACTGACACGCAGGCGATAGAGTCCGACGCCCGGACATTCGGCCGGCGCCGGATTGTTCAGCAGCAGGTGGTAGCCCCCATCCACGCCGCCGGCAACACCGACTTGCGTGACCATGCTGTTCACTCCGCCCACCATGCAGCTGGGCGGCACCAGATTGCCATTGGCATCCAGCAGCTCAACCTTGACGCCCGCCAGCGGCGCGCGCGTGGTGCTGCAGTAGGTGACACCGGCGGGGTCCAGCGGCAGGCTTTGCTGCACACGCCCCAAACCACAGGCGGGCACCGAGAGATTGCGGATGGTGCCACCGGCGACGATGCCGGTGCCGCTGGCGGCTGTGGGGTCATTGCCACCACTGGGGTCGCGCGACACCGGGCGGCCAAAGTAGGCACCGCTGGCCGGGTCCTTGAAGCGCACGCTATAGCCCTCTCCGGACGGGATCCCGCTGACCTGATACTGGCCTCGCACATCGGACACCCCCGTCGCGACCACCTGCTCCTGGGCATCCAGCACTTCGACGATCCAACCCGGTTTGGCCGGCTCATTCGGGTCGCGGCGGCGATCATGGTTCACATCGACCCAGACCTCGCCGCTGATGGCGCCCAGCGGCAGCACTGGCGTCACATCTTCATAACGGTTATTGCCCACGGTGACGGGATCGCTGGCCTCGCCGCCGCCGGACACCTGCACCACATTGGTCACCTGGCCATGGCTGCCGGGCAAGCAGCTCTGGCCCTGCACCGTGCCGCCGGCGTCCGGCGCCACCTTGACCTGCAAGACGATGGTGTTGGGGTTGTCCACGGGCTGGCTGCCGGCACCGGGGATGACGGTGCTGCTGCTGCAGCGCGCCACCTGGCCGCCGACCTCGCTGGCACTGCAATCCCAGCCCAGGCCTTGCGGCAGCGCCGCCAGGCTCAAGCCGGCGGGCAAGGTGTCGACGATTTGATAGGGTTGGTTGGTCGCCGCCGGGCCTTGGTTGGAGACGATGATGCGGTACTGACCCAGGCCGCCGGCGGTGAAGCTGGCCGGACTGTGGGACTTGCGCACCAGCAGGTCGACCACCGGTGTGGGCGGCACGATGCGATTCACCACGGTGACCGCATTGCCGCCATTGACGGCGCTATCGCCGATCTGCAGCGTGGCGGCCGGGCTGAAGCTGGCCTGACCCACCGGGGCCAAGACAAAGCCGCCGCTGAGCGTGGCGCCGCTGGCACTGGTTTCGCTGAGCGTGCAGCTCTCACCCAGGGCCAGGCTGCCGATGGTGCCGGTGGCCGGGGGGCGGAAGCTGACGCTGCGCAGGCCGCTGCTGCTGCAACTGGCTTGCACCGTGATCAGGGGCTGGGTCAGCAAGCGGCCGGCGTCCCCCTGGTAGGCCTTGGACACGGTCAAGAGCTGCGGCAGCAAGACCGCATTGCTGATGCTGACGGCGTTGTCGCCATTCTGCAGATTCAGGCTGGCCGGCGCGATCAAGGCGGACGAGGCGGGCGCCAGCACATGGCCCCCGCTGAGCACGGCGCCGTCGGTGCCCAACTCGCTGACCTCGCAGCGCTCGCCGGCGCTCAAGTTGTCGATGACGCCCTGGGATGGTGGCTGGAAGCTCAGGGTCTTGAGGCCCGACTGGGCGCAGATGGCCTGCACCCGGATCAAGGGCTGGGTCAGCAGCGCGGCGACATTGCCTTCAAAGCGCTTGCTGATCACCAGTCGCGCGGGCAGCGGCGCCAGCAAGGGGTTGCTGACGGTGACGCTGTTGCTGGCCTGCAGCGGCGTGTTGGCAGCCAGGCTGAACAAGGCCTGATCCAGGCCGGCATAGCGGTAGCCGTCGGCCAGACTGCCGCCACTCAGCCCCACTTCGCTGAGGCTGCAGCGCTCGCCCAGCTTCAGGCCCGCGATGCGGCCCGCGCCGTCGGCACTGAAGCTGACGCTGCGACGGCCACTGAGGCTGCAATCGGCCTGGATGGTGATCTGCGGAGCTGTCAGCACGCGGCTGGGCAGGCTGTCATTCAACCATTGCTTGCGCAGCAGCAAGACCGCCTCGTCCGGCGGCAGCAAGGGATTGCTGAGCAAGACCTCTTGAGTCGCGGCCAGCGGCGTATCGGCGGCCAGGCTGATCTGGGCGCTGCCCGGGGCGTCGAACTGGTAGCCACCGCTGAGCTCGCCGCCGCTGATGGCGGTTTCGCTGAGCCGGCAGCTTTCGCCCTGCACCAGGCCGCTCAGGCGGCCGACGCTGTTGCTGGGGAAGCTGATGCTGTGTTGGCCACTGACCGAGCATTGGGCTTGCACGGTCAGCGTTGGCGCGAGCACGATGCGACTGGGCGTGCTGTCGCCCGTCCAGCGCTTGCTGATCAGCAACTCCGCCGGGCCGGGGGCCTCGAGCACATTGGTGATGAGGACCGCGGTGGTCGGGTCCAAGGGCCGGCTGCTGCTCAGGCTGATCTGTGCCGTGCTCGGGGCCGCAAAACGGTAGCCATCGGCGAGGCTGCCGCCGCTGAGCGCGGTTTCGCTGACGCTGCAGGTCTCGCCCACGATCAGGCCGCTGATGCTGCCGGTGCTGCCCGCCGTGAAGCTGGTGCTCTTGAGGCCGCTGACGGAGCAGTTGGCCTGCACAAAGATGGTGGGCGCCTGCAAGACCTTGCTGGGCACGCTGTCGTTGGCAAAGGCCTTGCTGAGGCTCAAGCTGGCGCCGCCCGGCGGCACCAGCGTGTTCGTCAAGGTCACCGCGGTGGTCGCCGACAAGGGCGTACTCGGGCTCAGGCTGATCACGGCCGCCGAAGGCGCGGCAAAGCTGTAGCCAGCCGCCAGGCTGCCGCCGCTGAGAGCGGTTTCGCTCAAGCGGCAGGTCTCGCCGGCCACCAAGCCGCTGATCACGCCGCTGCTGCCGGCCTTGAAGCTCAGGCTCTTCGAGCCACTCACCGAGCAGCTCGCGCTGACGGTGATCATCGGGCCGTCCAGCACCTTGCTGGGCACGGTGTCATTGGCATAGAGCTTGGTGAGGACCAAGCTGGCCGGCACCGGTGGCAGCAGCGGATTGCTGATCACCACCGGGGTGTCAGCCGCCAGCGGCGTGCCCGGCGCCAGACTGATCTGCGCCAGGCTGGGCGACTGGAAGCTGTAGCCATCGGCCAAGGCACCGCCGCTGAGCGCCGTTTCGCTGACGCTGCAGGTTTCGCCTTGCACCAAGCCGCTGAGGGTGGCGGTGGTGCCGGCGCTGAAGCTGACGCTCTTGAGGCCGCTGATCGAGCATTGCGCCTGCACCGTGATGGTGGGCGCGAGCGTCACCTTGCTGGGCACGGTGTCATTGGCAAACACCTTGCTGATGCGCAGCTGGGCCGGATTGGGCGCCTGCAGGGTGTTGGTGATGCTGACGGGCGTGTCCGTCGTCAGCGGGGTGTTGCTCGCCAAGCTGATCAAGGCCGAGGCCGGTGAGGCAAAGCTGTAGCCGCCGGCGAGGCTGCCACCGCTGACCGCGGTTTCTGTCAAGCTGCAGGTCTCACCGGCCACCAAGCCGGTGATCTGACCGGTACTGCCGGCACTGAAGCTGGTGGTCTTCAGCCCACTGACCGAGCAATTGGCGCTGACGCTGATGGTCGGCGGCGTGAGCACCCGGCTGGGCACGCTGTCATTGGCGTAGCGCTTGCTCAGGGTGATGACCGCGCCGCCCGGCGGCACCAGGGGGTTGGTCAAGGTGACCGAGGTCACCGCACTCAAGGGCGTGCTGGGGCTCAGGCTGACCGTGGCCGAACTGGGCGGTGCGAACTGATAGCCGCCGCTCAAGCTGCCACCGGTGATCGAGGTTTCGGTCACCGTGCAGGTCTCGCCGACGATCAGGCCGGTGATGGTGCCGGTGTTGCCGGCGGTAAAGCTGGTGGTCTTGGTGCCGCTGGTCGAGCAAACCGCGCGCACGCCAATGGTGGGCTGGGTCGTCACGCGGCTGGGGCTGGTGTTGCCCGAATAGGCCTTGACGATATTGAGCTGCGCCGGCGTGGGCGGCACCAAGGGGTTGGTGACGGTGACGGCGGTGTTCGCCGTCAAGGGTGTGCTGGGACTCAGGCTGACCGTGGCCGAACTGGGCGGTGCGAACTGATAGCCGCCGCTCAAGCTGCCGCCGGTGATCGAGGTTTCGGTCACCGTGCAGGTCTCGCCAACGATCAGGCCGGTGATGGTGCCGGTGCTGCCGGCGGTGAAGCTGGTGGTCTTGGTGCCGCTGGTCGAGCAAACCGCGCGCACGCCGATGGTGGGCTGGGTCGTCACGCGGCTGGGGCTGGTATTGCCCGAATAGGCCTTGACGATACTGAGCTGCGCGGGAGGCGGCGCCACCAGCGGATTGCTGACGGTGACCGCATTGCTCCCGGCCAAAAGAACACGCGGGTTGCTGCCGCTGAAGCTGGCCGAACTGGTGGGCGAAAACTGATAGCCGCCGCTGAGGGTGCCGCCGATGATGGCGGTCTCCGACAGGGTGCAGCTCTCGCCCGAGCTGAGGCCGCTGATGCTGCCGGTCGCCGGTGGTGTGAAACTGACCGTCCGGGTTCCCGAACTGCTACAAACCGCCCGCACGCTGATGCTGGGCTGGCTGCTGATCTTGCTGGGCGCGGTGTCGCCGGTGTAGACCTTGCTGAACACCAGGCTGGCGGGGCTGGGTGGATCGGGGAGGTTGCCGACAAAGTCGTAGCTGTGGAACTCGCTGCCGCCGCTGTTTTGCACCAGGTTGCCGGCCACGATGAGGCGACCGTTGGTGCCGGGCACCGCCTGCAGCAAGCTGCCATTGGGCACGATGATGCTGCCCTTGAATTGGGACGAACCGGTGATATTGACTTGGCTGGCGTTGGCGAAGTTCCAGACGATGCGGCGCGTCAGGTTGCTGCTGAAGGCGCCCAGGTTTTCCAGGAAGTTATTGCTGTTGATGGTGACCGTACCGCTGGCGGTCACATTGATCAGCACCGTGGCATTGGCCGGGATGGCGCTGAAATCAATCGCCACGCCGGTCACACCGACGGCCAGCGTGAAGATCTGCAGATTGGCGCTGTCATTGGCCCTGAAGGTCAGCGTACCGAATTGATTGCTGGTGCTGCCATTGGCCGTCAGGCCGGCCCAGTAGGCGCTGTTGCTGCGCAAGGTCGTGAAGTCCACCGGCGAGCTCGGCACCAAGGCGCCAAAACTGAGATTGCCCTGGGTGGTCACCACGCCGGTGCCGGTTTTGACGCCGCCCACCTTGGCATCGGTCACCAGACCCAGGCCGTCCAACGCAAAGGTCGAGCCCGCGCCGACGTCCAGATTCGCGCCCACCACCAGGCCGGGCTGGCCGGTCACCGTCGAGTTGCGCGGCACGACACAGGTGCCGGCCCCCACGGCCACCAGGTTGTAGAAGCGCCCGGGGCTCAGGCTCAAGCTGCCGCCCACATAGATGCGTCCCTCGGCCTCGGAGCCCACGGTCACGCTCATATTGCCGCCGGTGACGATGGCGTAGCCTTCGTCATAGCCGTTCGAACCGATGGCACCGCAGGCATTGACCGGCGGATAGCTGGCCGGGCAGCCCGAGCCCACGCAGGCGCTGGTCTGGCTGCCCAAGTTAGCCGCCTGTACGCCGCCCGCCGAGAGCAATGCGGCCAGCATCCAGCTGAGCTTCAGCGTCGAAGCGCCGCAGATGCGCCAAAAGCCCCGAGCCCTGCGAGGCTTAGTGCCCCGCTCCATGGTCCCCAACTGTGTCATCGTCGCGCTCTCGATTCGGCATAGGTGCCCTCTCGGTCGAACCGGAGGGCTTGTTGTTCTCGGAACCTGCAGCGCCCATCCAAGCATCGAAGGCGCACAGATCGACCCTTCCGATGCTAGACAAGTCCCCCAGCAAGCAAGCTCGAAAAAAGCCAGCGCTTTGGACGCCAGTTCGGGGGGCTTTTCAAGCCGCTCCGCCTGAACAGGGGGCGTGGCGCGAGGCTCCGAGGCTCTGCCATTCGCTCAGGACACCCTCCACTCAACCGGCAGTTCTGCAACTCATCGCAGCCGCTGAGGCTTGCCAGACTGGGCTGCTCATAATCCGGCCCAATCCATCACAACAAGACTGGAGCAAGCAATGCTTGACCGACACCGCAGCCGAAGCACCGCGACGCTGACTGGCTTGACCTTGGCCTTGGCTGGGGCGCAGTTCAGCGCCGTGGCAGCACCGAATCCTGCCGGCGGGGCTGAACTGACCCGGCCCTGCCGCATCGAAGGGGTGGCCAACGAGCTGCGATGCGGCAGCATCAAGCGAGCCTTGAACCCGGCCGAACCTCAGGGCGCGCAGATCGACATTCACTTCGTCGTGATGCCGGCCATGGCCCGCAACAAGCAGCCCGACCCGGTGCTGATCCTGGCCGGCGGGCCCGGGCAAAGCGCGATCGATATCGCGCCCATGATGATCGGGCGCTTGGCGCGCCTGAACAACCGACGGGATCTGATCTTCATTGACCAACGCGGCACCGGCAAGTCAGCGCCGCTGCAATGCCCGGACGACGAGTATCTGCCGCTGGCCGAGGCGCTGGATACCAACGCCCAGTTCCAACGGCTGGAACGCTGCCGCCAAGACCTTTCCAAGCTGCCCTATGGCGATCTGCGCTTTTTCTCCACCACCCTGGCCATGCAGGACTTTGATGCGGTGCGCGCAGCGCTCGGCATCAGCCGCTGGAACCTGAACGGTGGCTCCTACGGCACCCGCGCCGCGCTGGAGTACCTGCGCCTGTTCCCGGCCCAGGTGCGGCGCACGGTCATCGATGGTGTGGCGCCGCCCGATATGGCTTTGCCGTCCAGCTTCTCCACCGACAACCAAGCCGCACTGGAGGCCAGCTTCAAGGCCTGCGAGCAAGACCGCAGCTGCGCGCAGCAGTTCCCTCAGCTGCGCCAGCAATGGGCCGGTCTCTTGCAAAGCCTACCGCGCAAAATCAGCGTGCAGCACCCGCTGACCGGCTTGCCGGAGAGCTTCACGCTCAGCCGTGAAATGCTGCTGCGCGGCGTGCGCGCACCTTTGTATTCGCCTGCGCTGGCCTCCGCCCTGCCGGCCGCCATCGCGGCCGCCAGCCAAGGCCGCTTTGAGGGGCTGACGGGCCTGTCCGGGGCCCTGGGGGGCGGCCGCGCGGGCAAGCTGGCCGCAGGCATGCATTTCTCGGTGGTGTGCGCCGAAGACCTGCCGAGACTGGCCGACAGCAAAGATCCCGCCGGCGTCGACTATCGCCAGCAGGAGGCCGAGTTCTACGGCCGGGCCTGCAAAAACTGGCCACGCGCCAGCATCGCCCCCGGCTTCTACACCGTGCCACCGGCCCCCTCGCCCGTGCTGGTGCTCAGCGGCGGCGCCGACCCAGTGACGCCACCCCGACATGGCGAACGCGTGGCCAAGGTCCTTGGGGCTCAGCACGCCGAGCGAGTACAGCACCTGGTGGTGCCCGAAGCCAGCCACGGCGTCGTGGGCTTGGCCTGCATGCGCGATGTGCTGTTCCGCTTCATCGATGCCAAGAACGATGCGCAGGCCCTGCCGCAAGACGCCAGCTGTGCCAGCAAGATACCGCGCCCCTCCGTCTTCCTGCCGCCGCAGCCCGCGGCCTCGACCGGCGCTGCCAACAAGGGGCAATCAACATGATTCAGATTGAAAACGTCAGCAAACACTTTGTCTCGCGCAGCGGCGGCTCGCTGCTGAAGCGCCCGAACAAGCAAATCGTGCACGCCGTGCAGAACGTGACCGTGCAAGCGCCCAGCGGCCGCATCACCGGCCTGCTCGGCCCCAACGGCGCCGGCAAGACCACCACGCTGCGCATGTTGGCGGGCCTGTTCCCGCCCGACAGCGGCCGCATCAGCGTGGACGGCATCGCAGTGGCCGAACAACCGCGCCAGGCGCTGGCACGCATGGGCATCCTCGGTGATGCGCATGGGCTCTACCCACGCTTGTCGGCCCGCGAAAACATCATCTACTTCGGCAAGCTACAAGGCATGGAGCCCGACGCCGCCAACACCCGCGCCGAGGAGTTGGCGCGTTTGCTGGACATGCAGGCCATCCTCGACCGCCGCGCCGAAGGCTTCAGCCAAGGCGAGCGGATGAAGACCGCGCTGGCCCGCGCCCTGGTGCATGACCCGGCCAATATTGTGCTGGACGAGCCCACCAACGGCCTCGATGTGCTGGCCACCCGCTCGCTGCGCGAGGCCTTGCGGCATCTGCGCTCACCCGCCGGCGGGGCCAAATGCATCGTCTTCTCGACCCACATCATGCAAGAGGTGGAGCAGCTCTGCGAACACGTGGTGATCGTGGCGCATGGCCGCAGCGTGGCCGAGGGCACGGTGGAAGAACTGCTGGCCCAGGCCGGTGAACACAGATTCGAAGATGCCTTCGTCAAGCTGGCCTTCGGGCCGCAGACGGCCGCAAAGAACAAGACCCTGGAGGTGGCCGCATGAGCCAAGCTAACACCACGATGCTGCGGCATTTCTGGACCGTGCTGAGCAAAGAGGTGGTCGACGCCTTGCGCGACCGCCGCACCCTGCTGCGCCTGACGGTGCCGGCCGTGCTGATGGGGCCGCTGCTGCTCTTGGCCTTGTCGGGCCTGATCAGCTCGCTGGAAGAGCGCGCCGAGAAGCGCGAGATCATGGTGGCCGGCATCGAGCATGCGCCCACCCTGCAGAACTACCTGCTGCGCCAGACCTTCACCATCAAGACCGCACCCGCAGACTACGAAAAACGCCTGCGCGACAACAAGCTGCTGGAGCCGGTGCTGGTGATCACAGAGGATTTCGAGCCCAAGCTGCGGGCCGGCCAACAGCCCACCGTGGCGCTGGTCAGCGACAGCGCCAACCAGCGCGCCAACAGCGGCGTCGGCAGTTTGAGCCGGCTGATGAATGGCTTCAACCGCGAGCGCGCCACGCTCAATCTGGCCTTGCGCGGCGTCTCGACCGAACTGCTGCAGCCGGTGCAGGTGGAAGAGCGCGACTTGGCCAGTGCCCAGGCCCGCGCCACCCGCATCACCAGCATCATCCCGATGTTCATCATCATGGCGGTGCTTTACGGCGCCCTCACGGCGGCGCTCGACAGCACCGCCGGCGAACGCGAGCGCGGCTCGCTGGAGCCCTTGCTGATGAACCCGGTGCAACACCTGGCCCTGGTGCTGGGCAAATGGGGTGCGGTGGCCCTGCTGGGCATGTTGGTGGGGGTGCTGTCCTGCCTGAGCTTCATCCCGGCGCAGTGGCTGCTCCAGAGCGACAGCCTGCAAGCCATGTTCCAGTTTGGGGGCCGAGAGGTGCTGGCCTTTTTGCTGCTGCAACTGCCGCTGGCGGCCGGTCTGAGCGCGCTCTTGATGGCTTTTGCGATCCGCTCCAAGACCTTCAAGGAGGCCCAAGCCGGCACGGCCCTGGTGATCACCGTGGTCGGTTTGGCGCCCATGGTCAGCATGCTCAATCCAGGCGGCGATGCGCCCTGGTATCTGTGGGTGCCAGGTCTTGCCCAGAACACCTTGATGATGCTGGTGTTGAAGGGCGAGACGCCGAGTTGGGCGCAATTGCTGCCCAGTGCGCTGGTGGGCGTGGGTCTAACCCTGGGCTGCCTCTTGTTTGTGGCACGCTCGATGCGCGGTGCCGTGGCGAAATAGCCCATCCAGAGCAAGCTTGGCCTTTGTTCGAGTTGTCAGCCTTTTCGCCCCATGCTCATAATGACTCCGCGCCCGGCTTGCTGTGCGGTGAACGCCGCCCAAGCCCGGGGCCCATTCAGGAGCACGCATGGGACTCAGCGAGCATTTTTGGAGGCCTAGGGCCAAAGCCTGGTGGGCGGCGGCCGCGCTGACGCTGATCGCGCCATTCTGCCGAGCGCAGACCGAAGCGACGGGCTACCAGGTCTATGTGGTGCCTCAGTTCCAGGCAGCCGAGTTGCAACGCGTCTGGGCGCCGATTCTGGAGCGCGTGAGCCAAGAGTCTGGCGTGCGGCTGAGTCTGAAGCTGGTCAAGGACATCCCGGCCTTCGAGGCAGAGTTGGCCGCAGGCCGCCCCGACTTTGCCTATATGAACCCCTATCACCAGTTGATGGCGCATGAGTCGCAAGGCTATCTGCCGCTGCTTCGCGACCGCAAGCTGCTGCAGGGTCTGTTGCTGGTGAGGCAGGATGACCCGATCCAATCGGTGCAAGAGTTGCGAGGCAAGGAGATCGCCTTCCCGGCACCCAATGCACTGGGGGCTTCGCTGCTGATACGCGCCCAGTTGACGGAACAAGAAAAAATCGACTTCAAGCCGGTCTACGCCAAGACCCATTCCAACGCCTACCGCCAAACCCTGATCGGAAAGACCGCCGCCAGCGGTGGCCTGCAGGCCACGCTGAACAAGGAAAGTGACGCGGTGCGCCAAGGTTTGCGGGTGCTGATGGTGACGCAGGGAGCGGCCCCTCACCCCTTCAGCGTGCACCCGCGTGTGCCGGCCGAGCAGGCCAAGGCGGTGGCCAATGCAATGCTGAAACTGGCCGGCGATGCCAAGATGCAGCCGCTCTTCCAAGACATTCCGATGCGCGAGCCGATGCGCGCCGACTTTGAGCGCGACTACCGGCCCATCACCAAACTCAGGCTTCAAAAGTACCTGGATTCGCAGCAAGACTGAAGTCGGCTCATGCGCTTGTGGCCTCAACGCTTCAAACATCAGCTCGGACTGATGTTCGCGCTGTTGCTGCTGGTGGCCCTGGGCCTGCTGAGTGGCTTCACAGCTTGGCAGCAAACCACACGCGGGCGCGATGGGGCCGCAGCTCAGGCGCAGATGTTGGCAGCCAGCCTGAGTGCCTCCAGCATGAGCTTGGTGCTAACGGACAGCCTAGACGCGCTAGAAGCGCAAGCACTGTCCTACGCCGGATTGGCCAATGTGCGCCAGATCACGCTGCTCGATACCAAGGGTCGGCCTCTGACGCGGGTGCAACACCTGCCGGGCCAAGCCCCAGCGGCTTTGTTTGAGTCCGACCCTTCCGAGATCCCGGCTCCCGCCCTGGCGAAGCCGCATATAGAAACAAACCCAGACGGTTCACGGCTGATCGCATGGCACCCGCTGCTCTCGGGCGAGCAGGCACTGGCCTGGGTGCGGGTGGACTACGATTTGGCCGAGCAGCAACAACAAGCGCAGGCGATCTGGCGCAACACCGCCTTCGTGGCCATCTTTGCCATCATGCTCTGTTATGGGCTGCTGATGCTGTTTCTGCGCCGGCCCTTGGCCTGCCTGGATGAAGCCCGGCTTTTCGCTGTTGAGCTCAGTGACGACCTGGGGCGCGCTCCCATGGAGTTGCAGGGCCCCTTGGAATTCGTCCAGTTGCAGCGCGCCCTGAATGAAACCTCGGTGTTGTTGCAGCAGCACCTGATCATGCTGCAAGACAGCATGGAAACGCACCAGGCCCAGTCCCGCCAACTGGCGGCGCAGAACGATCAGCTCGGCGCCATCTTTGCCAACAGCCCCGATGGTTTGCTCACCTTCAACCGCTACGGCAAGATCGAGTTCACCAACCAGGCCTTTCTGCGTCTGGCCGATCTGCGCGAGGACGAGGTGCTGGGTCTGGACGATCTGGGCCTGGACACCAAGCTGCGCGAGCGCGCCCTCGACGCCAGCGAGTTCTTGGGCTTGGCCGCCAGCTTTGGGCCGGAGGGGCAAAGCCTGACCCTGCGCGGCGACCGCCCCCGCGTGCTGCTCATCAGCGGACGGCAGCCGACGGCCTCGGCGGTCAGCCTGGTGCTGTATGTGCGGGACGAAACTCGCCAGCATGAGCTCGATCGGATGAAGTCCGAATTCCTCTCATTGGCCGCGCATGAACTGCGCACGCCCATGGCCAGCATCTTTGGCTTCGTGGAGTTGCTGCTGAACCGCGAGTTCAGCGAGGCCAAGCGCCTGGACTTGTTGAACCGCATTCATCGGCAGAGCAAGCTGATGATCAATATCCTCAATGAATTGCTGGACCTGGCCCGCATCGAGGCGCGCGGTGCGGCAGACCTGCACTTCGAACTGCTGGACCTGGGTGAACTGCTGCACCAGATGCTGAGTGACTACAAGCCGCCCGAGGGGCGAGCAGCACCCGAAGTGGGCCCGGCGCCAGGGCCGATGCCGGTCTCGGTGGATAGGCAAAAGATGCAGCAGATTCTGCTCAACACCCTCTCCAACGCCTATAAATACTCGCCCGGCGGCGAGCCGGTGAGCATCCGGCTTCGGGTGGCGGAGTCGAATGGGCCGGACGAAGGCCGCAGCCGTTATGGCATCGAGATCCGCGATCAAGGCATCGGCCTGTCCCCCGAGCACCTGGCCCGCATGGGTGAACGCTTCTTCCGCGCCGACACCTCGGGCCACATTCCGGGTACCGGCTTGGGCGTCAGCATCGTCAAGGAACTGTTGGAGCTGATGGGAGGCCGGCTGGAGATCACCAGTGAACTCGGCCAGGGTAGCCGCTTTTGCTTGTGGCTTTGATCGGCGATTCGATCCTCGGCGCTCCAGCAAAGCCTATCGCGATGATCAAAAGTCCCAAATAGACCCGAGGCAGGGGCCTGCGTAGCATTCCCTTCTGCTCACCTTGTCTCGCCACCCTCTTTGCTTCGGACGACTCTCATGGCCAAGACCGCCAGCTTCGGCATTCTTCATCTCTGCACCTCTTTCGGCGTGACCTATGCGCTGACCGGCAATGTCGCCATTGCCGGCGCGGTGACCTTTGTCGAGCCGCTGGTCAACACGGTAATGCATCACTTCTTCGACAAATACTGGGGCCACCCCCGCCTGCAGGCCGCCTGGGCGCAGTTGCGAGGCCGCCTCCAGTCTCATCCACAACACTCTCAGCCCATATAAGGCTCAGCGGGTGCGCGCCAGCAGCCTGGGCTTAGCCCAAGGAAG
The DNA here is from genome assembly GCF_049240545.1 of Roseateles sp. Taxonomy (GTDB): domain Bacteria; phylum Pseudomonadota; class Gammaproteobacteria; order Burkholderiales; family Burkholderiaceae_C; genus Paucibacter_A. The sequence goes on along the minus strand of NZ_JBMLSK010000107.1, from coordinate 45,320 downwards.
CATCGGGCTGGGTTTGCTTCTCCATCCAACCCAGCCAGCGCATCGCCTGCTCGCGGTTCTCACCGCACATCACTTCCGAGGGCTGTAAAGAGCCGCAGACCGCCGGGCGCTCCGGCTGGCCAAAAATCTTGCAGCGGTCTTGCTCGTCGAGCTGAATGCAGCGCACGCCGGCGGGCTTGGAAATGCCATTCACCACCGGCATGCCGGGGATGGGCGAGCTGATGGAGGGGGCGATGCAACAAGCGGCGCAATGATCACGGCATTTCATGGCGCAATTGTCCTTCGAGAGCTGCAGCAAAGCCCGCACTTATCCACAGGCCCGCGTAAAATTCAAGGTTTGCCCGCGCTGGATTTTCACAGGCGCTGCGGCCCGTGTTTTCAAGGCGAATCAGCTCATGCAATACCCCAAGGAATTTGATGTCATCGTGGTCGGCGGTGGACATGCCGGCACCGAGGCCGCGCTGGCCGCCGCCCGCATGGGCTGCGCCACTCTGCTGCTGACGCACAACATCGAGACCCTGGGGCAGATGAGTTGCAACCCCTCGATCGGCGGCATCGGCAAGGGCCATTTGGTCAAAGAAGTGGACGCCCTGGGCGGCGCCATGGCGGCCGCCACCGACGAGGCCGGCATTCAGTTCCGCATCTTGAATGGCTCCAAGGGCCCGGCCGTGCGCGCCACCCGCGCCCAAGCCGACCGGGTTTTGTACAAGGCCGCCATCCGTTACCGGCTGGAAAACCAACCCAATCTCTGGCTGTTCCAGCAGGCGGTGGACGATCTCTTGGTGGAGTCGGATGGCACGACAGAGCGCGTGGTCGGCGCCGTCACCCAGATGGGCTTGCAGTTCCGTGCCCGCGCCGTGGTGTTGACCGCCGGCACCTTTCTCGACGGCCGCATCCACGTCGGCCTGCAAAATTACGCCGCCGGCCGCGCCGGTGATCCGCCGGCCATCAGCCTCTCGGCCCGTCTGAAAGAACTGAAGCTGCCGCAAGGGCGCCTCAAGACCGGCACGCCGCCGCGCATCGATGGCCGCTCGATCGACTTCTCCAAATGCGTGGAGCAAGACGGCGATCTTGACCCGCTGCCGGTCTTCAGCTTCATGGGCCAGGCCTCGCAACACCCGCGCCAAGTGCCTTGCTGGATCACCCACACCTCGGAGGCCACGCACGCCATCATCCGCTCCGGCTTTGACCGCAGCCCCATGTTCACCGGCGTGATCGAAGGCGTGGGACCGCGCTACTGCCCCAGCATCGAAGACAAGGTGAACCGCTTTGCCGACAAAGACAGCCACCAGATCTTCTTGGAACCTGAGGGCCTGACCACCCACGAGTACTACCCCAACGGTATCTCCACCTCCCTGCCCTTCGACATCCAGCTGGCTGCCGTGCGCTCGATTCCGGGCCTGGAGAACGCCCACATCATGCGGCCCGGCTATGCCATCGAATACGACTACTTCGACCCGCGCGGCCTGAAGTCCAGCTTCGAGACCCGTGACATCGGCGGCCTGTTCTTCGCTGGCCAGATCAATGGCACGACCGGCTATGAAGAAGCCGCTGCCCAAGGACTGTTCGCCGGCTTGAATGCCGCCCTGCAAGTGCGCGGCCAAGGCCCCTGGTTGCCCGGCCGAGACCAAGCCTATCTGGGCGTCTTGGTCGACGACCTGATCACCAAGGGCGTGACCGAGCCCTACCGCATGTTCACCAGCCGCGCCGAGTTCCGCCTGCAGCTGCGTGAAGACAACGCCGATATGCGCTTGACCGAAGTCGGCCGCGAATTGGGCTTGGTGGATGACGCTCGCTGGGAAGCCTTCAACCGCAAGCGCGATGCTGTTTCACGTGAAACAGAGAAGCTCAAGTCCACCTGGGTGCACCCCAACATCCTGCCGGCGGCCGATGCCGAGCGCCTGGTCGGCAAAGCGCTGGAACGCGAATACAACTTCATCGACCTGCTGCGTCGGCCCGGCGTGGTTTACGACACCCTGGCCGAAGTGGCCAGCATCGCCCGGCCCAATGCCGGTGTTTCACGTGAAACACTGAAGGCTGAGTTGGGCGAGACTTTGGCCGAAGCTGTGATCGAGCAAGTCGAAGTCAGCGTCAAGTACGCCGGCTACATCAACAAGCAGACCGAAGATGTGGCCCGCGCCTCGCATTACGAGAATATGCGCTTGCCGGATGACCTGGACTACTCGCAGGTCAGCGCCCTCTCCTTCGAGGCTCGCCAAAAGCTGGGCAAGCACAAGCCCGAAACCCTGGGCCAGGCCTCGCGTATTTCTGGCGTTACGCCTGCCTCCATCTCTTTGCTGCTGGTGCATTTGCGCAAGCATCGCTTCAAGGGCTTTGGCACCGATGGCCAAACTCAAGCCCAAACCAGCACCCAAGACAGCGCCGCCTGAATCCAAAAGCGCCACCGCGTCACCCAAAAGAAGAAGCCCAAGATGACCGATCTCGCCCCTCTGCGTCAGCCGCTGGCGGACGCCGCCGCCCGTTTGCAACTCGACTTGAGTGCTCAGCAGCAAGAAGCCCTGCTCGCCTATCTGGCCTTGATCGCCAAGTGGAACAAGGTCTACAACCTGACCTCGCTGCGCGACCCGCAGGCCATGCTGACCCATCACCTGATCGACAGCCTGAGCCTGTTGCCGGCCTTGCGCCGCCACGCGGCGGGCAAGCCCCTGCGCTTGATGGACGTGGGCAGCGGCGGCGGCTTGCCCGGCGTGGTCATCGCCATTTGCAACCCCGAGATCGACGTCACCTGTGTAGACGCCGTTGCCAAGAAGGCCACCTTCATCAAGCAAGTGGCGGCCGAGTTGCGCCTGCCCAATCTGCATGGCGAGCATTCGCGGGTCGAGGCGCTGAAGACGGCGCCCTTTAACCTGATCACCTCGCGTGCCTTTGCCTCGCTGCTGGACTTCACCACCCTCACCCGCCAGCACCTGAAACCGGGCGCCGAATCGACGGCTATTTGGCTGGCCATGAAGGGCCAACACCCAGCCGACGAAATCACCGCTCTGCCGGCCGACCTGGATGTGTTTCACGTGGAACAGCTGGAGGTTCCGAACCTGGACGCCCAGCGTTGTTTGATCTGGATTCGGCCAAAAAACTAAGGCGGCACCACGCCAGCCAAGCCCTCAGCGTTTAAGCTGTCGACGTTCACCTATTCCAGAGCAAATGGCCAAGATTTTCTGCGTTGCAAACCAAAAAGGCGGGGTCGGCAAGACCACCACCACCGTCAACCTCGCCGCCGGCTTGGCCAAGGTCGGCCAACGCGTGCTGGTTGTGGATCTCGACCCCCAAGGCAATGCCACCATGGGTTCGGGCATCGACAAGCGCCAACTGGAGCTGAGCGTCTATGACGTGTTGCTGGAATCCTGCAGCGTGGCCGAGGCCAAGCAACACAGTGAAAAAGCCGGCTACGACGTCTTGGGTGCCAACCGCGAACTGGCCGGTGCCGAGGTGGAATTGGTCGACCTGGAGCGCCGCGAGCGCCGCTTGAAGACCGCCCTGGCCGCCGCCAAAGACGATTACGACTTTGTGCTGATCGACTGCCCGCCTTCGCTGTCCATGCTGACGCTGAACGGCCTGTGCTGCGCTCACGGCGTGGTCGTGCCCATGCAGTGCGAGTACTTTGCGCTCGAAGGCTTGTCGGACCTGGTCAACACCATCAAGCAGGTGCATGCCAACCTGAATCCCGACCTGCAAATCATCGGCCTGCTGCGGGTGATGTTCGACCCCCGCATTACCTTGCAAAACCAGGTCAGCGATCAGCTGAAGAGCCACTTCGGCGACAAGGTGTTCGACTCCGTCATCCCGCGCAATGTGCGCCTGGCCGAGGCCCCCAGCTACGGCCTGCCCGGCGTGGTTTTTGACCCCTCGTCCAAAGGCGCGCATGCCTTTGTGGACTTCGCACGTGAAATGGTGCGCCGCGTCAACACGATGTGATTCAGGAGCAAGTCGGCTTGGTCGATGAAGCGCTGGCGCGTCGCGCCGAAGAAGCCGGGCTGAACGCCAGCGCACCGCCGCAGCAAAGAACGGTGGACGGCTGGCTGATCCGCCTCTCCCCCGGCAAGGCCAAGCGCTCGCGCTGCATCAATGCACTGGCCCAAGGCAGCCTGCCTCTGGACGAACTGCTGGCGCGCAGCGAGGCCGCCTTCAAGGCCGCCGAATTGCCGCTGATCGTCCGCGTTACGCCCTACAGCCAGCCGGCCAATCTGGACGAACTTTTGGCCGCCAAAGGTTGGCAGGCTTTTGATGCCGCCGATGTCTGGGTGCTGAATCGCATCGAAGCCCAAGCCACTGAGGACAGCGCGGGAGAACATCCTTTAGAGCGCCTCGAGGCGGAAGCCTATGCCGCCCTGGTCGGCACCCTGCGCGGCTCTTCTGAGACGGCCATCGCCGTCCATGCCGAGCGCATGAAGAAGTCGCCGGTGGTCTATCGGGGCTTTGCCCTGCGAGATGCGCAAGGTGCCCTTCTGGCTTGCGGACAGTTCGCCCGCGAAGACGCGATCGTCGGCCTTTACGACATCTTCACGCCGCCCGAGCAGCGCGGTCGTGGCCATGCGTTTCAGCTCTGCAGGCAGTTGCTGCAAGAGGCGCTGGCCGAAGGCGCCAAGCAAGCCTATCTGCAGGTGGGTTCGGATAACGCAGTGGCCCAGCGTGTCTATGCTCGGCTGGGCTTTGTCTTCGCTTACCGCTACCACTACCGCAGCCCAGAGTCGGTGGTCGACTGAGCGCCCTGGCCTCAGTCGCGCGGTTTCCAGACCTTCAGCAAGATGTGGCGGGTAAAGCCCGGCACATAGTCGTGCACATGGGCGATGCAGACATAGCCCAGGTGCTCATAGATCTGCGCCGTCTCGTCCGACAGGGTTTCGATCAAGGCATCAACACATCCACGTTGCAGCGCTTGTGCTTCCAGTTGGCGCAGGCATTTGCTGCCCAGCCCCTGAGCGCGATGCTCGGGCTCAACCCAGAGATAGTTGATGTAAAGCCGCCCGAACTCGGTGCGGCCCTGGGCGCCCGCCAAGAGCCGCTCGCCGTCGTACAAAGCGCAAGCGATGTCGCGTGCATCGCTGCCCTGGGCCTGCTGGCGGCCGTACAGCAAGACGCCCTCGCGTACCGCATCCAAATCGGCCTGCGGCACCTCGGCATCACGCCGCCAAATCAAGGACTGATCAGCCGAGCTCACCAAAGCCCTTCAGAGCGATCAGAGACCCAGACCCTCATCGAGCCCCAGATGCACATTCATCGCCTGCACAGCGGCCCCGCTGGCACCCTTGCCGAGGTTGTCCAGGCGGGCCATCACGAGCACTTGCGTCTCGGAGCCAAACACAAACAGGTCGACCCGGTTGGTGTCATTGCAGCCCTGCACATCGAAGAAACCGCCGGCCAAAGTGTCGGCATCGCGCAGCGGCATCACGCGGATGAAGCGCTCACCGGCGTAATGGGCAGACAGCGCGGCATGAACATCCTCAGCACGAGCGCCGGCGCGCAGCTGGCTCAGGTGCAGCGGCACGGTCACCGCCAGGCCTTTGTAGAAGCTGCCGACGATGGGCATGAAGACCGGCGCGTTCTTCAAGCCGGTGTGCGCCATCATCTCGGGCAGGTGCTTGTGCGCCAGACCCAAGGCATAGGGCCTGGGCGAATTCAGCAAGGCATTGCCGCCCGCTTCGTACTCCGCAATCATGCTTTTGCCGCCGCCGGAATAGCCGGTGATGGAGGTGGCCGAAACCAAAGCGTCCGGGCTCAACAAGCCGGCATCCACCAGCGGGCGCAGCGCCAAGATAAAGGCCGAGGCATGGCAGCCGGGGTTGGCGATGCGTTTGGCAGCGCGCAGTTGCTCGCGCTGGCCCTTGGCCAACTCGGGCAAGCCAAAGGTCCAACCCGGCACGGTGCGGTGCGCGGTGCTGGCGTCGATCAAGCACGTGTTGGGGTTCGTGATCATGGCAGCCGCTTCACGTGAAGCCGCATCGGGCAGGCACAAAAACGCCACATCGGCCGCGTTCAACAAACGTGCACGTTCAGCGGGGTCCTTGCGCTTGTCGGCGTCGATGCGCAGCACTTCCACATCGCTGCGCGCCGCCAAATATTCGTGAATACGCAGCCCCGTCGTACCCTCTTGGCCATCCACAAAAACCGCGTAAGTCATGATCTCTCCAGCACAATCAAATTCAAAGACAGCTAAGCATAAGGCAAGCCCATGAATCAAGAACACAGAGTCCTGCTCTTACCTGGTTGGCTGAACTCCGACCCCGCGCATTGGCAGAGCCTGTGGGAGCAGCAATTTGGCTTTGAGCGCGTCGAGCAGGCCGACTGGGACTGGCCGCGCCGCGGTGACTGGATGGCCCGCCTGGACGAAGTGCTGCTCGGCGACGAGCGCCCCGCCCTGCTGGTGGCGCACTCGCTGGGCTGCCAGTTGGTCGCCAGCTGGGCCGAGCATTCGCGCCACACCACACGGGTGGCCGGTGCGCTGCTGGTGGCGCCGCCCGACACCGAGCGCGCGGACATGCCGCCGCAGTTGCACAACTGGCGGCCGATTCGGCGCAGCCGCCTGCCCTTCCCCAGCATCGCGGTGATCAGCAGCGACGACGCTTTTTGCACGCCCGAGCGCGGCAGCGCCATGGCCGCCGACTGGGGCAGCCGCTTGGTGATGGCAGGCCCGCGCGGGCACCTGAACAGCGAATCAAAGCTGGGCGACTGGCCCGAGGCGCTGGCCTGGCTGGCCGAATTAAGAGCCTAGACGGCGGTAAGAGACAATTGCAGCCATGGTCACAAAAAAACCCAAAGGCCTCGGCCTCGGCCTTGAAGCACTGCTCGGCCCCAAAGTCAGCGATTCCGAAGCGGCCGCCGCCCGCGAAGGCAGCCCCAGCGTCTTGCGTCTAGAACAGATGCAAGCCGGCAAGTACCAGCCGCGCACCCGCATGGACGAAGGCTCACTCTATGAGTTGGCCGAGAGCATCAAGGGCCAGGGCATCATGCAGCCCATCTTGGTGCGACCGATCAAGCCGCCATCAGATCTCAGCGAAGTGCGATACGAGATCATTGCCGGTGAGCGCCGCTTCCGGGCCGCCAAGCTGGCCGGTCTGCGCGAGGTGCCGGTGCTGGTCAAGGCCGTGCCCGACGAGGCCGCGGCCGCCATGGCCCTGATCGAGAACATTCAGCGTGAAGACCTGAATCCGCTGGAAGAAGCGCAAGGCCTGCAGCGCCTGGTGAACGAGTTCCACCTGACCCATGAGCAAGCCGCCCAAGCGGTGGGCCGCTCGCGCAGCGCCGCCAGCAATCTGCTGCGCCTGCTGCAGCTGGTGGAGCCGGTGCAGAACATGCTGATGGCCGGCGATATCGATATGGGCCACGCCCGCGCCCTGCTGCCCTTGGACGGCGCCCACCAAATCACCTGTGCCACCGAGATCGCGGCCAAGAAGCTCAGCGTGCGTGAAGCTGAGAAGCTGGTGTCGCGCCAGGGTGCTGGCCGGCAGACGCCGCTGCTGCGCGTCAAAGGCGACAAAAGCCGCGATCTGTTGCGCTTAGAAGAAGAGTTATCTGATCTGTTGACCGCGGTCGTCGAGGTGCGAGTCAAGAAGCGCACCAAGCGCGGCGAACAAGGCGAGTTGTCGATTCAATTTGGATCGCTCGATGAGCTGAACGGTCTGATCGACCGTCTGCGCGGCCCGCAATAAGTCGGCGTCGGGCGCAAGGCCAAGCACCTTCTTGCTTGGCCAACTTTCTAATCTACACCCGCTGCGGCCACGCCGGCCGCGCTGCCGAAAAATTGCCTTGTTTTCGCGACAGGCTTTGCAGCTGTTCTCGCAAGGCCCAAGCAGGCCCCAAGCAATCGGCGTAGCATCGCATCCAGACTTGCTCAGCAAGCAGTTTTGTACCAAGCTGAACTCCGGCCTTTTCATTCGTTCAATGGAAGCCCAAGAGTTCAAGCTCTGAGCAAGGACTGACAGAGCCGCTCTCGGAAAGCTCTGATGACGCCCCAGCCCTCGCGCGCCCGATGTGGCCCGCACGGGACGCCATCAGAACTTCCCAGCCGGCACATAGCCACCCTGTGTGTCTGTGTGTCGCCTGGGCCCAACCGGAGGCCAGAGCATGGACGTGATCAGCAGTTTCACCAAGCGCTATGAACGCACCCGCGTCGAAGAGATGTCTCTTGAAGACTATCTCGCGGAATGCAAGAACAACCCCATTGCCTACGCAAGCGCGGCCGAGCGAATGCTGCAGGCCATCGGCGAACCCGAGATGATCGACACGCGAAACGATGTGCGCCTGTCGCGTCTGTTCGCCAACAAAACCATCAAGATCTACCCCGCCTTCGCCGAGTTCTACGGGCTCGAAGAGGCGATTGAACAAGTTGTTAGCTATTTCCGCCATGCCGCCCAAGGCTTAGAAGAAAAGAAGCAGATCCTTTACTTGCTCGGGCCGGTGGGCGGCGGCAAGAGTTCCATCGCCGAGCGCCTCAAGCAGTTGATGGAGCAAGTGCCCTTCTATGCCTTGGCGGGCTCGCCGGTGAATGAGTCGCCGCTGGGCTTGTTCGACCCCGCCGAAGACGGCCCGCTGCTGGAGAAGGAATACGGCATTCCGCGCCGCTACCTGAACCGCATCCTCAGCCCCTGGGCGGTCAAGCGTCTGGACGAGTTCGGTGGTGATATCCGTCGCTTCAAGGTGGTGAAGCGCTACCCCAGCGTGCTCAAGCAGGTGGGGGTGGCCAAGACCGAGCCGGGCGACGAGAACAACCAGGACATCAGCTCCCTGGTCGGCAAGGTCGACATCCGCAAGCTCGAAACCTTTGCGCAAGATGACCCCGATGCCTACAGCTACTCGGGTGGCCTGTGCCTGGCCAACCAGGGTCTGCTGGAGTTTGTGGAAATGTTCAAAGCACCCATCAAGGTGCTGCACCCACTGCTGACGGCCACACAGGAAGGCAATTACAAAGGCACAGAAGGCTTCGGCGCGATTCCCTTCGACGGCATCGTGCTCGCGCACTCGAATGAGAGCGAGTGGAAGACCTTCCGCAACAACAAGAACAACGAGGCCTTCCTGGACCGCATCTACATTGTCAAGGTGCCGTACTGCCTGCGCGTTAGCGAAGAAGTGAAGATCTACGAGAAGCTAATCCGCAGTTCGTCCTTGGCCGAGGCCAAATGCGCCCCCGGCACGCTCAAAATCATGAGCCAGTTCGCGGTGTTGACCCGGCTGAAAGAGCCGGAGAACTCCTCGCTGTATTCCAAGATGCAGGTCTACGACGGCGAGAGCCTGAAGGACACCGACCCCAAGGCCAAGAGCTTCCAGGAGTACCGCGACTACGCAGGCGTGGACGAGGGCATGAGCGGCATCTCGACCCGCTTCGCTTACAAGATCTTGTCCAAGGTCTTCAACTTCGACTCCTCCGAAGTGGCGGCCAACCCAGTACACCTGATGTATGTGCTGGAGCAGCAGATCGAGCGCGAGCAATTCCCCACCGATACCGAGCAAAAGTATGTGGGCTTCATCAAGGAGTTGCTGGCACCGCGTTATGCCGAGTTCATCGGCAAGGAAATCCAGACCGCTTATCTGGAGAGCTATAGCGAATACGGCCAGAACATCTTTGACCGCTACGTCACTTATGCCGATTACTGGATCCAGGACCAGGAGTACCGCGACACCGACACCGGCGAGGTCTTCGACCGCTCGGCCCTGAACGGCGAGTTGGAAAAGATCGAAAAGCCCGCCGGCATCAGCAACCCGAAGGACTTCCGCAACGAGATCGTCAACTTCGTGCTGCGCGCCCGCGCCAACAATGCCGGCAAAAACCCGGCCTGGACCAGCTACGAAAAGCTGCGCACGGTGATCGAGAAGAAGATGTTCTCCAACACCGAGGAGTTGCTGCCGGTCATCAGCTTCAACGCCAAGGCCAGCACCGACGAGGCCAAGAAGCACGAGGACTTCGTCAATCGCATGGTCGGCAAGGGCTACACGGCCAAGCAAGTTCGGCTTTTGTGCGAATGGTATTTGCGCGTCAGAAAGAGCTCTTGAAGCCAGCCTGGCCTCTGGGTGCTGCTGAGGCACCCAGGGCCAGGAGTCGCCGCATCTGAGCCAGCGCTTGGCTGGTGAGGGCTTTGCTGACACACCGCTGAGCGGGGGAAGGCATTTTTTCCATGCTTCAACAAATCATCGATCGCAGGCTCTCGGGCAAGAACAAGTCCATTGGCAACCGCGAGCGATTTCTGCAACGCCACAAGGAACAAGTGCGCGAAGCGGTACGCCGGGCGGTGGATGGGCGCGGCATCCGCGATATGGAGCGCGGCGAGGATGTGCACATCCCAAAGAAGGACCTGAGTGAACCGGTCTTCGGCCATGGTGAGGGCGGTGTGCGCGAAGTGGTGCGGCCCGGCAATACCGAGCACGTCAAGGGCGACCGCGTCGCCAAGCCCAAAGGCGGCGGCCAAGGTCAAGGCGGCGGGCAAGCCAGCGACTCCGGCGAAGGTGATGACGACTTCGTCTTCCACCTCAGCCGCGAGGAGTTCATGCAGGTGTTCTTTGAAGACCTAGCCCTGCCGAACCTGGAGCGCACCCAGTTGGCCGAAACGCCCGAGTGGAAGAGCCACCGCGCCGGCTTTGTTTCCGACGGCACACCGACCAATCTGCATGTGGTGCGCTCGATGCGCGGCGCCCTGGGCCGACGCATCGCCCTGGGCACCAGCAAGCGCCGCGAATTGCATGAGTTGGAAGAGCGGCTGGAATTGCTGCTCAAGCATGAGAACCCGGCCGACCCAGAGGTCCAGCGCATGCGCGTCGAGACCGAGGAGCGCATCGCCTTTCTGCGTGGCCGCATCGCCGCCATTCCTTTTCTGGACCCGATCGACCTGCGTTTTCGCAACCGAGTGCGGGTGCCGGTGCCGAGCAGTCGCGCCGTCATGTTTTGCCTGATGGATGTGTCGGGCTCAATGGACGAAAGCCGCAAGGACCTGGCCAAGCGCTTCTTCATCCTGCTCTACCTCTTCCTGACCCGGCATTACGACAAGATCGAGGTGGTCTTCATCCGCCACCACACCCAGGCGCAAGAAGTCGACGAGCAGAACTTCTTCCACGCCACCGAAACCGGCGGCACGGTGGTGTCGAGCGCGCTGGTGCTGATGGAGGAGATCATTCGCGCCCGCTATCCGCGCAATGAATGGAATATCTACGGCGCCCAAGCCAGCGATGGCGACAACTGGCACCACGACAGCGGCCGTTGCCGCGAGTTGCTAGCCCAGCAGATCCTGCCGCTGTGCCGTTACTTCGCCTATGTGCAGGTGGCCGATGCCGAGCAAAACCTCTGGGAGGAGTACAGCAAGCTCAGCGAAGAAGTTGGGCACTTTGCGATGCGCAAGGCCACCGAGGTTTCGCAGATTTACCCGGTCTTCCGTGAACTGTTCAAGAAGGAAGGAGCGCGGGCATGAGCCAGATTGAAAACCGCCGCCAGATCGGCATCGCCCCCCTCACCGATGAATACGGCGGGCGGCGCTGCAAGCCGCCGCTGCGCGAAATGCTGCCCTTGAAAGCACGCCCCAGCCAACCACTGGCCTCGCCCAGCGACTGGACCTTTGAGCTCATCGATGAGTACCACGACATCATCCGCGCCACCGCCGAGCGCTATGGGCTGGACACCTATCCCAATCAGCTAGAGATCATCACCGCCGAGCAGATGATGGATGCCTACGCCTCGGTCGGCATGCCGGTCAATTACCGGCACTGGAGCTATGGCAAGGAGTTCATCGCCACCGAGCGCAATTACAAGCGCGGGCAGATGGGCTTGGCCTATGAAATCGTCATCAACTCCGACCCCTGCATCGCCTATCTGATGGAGGAAAACACCATGGCCATGCAGGCCTTGGTGATCGCCCATGCCTGCTATGGGCATAACAGCTTCTTCAAAGGCAATTACCTGTTCCGCATGTGGACCGATGCTTCCAGCATCATTGACTATCTGGTCTACGCGAAGAACTTTGTGGCCGAATGCGAGCAGCGCCACGGCATGTCTGAGGTTGAGAAAACACTGGACTCCTGCCATGCCTTGATGAGCTATGGTGTTGACCGCTATCGCCGCCCCGCCAAGCTCTCGCTGAGCCAAGAGCGCAGCCGCCAGGCAGACCGCGAGGCCCATGCGCAACTGCAGATCAATGAGCTCTGGCGCACCCTGCCCAAGCGGGCTGATGCCGCGGCCGAAGCGGCCGCCGCGCGCCGCTTCCCGGATGAGCCGCAAGAGAACATCCTTTACTTCATCGAAAAGAACGCTCCGCTTTTGGAGCCCTGGCAGCGAGAAATCGTGCGCATCGTGCGCAAGATCGCCCAGTATTTCTATCCGCAGCGCCAGACCCAGGTGATGAACGAAGGCTGGGCCACCTTCTGGCACCACCGCCTGCTGAACCAGATGTATGACGACGGCTATCTGAGCGACGGCATGATGATCGAATGGCTGAAGTCGCACACCAATGTGGTGGCGCAGCAGCCGATGGCGAATCTGAACCCCTATGCGCTGGGCTTTGCGATGTACACCGACATCAAGCGCATCTGCGAAAAGCCGACCGAGGAAGACCGGCGCTGGTTCCCCGACCTCGCCGGTGGCGACTGGCTGCCCACCATCGACCATGCGATGCGCAACTTCAAGGACGAGAGCTTTATCGGCCAGTACCTCAGCCCGCATCTGATGCGCGAGTTCCGGCTCTTCTCCATCGTCGACGACGAAAAGCAGGCCGAGTACGAGATCTCCGCCATTCATGACGAAAGCGGCTACCAGCATGTGCGCGAGGCCTTGTCGCGCCAATACGACCTGAGCACCCGTGAGCCCAATATCCAGGTCTGGAACGTCAATCTACGCGGCGACCGCTCGCTGACGCTGCGCCACACCCAGCACATGGGCCGCCCTCTGCATGACAGCGCTCAAGAAGTCATAAAGCATGTGGCACGCTTGTGGGGCTTTGGCGTTGAACTCGAAAGCGCCAATGAGCGCGGCGAGATCAGCAAGCATTGGTCGGTGCCTGCACCGACTCACTGAGTTCAGAGATGGTGCTCGGCTGCTGGTGAGCCGGCCACCACTCCTTGTTTGCAACCACGGAGGCGCGCAGGCCCAGAGTGTTGCGGGACCAGGGGTCCACTCTTCGCCTACGCGCCTCTGTGCTTGCTCTTGCACCGAAGCTGCGCGCGTCAAGCGCATCAAGCCTGGATCAGACATGTGGGCCGCGAGGAATGCCGACAAGCCAACTATCCGGACACCGCACACCTTCGCGTATTTCCCTATGGGGAGCGGCCTCTAATTCGGCATTGTCACAACACAGTCATTCGGTAGCGACTCCTATCATGCTTCGCAAGAACCCCCTTTCAGGTGGTCGAACCGCCATACAACGGAGACAATATGCAACACAAGCTTTCTTCCCTCAGCCTGGCGCTCATCGGCGGCCTGTGCGCCACCCAAGCACTGGCCTCTGGCTATCACTTTGGTTCGCAGTCCGCAGCCTCGCAAGGCACGGCCAATGCCAATGCCGTTGAAGCCGACGACGCCTCAGCGCTGTTCTACAACCCTGCCGCTTCCAGCCGCCTGAAGGGTTTGCAGGTGTCAGGTGTGTTGAATGTTGTCGTGCCTTCCGGCGAATACCAAGACCAAGGCAGCAGGACCGTCTTGGGCACGCCCACGGGCGGCGGCAACGGCGGCAAGTTCGTCAAACCAACCGCCGTGCCCCATGCCTATATGTCCTACCAGCTGAGCGATCAGCTCAGCCTGGGCATGAGCCTGTTCGTGCCTTTCGGCTCCAAGAGCGAATACGACAAAGACTGGGCTGGCCGCTACAACACCATCGGCACCGAGCTGAAGACCTTCGCTCTGAACCCCTCGGTGGCCTTCAAGGTCAACCGCACGCTGAGCGTCGGTGCCGGCGTAACTGCCCAGTTCATTCAAGGTGATCTGACCAAGGGCGCCGACTTCGGTTCGGGCGTGATCGGTTTGATCGTTCCGGGTCTTCCTCCTGCATTGCAAGGCCCCTTGACGGCCGCATTGGTCCCGAATCTGGCCGCGCACCCCAAGTCCTCGGGCGGTGTTGAAGTCTCCGGCAAGGACTGGGGCTTCGGCTTCAACCTCGGCCTGATCTTGAATTACGACGAAAACACCCGTTTCGGCGTGGCCTATCGCTCCAAGATTTCGCACACGCTCAAGGGTGATGCGAACTGGCAAGTCAAAGATCAAGCCGCCTATATTGGCCAAGTGCTGGCCGCCATTCCTGCCCTGGCCGCCAGCGGCACCGACAAGCGCGTGGTCGCCGGTCTGTTGGCCAAATACCAAAACGGAGGCGCCAGCCTGGATGTGGTCACGCCCGAGTCGCTGTCCTTCTCGGTGTTCAAGCAGCTCGACCCGCGTTTGGCCGTGATGGCCGATGCCACCTTGACCCGTCACTCGCGCTTCCAAGAGTTGCGCATCAATTTCGACCAGCCTCTGCTGGCTGACTCGAACACCCCTCAGCGCTGGGTGAAGACGGCGCGCGCCGCCTTTGGCGTGAACTACCAACTGAGCGATGCCATCAAGCTGCGTGGCGGCCTGGCCTTCGATCAATCGCCGGTCAATGATGCGAATCGCACGCCTTCAATCCCCGATGGCGACCGCAAGTGGATCTCCGGCGGCATGAACTGGAAGCTGGACAAGCAAAGCTCGGTGGACTTCGCACTCAGCTACATCCATGTGAACACCGGCCTGGTCAATAACTTCGACAATGGCGGCATCACCAGTGGCGGTAGGCCCACTTGTAACTCCGACGCCAACACCTCCAGCTGCGCCACCATCAAGGGCAACTACAAGGTGAGCTCGGGGCTGATCGGCGTGCAGTACAACCGCCAGTTCTAAACAAATCTTGCAAGAAGATCACCGCGGTTTGATCTAGGGCGCTTGTCTTTGATCCGCCGCGGTGCGAGCATGAGCCGTCGACAACACAACAGGAGATGCTCATGTTCGGTTTGGATCTCACTTGGATCATCCTAGGGCTTGTATTGCTGCTGGCCATTGCCGGCGTGTTGCGTTGGGATCTGTTGCGTGCCATGGGGCGCGAGGCCATGAGCAAGCCCTTGAATCCTCCAAGCGGCATTCCGCTGGACAAGGCGGGACCCAATCACGGCCATGCGCCGATGGATTTGAACCACGCTGAGCAACACCAGCGCCCACCCCAGGCCAAGCCCGAGTTTCATCGCTCCGGCAAGAGGCACTGAGCAGCGCGGGCTTCACCCGCCGGCATTTGGGGCTGATGGATTTCGGGC
The DNA here is from genome assembly GCF_049240545.1 of Roseateles sp. GTDB lineage: Bacteria > Pseudomonadota > Gammaproteobacteria > Burkholderiales > Burkholderiaceae_C > Paucibacter_A. Next base: position 30,077 of record NZ_JBMLSK010000107.1, on the reverse strand, counting down.
AAGATGCGAGTCTTCTCAGACTGAACCGCATCCAGCCCCATGGCGAACCGACTCTCACAAATAGCCACCCGCACCGGCGATGACGGCACCACCGGTCTCGGTGACGGCAGCCGCGTGCCCAAAGATCATCTGCGCGTGCAGGCCATGGGCGATGTGGACGAACTGAACTCCAACCTCGGCGTGCTGCTGGCCGAGCCGCTGCCCGACGAAGTGCGCGAGCTGCTGATCACCATCCAGCATGAACTCTTCAACCTGGGCGGCGAGCTGTGCATGCCGGGCTATGAGTTGCTAAAAATGGATGCAGTGCTGCGCCTGGACGAGGCCCTCGCCCATTTCAACGCCGAACTGCCGCGCCTGAAGGAATTCATCCTGCCGGCCGGCACCCGCAGCGCCGCCATCTCGCATGTCTGCCGCACCGTGGCGCGCCGCGCCGAACGCGCCGTGGTGACCCTGGCCGCGCAGGAAACCATCAACGCTGCGCCGCGCCAATACCTGAACCGGCTCTCCGACCTCTTGTTCGTCTTGGCCCGCGTCTTGAACCGCGCCAATCTGGATGGCTTGGGCGGCGACGATGTCTACTGGCACAGCGAACGCCTGCAGAAGCTGCAAGCCGAGACCTGAAAAATATTCCCATTCCCTGAATCCCTAGTTCGGCGGTGCTTCCGCAGAGCCAGACGGTCACAATGCTGACGCCAAGTCTAGACAGACTGGGCTTCTTCATTCGCCCCCGGTATCAAGGCTGCGGGCGGCCACCATTCCAACTCAGGGAGAGATTAAAAATGGGAATGTTCAGCAATATCCTCAGCAAGCTCGGCTTCGGCCCCAAGCCCGCCGCCCCGGTGGAAGCACCGGTCCTGGAAGCCGCATCCGCCTCAGCGGCTCCAGCCGAAGTCGCAGCGCCTGCACCGGTCGCCATCTCGGTGGTCGATGTGGTGTCGCAATTGGAAGGCTTGGCTGCCAAACACGCCGAGAAGCTCAACTGGAAGGTCTCCATCGTTGACCTGCTGAAGCTGCTGGACCTGGACAGCAGCCTGGCCTCGCGCAAGGAGCTGGCCACCGAGCTGGGCTGCCCGGCTGAAAAGATGGGCGACTCGGCCCAGATGAATATGTGGCTGCACAAGACCGTGCTGCAAAAGCTGGCCGCCAACGGCGGCAATGTGCCGGCCGATCTGATTGCCTGATTCCCTTCGTCAAAAGGCCTTGGGTTCCTTGATCCTTGGATCGGTGGACCCTTCTCAAGCCTCCAACTGAGCGACCGCCTCACGCAGTCGCTTGGCATAAGCCGCCCGCAAGTCTGCGGGCGCTTTCACTTCCACCTGCCCCGCATGGCGCAGCAGGTCCATCAACAGCTCGGTGGCGTCGACAAAGGGCACTTTCAAGCGCCAGCGGCCGTCCTCCAGCCACTCGCTCTGCTGAGCCGGGTGCCATTCCTCTTTGGACACCCATTGCGCCGCCTCGGCGCTGAACACCAAGTTGGCCTGCTTTGGGCTGGCGCCAGCAAAGATGCCGTAACCCTGGTCCAGCTCGGCTTCCAACTGCGCGGTCGGCACGGTCTTGGCCTTCTCGTCCAGTAACTCGGCCCCTTCCATTGCATCCAGGGCAAAGCGCCGGAAGCCCTCGCTCTGGTGGCACCAGGCATCCAGGTACCAAGTGTTTCGGTAATGCACGAGGCGCTGCGGTGACACCACGCGCGCACCGGCTGTGGCGCTTCGCTTTGCAGCGGCCCCCTCGCCGCGCCCCCGGCTGCGATACAGCAAACGCAAACGCCGACGCTTCACCACCGCGCTGCCCACGGTTTCGAAATACTCCGAGGCCACACGCCGCTTAGCCGTGCTGATCAGCTTGATGCGCCGGGTCAGCTCCTGCGCCTCGACCTCGTCCACCCCCAACATGCCGGTCAGCTTGTCAAACATCGGCGTCAGGTGCCGACTCAAGATGCCTTGGTCATCCAAGCTGGCCAGCATTTGGTGCATGGTCAACAAGGCATGCAACTCTTTCTCACTGAACCAAACGCCAGGCAGTTCATGCTGGCGCCCGCGCCATTGCTGGCCGAAACGGTAGCCATTGGCCATGGTGTCGTATTCGATCGGCGCATCCATGCGCTCTCGCAGGTATTGCAAGTCGCGCTTCAAGGTGGCCGGCGACACCTCCAGCGCCTCCAGCAAGGTGGCAAAGCTGACGCACTCGCGCGAACGAATCAGCATTTCGATTTTGTAGAAGCGCTCGGTCCGGTCCATGCCGTTCTTCCTAACTTTTTATCGCTTGGTTTTTACTGGCTCACGCAATGAGCTAGCTGAGATCGAGACTGTGCCACAAGCTTGAACGAAATCCTTCGATCAAGCTCTGAAGTCAGCAGCGGCAGCAGAAACGGCCGCAACACCGGAGCAAGCCATGGCACAGATCGCAAGCACAGCAGCAGTCACCCATCCAAGCAGCAATTTTTTGGCCGCCCAACTCGAACTTGGCATCAACAAGGATGAGGCCCAAAACATGGCGGCCGAACCCGCCACCGCCTTGCCGGCAAGCCAAAGCCTGGGCTTTGCCCTCGGCTGGGACTATGCCCACCATGGCCTGACGCCCCCTGCCCTGCATCTGTTTGCCGCCTCACCGCTGCGCCAGGGCTATCAAGCCGGCTGCGCCACCTTTGGCCATCGCACCCTGCGTGCCCACCGCCACACCCAGCTTTGGTTGGCGCTGCGCACCCATGCCTGGACGCGCGGCCGCAGCTTTGAGGATGTGCAAGTCACACCCAACTACCTGCAGCAGATCGAGGTCAGCCATTGCCCCATCACCCGCCAGCGTCTGGACGATCATCCCGGCAGCAGCAAACAACGCAGCGTCGACCGGGTGCGCAACGATGCCGGCTACGCGGCCGGCAATCTGGTCATGATGAGCCGCGCCGCCAATCTGGCCAAAGCCGAGCATGGCTGGCTACAGGCCTTGGAGGTCGCACGCAGTGTCGAAGCCGGGCCCATCCATCGCATTGCCAGCCTGGGGCCGGCCGAATGGCAGCGGGTGGCGGTGCTCACTTCCTTCGTCACCGAGTTGAGCCATGAAGAAGCCGCCGCCGTGCCCTTGCTGGTGATGCCGCCGAATCGCCTGCGTCTGTTCAACCCCATCCAAGCCCTGCAAGCCCTGGTGACTCGCCAACTGGCCACGCCGGGCTGGAGCACCCGTCTGGCGCGCATTGAAGCGCTCTTGCCTACCGAGGGTGCCAAAGGCGATTTCAATCGCTTCCTGATGGCTTTGGCGCCCCGCGTACTGGCCGTTCAAGACCTGACTCAAGAGCCTCAGATCCGCTGGGCCCTGGAAGACGCCTGGCAACAGCCGCTGCTGCAAAAGCGCTGGCTGCGCTTTGCCCTGCATTTGAACGCCGCTCAAACCGAAGCCTTGGTGCAACGCGCGGCCGCCAAACGCCTGATCAGCTGCATGCATGTGCAACAACACAGCCAACCCAGCGCCACCGAGGGCTGGGCCTTGGAGCGCAAGGGCTTTTGTGCGCCTAGCGTCCAAAACCTGCCTCTCCAGCGAAAGGCTAACCCCCTATTCACGGGGTCATGAGCCGAATAGCCATGGGAATTTCATGTCGTAGTCATGGCCCGAGTCCACAGTCCATCCAGCACCACCGGCGCTTGCAAGGGGAGGACATGCCCGAGTTTGGCGATGGGGTGACAAGAAACGCAAACGCTTGCGTCTCGTTTTTCGATTGTCTTGAACTTCATTTCCGTCCAAAACTTTGGAGTACCCCATGCAAAAGACTCTGCTCGCACTGGCCCTGGCCGCTGCTGCTATCGCTCCGGCACATGCTGCTTTGACAGCCGGTGACATCGCCGTAGTGGCCTACAACACCGACACTGCCGACAACTTCGCCTGGGTCGCCCTGGTCGACATCGCTGCCAACACCACGATCAACTTCACCGACTCGTCGTGGCAAGGCAGTGCCTTCCGCACCTCCGAGCATCTAGACGCATCCGGCGGCGGCCCACTGACCTGGAAAAGCGCCAGCGCATTGGCTGCCGGCTCGGTGGTCCGTTTCACCGGCAATGGCACGGTCTCTTGGAGCACCGGCACGGCTACGGGCAGTGTCTTGAACCTCGCCACCGGCGGCGACCAAATATTCGGCTTTACAGGCGCCAACAACGCTCCAAACTTCCTGGTCGGCACCCACTTCGCAAGTGCAAACGGCATCATCGCCAGCCCGACGGTCTCCAACTCGACCAACACCACCAATGTGCCCACTGGCCTGAGCCTGAATGCCGGCACGATGGTCAATCTGGGCAACTTCGACAACGGCTACTACAAGGGCGGCACCACCGGTACCAAGGCCGAGCTGCTGAGCAAGATCAGCGACGTCGCCAACTGGACCGGCACCGATACGGCTGACTACGCCACCAGCAACTGGGCGTCCTCGTTTACCGTGACCACACCAATCCCTGAGCCACAAACCTACGCCATGCTGCTGGCTGGTCTGGGCGCCATCGGCTTCGTGGCTCGTCGCCGCGCTGCCAAGTAAGGCTTAAAAGCAAAAAACGGCCTGCCCTGGACTTGATTCAACCAGGCAGGCCGACGCTGAAGCGTTCCAGTTCCCCGAACTGGTCTTGCAAGGCGACGTGATAACCCAAAGCACCGAACCAATGGGCCCATTGCTGGGCTAATTGCTTTGTCGGTAGCCATGGGCCCGTCTTGTCCAGATGCACCCGGTTGGCGCGGCGCTCGTAGAACACGACACGCCACATGCCCTTGGAAATCTCGGGCTGATTGAATCCCTTGTTATTGATCATCGTCCTCGCCATCCCACCGGAGGCGAAATCTACCAGAGCCCGGCCTCAAGCCAAGCTCAGGGCAAGGACAGCGATGCCAAAAATTCCGCCGAACTGAGCAACTGGCAAGAAGCCAAGCGGGACTTCTCGAAACCACTGTGCACCTTGGCGCACTCGCTGACCAAGATGTCGGCGCCAGCCGCCTTGGCCAGCCTTAAAACTGGGGCAGCAAGCGCAGTTTGACGCGCTGGAGCTTCGAGCTTCACCACTTCGGCATAGGGCAAAAAGTCCGCCAACAACTCGCGCTGCTGCGAAGCATCCAAAGCAAAGCTCGGATAAGCCAAAGCCTTGATCAACAACTGCGCGCCTTCGGCTGCAATCACGGGCCGGCATTGCCCTGCTTGCCAAGCCTGCCGCAATGCCTTAGCCGTCCGATGGCTGCCCAAAAGAGCGTGCAAAAGCACGTCGGTATCCAAAGCGACGCGGGGCGTCTTCAGGGTCGATGCCGTGGCCTGCTTCTTGTTCCGCACCGCGCTCTTCATGCTTGAACTGCCGGCTGTCATTTGCTGACGCGGCGACTTGATGCTTTGGGACTGCTAACGGCTGATTTCTTCTGAACGCTGTTAGCCACCTTGTTCTTGCTCGGCGAACGGCTGCTCTGCTTGCTCACCGTTTTTGCCGCGGCGGCAGCTGCTGTTTTTCTTACGACCTTGCCGGCTGTTTTAAGCGCTGTTTTGGCACTCAATGGTTTTGCAGGCGTCTTCAGGGTCGCAAGCCTTTTCGCCGCCGTGTTTTTCAGCACCGGTTTTGCCGCCGATTTTTTGACGACCGCTTTTTCTTCGGCTTCGGCCCAGCTGAGAGCGGACTCAATGGTTTTTTCGTCAATGGCCAGCTCGGCAAGTTTGGCGCGTACCGCATCACCACGTTGAATTTTGACCGGGGTCAGGATGATTTGGCCCGCCTTGGTTTGCACCTCGAAGTACTGCACGGGTCCGAGGGGTTCTGTCACGCTTTTAGGCAGCGTCAATTGGTTCTTGGAAGTCAGCTTGGCCAGCACTTGGGAGAGATTCAGAAAGTAAGGGGCCGTTACTTTAGCGCGTTAATGCAAGCTGCCTTTGGCGAAAGTAATGATGAAAGAGAAAAGGGCAACGAACCAAGGGGGTCAGGTCTTGCATCATCTGACTTTTTTGCCCGCCACGACGAACTATTCTGGACGAAAAAAAACCGTGCAGCCCAAGGGCTCACGGTTTCTTTGGCGGCCGTTGTTCTCGGCCAAATACGAGGGACTGAACGATCAGACCAGGGAGCGATGCAAACGCAGCTCTTCCAAACGGGTGCCGGCCACTTCGGTGGTCTTGGCGCTGCCCAGCTCGCGCTTGAAGCCGGCCAACTCAAAGAAACGCAGTGCGCGTTCATTGCGCAGATAGGTCCACAAGGTGACCTTGGTGCAGCCTTCTTCTTGCAGGCCGTCGCGGGCGGCATCCCACAAGGCCAGACCCACGCCCTTGTCCCAATGAATCGGGTTGGCGTACATGGCCCAGATCTCGCCGGTGCTGGACGGCGTGCCTTTGTCGCGCGAACGGTCGAAGCCGACAAAACCCATCACTTCATTGTCGAGATGAGCCACCACAACCTGGGGCTCGCACAAATCGATGGCTTCACGCCAAAAAGCCTGGCGCTTCTGAACCGACAGCGCGTCCAGCGCGGAGTCGGGCAACAAACCCTTGTAGGCGTCTTGCCAAGCCGCGACATGAATTTCTGCAATGACTTTGGCATCACGCAGTGTGGCGGGGCGAACCTGAATACTCGACATACAAAGAAACTCTATGGGGACACGAACGGAAGGGCGGTATTTTGCGCGTCAAAGCGGGCCGCATCGGCGCTTGACAGCGCGATATTTTGCTCAGCCGGATCGGGCGCCAATCGCACCAATCAGGCCCCACCCGAGCGCTGAACCGGCTCAAGCGGCTGCTTTTTGACCCTCTTCTTGTCTTTCTTGGGCCAAGCAGAAGTCTTGAATGCAACGTTTCAAGGCCGTCTTGCTGCTGCGTTGCAGCTTGTTCAGCAAGCGATGACTTACCGCCATGCCTTGCAACTCGTTTTCAAAGCGCCGCGACACATCGTCTTGAATTCTCAGCAATAGATGCGCTGTGGTGCTGGCATCGGCCAAGGCTCGGTGGGCACGACCGGTGTCTGGCAAAGCATGAAACTGCGCCAGGCTGCCGAGCTTGCAATTGGGTGCTTCCGGGTAGAGGCGCCGCGACAAGAGCACCGTGCAAGCAAACTCATGCGCCGGATCGGGCTCACAAGCGGCAAGATTCATTTCCGCCTGCCAAAAGCCTCGATCAAACGAAGCGTTATGCGCCACCAGCGGTAAGCCGCGGGTGAAGCTCGCCAATTCGCGCATCACTTGATGTGCGGGCGGCGCTGTGGCCAGCATTTCATTGCTGATGCCGGTCAGGGCTTGAATGAAGGGTGGCACCCAGACACCGGTCTTCATCAGGCTTTGAAATGAATCAACGATTTGCCCATCGTGCACCAGCACCGCGGCAATCTCGGTGGCTCGACCTCCTGCTGTGGGTCCTAGGCCCGAGGTCTCAAAGTCGATCACGGCAATGGTTTGTTTGCTGCTCATTGCGTCGCTTGGGGAACCGGATGCTTGATGGCGTTCAAGGCCAGCTTTCGCTCGAGAGCAGCTTCCAGGTCCACTCCGCTGTGGTCAGCAATCTGCAAAAGGTAAAGCATCACGTCGGCGATCTCTTCTCCCAAATGCTGATGCTTGGCCGGGTCGCTTTGAAGCTGCTGCGATTCTTCGGGGGTCAGCCATTGAAAGATTTCGACCAGCTCGGCAGCTTCCACCACCATGGCCATGGCCAGGTTTTTGGGCGTTTGATAAGGCTGCCAGTTGCGCTCAGCGGCGAACGCACGCAGCCGCTTTTGCAAAGTTGCTATGTCCATGGGCCGCAAGTGTGGCATGTCCAAAGCACCTGCGGGCCCGAGTGTGCAGTTTCAAAAAAAGTGATCCGGCTTCTTATTCATAGCAATGTAATTTTTAAAATTGGTAGTCTTAGTAGAGGCGACCCTTTCCTGTGGATAAGCCATTTTTTCCTTTTCAGTTCAAAGACTTGAGGCTTAGAAAACCATGTGGGCGGAACCCGGGTTTGCAAAGTGCTGAACCGATAACAAGTCCAGCTTTTGCTCTTGGCCTGTGGATAAGCCCCTTCTTGTACTTTTTTTATCCACAGCCTTGTTCCTTGACAGCGCATCAAGGCTATGCAGACCCTGGGACTCCAAGCATTTCAGGCCTTGTACAGACGAAAAAAAGGGGAGCTCAAGGCTCCCCTTCTCAATGATGCTGATTGCAGCCCTGGCAAGGCCTCTCAAAGCGCCTTGCTGGTTTGGATGACGTCAACCCACAGTGACTTGTGCTTTGCCCACTGGCACGCGCACACGCTTGACCGAAGCAATAGGCGTTGTGGGCGCCACGCCGGCGTTCAAGGGTGCAATCTTGTTGAAGTCGCAAACCAACTCGGTCTTGCTCACCGTGACCACCGCATAGCCCTGCGCATTGGTGTCAGCATGGCGAATCCACGGGTTGTTGATGGCGGGTGCGACACCGCTGGTCGAATTCGCAAACGGGTTCATGCGCTTGACCACTTCAGCGGCAGGCACCGAGGCGACCGGGATGCCCAAGGCCGTGGCCAGGTTCTGGGCGATCAAGCCATACAGGGTCATGGCCGGCACCGATCTGCTGGCCCCAGCCAAGGCGGCATTGGTGTTGGCAATGGTGGCGCCCATGGTGCCCATCAGCGTTTCGTCAAAGGTATTGATCGGCGTGGTGCTGAGTCCTGCCGTCGGGCGAACGGCCGCAGCCGGGATTCTTCCCGCACCAATCGCTGCAACTACCGCAGCTTGGACTGCTGCCGTGTTGCTGAGATCGGTGACGCCAGAAGCCATGGCGATGGCCGCCGACAGCATCTGGATCGCAATGCCTTCGGCCGCCACTTCATCGATCAACACCAAGGGCTTGACCGGCGCAAACGCTGGATTGGCCGCGGCGCTGACAAAGTAGCTGAAGAAGGAGTTGCTGGAGATGCCCGAGGAGACCAGATCCACCATCACCGGGGTTGGCGTGGCGGCGGTGTAATCGTCCATCACCTCGCCGGCAAAGAAGGCATGCAAGTCGCCGGTGATGGCCACCACATTGCTGATCTTGTTGCTGCTCAGGTGCGCCATCAAGTCCTTGCGCTCACCGTTGTAACCGTCCCATTGGTCGGCATTCAAGATGAAGCGAGTCTTCAGATCGGCCGGTGCGGTGGGCAGCGCAGCGCCATTCACACTCATCTTCAGCAGCGAGGTTTCATTGCCCCAGATCTTCCACAAGGCAGTGGAGGACTTCATGGTGTCTTTCCACCAGGCGCGCTGGCTGGTGCCCAAGATGCTGACCAGGGTCAGCTTGTCCGCCAGCGCGAAGGAGTTCGCGACGTCGATCTTTTGCTTCTCAACTGCAGCCAAGGTCGCTTCGGGGACCATATAGCGTGACCCGATTTCGCCCAAGGCCTGACCGGTGGAGGGGTTAGGTGCGGCCTCGGGGATCAGGTGATCGGCGCGGTAGAGGCGCTGGTCGGTCATCACCAAATGCATCAGCTTCCCGAACTTCAGGTCGCGGTAGATGCGAATATTGTTGATGCCTGAACTTGTATCCAAGCTGAAGCTGACTTCAGCCGGCATGAACTCAAACCAAGCCTGGCTGGCCGAGCGGCGGCGGCTGGGTTGCGCCACATTGTCCCCGCCCTTGGCGGCGTCATAAGAGCCGTCGTCGTAGGTCTGGCGGTCTTGCCAGCAGTCATCGGAGAACTCGTGGTCATCCCAGACCGCCACAAAGGCAAAGCGTTCATGCAAAGCCTGCAAACGGGGGTCGCTGCGGTAACGCTTGTACAGAAAGCGATAGTCCATCAAGGTGTTGGCGTACTTGCCGCCATCCGCCAGCGCGGCCCCATTGGGCAGTACCAAAGTCGGATGTGCCGCCTCGACCGTACCAATCTGATAAGCAGCCCCAACGGCTTCGTAGATGTAGTCGCCCAGGTGGACGATGAAGTCCAGGTCTTCCTTGGCCAGGCTGCTCATGCCGGCCCAGTGATTGACGCTCCAATCCTGGCAGGTCATGAAAGCGAATTTCAGCTTGTCGATATCCGCATCGTTTGCCGGTGCGGTCTTGAAGCGGCCAACCTTGGAGCGGCTGTCGCCCGCAGTGAACTGGTAGTAGTAGACAGTGGCGGGCTTGAGGCCGCTGATCTTGTGGCGCAGGGTGTTGTCGTAGAAGGCGTAAACCGGCACATCCACTTCGCTATCGACCGTGCCACTCAAGGCGGTATTGCCGCCCAGCAAGGCCGAGTTGTCGGTGCTGCTGATGCGCAGCTTGACTTGGAAGTTAGCGTCGGTGCTCGCCGTAACCACATCATCGGCCGAGGCCGGCACCACCCGTGTCCACAGCAGGGCGCCATCGCTTTTCGGGTCACCGGAGGCCACGCTCTGCGGGAACTTGAACGCGCCTTTGGCAGGGGCTGTGTCGGGCAAAGCGGTGCTGCTGCCGGGGAAGGTCGGCGGCATGGGTTCGATCCCGGAGCCGTTGTCATTGCCCATGCAACCGCTGAGGCCGGTGAGCGCCGATGAAGCCGTGATCAAAGCACCGGCTTGAACGACCGATTTGCGCAAAAAGCTGCGTCTATCCATGAGGGTGTCTCCTTTTTGTCAAACACATAGGAGCTCCGATCGATTGCCGGAGCTTCCCGTCAAACACCGATGAAACAGTGCTCAACAAGAGCGATTGATTGTGCAAACAGAAGACGAGGACTCGACCCGTGAAAGCCATGAGCTTGTCGCCTGTCACCGACGAAACCTCGGCAATTAGAGTCCTGAACCTAGAAAAAGGACAGCGCTATTGGCTTGTTTTCAAAGGTGCATGAAAAGTGGGCTGGATTGTCATTTCGACAGGCTCTCAGTCGCTGCTCACCCGACTGATGAAAAAGACACTTTCAGTCGTCAAGGCGTCACAAAACAGCATGGCGAAATCTGAGATGGAGGGTGAACCACCGTGCCGTACGTCGGCAAGGATCGCGAGCTTGCATGGTCGGTCAAATTCAGTGCCACTGTGAAGGCTACCGGACGGCCTTGCTTGGCGCTAAGCAAAAAGGACGCGATGGCGAGCCAAGCTGACTCGCTTGGCTTGCCGTCAAGCGATGCCAATCACCTTGTGCATCTGCACCGACAAACGCCACTGCGGATGGTCCATGCAGTAGGCCACGGCCTCGCGGGTGTGTTGAGTCTTCAACACGCTGTCCATGGGCTGCAAGAAGAAATGCTGGAAGTCCATGGCGGCAAAGCGCTCGGGGCGCGCCAAGGGCTGAGGAAACACCAGCTTCAACTCATGGCCACGGGTCAAGACGATCTCGGCATCGGCCTTGGGGCTGACGCAAATCCAGTCCAGGCCTTCGGGCGCGGCTTGCGTGCCATTGGTCTCGACCGCAATCTCAAAACTTCGCGCATGCAAGGCGTCGATCAAAGCCTTGTCCAACTGCAAAAGCGGCTCGCCGCCGGTGCACACCACATAGGGCTTGCCGGGCTGGCCTTGCGGCCATTTGGATGCAATCGCTGAAGCCAGTGCTTCAGCGTCGGCAAACTTGCCGCCGCCTTCGCCATCGGTGCCGATGAAATCGGTATCGCAGAAATTGCAGACCGCGTTGGCCCGGTCTTCCTCGCGGCCGTTCCACAAATTGCAACCGGCAAAACGGCAGAACACCGAGGCCCGGCCGGCCTGGGCGCCCTCGCCTTGCAAGGTGTAGAACATTTCCTTGACAGCGTAAGTCATACGGGAATCACCGGCCCTTCCACATCGGCGCAGACAATGGATCCGCAGCCACGCGTCTCGTACATATCAACCCGGTCCAACTGCGGCAGCACCGCCCGGCCCTTGGCCAAGATCCAGGCCGAAAGACTGGCCGTGTCGCCATCCGGCAGATCGGCAATTTCGAACAGCGGCCGGTGGTCAATCGCCTTGAAGATCGGATCGAACTGGGTTTTGACATCGCCGAAGTCCACTGTCCAACCCATCAGCTGATCCAACTCCGCACTCAGGTGCAGACGCAAGGTGTAGGTGTGACCATGGATGCCGCGCAGCGGATGTTCATTCGGCGCGCGCTTGAGCTGGATCGCGCTGTCCAGCGTCAGCTCCTTCCAGATGCGGTAATGCTGGCCATCGAAATTGGCGCCGCAAGAGCCGGTCTCGTAAACGGTCAGCCACGACAGCTCGGGCAGCTGCGGCTTCATGCGCGCCCACAACCAGGCCGAGATCACCTCGCTGGTCGGATTGCTCAGCCCTTCGATCTCATTCAAGCAGTGATAGTTCAGCTGCATGTGGAAAGGCGCCCAGACCTCGTCCAGATGGTCGTAGTCCACGCTCAGATCGCGCTCACCCAAATCCTGGTTGGCATGAACAATCACCTCAAAGCCATGGCCATGCATGCGGCCGCATTTGTGGCCGGCCGGCACATTGGGCAGGCGGTGCGCGGCCTGGAAGCGATAACGCCGCCACACATGGGCCATGCCATCAGCGTCGAGATCTACGCCGGAATGCTGTGTGCTTTGAATGCCCACCTGCTGAATGCCGGGCACGCCGAACTCCTGTTCCAGGCGATGCTTGATCCAGCGCGCAATGTTTTCGTCGGTGGGCTCGGCGATGGAGGCGTTCAGCAGCGCATGGTCCAGCGGCGCCACGCAGGCTTCCAGACGACGGCGCAGTTCTTCCACCTCGGCGCCGGGAAACGGCGCCCAGCCTTCGGGTAAATGGGCGCGGATGGTGGCGAAATAGCTGTGGCCATGCAGGCCGCGGCTGCGGTGGCCTTCAGGCAGGGCCGAGATCTGGCAGGCAGACTCAAAGCCGCAAGAGGCAGAGTAAATCGTGGGTTGTTGGGTGCTTGTCTTCAAGGGGTTCCAACACCGGCATCAGGCGGGTGCGTGGGGCAAGAGTGTGACATGAAGCGCCCACTTCGTGCGCAGCAGCGGCATTGGCACGGCTATCTCCCAGCAAAGCAGGGTTTGAGTTCACAAGGGCCCCAAACCACCTCTCTCTTCCTTTTTAAGAATTTAGATTTAGAAAGATAGTGGTTGTAATAGGGGCAGGCTGTTTTTGTGGACAAGGCAGTTTTTCCGTCTGAATTCAAGCACTTGGCGGCTCTGAAAGCTTGTGTGCCAAAGACCTTGAACTGGAAGCACCAAACTGAACAACTTGCCGTTCTTGCCTTGGCCTGTGGACAAGCTCTTGGTTATTCAAGATTCATCCACAAACTTATACACAGGCTGGAGCGGCGTTCCTCCGGCCCTCAGCAGCGATGAATCTGCCCGCTGTGGCTGCGGGTGTAATGCAGCAAACGGCCTTTGTAGGCCAGGGCTTCGGCGCTGGCCGAGGTCTTGATGGGGCTGTCTTGCAGGCTGTAGCCCAAGGCGGCCATGCGCTTGCTGAAGGCGGCGCGGTTGCCCCGATCTGGGTCGATGATCATCACTTGGCTGGCTGGCATTGCATGTTTGGCGATGAAGGCCGCCAAGAGCCCTTCTTCATCGCGCTCATAAAGCACATCGCTGCCAATGATCAGGTCGAAGCGACCCTGTACCGACGGCACACGGCCGCTCACCGCCTGGCCTTCCACCTTCTTAGCCCAATTGCCGTGGCAGTAACGCAGCGGCGGCAAATCATTCAAGCGCAGGTTCTCCAGCAAGAAACTGCCGGCCAGGGGATGGCAATCGCTGGCGGTGACCAAGCCGCCGCGTCGGTGGCTGACCAAGCTGGCCAGACCCAGGCCGCAACCAATCTCCAAAATGCTTTCATCGACCACCATGGCCCGCTTGGCCATCAACTCGGCCAAATGCAAGCCTGAAGGCCAGAGCAGGCCGAACAAGGGCCAGGCAGCGGAGGAGATGCCCAAGGACTCCGCCTCGCCCAGCGGGTCGGCAAACTGCTGCTTGTCCAGCAGCGAGCGAATCATCAAATCGGCGACGCCGGCGATGGCGATGCTCTCTTGTTTGAAGAGATATCCAGGCATGACCATTCCCTTGCGGGTTCCCGCGTTTTGGGCACGCAAGCCCGCAACGAGGTCCTTCAATCGGCGCAATGCGGCACGGGAATGGTCGGGTGCAGCGCCGGGGCGGCGCGAACACAAGAGGCATGCTCGGAGGCAAGACGGGCTGGCAAGGCGGGGCTCCAACGCACGGCCTTGCTCCAGCCCAGTGTAGGGCCTGGCTTGCGGCGGCGGAGAAAGCCCAGCTCAGCGACGCCCGCCGCGTGTCTGCCACAAAGGCTTTTTGCCCTTGAGGTGGCGCTCGATGCCGTCGTTCAAGCGGCTGCGCAAATCCACCACCGCCTCCACCTGGCCGTAAACGCCGGGGAAGCGCAGATCCAGCCACAGCCACAAGGTGCAGGACCGCAGCGCCTGCTCCATGCGGTCCAGGCGGCTGTGTTCATCCACATCTTGCAAGAACCAGGGCGAGCCGGCGCTGCCGGTCAAAGCGTGGCGATGCGTCCAGTCCAGGAACTGCTGCACCTGGGCATCGGTGCGGGTGTCCACCGGCGCTTGTGCATAGATAAAGCGCTGCTTCAGTCCCAAGCCCTTGGCGCTGCGGTCCAGTTCATCGGCCAGCTCCAACATTTGCTCCAGTTCGGCCACCGCGAAGTGAGCATCGTCCAGACGCAGCTGATCCATAAAGACCCCCAGCACCGCGCGCAACTGCGTCAGCCCGAGGCGGTTGGCAATGGTGCTGACATGCCACCAATTGGGCGCCACGGCGGCCTTGAAGTCGCGCGGTGCGCGCGGCGTCTTGGGCAGCAGCTCTTTCAGGATACGCGCGGCCTTGGGTTCGGCTTCGCGCAGCACGCCGCAAAAGCCCTCATCGTGCATGCCATAACGTCCTGCCCGACCGGCAATCTGGTGCACTTCAGACACCGTCAACTCCCGGTCGCCCTGACCGTCGAACTTGCTCATGGTGCTGAAGAGCACGCGCCGAATCGGCAGGTTCAAGCCCATGCCGATGGCATCGGTGGCGACCAGAATATGGCTGGCCCCATTGGCAAAACGTTCGGCCTCGCGGCGCCGCACCTCCGGCGGCAAAGCGCCGTAAATCACCGAGACCGGATGACCGGCGGCGGCAATCTGGTCGCGCAACATCAACACCTCGCGGCGGCTGAAGGCCACCACCGCGTCGCCCTTCTTCAGGCTGGCAATCGGCACCGGCGCGGGCAGCAACTGCACCTCTTGCTTGCGCTCGAAATGCTTGACCGTGCAGCGCTCACCGCATAGACCTAAGAGGTTTTCAATCGTCGGCACCGCATAGGCCGAGCAAATGATGATCAACTCATTGGCCGGCACCGCCACGATGGCCTGGGTCCAAGCCCAGCCACGGTACAGATCAAACAGCATCTGCGCTTCGTCGATCACCGCCACGTCGATAGGCCGGGTGGTGTTGACCATCTCGATGGTGCTGGAGACCACGCGCGCATCATCGGCCGGCACGTTCTCCTCGCCGGTCAGCAGCGAGCAAGGCACACCGCGTCCGACCAAGCGGTCGCGTCCTTCCAAAGCCAGCAGCCGCAGCGGCGCCAGATAAGCACCGTCATGCGCTTGCGCCAGGCGCTCAAAGGCCGCATGGGTCTTGCCGCTGTTGGGCGGGCCGACGTAAAGCGTCACCGAGCGCTGCAGATTTCGGGCGGTGTCAAAGGTATCGGGATAGCCTTGGAAAGCCAACTCGCTGTTCAGGCCGGCCAGGGCATTCAATTCGGCGACGCGACGCTCCCAGCGGTCTTGAGCGCGGGTGCAGCCGGCCTTCAGTTCCGGCAAGGCTTGCGGCGTGGCGCATTCGGCTTGCAAGCGCGGCAGCAAAGAGTCCAGATGCTCGCTGTGGCCCGAGGCGCTGCGCGCCAGCAAGCTCTCCAGGTGACTCAGCAGTTCATCGGCATGGGCATAAGGCGCTTGCGGGCCGAGGGCGGCTTGCAGAGCGGTCATGTCGCCGTCTCTGAAATAGTCCCAGACCGCGCTCGCCTCCAACTCCACGCGAAAAGCTACCGGCACCGTCCAGCCCGCTTGCGAGAGCTTCAAGGCCTGACTGCACAAACGCTCCCAGCGCAGGCCAAAGCGGCTGATGCCAGCGGCCTCCAGCTGACCGAGTCTTTGTTGCATCAAGGCGCGCACGGCCGGCGCAGTGCCGATCACATCCAGATGGCTCAGCGCCACGCGGATCAAGTCCGGCGCAATCCAACGGCTGGGCCTTGCACCCGGCACCGCTTTTTGCAGCAGGATCAAGCCCAGCTTGTCCATGCGCTCTTCTTGGCGCTTGGCGTCTTCGTCCTCGCCAAAGTCTTCGGGCGTGCTGACCTGGGGTAGCTGGTAAGCGGCTTGACGCACGCGCAGCAGCATTTCAGCGTCAACCCCGGCGGGCAGACGTTGCAGATGGCGGGGGTTGGGCAGGGCCGGCGCGGCTTTGGGGCTGGCGGCCGGGTTCAAAGGGGTTTCTTTTTTTGTTTCACTCACGCCGCAAGTGGAACACAGCCGCCGGTGCGGCTGCGG
Organism: Roseateles sp.; assembly: GCF_049240545.1. GTDB lineage: Bacteria > Pseudomonadota > Gammaproteobacteria > Burkholderiales > Burkholderiaceae_C > Paucibacter_A. The sequence goes on along the minus strand of NZ_JBMLSK010000107.1, from coordinate 13,708 downwards.
CCGGAGGTGGCGCCAACAGGTTTTGATCACGGTCCTAGGGATGTCGGCGCAAGGCGCTTGTCCGCACACTGGCGGCCAAGCTTGCGCCACACTCGGCACGGGCATGAAGGAAGCGAGGTTGCTGCCATGCTGTTTCCTGGACACACGATCAAGGCCGGTGAATCCGATGCCTCCATCGTCAAAGCGCTGAAGGCCCAACTCAACCGGGTTCTGAGCCTGGCTAACGAGCCAAGTCTGCGGCTCGATGAGAGCGAGGGCACTTTTGGCGCCAAGATGCGTCAGGTGGTCAAGCTCTTCCAGGCTCGCCATGTGGACCCCGAAGGCCGCCCGCTGAAGCAAGACGGCGAAGTCGGCGCCATCACCTGGTCGGTCTTGTTCGGCCAGCAAAGCGTGCCGCAAGCCGCCACGGCCATCGACCCGCTGTTGGCCGAGGTCATCAAAGTGGCCCGCTTTGAGCTGGATCGTCCGGTGCGCGAGCAACCCACCAATTCCAATCGCGGGCCGGATGTTGAGAAATACCTGGCCAGCGTCGGGCTGGGCGGCGGATTTTCCTGGTGCTGCGCCTTTACCTACTGGTGCTTCCAGCAGGCCTCCACCCAGCTAGGGCGGCGCAACCCGATGGTGAAGACCGGCGGTTGCCTCAAGCATTGGCAGGATGCGCCAGCTCGCGGCGCCAAGCTGATCGCGGCCGGGGCCGCGCAGGCCAATCCGGGGCTCTTGCGCCCCGGCATGCTCTTCATCATGGACCATGGCAAGGGCTTGGGGCACACCGGCCTGATCGTGTCGGTCAGCGGGGGTTTGTTGAACACCATTGAGGGCAATACCGATGCGAGCCGGACCCGCGAAGGCGGCGGTGTCTATGCACTGGTGCGCCGAGTGAGCGAGATCAACAAGGGCTATATCGACTACAGCGGTGTGGCCTGAGCGGGCTGTCCTATCAGGGCGCGGGCTTGCTGCTGTCAGTGCCTTGTTTCAGTTGCTGGCGACGCTTCTCATAGTCCTCATAGCTTTCTCGATTGCTTTTCAGGCATGCATTGCGTTCGGCCATCACGCTCAGCTTCTCGCATTGATCCCGGGCATGTTCTTGGCCCACGTCGTACAACAAGGAGCAGCCGCTCAGCGTGGGCAGCAGCGCTGCGAGTGAAAGAGTCAGCAGCGACAGAGAGACCGAGCGAGAGAAGGAGAGCTTGCTTGTCATGGCGAGGGGCGGTCAGTGGGTCAGGAGCGCCTCAATGGTGATCAGGTTGGATCCAGGCGGTGCAAGGTGAAGAGTCGCCCGACTATCGGCCAAGAGCAAGGAGCTGTCGAAAGTCACCCGCCCAAGTTCGCGGCCGAGCCGGACTTGTCCGACGCGCGCTCACTCACCAAGCGCAGCATCAAGGCAAAGAAGCGGTCGTAAAAGGCGCCCGCTGGAATGGTCTCGGAGGCCACCTTGACCAGAGCATCATCCGAAGATGACAAGGGCAGCGAGATCGAGCCGATCGCGCTGACCCCGATGCTGGTGGAGTTCGGGCTTTTCTTCAGCGAGTAGCGGTCTTGCAGTGCTGAAACGAAGACCGTGGTCAGGCGATCTTTTTGACCATCGGGCACGCAGACCACATTGAAGTTGATCTCCACATGCACCTCGCCCTCGGGTTGGAAGCGTTTGCGGCCATTGACTCGGCTTTTGTCTGGCAGGTCGCTGATCAGATAGCCCTGGCTCAGCAGGGCGCGCCGCGCGGCTTCGCAGGTGTCTTCCACGCCGCCGTCAAACAGGCGTGAGAACGTCTCATCGGCCTGGAAGTTCTCGTTCAGATAGACCTGGGATTTGGGTGCAGCTTTCTCTGTGCTCGAAAACGGAGTCTTGAGGCTGCTGCAAGCCCCCAGCATCAGCGCAGCAGCGATGCAGCAACTCAGGGTCAGAAGAGGAAAGAGTCTGGCGGTTCCGGTCATCATGGTCAGAGAGTCGGCTGCCACAGGGGCATACGTCGGTACAGAGTGCCCAGGCTTGCTATCAAAAAGTCTGTAGGAGCTGCATTATCGAGGCAAGTGTCCAGGGCTCGGGTCGGCGCTCATCGGTGGCGGGCGATCTGCCGTGCGTGAATCGACCGCTCGCTGTATCAACTCGGCGCACACCACATGAGGGTTGAGGGGGGCTGTCCGGCTTTGGGCTTTGTCTAGCAACTGACACGAAAGATCACCCATCCGACCACTACAAAAAAGGGGAGTTCACCATGCATTCGCGCAGGCGAATTGGTGGACCAAACGGCCGATGTGGTTCGTGATGCGAGCAAGAAGACCATCGCTCTTTTCTCACTGAGCTGAGGCGATTCGGCACCTGCCGCACAATGCAGGCACTGCCATTTTTCAAGAAAAGCTCCAGGCCATGCCGCTTCAGTTTCGTCAGGCGACTCGCGCCGATATCCCCGCCATGTCGACGATCCGCCTGGCGGTGCGAGAAAACAAGCTCAACAACCCGGCGCGGGTGACCGTGCAGATGTACGAGGACTATCTCGAAGTGCTGGGTCGTGGCTGGGTGTGTGAGCAAGACGGCGTGGTGATTGCTTTCTCTTACGCCGCCAAGGCCGATGCTTCGATCTGGGCCTTGTTTGTGCATCCCGACAAAGAGGGCCTGGGTGCGGGTGGCCCCTTGCTTCAATTGGCGGTTGACTGGTTGTTCAGCCTGGGCCACGCGCAAGTGACCTTAGGCACCGAGGCCAACACCCGGGCCGATCGCTTCTATCAGGCCAAGGGCTGGACACGCGGCGAGATGAAGGACGCTGTGGAAGTGTTCTACACCTTGCAGCGTCCGCACTGTGCCTGACCAAAGGTCTTCGCCATGGCTTGGTTGATCATCAAGTATCTGCTGACCGCTGGCGTGGTGGTGGCCGTTTCGGAGTTCGCCAAACGCAGTGACAAATTGGGCGGCCTGATCGCGGCTTTGCCCTTGGTGACGCTGCTGGCCTTGATCTGGCTGTATGTTGAGAAGCAGCCCATGGACAAGATCGCCAACCATGCGCGCTACACCTTTTGGTATGTGATCCCGACGCTGCCGATGTTTCTGGCCTTCCCGGCGCTGTTGCCGCGCTTGGGCATCTGGCTCAGTCTGGCCCTCAGTGTGCTGATCACGGTGCTGTGTTTTGCGGCCTTTGCCCTGCTGCTGCGCCGCTTTGACATTCATTTGCTTTGAGAGGCGCAGGCTTGGAGAGAAGGCTGATGAGTTCGATGTCGATGTTATGGAAGCGGCGCTGGGCGCTGGTGGCTGGAGCTTCTTGCCTGGTGGTGGCCGTACTCGCGCTGTACCTGAGCCCTTACTTGACCCTGCAGCGCATGCAAGCCGCGGCGGCTGCGCACGAGGGCGAGCGGCTGGCTGAGTGGATCGACTTTCCGGCCTTGCGGGCCAACTTAAAAAGCGGGGTGCATCAGCGCCTGGCCTTGGCCCGACAGAATGCGCAGGGCCAACCGACGCCGGCCTCGCTGATGGGGGCTGCAGTGGCCGGCGCCCTGTTGGGGCCCATGGTGGATGCCTTGATCACGCCCGACAGCCTGGCGCGTTTGTTGCGCGGGCAAAAGCCGGCTCAAGCGCTGTTGAAGCCACAGGGCGCTGACAAGTCCGATGCGGAGCCGTCTAAGCGGCTGGAGACTCAGATGCGCTACGAGGGCTTGAACCGCTTTGTGTTCAGCGTCCGCCAAGCCGGCGAAGACGAAGACCCGATTGACCTGGTCTTGAGTCGCCAGGGCCTGTTCAGCTGGCGTTTGACGGAATTGCGCCTGCCCTGATCAAACCTGCATGCGCGCGGGGGACAGGTATTGCCTCAGGTACTCATCGAAGGGCAAGGTCTCTGCCGCTTCGATGCGCGCCTGCTCGACCAAGGAGGCCTCGGCCTGGGCCTTGAAGCGCTGGGCTTGTGCTTCGCTATAGGGCAGGTCCATCAGCGTCTTGCGGGTCTGCTCGGACTGCTGGCGCAGGAAGTCGATATAGCTGTCGTCAAAATCCTGGGCCATGGCACGCAGCACACGGGCCGAGGGGGTGCTGTTCGGATTGGCCAGCGTGCGCTTGGCGGCGGCCAGGGCTTCGGCATGGGCCGTGCCGCCTTGGGCTTCGTCCAGCATGCGGGCCATGGGCGCACATTGCGCCAGCAGCTCCGCCGCCCAGTCGCTCAGCAGGGTTTGGCTGCCATCGGCCCGCATCAACTTCAAGCCGGGCTCGCGGCCGCGTGCCGCGACCAGGTGCTGGTTTTCGGCCAGCGCGGCGATCTCGGCCGGGGTGTCCGGCGGGCTGTCGGTCAACAAGCAATGCAGCAAGAACAGGTCGAGGAAGCGAATCGTCTGCGCATTGATGCCTACCGGCACAAAGGGGTCCAAGTCCATGCAGCGCACTTCAACGTACTCAACGCCGCGTTCACGCAGCGCATGCAAGGGGCGCTCGCCCGCTTGAATCACGCGCTTGGGGCGGATGGTGCCGTAGAACTCGTTTTCGATCTGCAGCAAGCTGGTGCTGAGCTGGTTGTAGTCGCCACCGGGGTTGCGCACGCCAATCGCTTCATAGGCCGGATAGGGCCGCGTCAGCGCTTCATGCAGTGAGTCGGCATAACTGTCCAAACAGTTGTAGCTGACCGCCAGCGAAGACTGGGCATCGCTTTGATAGCCCAAACGGCCCATGCGCAGCGAGGTTCCATAAGGCATGTAGAACGTGTGGCCGCCCAGCGCCTTCAGCTCATGACGGCGCCCTTCCACAAAGCTGGAACACAGGGCCGGCGAGGCGCCAAACAGGTAGAGCAGGACGAAGGAGTGGCGGCGGAAGTTGCGAATCAGCGAGAAATATTGTTCGCTGCTGACTCCCGGCAAAGACCAGTTGTAGTGGATGCCCGAAATCGTCTGCATGCGCCGGCCATAGCGTTGGCCCAAGCCCATGCGATAGACGCTTTTGGAGCGCCCCACATTCGACTTGCCATAACGCCCCAGCGGAATGGTCTCGTCGGTGGGCAGGCCGCAGGGCATGGAGCCGACCCACAGGCGCTCGGCTTCTTGGCCGCAGCTTTGCTGGTCCAGCACCCGGTAAACGCCTTGGTGCACCTCGGTCAACTCTTGCAAGCAGGCTTCGACGCTGCTGTGCACGCCCGTGATCAACTCGACCTGCGACTCGCTGTAATCGGTGGTGATGTGCGGGTGCGTCAGGGCCGAGCCCAGCGCGGCCGGGTGCGGCGTCAGCGCCAGCATGCCATTCGGTCGGGCGCGCAGGCTTTCTTTTTCGATCCCACGGCGAATGCCTCGCAAATCGTCCGGGGTGACGGCGAGGGCGGCTGCTTGGGCGCGCTTGTTTTCTTCGCTCATTCGTTTTGTTCCAATTAACCAACAATTTCTAAGGCCGCACGGTAACAGACGGAGGCTAAACCTGTCTTGGGCGGGGCTGAAACAATGGCCCGCCGACCTTGCCGAGCCGGAGGTCCCCGCCGGTCTTCTAGCCTGCGGAGCCATCCCTCTTTTGGGGGGTATGGTCGCCGCGCAAGCCGCTGCGATAGCCTGCGCGGCCATGAAAGAAGCCTCTTCCACCTTGCCCGGGTTCTCCGGCACCTCTGCAGCGCTGGGCGTGGCCCTGGGCGCCAGCTTGGCTTCGATGCTGGCCTTGCTCGTGTTGGTGATTCGCGGCTCTTGGCTCGCTTCCGGTGCAGTCGCTGGATGGGCTGCAGGCCTGGCATGCGCGGCTTTGTTGATGACGCTGCTCACCGCTGTGCTGGGCTTGCAAGCGCTTCGTCGTGCCCAACGCAATGCGGCACAAGTGCGTGCCAGCTTGGATGAAGCGATCGCCGCATTGCCGGCCAGTGTTGAGATCTTTGATGCGTCCGACCGGCTGGTGGCTTTCAACCCCCAGTTGCTGCAGATCTACCCCCATATGCAGGCGGAGATCAAGGTCGGGGTTCGTTTCGAGGACTTGGTGCGCAAATCCATCAGTCGGGGGTGTGTGCCCGGCGCCGTGGGCCGCGAGGAGGAGTGGCTGGCCGAGCGTATGGCCGCGCGCCAGCTCCGCAGCTTGGCCTCGGCCGAGCCGATCTTGCAACACCTTCAGCTTCCCAGCGACCGCTGGATTCGGGTCTACGAGCGGCCGCTGCAGTCGGGCGGCACCATTGGTGTGCGGATGGATGTGAGTGATCTGGTGCGAGAACAGCAGCGATTGGCGGCCAGCAAAGCGCATTTGATGGCTTTCGTTCGCGCCACGCCGAATGGCGTGTTGACTTTGGATGCCGATGGCCATGTCTTGGAGTTGAACCCGGCCGCTGAAGCGCTGTTCGGCTTCAGCGCGGCCGAGTTGCAGGGCAGTCATATTGATCTGCTCTTTGGCCTCTGGGCGGGTGAACGCTTGAATCCGGTCGCCTTGTTGGGCCGGCCGCAGGAGCTGAGTGCGAGGCACCGTGACGGGCAAGACCTGACCCTGCAACTCAGTGTGGCCGAGGTCAAAACCGAAACCACCCATCGTTTCGTTTGCATCATCACCGATCTGAGCGAGCGCAAACGCCACGAGACCGAACTGAAAGAGGTCAACGCCCTGCTGGCCCGCCAATCGGTCACCGACGGTCTGACCGGCGTGGGCAATCGCCGCTCCTTTGATCAGCTCTTGCAACAAGAGTGGCAGCGCAGCGCACGCCATGCTCACCCTCTGGCTTGCATCATGGTCGACATCGATCATTTCAAGCTCTTCAATGACCGCTACGGCCATGTGGCCGGTGATGACTGCTTGCGTCGGGTGGCAGAACTGCTGCGCGCCTGCGCCGGCCGCAGCTCCGACGCGGTGTGCCGTTATGGTGGTGAAGAGTTTGTCATCTTGCTGGCCGAGTGTGATCTGGCCGAGGCACAAGTGGTCGCCCAACGTTGCCTGGACAGTGTGCGTCTAGCGGCCATTCCCCATGAAGCCGCACCGATGCGCCGGCATATCAGCTTGAGCATTGGCGTCGCAGCTTGCGTTGCCGACACAGAAACGACCGGCTTGCGCTTGCTGGAGCGGGCCGATGCTGCCCTTTATGCCGCCAAGCAGGGTGGGCGTGCCCGCATGGTCAGCAGCGAACTGGCGGCCTGAGGCCGCCGGGCCAGGGTCGGCAGCACGGTGGGCTGCGGTGCAAGCCGCTACGATGATTGCTATTCGTCGCAGCGGTCTTACCGCGATTCAGCGGCCCCAGTTTCAGCGAGCCCTCCTCCATGCCCACAATCAGCCCCGCCGACTACATCCGCAGCCATATCCGCACCGTGCCCGATTGGCCGGCACCCGGCGTGCAGTTCCGCGACATCACGCCGCTGCTCTCTAACCCACGGGTGTTCCGGGTGCTGATCGATCAGTTTGTGCATCGCTACTTTGATGCCCGGCCGACAGCGATTGCCGGGCTGGATGCGCGCGGCTTCATCATCGGCTCGGTGCTAGCCTATGAGTTGGGCCTGGGCTTTGTGCCCATCCGCAAGAAAGGCAAGCTGCCCTTCACCACGGTGGAAGAGAGTTATGAGCTGGAATACGGCAGCGCCACGGTGGAGATGCACACCGACGCCGTCAAACCCGGCGACCGGGTGGTGTTGATCGATGATTTGATCGCCACCGGCGGCACCATGATGGCCGGCGCCAAGCTCTTGCAGCGCTTGGGCGCCGAGGTGATCGAAGGCGCGTGCATCGTCGACCTGCCCGAGTTGGGCGGCTCCGCCAAGCTGCGGGCGGCCGGCCTGCCGCTGTTTACCTTGCTCGAGTTTGAGGGCCATTGACGCTTTGACGGACAATTGAGCCATGGCCAAAACAATCCCCCGCCTCAGCCCCGAGCAAATCCAAGCCATCATCAAGACGGCTTGGGAAGACACGCCGCCCTTCCGGAAGGTGTTCTTGCAACACGCTTTGGGCGAGGGTGAACTGGTGCAGCTGATGAAGCGCGAGCTGACCCCGGCCGCCTACAAGATGTGGGTCGCCCAGGGCAAGGGCGTGAAGAAGCCCACCGCCAAGTCGACCTTCCCGCACGGGCGTTGATCGCTCGGAGCAAGGCCGAGCCTCACTTGCCGATACAGAATTTGCTGAAGATCTCGCCGAGCAAATCGTCGACCGAGAAGGCGCCGGTGATCTCGCCCAGCGCGTCGTGAGACAGGCGCAGCTCTTCCGCCAACAAGTCCAGCGCCGGTGGTTGCAAATGCGCCACCGCCATCGCTTGCGACAAATGCTCGCGGGTGCGCTTGAGCGCTTGGACATGGCGCTCTCGCGCGATGAAAACGCCTTCTGGCGTGGCATGCCAGCCGACCTGTCGCAGCAAGCGCTGGCGCAACTCAGACAGGCCCGCGCCAGATTTGGCTGACATCTGCAAAGCGCCCTCGGGCAAGTTGTGCGTGTGGGCCGCATCGGCCTTGTTGAAGACCTGCACGATGCGCTCGGGCGGCACTTGCGCCAAGCGCGCCGAAATCAGCTTGTCCTCGGCTTCGTACTCGGCCTGGCCCAGGCGCGTCAGATCGTGCATGAACAGCAGCACATCGGCATCCTCAATGGCTTCCCAGCTGCGCGCCACGCCGATGCGCTCGACTTCATCCTCGGTGTCGCGCAGGCCGGCGGTATCGCTGATGTGCAGCGGCACGCCTTCGATCTGAATCGTCTGGCTGACCTTGTCGCGGGTGGTGCCGGCGATGGGGGTGACGATGGCCAGCTCGGCGCCGGCCAAGGCGTTCAGCAGCGAGCTCTTGCCCACATTCGGTTGCCCGGCCAAGACCACCTTGATGCCTTCGCGCAAGAGCGCGCCTTGCTGGGTGCGGTCCAGCACGGTTTCGAGTCGTTCTTGCAAACGGGCCAGCCGACCAAGCGCATCGGCTTGCTGCAAGAAGTCGATTTCCTCCTCGGGAAAGTCCAGCGTGGCTTCCACCAACATGCGCAGCTTGATCAGCGCATCGCGCAGTTCGCCCACCTCATGCGAGAGCGCGCCCGCCAGCGCACGCCCGGCGCTGCGTGCCGCGGCCTCGGTGCTGGCATCGATCAGGTCGCTGACGGCCTCGGCCTGGGCCAGATCCAACTTGCCATTCAGAAACGCGCGCTGCGTGAACTCACCCGGCTCGGCCAGACGAAGCTTCAGCTCGGCGCCGGCCTCCAAGCAGCGCGCCAGCAGCAGTTGCAGCACCACCGGGCCGCCGTGCGCCTGCAGCTCCAGCACATGTTCGCCGGTGTAGGAATGCGGCGCGGGGAATAGCAGGGCCAGACCTTGGTCGATGGCCACGCCGGCCGCATCGCGAAAGGGCAGATAAGTCGCCTCACGGGCGCGCAGCGCACGTTCGCAAATTGCTTCGACCAAGGGGGTCAGGTCTTGCGGGGAGGAGACCCGCACGATGCCAACGGCCCCGCGTCCAGGGGCGGTGGCGATGGCGGCAATGGGATCTTGGTGGCGTGACAGCATGGCGAGGATTTTCACCGATGCTGGACGAGGCAGGACTCAGGTCGAGTGCTGCTGCATGAATGGCGCGGGGGAGGCGAGGATCCAGCGCTCGCATGAACCTGGAACTCGGGCCCGGCTCGCCAGTCGGTCAAACAGTTGCTTTGAGCCGTCTGCGAATCACTTCTACCCCGCATGGCTCGATTTAAGTCCTACTTCGACCAAGAAAAAAGCCCCCAAGCACGGGGGGCTTGAGGGCTTTGTGAATTACTACGCGACTGGCGCAGTTTTCGTCTATTGGACGCCTAGCTTCTTGTTGATGAACCACTGCTGGGCAATCGACAAGATGTTGTTGACCAGCCAGTACAGCACCAAGCCCGAGGGGAAGATGAAGAACATGAAGCTGAAAGCCAGCGGCATGATCCACATCATCTTGGCTTGCATCGGATCTGGAGGTGTCGGGTTCAGCCAGACCTGGAACAGGCTGGAGGCCGTCATCAACAGCGGCAGGATGAAGTAAGGATCCTTGGCTGAAAGGTCGGTAATCCAACCCAGCCAGGGCGCGCCGCGCATCTCAACGGTGGACAACAAGACCCAGTACAGACCCATGAAGAAAGGCATCTGCAAGAAGATGGGCAGGCAGCCGCCGATCGGGTTGACCTTCTCTTCGCGGTAGATGCGCATCATTTCTTGCTGCATCTCTTGCGGTTTGTCCTTCAGGCGCTCGCGCAAGGCTTGGACCTTGGGGCCGACGGCCTTCATCTTCGCCATGCTCTTGTAAGCGCTGGCGTTCAGCCAGTAGAAGGCGATCTTCAGCAGCACGACCAAGGCGATGATGGCCCAGCCCCAGTTGCCCAGGATGGCATGCAGCTTCTCCAGCAGCCAGAACAGCGGCTTGGCCAAGATGGCAAAGATGCCGTAGTCCTTGACCAGCTCCAGGCCCGGGGCCAGTGCGGCGAGTTTGACTTCTTCTTGCGGACCCACGAAGAGCTGGTCTTCTTTGGTGACGCTGGCTCCAGGGGCCACTGCCGGCAGGGTGAAGACCATGCCAACAGCGTATTGGGAGGGAACTGCCCCCTTCACCTTGGTGGCAAAGAACTCGCGCGGCGCGGTGCCGGTGTGCAACCAAGCGCTGGCGAAGTAATGCTGAACCATGGCCACCCAGCCGTTGTCGGCGGTCTTGTCGATGGAGACCTTGTCTTTCTCGATATCGGCAAAGTCCACCTTCTGGAACTTGGCCTTCTCGGTGTAGGTCGCCGGGCCGGTGAAGGTGCCGGTGAAGGCGGTGCCGCCCGGCGTGGCAACACCGTCACGCACCAGTTGCACATAGACCTGCGGCGTCAGTGCAGCCGCGCCCACGTTGATGACTTCATGCTTGACGCCAATGACATAGTCGCCGCGCTTGAAGGTGAAGGTCTTGACGTACTTGACGCCGCCCTGCTCCGGGGACTCCAGGCGCACGATCAGCTCATTGGCGCCGTCTTTCAACTCGCGCTCAGCCGTGGTGACGACCATCAGCGTGTTGTGGTTGGGCAGCGGGCCGGCCTGACCGCCCAGCAAACCCGTCTGGGCCTTGTAACTGTGGCCGGCGTTGTCCAAGACGCGCACGGGGGTTTGCGGAATGGCCTTCTTTTCCTTGATGCCAACCGCCTGCAGGATGGGGTCAAACAGACCCGGCTCAGGACCGGTCAGGTAATGCGGCAACTCCACAAGGGTGACGTCGCCACCCAGGGTGCTCAGCGTGACATCCATGACATCGGTCTTGATGTGAATGGCCTCGCCGGTCGTCGCCACGACCGGCGCAGGTGTCGCGGTGCCAGCGACGCCTGGCAAGGCGCTCGCCGTCGGAACGCCCGCACCTGGGTTTGTGCCCGAGGCGGCCTGAGCGACCGGCTTGGGTGCCGGAGGGCTGAACATGGACGGGTGCCCGGTGTGCTTTTGCCAGCCGTCCCACAGCAGGACGAGGGACATGGTGAACACCACCCACAGCACGGTGCGGCGTATATCAGTCATGAGGAGGCTTCTGGATTGGAGGGTCGAGGAGATGTTGCTTTCGGCACGCACCCAAGTCGGGTGAACAAGCCGGGCGCATTGTCGGGCACGCCGTCATGGCCGCCTTCGCAAAACGGGTTGCAACGCAGAATTCTGTGCACGGTCAGATAGCTGCCGGCCGCTGCGCCATGGCGTTGCAAAGCCTCGATCGAATAAACCGAACAGGTCGGCTCAAAACGGCAAGAGGCGCCGAGCCAGGGGCTCAGTAGCAAACGGTAGCCGCGCACCAAGCCAATCAGCACGCGTTGGGCGATTGACAGGCGGGGGTTCATGGCGAGGCGGCGGAGTCAGGGCTTGGCGCGAGGCGCCACCAGCCGGCCGACCAATTGCGCCAATTCGGCGTGCGCAGCAGCGCGCAGCGCGTCCGAAGCAGCGCTGGGAAATAGCTTGCGATCAAAAGGCGAGCGCAAACGCACCACCCACAAGCCGGGAGGCAAGTCGGGTTGTGTCGCAAATGCAGCACGGATCTGGCGCTTCAGCAGCGAGCGAGTCACCGAGCGCTTGGCGTGGCGTTTGGGCACGATGGCACCCAGCCAGCAAGCGTCGGGTAGCGTGTCATCCACAGGCTTGTGGGTGACTTGTGCATCGCCTGTTGATAACTCGCCTGCTTCGGTGGATAAGACCTTGGCGGGCTTGCTGGCCACACTGGGTGTGGCGGCGAGGTGATGCACCGCAAAATGACTGCTGCGCACGCGGCTGGAGCGAGCCAGCACGCGTTCAAAGTCGGCCGATCGCACGATGCGGCCGATCATGATTCTGTGGTGTCTAAGCTTAGACAGCCAGGCGCTTGCGGCCCTTGGCGCGGCGCGCGGCGATGACTGCGCGGCCACCGCGAGTCTTCATGCGAACCAGGAAACCGTGGGTACGGGCGCGACGGGTCTTGGAGGCTTGATAAGTGCGTTTCATGATGAGGCCCTCTTGGGAAATGCTAGCGAAGGTCTAAGGACGTCGGAAGTGACGCTTTAGCGGTTGTTGGCGATCAGTCGCCGGGTGCAAAACGATTTGCGCTGTTGGGCGCGTTTGCGGTTCGCACCTGGGGCGTCGGGCCTGCAAAGGGTTGGAGACAAAGCTCTCAGCCGATTCAGGCGTCGACGGCCACTGATGTGTGCCGCGCCGGGGTGCCGTCTATGTGTTCTATGCGTTCACAAACACCTGCGGGCCATTTGCACGCTCGCCTGTGAACAAGTCACAGCTCGAAGCCCGTGCGGCTGACTCACCAGTGTTGCGTGGACAGGTGCCTGTCAAACCCTGCGAGGTGGTATTTCACCCGCTGGCCTTGGCCAAACATCCATACTCCGCTATATCCAGCGTCCGGAAAACCCGCGATTACACCAAAGATTTTGCGATCGGTCAATGCTCAGCGATCGGCCATTGGTGTTTTCAGGGGCTTGACCCTATTAAAAAATCTGTGGATAACTCAGGGTTTGGTGGCCGGATGTCCGTACAATCCAGCCGCTCTAGAACAAGTTTTCCACAATGAGCGCAGACATGCTTGGCGCAGACGGACTGAACCCCCACGCACTCGATCACAGCGCCGCTTCGGCGGCCATGGACCTGGGCGGGGACCTTTGGCAGCGCGGCTGCGAGAGGTTGGCGGCCGAACTGCCCGAACAACAATTCAACACCTGGATTCGTCCTTTGCCGCCGGCCACCGTGTCCGATGCAGGCGGGGCCGAAGTCTTGGTCATTGCCCTGCGGGTGCCCAATCGCTTCAAGCTGGATTGGATCCGCAACCAGTACGCCGGCCGCATCGAGGCCATCTTGACCGAGTTGTCTGGCAAACCGGCCCGTTTGGAGCTGGCGCTGGCCGCCCGCGAGCCCTTGAGCCGAACGTCGCCTAACTTGCCCCCGGCCAACCAGCCGATGCCGGTGGGCCAGGTGCTGCACAACGGCCTGCGGCCGGTTGCGGCGGCCCCAGCGGCTTCGGCGCCGGTCGCGGCTGGTGCCACACCTGCCGCAAATTCGGCGGCGGCTATCCAAGTCCAGGGCGCGGCGAGCGCTGCCCCCAGCTCCCTGCCGCCGAGCGCCAGCCGCCACCGCATCAACAGTGCGCTGACCTTTGACAACCTCGTCCCCGGTCGCGCCAATCAGATGGCGCGCACCGCCGCCCTGCACGTGGCCGGCGCACCGGGCGCGATGTACAACCCGCTGTTCATCTACGGCGGCGTTGGTCTGGGCAAGACCCATTTGATCCACGCCGTGGGCAACGCCCTGCTGAAGGACAAGCCCGATGCGCGCGTGCTCTATCTGCACGCCGAGCAGTTCATCTCCGACGTGGTGAAGAACTACCAGCGCAAGACCTTTGA
>NZ_JBMLSK010000106.1:0-4490 GCF_049240545.1 Roseateles sp. | reverse complement strand
AGGAAGAACGTGTTGGCCGAGCAACCGACCGACCGCCACCAGCCGCTGCGCAGACCCGCCTCGACCCGAGTCCAGCCGATGCTCGGCTCCGGCAGCCGGTAGCCGCCGGCCAGGCCCATGATCGCCGTGAAGTCCGGTTCGTCCGCCGGCAGGGTGTGCGTATTGCTGCTGCTGGCGAGAATCGACGGCGCGGCCACGTCGAAGACGAGGCTGGACACATCGCCGTTGGCGTCCAGACTGGCGCGCAACCGGGCGGCGGCCGCCGGTCGAAAGTAGTCGTTGTGCAGGTCCTGCTCGCGCGACCAGATGAGCTTGACCGGGCGCTTGACGCGCTGGGCGATCAGCGTCGCCTCGCGCGCAACGTCGGTTTCGAGACGCCGGCCGAAGCCGCCGCCGACGCGGGTGGTGTTGACCGTGACCGCGCGCTCCGGCAGCTTCAGCAACTCGGCCACGGTGGAACGCACCTGTGCCTGACTCTGGGTCGGCAGCCACAGCTCGGCCCGCCCGTCGGCTACATGCGCCGTTGCCGTCTGCGGCTCCATCGTCATGTGGGCCGCCCACGGCACGTAGAACACCGCCTCCACCCGGCGGTGCGCCGCGTCCATCACCCGCTCGCTGGCACGGCGCTGCTCGGCCGCGCTGCCCTCGCGCTCACCTCGAACCGGCATTCCCTGGCCCGCCGCCACCGCCGCCAGCAGCGCCTGCCGATGCCGGTCGGTGTCGGGCAGGGTCGGCGGCGGCGTCCATTCGATGCGCAGCTTGCGCAGCGCCTGGCTTGCCGTCCAGAAGTCGCTGGCCACGACCGCCACCGCGTCGTCGAGCCGGACCACGTCCACCACCCCCGCGCTGCGCAAGGCCGCGGTTGCATCCACCGAGCGCACGGCACCGCCCGCGATCGGGCTGTGAACGATCGCCGCAGTGCTCAGGTTCGGCAGTCGAACATCGACCCCGAACACCGCCGAGCCGTCGAGGAAGCCGAACTCGTCGGCGCGCGCCCGGCCCGCGAATGCGGCGCGGGGCATCCTGCGCTCGTCCACCTGCACCTCGGACGGCACCGGAAGACGGGCCGCCGCGTCCGCCAGGTCGGCAAAGCGCGCGATGCGCGCCGAGGGTCGGTGCACGACCGCCCCGGCTTGCACAGCGCACTCGGCCGCCGCCACCTGCCAGCGCGCAGCGGCGGCCTGCACCAGCACCGCGCGCGCGGTCGCGCCCAGTTGCCGCAACGAGGCGTAGTGAGCCCGAATGCCGGCGCTGCCCGAGGTGACGTAGTCGCCGTCCGGTCCCAGATAGGGCGCGCGCACGGGCGCCTGCTTGAGCGCAATCCGCTCCGGCGCCACGTCGAGCTGGTGCGCAACGATGGCCGCGAAGGACGAGGGCGTGCCCTGGCCGAGGTCCGTGACCTTGTGGAACAGCGTGATTGCGCCCGCCGCGTCGATCACCAGCCACACCGACCAGTCGTTGACCGGCGGCTGCGCCGACGTGGAAGCGGCAGCACCGCCGAGGACCCGCGCCGGACCCGCCAGGCAGGCAATCCCCGTCGCCGTGACCGCACAGACGAAAGCGCGTCGACCGAGCTTCACGCCGATGCTCCCCGTGCGCGCGCCAGCGCGATCGCCGCGCCGATGCGGGCGTAGGTGCCGCAGCGGCAGATGTTGCCGATGTCCTCCAGCGTCTGCGCGGGCGGCGGCGTCGGGCCAGCCAGCGCGGCGGCCGCCGCCATGATCTGGCCGGGCTGGCAATAGCCGCACTCGGATACGCCGATCTCCAGCCAGGCCTGCTGAACGGGGTGAGGCCGGTCTGGGGTGCCGAGGCCTTCGATCGTCCGAACCTTGCGTTTCGACGTGGCGCTCATCGGAACGACACAGCTTCTGACGGCCGCGCCATCCAGATGCACGGTGCAGGCACCACACTGCCCGATGCCGCAGCCGTACTTGGTGCCAGTGAGGCCCAGTTGGTCGCGCAGGAACCACAGCAGCGGTCGCGCTGCCGGCCCGGCGTAGTCGCGCGGTGCGCCATTGACATCCAGGCGTACCCGTACGATCTTGTCCCCGTCGTCCACGTGTTTCTCCGGCTGTTGCGGTCGTCGACTCTAGAAGAGGCGGCGCGGCGCCGCTTTCGATTCCGCTGTCTAGTGCGACGAACTTTCTGAATACCCGACACCGTGGCCGCGAAACGCACCCGCCTGTCCCTCGACTTTCTGCGCGTGCTCGACACGGTGGCCCGCACCGGGTCGATCTCGGCCGCGGCGCGCGAACTGGATCGCGTGCCTTCGGCCGTCAGCTACGCGGTCGACCAGATGCAGCGCGCGCTGGGTCAGAAGCTGGTCCGTCGCCAGGGCGGGGTCATGGCGCTCACCGAGGTCGGCGCCGAACTGCACGCGGTCGGGCTGAGGATGCTGGCGGAGGCGGACCATGTCGAACGCCGATTCGAGGCCCTGCGGCACGGCCGCGCGATGGAGCTGCGGATCGCCATCGATACCGTGTTCGACCTGCGCAGCGTGGCCCGGCTCGTCCGCGAGTTCGACACGCTGGGCGCCGGCACCACGGTCCGCCTGCTCGAAGAGGTCCTCGGCGGACCGTGGGATGCGCTGACCACCGGCCGCGCCGACCTGGCGATTGCCGGACTGGCCTCGGGTGGCCTGCCGGCCGGCGGCGGTTGGGACTGCAGGGCGCTTGGCGACGTGCCGTTCGTGTTCGTCGCAGCGCCGGGCCATGCGCTGGCGCAGCAAGCGGCGCAAGACCGCGGCCGTGCGCTCGGCGACGCGCTCGTGCGCAGCCATCGAGTCGTCGTGATCTCGGACTCCTCGCGACGGCTGCCCAAACGCTCGGTCGGTCTGATCGGCGCGCAGCCGACGCTCGTCGTTCCGAATCTGGCGGCCAAGCTGGCGGCGATCGCCGATGGCCTGGGGGTCGGCTTCGTCCCGGCGATGCGGGCGCGTGAATGGATCGGCGCCGGCCGCCTGGTCCCGTTGCCGGTGGCGCAGCCGGCGCCGGTTGGCCGCTTTGCGATCGTCTGGCGGCGCAGCGCCGGGGACAAGGCCGTGGCGTGGTGGGTCGATGCGCTGACGCGCGCCGGGCCCGGGCTGCTCGCCGGGAGCGCTGGACTACCAGGCGACACGCTGGCCTAGCTAGCCGGGCCGGGCAGGCAGTCGCTGCCCATCCATCGCATGCGTCATCCCGCCGGCCTGCTCGCGTTCGAGCGCCTGCTGCCCCCGCGCCCGCGCGGACGCCGCTTGACGGCTATCTTGGGGGGTACGGTGCCGCGTGTGCTCTCACCTTCGGTCGGCTTGGCGCACTGCCGATCCGGCCCAGGGCGCTTCGACGACGGTTCTGGTCGCCTGTTGGTCGCCGTGGGAGGCAGGCCAGCGAACCCCAAAGCTCACCGCGGCGGCGCAGACGGCGCGACGATGCCGTAACGCGACAGGACGCACCGGGCCTGCGCCGGCCCACGCACGACGAAAGCGTGCATGCCGAGTTGCGCCGCGGCCTCGACGTTGCGCGCGCCATCGTCCAGGAACAGCACTCGGGAGGGTGACAGCCCGAGGCCTTCGAGAGCGGTCCGGAAGGCCTTGACCGACGGCTTCAATGCGTCGATCTCATGCGACAGGAAAGTCTTGTCGAGACGATCCGTCAGTCCCATCGACCGAATCTTTTCCCAGTGCACGGCGCACGAGTTGCTCAGGGCGGCCACTCGATAGCGATCCGGGATGTCGTCCAGCAACTCGATCGCGCCCGGCAACAGCCCGGTTGGCCAGTTGCAGAAGTCCTGCAAGAAGGCCTCGGCCGCGACCGGCAGGCGCAGGTCCGATACGACTCTGGCCGCAAACGTCGGCGCATCGATGACGCCGGTCTCGTGCGCGACCACGGCGGGCGAGGCCAACCACCGTGCATGTAAGGCATCGTGATCGGGCGCCACGCCCAGTAACCTCGACAGGGTAGGGACGCCGTCGAGCGCCACCAGCACCCCGCCGATATCGAACAGCACGGCAGCGATGTCGTGAGCCATGCGCTGTCAATCCTCAGCGGGCAGAAAGTGGGGCGGCAGCGCCCGCAGAATGTCGGGTAGCCACGGCGTTGCGACCGCAACACTCGCCGCCGCCCGGGCTTGCGCCGATCCGTTCAGGGCGATCGAGAAGCCCACCGCCCGAAACAACGGGATGTCCGAGCGCGCATCGCCAACCGCCGCGATCCGCGACATCGGCACGCCGAAGCGATGTGCGAGCCGCGCGACCGCTCGCACCTTGTCGCGCTCGTCGAAGTGCCGGGCGACCGCTCCGGTCAGCAGGCCGCCCGGGCCGCAATTCATCCGGGCGCCGGTCCACTCGTCGAAGCCGAATCGATCGCCGACCGCGCTGGCCATGAATCGCCACGCCAACGTGTTGAGGACGGTGAAGACGCTGCGTCTGTGCAGTTCCTGCAAGGTTTCGCGGATGCCCTCGATGAGCGGAACGTCGCGCATGATCGAGGTGATGTTCTCGCGCGATCTGCCGC
>NZ_JBMLSK010000105.1:0-6302 GCF_049240545.1 Roseateles sp. | reverse complement strand
CACCCTCACTGGGCCGCCTCGCTCAAAAACTTACACCACCTCCTGGGACATCACCAGAAAGATTCCGTCTACGTGCACAATGCCCCTATGCCCACCCCCTCACTCACGCCGGCGCCAAAGGCACTTACAAGAGCGCAGATCGCAACTGCAGGGCTGCTGCTCTTTCCTTCGCTGGTATGGGCACAAGCTCAAGTCGACGCTGGAAGTTTGTTGCAACAACAAAGGCAAACCAAGCAGCCGGAAACTACGCACTCCCAAGCCGAGCTTCCTCGCTTGAGGCAGCCCCAGGAACTGGGTTCTGCCGGCGGACGGCAGGTGCAGGTGCAGCGGTTTGAGCTACAGGGCAATCGGCTCATTGCCAGTGACGTTTTGCAGGCCAGCCTGAGTCTGTATCAGAACCGGCTCGTCGGCCTGAGCGACCTGCGACGCGCCGCCGCCGCTATTGCGGAGGTCTATGCCCGAGCTGGCTGGCTGGCGCGTGTCTACCTGCCTCCGCAAGATGTGACCGACGGCATCATTCACTTACAGATCGAAGAGGCCAGATTTGGCTCGGTCCGTGTTGAGAAAGGTGGCACGACCCTACGTTTTGACGAGGCGCGCGCTGTGGCCATGATTTTGGTGCAACAAAGCCCCGGCGAGCCATTGCGCATGCCGGCGATTGATCGCGGCCTGGCGCTGCTCGCCGACCTGCCGGGTGTCAGTAGCAAGGCCAGCTTTGTGGCCGGCACACAAGCCGGAGAAACCGATCTGCGGCTCGAATTGAGCGACGAGGCGCTGTTGCTCGGCGACGCCGGTCTCGACAACGCCGGCAGTCGCTCTACTGGTCAGAACCGTTTGAGTGCCAAGTTAGGTCTGGCCGGTTGGCTTGGCGTCGGCGACATGCTGACCGTGGATGTTAACCATACCAAGGGCAGCGACTATGCCCACATCGCCGCGTCGGCACCGCTTGGCTTGCAGGGCTGGCGCGGCAGCGTCAACGCCTCGCGAATGCAATATCGGCTGATCGAGGCGGGCTTTGCGGCCTTGCAGGCCAAGGGTGAAGCCCGTACCTGGTCCCTGGACGCTACCTTTGCCGCATTGCGAACTCGCGAGCGGAATCTGTCGGTGCAACTCAGCATTGAGAACAAGCACTTCCGCAACGACGCGAACGGCAGCACCAGCAGCGACTACACATCAGGCCTCGTTTCTGCAGGGCTGAGCGGCAATCTGTTTGACACCTTGGGGGGCTCCGCCGCCAACGCGGCAGGACTGATCCTCAGCCAAGGGCGCCTGAATCTGAGCGGCTCTCCCAGTTTCGCAAGCGACTCGGCCGGCCCCAAGACGCAGGGGAGCTTCACCAAACTGCGTTACAGCTTTAGCCGCCAGCAATTCTTGAGCCCCGACCTGTCGCTCTATGCCTTGATTGCCGGTCAAACCAGTGACCGTAACCTCGACTCTTCGGAGAAATTTTTTCTCGGCGGGGCACAAGCGGTGCGTGCCTACCCCGCCAGCGAAGCAGGCGGCGCACGCGGGCAGATCGTCAAATTTGAGTTGCGCGCGCAGTTGCAAGCCAACTTCCGCGGCGCTGTGTTCTACGACTGGGGCCACATCCAAGTCAATGTTGACAACAACTTCCCTGGAGCGCCGACAGTCAACAAGGCTACGCTTCAAGGGCTTGGGGTGGGCCTGACCTGGGCCGGCCCCCACGCACTGAATCTGGCGCTGTCTGTCGCGACGCGCATCGGTCACAACCCGCTGGCCAATGCCGCGGGCTTGGATCAGGACGGCACCCTCCAGCGGACAAGGGTCTGGATGCAGGCCAGCCTAGCTCTCTGATCGCGTCCTGCCGGAGGCATATCTGTCGATTTTTCAAAGGGAAGCTGCTGCGGCCTGAATTCGACCCAGTTGTCTTCTCGGTTTCGCCAAAAGAGCGATTGGCAAAAAATCATAAGCCCCGCGCATGACTTAGTGCACAAAAACCCAAGACCTTGTGCCGACAAAGCCCTCCCCAAAAAGAGGGGGGTTTAGCAAAATGCAGGCATCAGAGGTAGGAAGGCTTCGCGGCGCAGAAGGAAACGTAAGTCCTCAGTCGCAAAATTGTTACCGATAGCCAGCCATGAAAGAACATGCCAGCATCAACCGCCTGTACCGGCTGGTATGGAGCGAAAGCATGGGAAGCTGGATCGCGGTTAGCGAGAACAGCCGCGGCCACGGTAAACGCAGCATCATCAGCGGCGCCTTCGGTGCCCTGCTCTTCGCGCTGCGAGGCCTACCGGTCTTAATGGCCTTCGCATTTGCCGGCGCGCAAGCGGCACCCGCCGTGAACGCGCTGCCGCAAGGCGGGCAAGTGGTGGCCGGCCAAGCCTTGATCTCGTCCAACGGTGCACGCCTGGACATCAAGCAAACCAGCCCACGCGCCGCCATCGACTGGCAGAGCTTCAATCTCGGCGCCAACGCAAGCGTCGATTTCAAACAACCCAGCAGTGCCAGCGTGGTCTTGAACCGCGTGCTGGATGCACAGCCCAGCCAAATCTTTGGCCGCATCACCTCCAATGGCCAGGTCTTTTTGAGCAACCCGGCCGGCATCTATTTCGGCCCTACAGCGAGTGCCGACGTCGGCGCACTCACCGCCACCACCCACAGCATCTCGAACGCTGACTTCATGGCCGGCAAGACCAGCTTCGCCCGCAATGGCGCGGGGGGCAGCGTTGTCAATGAGGGCAGCCTGATCGCCCAACTGGGCGGCTATATCGCAATGCTGGCCCCCCATGTCTTGAATGATGGCGTGTTGATCGCCAAGGCCGGCGCCATTGCCATGGCCGCCGGCGAGATGATCGAACTGAAGTTCATCGGCGAGCGCCTGACCCAATTGCTCGTTAGCAAGTCGAGCATCGATGCCCTGGTGGAGAACCGCCAGGCGGCCCTGGCCCCGGACGGCCTGATCTTGCTGTCGGCCCAGGCCGCGCAGGAATTGCAAGGCGGCGTGATCAAGCAAAGCGGCCGCCTGGTCGCCGACTCCATGGTCAGCCGTGGCGGGCGCATCGTGCTGGAGGCCGATCACATCTCCCTGGGCGCCGACAGCCAAACCCTGGCGCGCGGCGCAAGCGGCGGCGGCGAGGTGCTGGTGGGCGGCGACTGGCAAGGCAGCAACGGTGTCTTTCAAGCGCAGCGCGTGACGATGGACGCCGGGGCCTTGATCGATGCCAGCGCCACGCAGCAAGGCGACGGCGGCAAGGTTGTGCTGTGGTCGGATGTCAGCAAACCCGAGTCGGTCACCCGGGCCCATGGCCATATCTTCGCCCAGGGTGGCGCGGCCGGCGGCAACGGCGGGCAGGTGGAAACCTCCAGCCACCTGCTCGACACCGAAGGAATTCGGGTCAACACGCAGGCCCGCCAAGGCCGCGCCGGCCTGTGGTTGCTCGACCCCACCAATATCACCATCGCCGCCGCCGGTGCCAGCGGCACCGCCTACTCGGCCAACTACACCGCAGGCACGGACTCGGTCATTCTGGCCTCCGACATCAATGCCAGCTTGAACAGCGGCACGTCCGTGACCATCGCCACCAGCGCTGCCGGTGCCAGCACGGGCAATATCGCTGTCAATGAACACATTGCCAAAACGGCCGGCGGCGACGCCACCCTCATCCTGAAGGCGCATGGCGACATCACCATCGCCGCCAACAAGTCCATCTCGTCCAGCACTGGCAAGCTCAATGTGCTGCTCAACAGTGATTTTGACGGCAATAGCAGCGGCACCATCACCATGAACTCGGGCTCGGCGATCAGCAGCAATGGTGGCTACGTCACCTTGGGCGGCGGCACGGCGGGCGACGGCATGGGTTCGGCTTATGGCACTGCAACGAACGGGCACGGCATTTACCTGAACGGGAGCATCAACAGCGGGGCGGGGAAGGTCACACTGACCGGCACATCGAACTCCGGCTATGTGTATTCGGTACGTGGCGTCGAGTTCGATAGTTCGGCGAGTATCACCACGAGCTCCGGCGATGTCTCGATCACCGGGACCGGTCAGTCCTCTACAAATCGATACGGCCATGGCGTGCGATTGGGGGCCTGGTCGAAAATCACGACCGGCCTCGGCAACATCACGATCCTTGGCTACAGCAGCCCCTTAGGCCAAGATTCGAATGGTGTCGTATTCAATACCACCTTAGGCCAACTGACCACGGGCGGCGGGAACATTTCGGTGACAGGGGTCAGCCGTGCCAACAATGCGGCCAATGATCCCAACAGGGGGATTTCGGGGGTGTACGGCGCTTCGCTGGTGGCCGGTGGCAGTGGCACCGTGACCCTGATTGGCACGGGCGGCAGCACGGGCGATAACTCGACTGGCGTGGTCGGTGTCAACATCAGCACGGCGGGCGGCGCGGTCAGCATCCAGGGTACATCTTCGTCCACGGGCACCGGAACCTATGGTGTTGACCTCAGCAGCGGCTCGATCAGCACGTCCGGCGGCGCGGTCAGCATCCAAGCGGCCTCGGCCGCTGGCACGGCGGGCGTCAACCTCGGGGCTAATACGGTCAACAGCTCGGGTGGCAACATCACCTTCACCACCAACAGCTACCTCGGCGCGGGTACCGAAACCATCAATGCCGGTGCCGGCACCGTCACGATCCAGAACCGCTCGGTCGGCACCCTGATCGATGTCGGCGGCGCGGACGTTCTGAGCGGCAGTCCCTTGACCTTAGGCGTTTCCAACACAGAGTTGGGGCGCATCACGGCGGCGAGCACCAAAGTGGGCAGCAGCAGCGCCGGGGCCCTGACGGTGAGTTCAGACATCGCCACGGTCTCGAGCGTGGGAAGCCTTTATTTGCAGTCGGGCGCAAGCGTGAGTGGCTCCGGCGGAATTGCCGCCAGTGCCGGCCTCACGATTGACGCGGCCTCCAGCGGCACGCTGTCGGGCGTGATTGGCGGCGGGGCCTTGACCAAGACCGGTGCGGGCGCCACCACCTTGATCGGCACCAACACCTATACCAGCACGGCAGTCAACGGCGGCACCCTCCAAATTGGCAGTGGCGGCAGCACCGGCACTTTGGGCTCCGGGGCGGTGAGCCTGGCCAACAATGCCAATCTGAGCTTTGTGCGGGCTGCTTCCACGACCATTGGTAACAATATTTCCGGCAGCGGCAATGTCTCAGCCTCCATCACCGGGGCGAGCAACACGCTGACCGTGTCCAGCCCCATCAGCCTGAGCGGCGGCACGGTCGCGCTGTCCGCAGACAACGATGTGGCAGTCAGCGCGGCAATTGCCACGACCAACACCAGCAGCGCGGCCGTGCTACTCAATGCAGGCCAAAGCACCGGGGCAGGCTCCAGTTCCGGCGGCAATCTGAGCTTTACCGGCAGCGGCGCCGTCAGCGTGGGGACCGGGGGGCGGGCTACGTTGATGAGCGGAGCCATTGCTGGGAGCACGGGCTTGACCGCCTTGGTCGGATCGGGCTCAGGCAATTTCCGCTACAACAGCGACGAGGTCTCGACCAACTACAGCAGCGCCTTGGGCAGTGGGATCTATGCCGTTTACCGCGAGCAGCCCAGCGTCAGCGTCGCCAGCCAAGCCATCAGCTATGGCGACTCGCCGTCCTCGATCTCAAGCGCCGGGGTGGTCAACGGAGATCCGGTGAGTATCAGCGTCAGCAGCCCCCTGTACTCAAGTTCCAATTCGTTGCGAGCAGGCAGCTACGGTTTTTCAATCAGCGGCCTGACTCCCTTGGGCTACAACCTCGGCAGCAACTCCGGCACTTTGACCGTGAATCCCAAGGGCGTGACCATCACCGGCATCAGCGCCGCCAACAAGACCTATGACGGCAACACCGCAGCCACGCTGAACACCACGGGTGCCAGCTTCTCCGGCAAGGTCGCCGGCGACACCTTGACCGTCGCCACGGCCACCGGCAGCTTTGCTGACAAGAACATGGGCAACGCGAAGACCGTGAGCATTACGGGCCTGAGCTTGAGCGGCAGCGACGCCGGCAACTATGTGCTCGACAGCAGCACCGCCAGCAGCAGCGCCAATATCGATGCCGCCCACATCAGCGCTATCACCGGCATCAGCGCCGCCAACAAGACCTATGACGGCAACACCTCGGCCACGCTGAACACCACCGGTGCCAGTTTCTCCGGCAAGGTCGCCGGCGACACGCTGACAGTCGCCACGAGCACCGGCAGCTTTGCGGACAAGAACGCGGGCAACGCGAAGACCGTGAGCATCACCGGCCTGAGCTTGAGCGGCGGCGACGCGGGCAACTATGTGCTCGACAGCAGCACCGCCAGCAGCACCGCAAACATCAATGCCGCCCACATCA
>NZ_JBMLSK010000104.1:0-1614 GCF_049240545.1 Roseateles sp. | reverse complement strand
GTCTTGGGTGTGCGGGGAGAGGCTCATTGGCAGGCGGCGGGCGGAAGCGACGGCGCCATCGTAGTCGCCCGGCGCCCGGCGCGGTGCGGGTTACGGGCCGCGGCGGCGCCGTTGCGTCGCGTTGCTACCCTTGCGCCATGCAGCCGCGCGACCCGCAGCACCTCCTGAAGTCCGTTTTCGGCTACGACCGCTTTCGCGGCTTTCAGCGCGAGGTGATCGACCGCGTGGCCGGCGGCGGCGACGCGCTGGTGCTGATGCCCACCGGCGGCGGCAAGTCCGTGCCCGCCCGGGCGCGGGTGCCGCCAGCGGCGTGCGCTCGCGCAGGGTGGTGCGGCTGCGCACGGCCAGGTCGTGGTGCTGGCGCGTGCCAGTCGCCGAGCGAAGCCCGCGGAAGGGTGCCGGAGCTTGCCGGACTCGCCGCGCCCGAGGTGTGCTGCGATCCGTGATCACTGCTGCGCCGTTCGCCCCGTGGCCCGCACACCCCGCCTGCGCTCTGCTGGCCCCCTCCATCCGCCGCCCCCGCGGCCCGCCTCGGCGGGCGCACGCTTCGCCTACCAGCGGCACCGGCCGGAGGACACCACGCTCTACCGGGTGGTGCAGGAAGAGCTCGAGACCTTCCTCGCCCAGGTCGAGGCGCAAACAGGCTCGGGCCTGCCGCAGTTCGTCAAGGACGAGTTCGAGGCGTACCTGGAATGCGGCATCCTGGCCCACGGCTTCCTGCGTGTGCGCTGTGCCGAGTGCGCACAGGAGAAGCTGGTGGCGTTCTCGTGCAAGCGACGGGGGTTCTGCCCCTCGTGCGGGGCACGTCGCATGGCCGAGACGGCGGCGGTGCTGGTGGATCGCGTCATGCCGCGGGTGCCGGTCAGGCAGTGGGTGCTGTCGTTTCCGATCCCGCTGCGCATCCTGCTGGCGGCGCACCCGGAGTTGCTCACACCGGTGCTGGGCATCGTGCACCGGGTCATCACGGGGTTTCTGCTCGGCCAGGCGGGACTGAAGCGCACCGCCGCCGACGCAGGCGCGGTCACGCTCGTTCAGCGATTCGGCTCGGCGGCGAATCTCAATGTCCATCTGCACTGCCTGGTGCTCGATGGCGTGTACCGGCGCACCGAGGGTGAACCCCTCTTCCAGGAGGCGCGCGCCCCCACCGACGATGAGCTCAAGGGCCTGCTCGAGCAGATCGTCGCACGGCTGATGAAGCTGCTGACGCGTCGAGGTTATCTGGTCGAAGAGCAGGGCATGACCTGGCTGGCGGAGACGGATACGGAGAATTCGTTGGCGTCACTGCAGGCGGCCTCATGCACTTACCGCATCGCCTTGGGGCCGCGCGCCGGCCAGAAGGTGCTCAGCCTGCGCACGGTGGCTGGCCGGGACGACAAGCCCAGGAAAGTGCTGTGCGCCGATGCGCACGGCTTCAGCCTGCACGCCGCGGTGCGCTGTGGGGCGGATCAGCGCAAGCCACTCGAACGGCTGTGCCGCTACATCACCCGCCCCGCGCTCGCCAACGAACGCTTGAGCCGCAATGGCAAGGGGCAAGTCGTGTTGCGACTGAAGAGCCCGTATCGCGACGGCACGACCCACATCGTCATGCCGCCGCAGGAGTTCATGCAACGCCTG
>NZ_JBMLSK010000103.1:0-1091 GCF_049240545.1 Roseateles sp. | reverse complement strand
TGCAGCGGCTTCTTGGTGGTGGACGTGCTCGATGCGCCCGATCGCCCGGGCGAGGAGTGGGTCTTCGTGGCCCGGGCGCGGGGTGCCGCTGTCTCACCGCTGTCTCACCGCTGTCTGACCGGTGTCTGACCGGTGTCTGACCGGTGTCTGACCGTCGCCGGACTGCCGTCGGATCGTGAATTGATCGCCGCCCGGCCGGGGCCTGCTTCGCGGTAACGCGCACTCCAGGCCGTGCGCCGCGCGACGGAACACGGTCAGGCGTTGCACCGGCTGGTGTCGGACCGCCTGCGCGCGGACAGCCGGCGACGCCACGTCACCTCGTCTTTCAGCGGCGCAGTCGGCACTGAACAGGCTCGTCCCGGCGGTCGCCCCGCCGATGCACGGGCACCCCTCCACCGGAAACGGCCTGCAGGCGGGATCGGGCGGTCGTTGCGCCGCGCCCGGCGATCAGTCCACGAACGTGATCGCCTCCGATGAGAATGGCAGCTCGCGCAGCCGCCGGCCGGTCGCGGCAAAGATCGCGTTCGCCAGAGCGGGCGCGGTCCCGGGAACCGATTCCTCGCCCAGCCCGCCGGGCTCGGCTTCGCTGTCGACAAAGACCACGTCGATCGGCGGCACATGACGCGCGCGCGCCACCGGGTAGTCGTGGAAGTTCGACTGCTGCGGCCGACCTCGCGCGAAGCCGATGGCGCCGAAGCGGCATGCGCTCAGACCCCAGACCACGCCGCCCTCGACCTGCGAGCGCGCGAAGTGCGGATTGACGACGACGCCGCAGTCGACCGCGACCACGATGCGCCGCAGCCTGATCGCCCGCTCTCCTTCCCGCGACACGGCCACCGCGTGAGCGACGCGCGAGCCGTAGCGCAGCCACGAGAAGCCCCAAAACCAGTCCTGAGCAACCGGGGCGCTGGCGGCAACCTGCTCTTGCAGCGCCTGCAGTACGCGCAAGGCGCGCGCGTCCTCGGCCAGCAGCGCGCGACGGTAGGCGAGCGGCGGCGCGCCGTTGGCGGCAGCCAGCTCGTCGATGAACGACTCAAGGAAGAACGTGTTGGCCGAGCAACCGACCGACCGCCACCAGCCGCTGCGCAGAC
>NZ_JBMLSK010000102.1:0-2625 GCF_049240545.1 Roseateles sp. | reverse complement strand
ATCGCTGACCGATTGCTGATGCTCGAGCAAAAGCAAGGCGCGCCGCGCGGAGAGGAGAAAGTCGTACAGAGCATGGGGTTCGAGTTCACGTCGACAGAGCAATACAAAGCGTTTGTCGGCGGCCAGGTGCGCACCGTGCGCATTGAACTGAAGAACACCACCGTCGGCAGCGACGCTACGGTCGCACCCGACCGCCGTCCTGGCGTCACCAGCGGCGCGTTTCGCAGGTTCCTGGTCGAGTCCGCCATGAACGCGCTGCCGACAACCAGCAACGCTGTCGAGTTCACTCGGGAAGCCACGTTTGTCAACAACGCGGCGGAGACGGCGGAAAACAGCGCCAAGCCTGAGACCGATATCACGTTCAACTTGCAGACCGCGCCCGTGCGCACCATCGCGCACTGGACTCGCATCAGCCGTCAACTTGCGGCTGACGCGCCTGCTGTGGCCGCGTACATTAACACGCGCATGCGCTACGGCGTCGATCTGCGAGTCGAGAACCAGCTAATCAACGGCAACGGCAGCGGTGCCAACCTGTCCGGCATTTTCAACACTGGCAACTTCACGCCGCACGGCTACACCGCCGCCAACATGACCGCGTGGGTCTCCAACGCGCAGCGGTTCGATTTGATCCGCCGCGTGATTGGTGACCTGCTGGCTGCCGATTACCCGCCTAACGCCATCCTTCTCAACCCCGTCGACTGGGCGGTGATGGAGGCGCTCAAGGACTCGCAGGCCCGGTACCTGCTCGGCAACCCCAGCGGCTCCGCGCCGGCGGCCATCTGGGGTATCCCGGTCATCCCGACCAACGCTGTCACCGCCGACACGTTCCTGGTCGCCGCGCTCGACATGGCTGCCACGATCTACACCCGTGAAGGCGTTGCGGTGGCGCTCAGCGAAGAAGACGCGAGCAACTTCACCACCAACCTCGTCACCATTCGCGCCGAGCGCCGCCTGGCGCTTGCCATCGAGCGCCCGGCGGCTATTCGTGGCGGCGACCTGACCCCGGCCTAATCGGCCATCCGCATCAGCGCAGATGGAGCAACGTATGCAGCGAATCAAGTTCAAAACCACCGTGTTCAGCACCACTTTCGGCACGCTGGCTGATGGTGATCTGCTCACGTGCTCCGCTGCGCATGCGGAGCATTTTGTTGACGAGTTGAAAGTCGCCGAGCGCGTGCTGCCGGCCGCTGCTGTTGCGCCTGCGGTCGGAGAGGAACAGGACACGTCGGCAGAGTCGACAAAGGCTCGCAAGCGCGGCGGTTCCGCCAAGTAGCCTTGCCAGTCGCGAGCGCATCAACGGCACTAATCTTTTGCAAGCACCATTTACTTTCGCGAGGCCATATGGATCAATTTACCGCTAACGGCAGGCAGGGCCTCGGCACTGGCTTGATCGATCTCGACACCGCCGTCCTCAAGGCTGCGCTGCTGCGCGGCTACACCTACAACGCTGCGCACACGTTTGTCAGCGACATCACCGGCGCAGGCGGCACCCTCGTATCTACCAGCAGCGCGCTTGGCGGTGTTTCCTTTGCAGACGGCGTGCTCGACGCCAACGATGTCACCTGGACTGCGGTTGCCGCCGGCGCTGCAATCCCTGCCATCCTGCTGTTCCAGTCCAGCGCAGTGACTGGCGGTGCAGACGTTGCTGCCACTGCCCAGCGGGTAATCGCCATTCTCGACGGTCGGTTCAGGTTCACTGTGGCCGCCACCGCCTCCAGCGGCGCAGTGGCTGTCACGGTCGACGCGCTACAGCTCGGGATCGCAAACGGCGCAGTAGCCTCGCTTATCAGCGGCACCGGCCCCGCCGCCATCACGCTGTCGTCCGCCGCGAATGCCGGCGCGCGGTCGATTACCGTTTCCGCGCTCGGCAGTGCGGCGAGCGCAGAGGCCGTGTACGAAGTCGGGTACAGCAACAGCAACCTGCCGATCACGCCGAACGGTGGCGACATTACTGCGGCGTGGAATAACGGCGCAAACCGCATTCTTAGGATCTAATCTATGGCGGTCGCAAAGTGGTCTAGCGTTTCTTCGCGCTCCAGCAACCTTGCCGGCACTTCGCTAAATTCTCTCGCTAATGGTTCCGAGTCCAGCCGCGTCACCTACGACAACAGCACAAACCGCAACCTGTACGGCTTCGTCACGATCAAGCTCGGCAGCATAACGCCATCGACGGGGGGCAGCATCACGCTTCGAGTTACTGCGAGCGATGGCACCGACATCGGGGACGCGGCGGTCGGTGGCGACCTTTACACGATGGCACTGACCTCGGGCGCGTCGGCGAAGATCGTCAATATCCCGATGGTGCGCCTGTACCCGTTCTCGCTGTGGTTTTCGGTCATCAACAACGCTGGCGTCGCGCTTGCGTCAAGTGGCAACGAGATTTACGTCACCAATTTCAACGAGGATGTCACTTAAATGCCTCGGGGTGTCTCGCTCGTTGATGAGGCGCGGTTGCAGGGGCGGCTCTGGACGCCTGCGCAGGTGCTGCCATCGTTGTGGCTGGACGGGGCAGACCTGTCGACGCTATCCATGAGCGGGAGCAGCGTCACACAGTGGCGGGACAAAAGCGGCAACGCCCGTCATGCCACGACGACGGTACGCAATCCGGGCATCACGAGGGTCAAT
>NZ_JBMLSK010000101.1:0-1683 GCF_049240545.1 Roseateles sp. | reverse complement strand
AAGAGCTCGGTCCAACTGGGCAAGGCCTTCGATGCGAACCGTTTCAACCTTAGCCATCCCGAATTCCTTCGCTTACCAAAAGGATCACGGACACATTGGCCTCATCGTCATTGAGCGCCGCGTGAATAGCAAAAGTCCGGCCACGAAAAAGCACACGCATCCGGGAAACCGCCTGCGGATCATCCAGATCGGGGCGGTGGCGCACCGTGATCTGATGAGTCAATTCCGCTGACACCCGGTCTGCGATGCGGGCCTCGCGACCTGAAAGTGGCTGGATATCAGCCCACACCGTAGCCACATCAGTCCAGACTTGCGTTGGCGCTCCCAGCGAGTCCTTGACCGTCGTTGGCTGCTGAATCCGGATTCGGTGGTTCAGTTGGCCTGCGCTCAAGACACTCATACGAGGCTCACCTTGAAGCCGTCGAGCAAGCCATCCACGAAGGGCAAGGGATCAATGCGACCGCGAGAAAGAACTGCCATTTCTTCCCGATGCCCGTAGAGACTTCCCACGCGCAGCTTGATCCAACTCTTTAGCCCCTCGGGTACTTCGCTGGCAGATCCGTAGCCCGCATCGAAAGTAACCGTAACGGCGCCGATTTGCGGCAAGGTCGGCGGCCAAGTCTTACCGAACACGGGGCTCAGGCGCGCTGGCTCGCAGGCCGCATCAAGCACGTAGTCACTGGCAGGCAGCACCTGCGTCGTGCCGTTCATGTCCAGATACTCAACGCTCACTACAGACTGAACCGGGCATTTGGCGAGCAGGATCGCGTGAGCTGGCAAGCTGAAAGACGAGCCAGACCCGGCGTGCATGAGCAAAGGCCCAGGAAAGGCGTCGAGCACCAGTCTCCAGCGGGCCGTCATCAACTGCCTGCCGGTGATGGTCTCGGCAGCTTGGCGGGCAGCGGTGATGAGCGAGCCGATCAGCGGGTCATCGTCGCCACCGTCCACCCGCAGATGAAGCTTCGCCTCAGCCAGTGAGATTGGCTCCCCTGCGGGTGGTGTGACGAGTTGCAGAGGCATTTAGACGATCTGCACAACAGCGGCTTGGTTGGCGGTGTTTGCCGGCAGTTCGCGCGGGTTGACGCCAAGCACCTGAGCTGCGGTCTGGCTAGCAGCCACGCCCACCGTGACCGACAGGCGCACAAAGCCAAAGCCATTGACCGTATCCAGGTCCTCAGGCTTGACATTGATCAGCGCCTGCTTGTTGTCGCCGCTGGCTTTAACGATCTGAGCGATTGCCTTGCCAGAGATGTCTTTGGCACCGGTACCTGAGGTATCCAGGGCCTGCTGAAGCTTCGCATCAACCGTGGCGCCCGTACCCAGAACTCCGGTCTGGATGATGGCCAGAAGACCATGGTGGTTAGCAGCAGAGATCCAGCCAGTGGTGGCGGTTCCGGCTGCCTGGCTGACAGGGTCTAGCGTGGCGAGGATGGCAAGCAGTTCGCTGCCTTTTGCGTTGGGAAACATGAATGTTCTCCTTAGAAGTTAGGGCGATCAGCGCGCGCCCAGTTGAATGAACGGGGACATCGTGGCGCTGCCCTTGGCAGGCGCGATCGGTGCGGA
Organism: Roseateles sp.; assembly: GCF_049240545.1. Taxonomy (GTDB): domain Bacteria; phylum Pseudomonadota; class Gammaproteobacteria; order Burkholderiales; family Burkholderiaceae_C; genus Paucibacter_A. The sequence continues at coordinate 120 of NZ_JBMLSK010000101.1, read as the reverse complement.
AACCTTGGATTGGCCATCCATACGGAAGGTGGTCCGGAAGGCAGTCAGGTCGGCATCGAAGTACAGGTGCATCGACGTTGCCGTCTGCAGGCCACCCGCCTTGGTGATCGTCTGGTAGTA
>NZ_JBMLSK010000100.1:0-23441 GCF_049240545.1 Roseateles sp. | reverse complement strand
CACCCGACCTTCTCATTACGAATGAGCTGCTCTACCGACTGAGCTACACCGGCGACAAGCCCATGATTATAGCGGAACTTACTTGGCCGCTTCGAGGTGGTAGGCGGTCACGCGCTCGACTTCGTTCTTGGAGCCCAGGACCACCGAGACCCGTTCGTGCAGCTGCGAAGGCTGGAGGTCCATGATGCGTTGCTTGGCATTGGTGGCGGCGCCACCGGCTTGCTCCACCAGATAGGCCATCGGGTTGGCTTCGTACATCAGGCGCAGCTTGCCGGCCTTGTTGGGCTCGCGCTTGTCCCAGGGATACATGAAAACGCCGCCACGGGTCAGGATGCGGTGCACATCGGCCACCATGGAGGCGATCCAGCGCATATTGAAGTCTTTGCCACGCGGGCCGGTGCTGCCGGCCAAGCACTCTTCGACATAACGCTGCATTGGTGCGTCCCAGTGGCGCATATTCGACATATTGATGGCGAACTCTTTGGTGTCTTCGGGGATCTTGACTTCATCCGAGGTCAGCACAAAAGAGCCTTGTTCGCGGTCCAGCGTGAACATGGCGACGCCTTGGCCGAAGGTCAGCACCAGCGTGGTTTGCGGGCCATAGACGCAGTAGCCGGCGGCGGCTTGGGCCGAGCCGGGTTGCAGGAAGTCTTCTTCCGATACGCCTTTGCTGCCCTCGGCCTTTTTCAGCACCGAGAAGATGGTGCCAATCGACACATTGACGTCGATATTGGACGAGCCATCCAGCGGATCAAACATCAGCAGGTATTCACCCTTGGGGAAGCGGTTCGGCACCAGATAGATGCCTTCCATTTCCTCGGACGCCATGGCCGCCAGATGGCCGCCCCATTCATTCGCCTCGATCAAGACCTCGTTGGCGATGATGTCCAGCTTCTTCTGCACTTCGCCTTGCACGTTTTCGCTGGCGGCCGAGCCCAGCACTTCGCCGAGCGCGCCCTTGTTGACGCTGATGGCGATGCGCTTGCAGGCGCGCGCCACCACTTCAATCAAAAGGCGCAGTTCTTGCGGAATCGCGCCGTGCTGGCGCTGCTGTTCGATCAGATACTGGGTCAGGCTGATACGTCGTGTCATGGTGGTGAAGCTCGAAGTTAGAAAACTGGGGCGCCGGTCCGCCTGAATGTCTTATGCGGTGACGGACGCCAGCGCGCGGCTGATGACTTCACGCACGTCATTGGACAGGTCCGACTTGGCGGCCACGCGCCGGATCGCTTCCAGCGCGGCGCTGCGGTAGGGCTCGGCCAAGGTGGTCCAGCGGTCCATCACGCGGGCCAGTCGGCTGGCGACTTGCGGGTTGATCGCGTCCAGAGCCAGCACTTGCTCGGCCCAGAACACATAACCTGCAGCATCAGCGCGGTGGAAGGCGGCTGGGTTGAACATGCACAGCGAGAAGACCAGGCTGCGCGCGCGGTTCGGGTTCTTGAGCGTGAAGTCGGGGTGCTGGGTCAGCGCCTTGACACGGGCAAAGGACTTGCCGTCCTGTTCGGGCGTGCGGCCTTGCAGGGCAAACCACTTGTCCACCACCAGCGCGTCTTGCTTGAACAGCTCATAGAAGCGTTCCAGCGCGGCCTCGGCCAATTCGGCATGGTTGTTGACCAGTGCACTCAAGGCGCCCAGGCGGTCGGTCATATTGCCGGCATCCTTGAAGCGCTGATAGGCGCGGCCCGGCCAGACGGTGTCGCCCGCGCGTGGGGCATCCATCACCAACATGCTCAGGGCCAGATTGGCCAGCGAGCGCTTGCCTGAAGACACCGGGTCGGGCGTGTAGCCGCCCTTGACTTGATTGGCTTCAAAGGCGGCGATCCAGTCTTCGCGCAGCGCTTGGGCGAGTTGCTTCTGAGCTGCGTCCACCACCGCGTGGATGGCTTGTGGGTCGACCAGATCCAGCTGTTCGGCGATATAGCTTTCGGCCGGCAAGGTCAGCGCCAATTCCTTGAAGGCGGAATCCAGCTGCGGATGGCGCAGCACGGCTCGCATCGCGTCCAGATAAGCCTCGTCCAACTGCAGAGCAGCACCGCTGCGCAGCGCCGCCAGAATGCGGTTCAGCGCCAAGCGTTGGCCGGCTTCCCAGCGGTTGAAGGCGTCGCTGTCATGCTTGAGCAGCACCAGCAGTTCGGCGTCGCTGAGGCCATCATCCAGCACCACTGGGGCCGAGAAGCCGCGCAGCAGCGAAGGCACCGGGGCGCTCGCTACGTTGATGAAGACAAAGCTTTGCTCGGCTTGGTCCAGCACCAGCACGCGATCGGCGCCGGCGGCTTCGGCTTCGCCTTGCAACTGCAAAGGCAAGGCCTGACCCTCGGCACTCAAGAGGCCCATGGCCACCGGAATCACTTGCGGCAGCTTGTGGTCTTGGCCGGGCGTGGCGGGGGTGTGCTGACTCAGCGTCAAGGTGTAGGTCTGAGCGGCGGCGTCGTAGCTGCCGCGTGCCTGGACGCGCGGCGTGCCGGCTTGTGAGTACCAACGCTTGAAGGCGTCCAGTCGCACAGTCAGTTGCGAGCCGGGGTTGGCGTCGGCGATGGCGGCGGCGAAGTCGTCGCAGGTCACGGCCTGGCCGTCGTGGCGCTCGAAGTAGAGCTTCATGCCCGCCTCAAAGCCGGCGCGGCCGACCAGGGTTTGGTACATGCGCACCACTTCCGAACCCTTGTCGTAAATCGTCGAGGTGTAGAAGTTGTTGATCTCGACGTAGCTGTCTGGGCGCACCGGGTGGGCCATGGCGCCGGAGTCCTCGGGGAACTGCATGGCGCGCAGGCCGCGCACGTCCTGGATGCGGCAGACGGCGCGGGCGCTGGGCGTGGCGGCCATGTCCATGCTGAATTCTTGGTCGCGGAAGACGGTCAGGCCTTCTTTCAGCGAGAGCTGGAACCAGTCGCGGCAGGTGACGCGGTTGCCGGTCCAGTTGTGGAAGTACTCATGCGCGACAATGGATTCGATGCGGGCGAAATCGGTGTCGGTGGCGGTGGCGGCGGAGGCCAGCAGGGCGCTGGTGTTGAAGATGTTCAGGCCCTTGTTTTCCATCGCGCCCATATTGAAGTCGGACACGCCGACCACCATGAAGCGTTCCAGATCCAGCGGCAGGTTGAAGCGGGCCTCGTCCCAGACCATGGAGGCGATCAGCGAGTTCATCGCGTGCTCGGTCTTCTCCAAGTCGCCGCGGCGCACATAGACCTGCAGCAAATGGTCTTTGCCGGCGCGGGTGCGCACGCGCTGCTCCCGCGCCACCAGGTCGCCCGCCACCAGGGCGAACAAATAGCTCGGCTTGGGGAAGGGGTCATGCCATTTGGCGAAGTGTTTGCCGTTGTCGAGATCACCCGACTCCAGCAAATTGCCATTGCTCAGCAGCACCGGGTACTTGGCCTTGTCGGCGCGCAGCAGCACGGTGTAGACGGCCATCACATCGGGGCGGTCCAAGAAGTAGGTGATGCGGCGGAAGCCTTCGGCCTCGCACTGGGTGAAGAAGCTGCCACCCGAGGTGTAGAGGCCCGACAGCGTGGTGTTCTTCTCCGGCGCGCAGGTGTTGCGAAGCTCCAGCGCAAAGTCGGCGTCGGGTGCGTTGTCGATCACCAACTCGTTGCCGTCTTGGCGGAAAGACACGCTCTCGCCATTGATCAGCACGCGCAAGATGTTCAGCTCTTCGCCGTGCAAGCGCAGCGGGCCGTGCGCCACGGCGCTGTTGCGCTCGAGCTGCATCTTGGCGGTGACCAGGGTCTTGGCCGGGTCCAGATCAAAGGTCAGATCAACGGTGCGGATCCAAAAAGCGGGCGCGACATAGTCTTCGCGGCGAATCAGGGTGGCAGAGCCTTCACGCATGGCGGGCATCCTTGGGTGTCAATCAATGGGGAATGAAAGAAACCCCATGCCGAGGCACGGGGTCATGGGGGCGTCTTAGACGCCTTGCTTCAGGCTTTCGGTGATGAACGGATCGAGATCGCCGTCCAAGACTTTTTGCGTGGCCGAGGTTTCGTAGTTGGTGCGCAAGTCCTTGATGCGACTTTGGTCCAGCACATAACTGCGAATCTGGTGGCCCCAGCCCACGTCGGTCTTGGTGTCTTCCAGCTTTTGCTGTTCTTCCATGCGCTTGCGCATCTCATGGTCGTACAGGCGCGAGCGCAGGCGCTTCCAGGCCACGTCGCGGTTGCTGTGCTGGCTGCGGCCGTCTTGGCACTGCACGACGATGCCGGTCGGGATGTGGGTCAGTCGCACCGCCGAGTCGGTCTTGTTGATGTGCTGACCGCCGGCGCCGGAGGCGCGGAAGGTGTCGGTGCGCACATCGGCCGGGTTGATGTCGATCTCGATCGAGTCATCCACTTCCGGGTAGACGAAGAGCGATGCAAAGCTGGTGTGGCGGCCGCCCGAGCTGTCGAACGGGCTCTTGCGCACCAGGCGGTGCACGCCGGTTTCGGTGCGCAGCAGGCCAAAGGCGTACTCGCCCTCGACCTTGATGGTGGCGCTCTTGATGCCGGCCACATCGCCAGGCGTTTCGTCTTCCAATGTGGCCTTGAAGCCCTTGCGCTCGGCGTACTTCAGGTACTGGCGCAGCAGCATGCTGGCCCAGTCGCAGGCTTCGGTGCCGCCGGCGCCGGCCTGGATGTCCACAAAGCAGTTCAGCGGATCGGCCGGGTTGTTGAACATGCGGCGGAATTCCATCTGTTCGACGGTTTCCTGCAGCTTGGCGGCGTCGCCTTCGATGGCGGCGAGGCCGTCGAAATCTTCTTCGGCCTTGGACATCTCATACAACTCGCTGTTGTCAGCCAAGTTGCTTTCGAGATGATTGATGGTCTCGACCACGTTCTCCAGGCTGCGCTTTTCTTTACCCAGTTCCTGGGCGCGCTTGGGCTCGTTCCAGACGTTCGGGTTCTCGAGCGCGGCGTTGACTTCGTTCAGTCGCAGTGCTTTGCGGTCGTAGTCAAAGATACCCCCTTAGCGCGGCAGTCCGCGCTGTCAGATCGGCCAGGGTGGCGCCGATGGCGTTGATGTGTTCGATGTCCATGATTTGTCCTTGGCGGGCAGACCGGTCGGGCGGCGCAGAGTCGTAATGCGGGCTTCGGTCGCTCAGAGCCCGCTATTTTCACATGCGCGGCGGTGTTGTCTGCGCCGAGGCCTTTCTGCCCAGGGGCACGGTGGAAGCGAAGGCTTGGGTTGAGAGGTTCTTGCGTCCGCCAGACCGCCTCAGCGCAAGAACTTTTCCAGCTCAGCGGCCAGCGCTTCGGGCTGGTCGTGGTGCAGCATATGGCCCGCATCGGCCAGTACCCGGCGCTCAACGCGGGGCACCACGCTGAGTCGGGCTTCAAAGTCGGCCCGGGGATAGCGGTCGCCCCACCATGCGCTCAAGTTGGTGCAAGCGCCTTCCACCCACAAGAGCGGCGCTTGAATGCGGGCCCAGCCCGCCACGATCTCGTCCTTTCGGTACAGCACGGGGTTGCTGTGTTTGTGCACCGGGTCGCCCAGAATGTGCCAGCTGCCATCCTCGGCCGGGCGAGCCCAGTGACCGGCTAGCCATGAGGCCTTGGCTTGGCTCAGGCGTGGGTTGGTTTTCATCAAGCGGGCCGCAACCGCCGCTTGGCTGGGGTAGCTCTTCAGGCTTTGTGGCGCCTTCAATTGATCCAGCCATTCCAGCAGGCGGTCCGGGGCCTGCTCGGCGCGGGCCTCAGGCAGACCAAAGCCTTCCAGATTGATCAAGCGCCTGATGCGTTGGGGGCGCAGCGCGGCGTAGGTCATCACCACATTGCCGCCCATGCTGTGGCCCAGCAGGTCGACCGGCGCGCTGGGGCTGAGCAGGTCCAGCAAGGCATCGAGATCGCCCAGATAGTCGGGGAACCAATAGGTGTCGGCGCCGCTGCTGGCGCTCAGGCCGAAGCCACGCCAATCGATGGCATAAATCTGCCGCTGTGGATCGGCATGCAAGGCGTCCACCATGAACTGAAAGGAGGCGCCCACGTCCATCCAGCCATGCAGCAAGACCAGCGGCGGCTCCTTGGCACTGGCTTTCGGTTCTTGCGCATCCCAGCGCAGCAAGTGGTGGCGCAGGCCGCGCAGGGTGATGAACTCGCTGCGATGCGGTCGCAAGCATGAATAGGGGATGGCGGCTTGGGATTCAGTGGAAGTCATGGCGATCACTTTATCCGCGTGGCGAGTTTTCGCCGGGGCACCCTAGAGCCCGACCGATCTTGCCGACCTGACACAGGTCAGACTCATGTTTGCGTGCAGAATGCGCGCCATGATTGCCTACACCACCCGAGCCGCCGAGCCTCGTGACATCCCCGCCATCGTCAGTTTGATCGAGGAACTGGCTGCGTTTGAGAATCTGAGCCACACGCTGGCGCTGACGGCAGAAAAGCTCGGCCCATTTCTCTTTGGCCCCAAGCCGGTGATTGAGGCCTTGGTGGGAGAGATTGACGGCGAGGTGGTCGGTTATGCGCTGTTCTTTACCAACTTCAGCAGCTTCCTGGCCAAGCCGGGCCTGTATCTGGAGGACCTCTTTGTGCGCCATGCGCACCGCCGCAGTGGCCTGGGCAAGGGCTTGCTGACGCGGCTGGCCGAGATCGCCGTGGAGCGTGACTACGGCCGCTTTGAGTGGACCGTCTTGGATTGGAACGAAGACGCGATTCGCTTTTACGAAAAGCTGGGCGCAAGCGTGCTGCCCGAATGGCGCATTTGCCGTCTCAGTGGGGATGCGCTGGAGCGCTTTCGCCCTTGATTCGGCCCGGATTCAAAGGATGCTCAGGGCCAGCTCCGGCGGTCTGGCGATCACGGCCCGTTCTTTGTTGAGCACGATGGGGCGCTGTAGCAGCCGCGGGTGAGCAGCCAAAGCCGCCAGCAAGTCGGCATCGCTGCGCTCGGCTGCCGCCAGATTCAGCGTCAGGAATTCCTCTTCATTGCTGCGCAGCATGTCCCGCACCGGCACGGCCAACAACTGCTGCAAGGCTTGCAACTCAGCCAAGGTCAACGGAGTCTTTAGGTAGTCCACCACCTCGATGGTGTGTCCTTGGCTCTCGAGCAAGGCCAAGGCTTCGCGCGACTTGGAACAGCGAGGGTTGTGAAGAATGCGTGTCGTCATCCGCCCAGTTTAGTCGCGGGGGAGCGAGGGGAATCCATAGGTGCGAATGAGGGGCAGTTGACTACCATCTGCCCCTCGCTGGCGAGTCAGTCCAGGCATGCAAGGGTCACGATGGCAACAGCTCCGGTTCAAGATGCCTATGCGGCGGTGTATGCCGATTTCCGCTGGCAAGTCCCTCAGGATTTTTCTTGGGCCGAAGTCTGTTGTGCCCGCTGGGCGCGAGAAACCCCGGATGCACTGGCCTTGATCTTCGAGTCCGACACCGGCAGTCGTGCGCAGTACAGCTACGGTCAGTTGCAACGTGCGGCGCACCGCTTGTCGAATGCGCTGTGCCGCCTGGGCGTTCAGCGGGGTGACCGGGTCGCGATGGTCTTGCCGCAGCGCTTTGAAACGGTGGTCGCCCATATCGCCATCAGCCAAATCGGTGCGGTGGCCATGCCTTTGTCGCAGCTGTTTGGGCCGGAGGCTTTGTCGTATCGGCTGCAGGACAGCGCTGCCGTGCTGGCGATTGTTGATGAAGGCACGCTGCCGGTGCTGCGGGGCTTGCGTGAGTCTTGCCCCACCTTGCGCCACCTCATCACCATTGGCGGCTCGCCGCAGGGCGATCAGGAGATGTGCTGGATGGCGGCGCTGCAGTCACAGGCGGCGCGCTTCAGTCCGGTCCCCTTGTCTGCCGATGATCCCGCATTGCTGATTTACACCAGCGGCACCACCGGTGCGCCCAAGGGCGCCTTGATCCCGCAGCGCGCCTTGATCGGCAATCTGAGTGGCTTTGTGGCCAGCCAGAACTGGTTTGGCTTTGAGCCGGGGAAACCTGAGCAAGCGTCCAGCGCCGTCTTTTGGAGTCCGGCCGATTGGGCCTGGACCGGTGGCTTGTTGGACGCCTTGCTGCCGACGCTGTACTTTGGTCGACCCATCCTCGCCTACCAGGGCCGGTTTACGCCCGAGCGCGCCTTTGCCTTGATGCAAAGACATGGGGTGACGCACAGCTTCATTCCGCCGACGGCGCTCAAGGCCATGATGAAGGCGATACCGCAGCCACGTGCGCAGTTCAAGCGGCTCAAGCTGCAGGCCATCATGAGTGCCGGGGAGGTTCTGGGTGAAGCGGTTTTCGATTACTGCCGTCGGGAACTGGGTGTCACGGTGAATGAGATGTTTGGTCAGACCGAGGTCAACTATGTCGTTGGCAATTGCAGCCGCTTGTGGCCGACGCGAGCTGGCAGCATGGGGCGAGCCTATCCGGGCCACCGTGTCGCGGTGATTGATGAGCAGGGCAAGACCTGTCCCCCAGGTGTCATGGGCGAGGTGGCGGTGCACCGGCGGGATGTGCATGGCGATTCGGACCCGGTGTTCTTTCTCAGCTACTGGGGGCAGCCCGCCGCGACACAGGCCAAGTTCAGTGGCGACCCTGCCGACAGCTGGTGCCGCACCGGCGACCTGGCTTGCATGGATGCCGAGGGTTATTTTTGGTACCAGGGCCGCAGCGACGATATGTTCAAGGCGGCGGGTTACCGCATCGGCCCCGGTGAGATCGAGAACTGCCTGATCAAGCATCCCGCCGTCGCCATGGCGGCGGTGGTGCCCAAGCCCGATGCCGAGCGGGGGGCGTTGGTGAAAGCCTATGTGGTGCTGGCGCCCGGCTATTGGGAGTCCGAGGCCTTGGTGGCCGAGCTGCAGGCCTTTGTCAGGGGGCGCTTGGCGCCCTATGAGTATCCCAAGGAGATCGAGTTCATCGATGCCCTGCCCATGACCAGCACCGGCAAGCTGCAGCGCCGCGCCTTGCGTGAGCAAGAGCTGCAGCGCGCTGCAGCCCAAGCGCCAAGTGTCAGGCGCCTTGTAGCTGCGCTTTGATCAAGGTTGACCGCTCAGCCGCACGCTAAGGCTGGTGTCGGCCGGTGCCACCAGGCGGGCGTTGTCGGGCCAGCGTTCTTCGCCGGTGATGGTGCTGCATTGGCGCCGGGCCGCGGGCGATTTTTTGGCCGCGTCGCTTTCCTCGGGGTCCATATCTTTGCTGTCGGCGCTCAAGGGGATGCTCAGCAACTGGCCCGGCGTGCTGCTGTCTGGCCACTCCAGTTCCCAGTTGGTTTGATTGCTGCAGACTCGCACGCCATCGAACTGCGGGAACGCCCAGCGCAGATACCAAGGCAGGATTTCGCTGCGCATGGTTCGAGCGGTTTTCATGACTTTGCGCACCATGGCCATATCCAACTGCTCGGGCTTGACGGTCAGCAAGATTTTTCCGCGCATATTCGCCGTGCCCTTGGGGATGTTGCTCGCGAATTCGGCGTCTTTGGCCTGTTCTTTGGGGAGTACCGGCAACTGGAAGCTGCCGTCGGCCTCGATAGGAATCGGGACAAAAGCGTCGGCATGCACGACCGCCAGCTTCGGCTTTGCAGGCAGCGGGACTTTGGGGTCTTTAGCGCCTAAGGTGAATTCCAAGCGGAACAGACCTTGTCCGTAACGTTGCACCATGCTGAGCACTTCATTCACTCGGCCATAGGGGCGCATCGTGCTGTCTCGTTTCATGCTGACGGAGACAGCGTCAAGCACCTCTTTGGATTGCGTGGCGGGTTCTTGGGCCTGAACTGCGGGGCTGGCGAGTGCCATCATGGCCGCGCTCAGGAAGCAAAGCTGAGAGGTTTTTTTCATGGGCATAGGGCTCAGTTGGGGCGAGTTGGCGCAGAGGTGGAGACGGGCTAGTCTTTGCATTTGGACATGAGCTTGGCACCCATGCGGGCGCTCTCGTCAAAGGGGTTGAGTTGCGAGTCGCGGGTGTCATTGACGTCGATGCAGGTGCTGCCTTGGCGAAAGCGCCGGTGGCCCGGATTGATGACTTCTTCGCGCAAGCTGGGATCGCTGCCGAGGGCCTCGGCCATGCGCGCCCCCATGTCTGGGCGTCGTGTGTTGCCCCGGGGGTCAAGTGCGGCCATCTGCGCGGGGCTGTTAGCCGCAGCGGAGGCGGGCCTGGCCGGCAGGCTCAGGTTGAGCCGCTCGGTTGCGAGCTTAGGTTCCGCAGGGGAGGCTGTTGTCGAGCTGATGGGCTTGCTCAGGGTGTTGCTGATGGCGGTGCTTGTTGGCGCCGCGCTTGGCTTGATTTCAGGGTTCTCAACAAGGCTTGACGGGGCGGTGGTTTGGGAACTGGAGGCAAGTGCTGGCGCTCTGACCTTTGCGGGCGCTTGGGGTGCGGGCTTGGACCTGAGCAAGGGTATGGCCACCAGCCAGCTGCGAGTCTCGTTCTGCGCCGCATTGCTTGCGTGGCGCGGCCACGGTTCCGAACGCTGCAGCTCTCGCAACAAGCCCAAGCCAAGCAAATGCAGAAGCACAACGATCAGCCAACTCCAGGCTGCGGCCCCGGAACGACGCTGCAAGTAGCCTGCATCAGTCAAGGTCATTTGGCGCACTTTCCACGGGCTTCGGCCAGCAACCAAAACGGGATGCTCAGCAACTCCATGCCGCAGCCCATAAACTCACCTCTCAGGCACTCGCTATTCGGCAGCCTTGCTTCGTATCGCTGCCTTGGCGAGTCCAAGCCCCACCACAGGCCCAAGTGAAGCAAGGCCAGCAGTGGCAGCAGGGTGAGTTCACGCCGGCTTCTCTCGGAGTCTGCTTCAAAAGCATTCATGCGGGCGGCAGCGGAGGTTCTGGTCCGTCTAGGTAAGCAAGCAGCTCACCGGGCTGGCATTGCAGCACCTTGCAGATCGCCGCCAAAGTGTCGAAGCGCACACCGCGCACTTTGCCCGATTTGAGCAGCGAGAGATTGGCCTCGGTGATGCCCACCGCCTCGGCCAGCTCTCGCGAGCGCATCTTGCGCTTGGCCAGCATCACGTCCAGGGTGACGATGATGGGCATCTCAGATGAACTCCGCGTTCTCTTGCGCCATGCGGGAGGCTTCCTCCATCACGATGCCGATGACCAAGATCGCCAGACCGAGAAACAGGCTCAGGTACTGGTCCGTGCCCAGGCCCAGGTAAAGCCAGCGTTGGCCTGTTGGGTTGCCCAGGGTGAGCGCCAACACGCTCAAGGTCGCGCTCAGGGGCTGAGTCACAGTGAGGACGATCAGCGTCCCACCCAGGCGGCGCAGATGCAACGCCGGGTCGCTGGAAAAAAACTCGCTGCGTCGGTAATAGCCAAACAAGGCCCAGATTTGCCAGAGCGCAAACAGGACGACCAAATTGGGCAGCCAGCTGAACGACCAGCCCAGCAAGCGGCTGCGCGTGTCCAGATTCATCGTGGCTTCACTCAGGTTCCAGCGACTTTTCGCCACCGAACTCAGCCAATCGGGCTGACTCCAAAACAGGGCCGTGCCGACAAGCAGCCCCACAGCGGCCAAGAGGCAGAGCAGGCGCACCCACCAGGCCAGCCGGCGTATGCGCCGCAGGCGCAGGCTGGAGCTGCTGTTTGGCGTGTCTTGAGGCTTGTTCATGGCGCTGCGTGTCACTGATCGCAAATTCAAATAAATTACTGTAAAACAATAATTTATTGATGTTAAGCGAAAAGATGGCGGCAGACATCCCTCTGTCGGGGGGAGCCAGCCCGGCCCAGCCAGTGTGGCGGCCTAAGGGGCCTCGTTATCGCTCCAAGAGGGGTTCAGCAAGGCGAAGACTTGGTGATCGCGCCAGGCGCCATCGATGAACAAGTAGCGAAGGCTCAAGCCTTCCAGGGCAAAGCCCAGGCGTCGCAGCACCGCCAAACTGGGCTTGTTCTCAGGGCGAACCGCGGCCTGCAGGCGATGCAAGCGGATGGGCTTGGAGAAGGCCAGGCTGATCAAGCCGCCCAAGGCTTCGTTCATCAGTCCCGAACCTTGCGACTGTGCGTCCAAGCTGTAGCCCAGCATGGCATTTTGAAAAGGCCCGCGGCTGATTTGCGTCAGACTGACCTGACCGATCAGGCGCGTGGGTTCTTCTTGGCGCGCCAGCCAGTAGCGCAGCGCCAGTCCGGCGGCTTGCTCTTGTTCGGCGCACGCCAAGCGCTGCCGTATCGCTGCCAGCTCAAGGTCTTCAACCGAGAGACGCGGCGACCACGGCGCCAAGTGCTCTTGGTTGCGCAAGTCAAAGTCGAGCACGGCGGGCGCCAAAGCGGCGCTGGGGGCGCGCAAGATCAGGCGGGCGCTGCTGAGCTGTTGTGGTGCGTCGCTGCTCATGGTTGATTTCGTAACTGCTCACGCAAAAAGTCCAGCAGGGCGACGCGGGATCGCGCCAAGGCCTCGGCTTGGCCGCCCACATGCACGCCGGCGCCGGGCTTGACCCCATTGGGCACATCGGCGCGCAGCCGCACCGGCGTCTTGGCGTCAAAGCCATGGAAAGCGCCGGCATAGGAAACCGATTTGGGCTGGGCGATACCGCTGCTGGGCTGGGCTTCTCGCGCCAGCGCTTCGCAAGGTGCGGACGGCGTCCAGTCATCGGCCGCGCCGGTCAGCATCAACAGCGGTGCCGAGGGCGCATAACCTCGCTTTTGATCGGCCTCGCAGCCGGGGTAGAAGGCCACCGCAGCGCGGGGCCGTAGCGCTGCGGCCTTGACCTCGGCGTGGTTCAGATTGGTGCTGGCCAGCACGGTGCTGCCGCCGTTGGACCAGCCCAGCAGGGCCAGACGCGAGGCGTCCACATCGGGTCGCGCGGCCAGCCATTGCAAGGCGCCGAGCGCGTCTCGGCGCCGCTCGGTCATGGTGATGGCGCGAGTGCCGATTTTTTGCGTGCACAGCTCACGCTCGCCACGCGGTGTCAGCGAGTCCAGCACCAGCACATGCCAGCCTTCGGCATTGAGCACCTGGCTGTAATCCTTCATGCGTTCGGACAACTCACCCCTGCGCCCATAGGCGCCGCCGCAGCCATGCAGGAGCACGATGGCCGGGGCCCGCGTGTTGGCGGAATTGCTGGATGCGGCCGGGAACCAATGCCCGAGCAGGGGCAAGGCTTGCCCTGCGCGCAGATCCTGGCTGGGCACCTGAACCTTTTCCGCTGCACCCACTGCACTGTTTGCCAAGGCCTCGCCGCTTTGCAGCACCAAGCCGCAAATCAAAAACGGCAGCAGGGCGCATGCGCAAGACATGGGCTTGAAGCCGGCGACTGGGCGGAGTGAATTCATGGCTGAGTGTGGAGCGGGGAGCAAAGCTGTGGTGGCCGGATTCTCAGGCAGCCCAGTGTCGGCGTGATTTTCGGAGCCTTGACGCCCTGGCTGCGCCGCTGGCTCTTGCCAAGCCAAAGCCCTGTTTTTTAGTCTTCTACTTGCTGAATTTTCAGTAATTACTGAAAACTGGATAAACTTTGCGCCACATCAAACACAGCCTTGCTCGGTGTTGCGCAAGGGCAAGGCAGTCAACGGAAGTAGAAGGTAGTTCATGAATGCAATGAGTCCGCTGGTCCGAAGTTTCGTGGCCCATTTCGGTGAGATGGGCAGCCGCTGGGGCATCAACCGGACGGTGGGGCAGATTTATGCCCTGATCTTTGTCTCGCCCCAGGCGCTGAATGCGGACGAAATCGCCGAGTGCTTGGAGTTCAGCCGCTCCAATGTGTCTATGGGTCTGAAGGAATTGCAGGCCTGGCGGCTGGTGAAGTTGCGTCATTTGCCTGGCGACCGGCGAGAGTATTTCGAGGCGCCGAGCGATGCCTGGGAGATCTTCCGCACCCTGGCCGAAGAGCGCCGCCGGCGTGAGATCGAGCCGACGCTGTCCATGCTGCGCAACGCCTTGCTGGAGACGCCGTCGAGCGAGGACGACCGCATCGCACAGGAGCGCATGCGCGGCATGCACGATTTGATCGAACTGATGTCCACCTGGTTTGACGACGTGCAGAAGATGGATTCGCAGACCTTGGGTCAGCTGATGAAGATGGGCTCCAAGGTACAAAAAATGCTGGAACTGCCGGGCCGCATTGGCAGGGCCGTCACCGGCAAGGGCGCCGGTGAAGAAAGCGCAGGCTGATGATGGACGCGGTTGTTCTGGCGCGCATGCAGTTTGCAGCCAACATCACTTTCCATATCCTGTTCCCCACCATCAATATTGCCTTAGCCTGGGTCTTGCTGTTCTTCCGCTGGCGCTGGCTGCGGACCCAAGACACAGCGTGGTTGGGGGCTTACCGTTTCTGGACCAAGGTGTTTGCGCTCAGCTTTGCGCTGGGCGTGGTCAGCGGCATCACCATGAGCTTTCAGTTCGGCACCAACTGGCCGGGCTTTATGGAAAAGGCCGGCAATATCGCCGGCCCACTGTTGGGCTATGAGGTTTTGACGGCCTTCTTCCTGGAGGCAAGTTTTCTGGGCGTGATGCTGTTCGGCCACGGCCGGGTCAGCGAGCGGGTGCATATCCTGGCGACCGTGATGGTGGCGGTTGGCACCACGCTCAGCGCTTTTTGGATCTTGAGCCTGAACTCCTGGATGCACACGCCGCAGGGCTATGAAATCATCAATGGCGAGTTCCATGCGCTGGACTGGTGGGCCATCATCTTCAACCCCTCATTCCCTTACCGTCTGGCGCACAAGCTCTTGGCTTCGGGTTTGACGGTGGCCTTCTTCCTGGCTGGCTTGAGTGCTTGGCAATTGCTCAAGGGCAAGGCGCAGCCGCACACGGCCAAGGTTTTGCGCGTCGGCCTGACCTTGGGCGCGCTGCTGATCCCGGTGCAGATCTTGGTCGGCGATATGCATGGCCTGAACACCTTGAAGCATCAGCCGGCCAAGATCGCCGCCATGGAAGGAGTGTGGCAAACCGAGCGCGGCGCGCCGCTCTTGTTGTTTGCTTGGCCGAACGAAGAGACCCGCAGCAATGACTATGAGATCGGTATCCCGAAACTGGCCAGTCTGATCCTGACGCACCAGGTCGACGGGGAGATTCAGGGCCTGGACGAATTCAAGGGCGCCCATCCACCGGTCGCGCCGCTGTTTTTTGGCTTTCGCATCATGGTGGGCACGGGACTGTTGATGCTGGCCTTCAGTTGGCTGGGCTTGTGGCTGTATCGGCGCCGGGCTTGGTCTGCGCAGGCTTTGCCGACTTGGTTTCTGCATGGCCTGGCCTGGATGAGTTTTTCCGGCTGGTTGGCCACGCTGGCGGGCTGGTATGTGACCGAGATCGGGCGCCAACCCTTCCTGGTCTATGGCTTGATGCGAACCGCCGATGCGGCGTCCCATGTGCCGGCGCCAACGATCGCGCTGACGCTGGTGGCCTACATCACGCTGTACCTGGCCCTGATCGTGGCCTATGTGTCGGTCATCAAGTACATGGCGGGCAAGCCGGTGGACGTGAGCCTGTCGCAAGCCTTGCCCAAGAATGAAACTGGGAGGGTCGTTGTATGAGCGCCGAATACTGGATGCCGCTGGTCTTCATGGGTCTGATGGGCCTGGCGCTGCTGGTCTATGTGGTGTTGGACGGTTATGACCTGGGGGTCGGTCTGTTGATGCTGGGCGCGAGCGAAGAGCACAAGGACCGCATGGTCGCGTCGATCGGCCCTTTCTGGGATGCGAATGAAACCTGGTTGGTGCTGGGGGTGGGTATCTTGTTGGTGGCTTTTCCCAAGGCCCATGGTCTGATCCTGCAGGCGCTCTATCTGCCGGTGGCGGTGATGCTTTTGGGCTTGACGCTGCGGGGCGTGGCCTTTGACTTCCGCGTCAAAGCGCAGGCGCAGTGGAAGCCGCTCTGGGACCGCGCCTTCATGGCCGGTTCGGCCTTGGCCGCGCTGTCGCAGGGCTGGATGCTGGCGCGCTACATCACCGGCTTTGCCGAGGGCTGGGCCTACACCTTGTTTGCCGTGCTGATTGCGCTGGCGCTGGCCGCCGCCTACGCCTTGTTGGGCGCGGCCTGGTTGCTGATGAAGACCGAGGGCGAGCTGCAATTGCTGGCGCGGCGGCGCGCCAAGCTGGCCTGGCCGGCAGTGGTGATCGGCCTGGCCCTGGTCTCCATCACCACGCCCTGGGTCAGCGCTACGGTGAGCGAGCGCTGGTTTAGCATGCCGGGCTTGATCGCGCTGCTGCCGATCCCGCTGATGACTGCCTTGGCCTTGCTGGGTTTGCGCGCCCTGTTGAATTCGCACCGGGTGCTGGGCAAGCTGTGCTGGTTGCCCTTTGCCTTGATGGTGCTGGTGATGCTGCTGGGCTTTATGGGCCTGGCTTACAGCCTCTATCCCTATGTGTTGATCGATCGCATGACCGTCTGGCAAGCCGCCGCGGCGCCCAAGTCCCTGCAATTCATCCTCTGGGGTGTGGCGGCCACGGTGCCGGCCATCGTGGTCTACACCGTGTTTGCCTACCGGGTGTTCTGGGGCAAGTCGGGGGACTTGCGCTATGCCTGAGTTGCTTCCGCCTGCTTTCGCTCCCGGTTTCTGCCGTTTGATCGCAAGAAACGGCAGTTCGTCACTTCAGCCTTTTGAATGAAGCGGCTGCTGGTGATACTGCCGGCACTGAACAAATCGCTCACCCAGGAGCCGGGAGTCTCGTCATGAACCAGCATCGTTGCCTTCAACAACCCAAGCGCCGCAGCCTTGCGGCCATGGCTGCGAGCTTGGCTCTGACCTCCTTTGCTTTTCTGGTGCCGGCCACGCCGGCCGAGGCCAGCGAAGTGGTCAAGCTGGCGCGTTTGGTCATCACCGGTAAGCGCTTGAGCAGCATGCCGCAGGCTCGACCTGAATCTCAGCAATTGCCCCGAGTGACGGTCGAAGGCCGCCAAACTCCTGCAGAGGTTCGGGTGGCCGAAGATCGCCGGGCGCAATTTCA
The DNA here is from genome assembly GCF_049240545.1 of Roseateles sp. Taxonomy (GTDB): domain Bacteria; phylum Pseudomonadota; class Gammaproteobacteria; order Burkholderiales; family Burkholderiaceae_C; genus Paucibacter_A. The sequence continues at coordinate 6,679 of NZ_JBMLSK010000100.1, read as the reverse complement.
GCCGATTTGACTGGCGCTTCAAGCAGGCCCTGCCTCAAGGGCTAAACAAGGTTGAGCCGCGAAGCTATTGCTCCGCGGCTCTTTCTTTTGGGGCTTTGGCGGCCACCAGTCGCCGAAAGTTGGATGGTCAGTTCCAAGCCGGCGGCTTCGGGTGCAAGCGCGCCATGGCCAGCGTGTCTACATAGGCGCCGTTGCGCAAGGCATAGGCTTTCATTCGGCCTTCTTGCACAAAGCCGAAGCGCTCATACAGCGCGACGGCACGCGCGTTGTCGGCATAAACGGTCAACTCGGTGCGCAAGACTTGACCCCAGTTGTCGGCATAGTCCAGCAGGGCCGTCATCATGGCTTTGCCCACGCCTTGGCCTTGAGCCGCATGGGCCACTGAAATGCCCAAGCCCATGGCGTGGCGGCGTCGCAGCGGCGCACCTACGCTGAACAGGCCAGCGCTGGCGAGCAGCTGGCCCTCCGCGTTCAAGGCCACCAGATGCAGGTCGACCTTGCCGGGCGCGGCGCCATCTTGCAGGCGCAGCTTCCACATGTCTTCCGTCGGATAGGGGTTCTGCAGCAGGGCGCCGAAAACCTCGGGATGGCTCATCAGTTCGGCAAAGCCGGCGGCATCGCTGACTTGGGCGCGGCGGATGGTGATCTGCATGTCTCTCAAGCTCCTTGGGGTGATGGCCTGGGGCCGTTGGGGACGGAAAAACAAAAAAGCCCGCTGGGTCAGCGGGCTTTTCGTCGGGGGAGAGTGGGGGCTTTGGTGGGAACTGGCCTCAGGTTTGCCGCTGTGGGCCTGGGGCGAGATCAGTATTGATGGCAAACATGGGCATCAACACTAGGTGCGACTGATGCAGGGCGTGCACGGCCGCAGCAGCACCGTGAGGCTGAGCGCCAAAACTGGTGTTGGTGGGGGCGGTGAAATACGCGGCTTGCATAGACCCAGTATGCGTGGAGCCTGAAGGTCAGGTCAAGCGCTGCAGCGTGCCTTGTTGTCGTCTGACCTCACGCACTGGCCAGGCAGACTCCGCAGCGACAATAGCGCCACCATGCCGCGTTTGATTGAAATCCAAGCCCCGACCGAGCCTCAAGTCGAGGCGCCTGTGCCCATCAAGGGCCAGCGCCAGCCTGCCGAGCGCTTTGCGCTGCGGGTGGCCGAGAGTGCCATTGATGGCTTGGGCGTCTTTGCCGCCGAGCCCATCCCGGAACGCCGCAAGATTGGCGAGTTGCGGGGGGAGTCGATCTCGGTGCGCGAGGCGCGGCGTCGTGCCAAAGGGCGCGAGCGCATCCATATCGTCGAAGTGTCGGAGACAAGAGCTGTCGATGCTACGAACGCCACCGATGCGCTGCGCCACATCAACCACAGCTGCTCGCCCAATGCCAAGCTGCGCATCAGCCAAGGTCGGGTCGAGTTCTACGCCCTGCGCGATATTGAGGTGGGCGAGGAACTCAGCTGCGACTACGGCGAGAGCCACCACGAAGGGCGACTCACCTGCCGTTGCGGCGCCCCCAACTGCAGCGGGCGGCTCTGATGGCTTGAATGGCGCAGCGCGAGGCTTCAGTCCTTGCGGCCAGCGCTCAAGCCGCCGGGGCGTTCAATGGCAGGTCGATTTCGCAGATCAAGCCAGAGCCCTCGGGGCTGCGGGCTGAGATGCTGCCGCCCAGCCGACCTGTGACCAAGATGTAGCAAAGGTAGGCGCCCAGCCCACTATTGCCGTGGCCAAAATGGGAGCTGTAGAAGGGGTCAAACAGTTGTGGCAGTTGATGGGCATTCATGCCGCAACCATTGTCTCGAACGGTCAGTCGCACCATGGCTTGGCCATCGCGTTCTCGGCGCTCTGCGTGAATCTGCACCAGGCCTGGCTCGTGTCGCCCGGCCAATCCATGTTGGAGCGCGTTCTCGACCAGTTGCTGCAGGGCTTGGGCCAAAGCGCCGGGATGGGTCAGCAGGGTCAGTTCGAGCGTTGAACTGAGTTCGATGCGGTGATTGCCCCGATTCGGCATCTGCTGCCACTGTTCCAGCTGCGCATGCAGAAAGCTCTGCAACTCCAGGTGTTGCGGAGGATCGCTGCCTTGCGCTTCGCCCAGTTGCTTGAAGCCGGTAATCAAAAGATTGGCTCTCTCGATGCTGGCCACGGCCAGCTGTGCCCCTTGCCAAGACTGTTCCAGCAAGCGCAAGCTGTGATCGCGTCTCGCGTGATTGCCCTCAATCTGCGACTTCAGTTCCTGCACTGCCGCTTCAACGGTACTCGCCGCCGTCAGTGCATTGCCCAGGGGGGTATTCAATTCATGTGCAAGTCCTGCCGTCAGCTTGCCCAATGACAGCAGTTTCTCGTTCTGAATCAGCTGATTCTGGGCGTTGCGCAAGGCCTGCATGGCCGATTCCAGCGACTGATTGGCGACTTGCAAGGCCTGGGTACGGCGTTCGACCTGACTTTCCAATTGAACGGCATGCTGACGAATCTGCTCGAGGTGTTGGCGCCGCTCCAATGCGCGCTGGGCCACTCGTTCAAACCAGTGAGACCACGCCGCCGCGGTTTTTGGGGGACGGGCGTCGTCATCGAGATCCACCGTCTCGACAAAGCCCGCCAACTGCAACGCTGGCTGGGTGAAACGCCGGTGTTGCAGCCAAGCCATGCCGGCCAAGGCAAAGACAAACCCCAGCGTCAACAGCAAATAGGGCAAAAGCGCGGACTGGCTTTCCTGCTCCAGCGCCGCATCTTGCACATGGACCAACAGTCGCCAGGGTGTGCCCTCCAGGGGGAAGCTGATCCAGTGGCCGCTGCTGTCGTGGTTGAGCTTCTTAGGTGCCGCGCCGAACAGGGCCTTGACCGGCAAGTCGGGCAGGATCTCCGCCAAATTGCTGGGCTTGGCGTCGGGCTTCACCGGCCCCGCGCTGTCGGCCAAGATCTGGCCCGTGGGGTCGATCACCATCGCCCGACCCAGCTGCAAAGGAATGCTCTGCAAGGTCGCATCCAGCATGGCCAGGGTCAAATCGGTACCGACGGCCCCCACCATGCGCTGGTGTTCGTAAACAGGCTCGAGCAGGGACACCATCATGCCCTTGCCACCGCTGTCCTGGTAGGGCTGTGTCCACACCTGGTGCCGCTTCGGATTGTGGGTCGGACCGACCATCTCCAAGGGATGGGTGCCGCCGGCCGCGAAAACCAGCTTCAAGGCGGACACCATGTCCTCGGTCTCGGTGGCTTTGAACAGGTCCGCGCGGCTCAATCCCGGGTAGAGCAGGGACAAGCGTTGTTGAGCGTCGTAGTAGTAGCTCCACTGGAACACAGGCTGCCGCTGATGCAGGGCCGCAACGCCGGGCAGAATGCTCACGACGGCCTCTAACTCACGCAGCAAGGGGGCTTGCAGCTCACTGTTAGGGCCGTTGGCTTGGCGTCCGCTGGGGTCGCCGACGTACAAGGAGCCGACCTCGGCCTTGATGACTGCAGGAAGTTGATCCCAAGGTGCATCCAGCGGCGCCTGGCTGGAGGCCCTGCGCAAGCTGCTGAGCAGTGAGGTGTCCGGATTCAAGGACTCCAGGCGCAAGCGAATTTCAATGCTGCGCCGCATCATGTTCACATGGTCCCGGGCGACGTCCATGCGTTGCGTCATCGCCAAGCGAATCTGCTCGCCCTTGACCTGCTCATGATTCAGCAGTCGCGACTGCAGTTGCCGCGCCACGGTCCAACCGTAAAAAGAGGTGGCCAGCAACAAAAGCAAGGCACTCACGCCCACGTTCCAGAAGTAGCGGCGCTGCATGTCTTTGGCACGATGCGCTGATGCCGCCATGGGCTGGACCTTTCTTCTGGAGATGGGGTGCAAAGAGTCTGCCACAGTCAGGCGGACTCTCTTGGTGATTCAAGGCCCAAGAGGGCGCTTATCTCCAAGCTTGCTTTACTGCGCTTGCTTCTGCTGCAGCCAGAAGGTGCGCAAATCTTGCACCGAGAACAAGGCATCGTCCAGCAAGACGTTCTGGTCGACTTCTTCGTCCTCGTCGTAGGACTCGTCGATATAGGCTTGGCGCTGATCGCCGGGCGGCATGGCGACGGCAGCCACGCCCATCAGCATCGCATCCAGCATCTGCGCTTCTTCGCTCTCATCGTCGAAGACGTACCAGTCTTGTTCATGGTCTTCAACGGCCTGCATAAAGCCTTCGACCCACATCAGACCGGCAGGCGGCAACTGCTCCAACTGCTCTTGGGTCAGCACGCCTTGGCTCAAGAGGCTGGCCTTGGTGGCTTCGTCGAACTCGGTGATCAGCGGTTCCAAGAGCATGGCCTCGGGGTCGGCTTCAAGACCTTCGGGGTCCAGCGCTTCGCCGATTTCGTTCCAGCGCTCGTGCAGCACGCTCATGAATTCTTCGGTCGCGTCTTGCTCGTCCAGGGCTTCGGCCCAGTCGTCGCCAAACAGTGCGTCCATCGCTTGCAGCGGGCCGTTGTCGCCGGGGCCGCAAATCAGCGCGGTCAGGTAGCCGTCCAGCGTGTCGATCGGCACCGCGTCTTCGTCTTCGGGCGTGGCCGCGACCAAGATCTGGAGAAGGGCGGCCAAACGCTCGGCGTTGGCGTGGTCAATGGTGCTGTCGTTCATAGCAGGCTCCTGAAAACCGGTGGGGAAAGTGATTGCAAGAAAAAAGAACAAAGGCCCTCGGGCGTTGCAGTCCCGAGGGCCTTTGTCGTGTTCATTGAGGATTAAAGCTTGTCGCCAACCCAGCCCGCCACGCTGGCCAAGGCGCCGGGCAGGGCCGCTGGCTGGGTGCCACCGGCCATGGCCAAGTCGGGCTTGCCGCCGCCCTTGCCGCCGCATAGCTGGGCCACATAACTGACCAACTCGCCGGCCTTGAGGCCGCGGGCGATGTAGTCGGCGGTGACGCCGGCGGAGAGGTTGACCTTGTCGCCATCGACCGAGGCCAAGACGATGATGGCCGAGTGCATCTTGTCGCGCAGCTTGTCGATGGTTTCACGCAGGGTCTTGGCGTCGGCACCGTCGAGCGTGGCGGTCAGCACCTTGGCGCCTTTGATCTCCACGGCCTGGGTCATCAAGTCATTGCTTTGCGCGGCGGCCAAGCGGCTCTTGGCGCTGGCCAGTTCTTTCTCCAGCGCCTTCACTTGGTCCAGCACTGCATGCAGGCGGGGCTCCAACTCGGCGGGCGAGGTCTTCAACGTGCCGGCGGCGCGGCTCAGCGTGCCTTCGAGTTGCTGCAGATAGGCCAGGGCGTTGTCGCCGGTGACGGCTTCAATACGGCGCACGCCAGCGGCCACGCCGCCTTCGGAAACGATCTTGAACAGGCCGATGTCGCCGGTCGCTTTGACGTGGGTGCCGCCGCAGAGTTCCTTCGAGCTGCCGATGCTCAACACCCGCACGGTCTCTCCGTACTTCTCGCCGAACAACATCATGGCGCCGCTCTTTTGCGCGTCGTCCAGGGCCATCACTTCGGCCTTGGCACCGGAGTTGGCCAGGATCTCAGCATTGACGATGGCTTCGATCTTGGCGATTTCTTCGGCGCTGACCGGCGCGTTGTGGGCAAAGTCAAAACGGGTGCGCTCGGCATTCACCAGCGAGCCCTTTTGCTGCACATGGCCGCCCAGCACTTCGCGCAAGGCCTTGTGCATCAGGTGGGTGGCGCTGTGGTTGCGCACGCTCTTGATGCGCTGCTCGGCGTTGACACGGGCCACAAAGGTGTCGCCCACGGTGACCGAACCTTCCAGCACGCGGCCGTGGTGACCGAACACATCGGCCTGGATCTTCAGCGTGTCTTCCACGGCGAAGCGGCTGCTTGGGTTGCGCAGATCGCCGGAGTCGCCGGCCTGGCCGCCACTTTCGGCGTAGAAGGGCGTGTGGTCCAGCACGACCACGGCGTCGTCACCGGCCTTGGCCGAGGGCACGCTGACACCGTCGATGTAGACGGCGGTGACCTTGGAGGTCTCGCAGACTAGGTGCTCGTAGCCGTGGAAGGCGGTGGGCGCGCCGCTGTAGGCCAGACCTTGGGCCATCTTGAACTTGCCGGCGGCGCGGGCTTGCTCGCGCTGGCGGGCCATGGCGGCGTCAAAGCCGGCTTGGTCCACCGTCACGCCGCGCTCGCGGCAGACGTCGGCGGTCAGGTCGACCGGGAAGCCAAAGGTGTCGTGCAGCTTGAAGGCGAGTTCGCCGTCGAATTGCTTGGTTTCGGGCGTCAGCGCGCCTTCCAGAATTTCCATGCCATTGGCGATGGTCTGGAAGAAGCGTTCTTCTTCTTGCTTGAGCACCTCGGTGACGCGCTTTTCGGCTTGGCGCAACTCGGGGTAGGCCTCGCCCATTTGGTTCACCAACTCAGCCACGATCTTGTGGAAGAAGGGGGTGCGGGCACCCAGCTTGTAGCCGTGGCGAATGGCGCGGCGGGCGATCCGGCGCAGCACATAACCGCGACCTTCATTGCCCGGGATGATGCCGTCGACGACGGTGAAGCTGCAGGCACGGATGTGGTCGGCAATGACCTTCAGCGAGGCGCTGTCTTTGTCGCAATTGAGCGCACCGGCTTCGTCCACGGCCTTCTTGGCGGCTTCCAGCAAAGCGGCAAAGGTGTCGATCGAGTAGTTCGAATGCACGTGCTGCAGCACCGCGGCCAGGCGCTCCAGGCCCATGCCGGTGTCGACGCTGGGCTTGGGCAGTTTGTGCATCACACCGTCTTCGGTGCGGTTGAACTGCA
>NZ_JBMLSK010000099.1:0-24841 GCF_049240545.1 Roseateles sp. | reverse complement strand
CGGGCGATTTGTGCGCGGCCGAGGGCGCAGCGAAGCGGGTCAGGCGCGCGCAGCGCGCTTCAACATCTGACTTGGCGGCACTTGTTTGAGCGCAGCGAGCTTTGCTCGCGGAGCGAGTTTGCCGCCGCTGACCCGCGCAGTGAGTCCCGAGGGCAGTCGGCTCGTCAGAGCCGACCCGGGCGGCATGAGCACGGCGGCGGGCCGAGTCAACTTTGCGTGGGAAAGCGAAACTCGAGTTCCGCTCCGGGCACCTTGACGCTATTCAGCAACTCTCCAAACCCAAACCACCAGCGACGACTTGCGGTGGGCTCAGGCAGCTTGCAAAACATGCTCAGATGAAAGGCAAGCACCTGGGAGACTGGGACCGGCATCTCCGACCCAATAGCGCCCCCTAAGCATCCAAGGTCCGCTTGCGGGCTTCACAGTTTGGTCCAAGCCCTCACGCGGGCATTGAAGAAGCCAGACTCGGTGTAGGCCTTCTGCAGGATGCCGGACTGGCGCAGTTGACGCAAACCCAGATTCAAGCAGGCCAGCAAGGCGGCACCTCGGGAGTGCTTGGCGGAAACAATGAAGTGCCGGCTGCCGAGCAGGCCTATCTTCAGATTTGGAATCGGCACCAAGCGCAGCTCACCCACTTGCAATGACAAGTCGGGTGAGGCCTGAAAAGGCGCCAGCAAGAAGTCGACACGTCCCGCGGCCACCATCTTGGGCATGACTTCCCAGGTCGCGACATGCTCACGCTTGAAAATGCCCAACAGCTCCAAGGTTCGCCAGTCCACGGTCCACTGCCGATTGCTGACCGCGCTGAGGCGGCGTACATCGTTGATCGTGCGTGCCGCCAAGGCGCGCTTATTGCTCGGTAGCACATACAAGCCAGCCTCGAACTCACCCGGCTCGACCAAACTCTCGCTGGCCAAGAGCAAACCGCCCGAGCGACGGACATCCTCCAGCCAATAGCTGGTGCAACTGCACATCAGCCGAGCATCGGCGATCTCCTTCATCAAGCGGGCATCGGTTGGCATGGCAGAGAACACCACATCCTCGGCCCAGCCTCCTAACGCCAAGGCCTGCTGCACCAGCACCAGTTCGACCACATCGCGGCGTGTCCCCGAGCCGGAAAAATCAGTCAATCGCAAAGGATCGCGGCCAGCTATGAAGAGCTCGTAGTCCTGCAGCACATCGGCCGGCGCCGCCATGGCCAAGGTCTCGCCTGCTTGGGCGGCACTGCCACCACCCGCCATGACACCCATCACCCCCGCCGGGCTGAGGGCAAGCCAGTTGCGACGGCTGAGTCGAGAGCGACTCATGGCGGCGGACATGGGCGGGGTTCTCCTTCGATTGATTCAGCGATCCAGTGATCCTGCGATTCTTGAAAAGGCCAGCACTGCAACGTTCGCAAGATGCTAGCCGAAGCCAGGGAAGCAGGCGAATCGCGCCGGGCCATCAGCCCACGACCCAAGACGCAGCAATACTGCTCACCCAAAAAGAACACCCCTGCCAGCAATGACTGCCGGCAAGGGTGAGGCGGAGGTTCACAGTCTGGGGCGCGCTGAAGCTCAGGCCCCCAGCTTCAACTCAGATCAGAACTTGTAGCTGGCGCCCAGCATCACGGTGCGGCCCCACTTGATGTACTCGCCCGGACGATCCTTGGTGCCGAAGTAGGTGCGGTAGGCCGAGTCGGTCAGGTTGTTCACCTGCAAGGTCAGGCCCAGGCCCTTCATGCTGCCTTCGTTGAAGCTGTAGCCGATCTGCGCGTCGGTGATGTTTTCACCCACCACATAACGCAAAGAACGCGAGGCATCGAAGTTCTTGATTTCGCCGATGAAGTCAGAGCGACGACGCTGGCTGATGCGCGCCTCGAAGCCACTGTTCTCGTAGTAGAAGGTCAGGTTGCTGACCGTCTTGGACAAGCCCGGCAGCGCGATGTCCGCAGAACCCACCGAGGACTGGCTGTTCGGGTCGGCCTTGATCTTGATGCTGCTGTTCGTCATGCTGGTGCTGGCGACCAAGCCGAAGCCGCTCAACATGGGCGAGAACTGCGCGAAGGGCAAGGACACCGACAACTCCACACCACTCAGATTGCCGCCCTGCCCGTTGTAAGGCGCCTCAAACTGACCGGTGGTCTGAGCAGGAGGCGAGCCTGCGGGCGGCACATAGCCGGCAATGAACTTCGAGAAGTCGTAGGCATTGCTCTGCGTGTAGATGTAGCTGTTGAGCTTTTTGTAGAAAGCCGCAGCCGCGAAGTAGGCCTTGTTGCCGAAGTACTTCTCGTAAGAGATGTCCACGGCGTCAGCGCGCCAGGGGTCCAGGCGGGGGTTACCACCGCTGGCGCCGGGCTTGCCGGTAGACTGGTCCACGCCGAAGTTGATGGCGGCACGCAGTTGGTCCACACGGGGACGGGCCACTTGCTGAGCCAAGGCAAAGCGCACGGTCTGGTCATTGCCCAGGCCGAAAGCCAGGTTCAGGCTAGGCAGCACATCGGTATAGGTCTTGCCGTCATCCACCGGCTTGACGTTCTTGCCGGCGGGCGCGGCGGCGTCCCAGTAGTTGGCCTGCGAAGACTGATTCACCGCTTGCACTTGCACGCCGAAGTTGCCGCGCACCGACACACCGCCCCAGTTGGAGTCGATATTGGCTTTCAAGAAGCCGGTGGTGATCTTTTCCTTGGCGGTCCAAGCACCGGGGATCTTGTAGGCCGCATCGGTCTCGCTGGGCGAGAGGTTCATGTACTTGTCGACGATGCCGGGCACATTGAAGGACGGGATGGAGCTCAGCTTGGAACCGGCAAAGTCCAGATTGACCGATTTGTAGATCAGGTCGGACGAGATCGGCGCCTCGGCGCCCTTCAAGGTGATCGGGCCTTCGGGCTGGTGCTTGGACTTCTTGCGGTCCACATAGTTCAGACCCAAATCGAAGTCGGCAAACCAGCTGCCCAGCGAGTCGGGAGCCGGCAGCTTGGCCAGCAGCTTCAGGCTGCCCAGTTCGTCTTCGATGTTCTGGATGCGGGCATAGCCCGAGCCGTAAATACTGTCGCGCAGGAAGAGCTTGCTCGGGTCCGAGTAGTCGCGGCCCGGGTTCATGGTCACGAAGCCATTGTTGGGGAACAGCATGGTCAGGCTGTCCAACTGCTTGGCCGGCACCAGCTGGGTGTTGACTTCCAGATTGGTCTCGTCGCGATTCGCCTTGGAGTAGCTGGCATCCGCCGACAAAGCTACGCCCGCCAGCTTGAAGGCATTGTTCCAGCCGATGGCGTTGATCTTGTCTTCACGGCGGTTGTACTGGCCGCGCACCAGCGGATAGACGCTGGCCACGGTGCCACCGACCAGGGTGCCACTGCCATTGACCACGGCATTGGTCCAAGTGCAAGCCGGCTCGCAAGGGTAGCTGCCGTTGTAATACAGGTGCGACTCGAACTGGTTGGCGGTGTCAGTCTGCTTGGTCTTGGAGCTGAAAAGATCCAAGGTGCTGGTCCAGTCGCTGGTGGGCTTCCACTCGACCGTGGCCATCACGCCATCACGCTTGGTGAAGCCGGTGCGGCGCAGCGCCTTGACGCCGTCGGTCATGAAGACGCCGTCGGCCACGCCGGGACGATGGCGGTTTTCATTGACCGTGGTGGTCGGGTTGGCGAAGTAAGGCTCGTAGGTGCCGGTTTGGTTTTCGGCCACCGGCGTCTCCTGGTGCGCGAAGCCAATCGCGATACCCAGGGTGCGGTTATTGAACTGGTCGATATAGCTGGCGCTCAGGCGATTGCCGTTGGCGCTGGCATTGGCAGCCGAGCCCAAGGAGTTGTTGGAGCCGCGCAGATTGAAGGTCACGACGCGGCTGCCGAAGTTCAGCGGGCGCACCGACTGCATGTCCAGAGTACCCGACAGGCCCTGACCGACCAAACCGGCATCAGGCGTCTTGAAGACCGTCACGCCGGACAACAGCTCGGAGGGGTATTGGTCGAACTCGACGCTGCGGTTGTCGCTGGTGCTGACCAGCTCGCGGCCGTTCAGCAAGGTGGTAGCGAAGTCGGGCGACAAGCCGCGCACGCTGATCACCTGGGCACGACCGGCCACGCGCTGGGCCGACAAGCCGGGCAAGCGAGCGATCGACTCGGCGATGCTGTTGTCCGGCAGCTTGCCGATGTCTTCGGCCGACACGGCCTCGACGATGGAATCCGAATTCTTCTTGATCGAAATGGCCGCTTCAATGCCTTTTCGAATGCCGGTCACAGTGACTGTGTCCAGCTTTTCTGAGGCCTGCTGCGCATAAGCAGCACCAGTGGCCAACATCAACAAGCCGCAGCCCAGGGCCACCGGTTTGATGCTAAAAATTTCGCGCTTCACAGCCTTGGACTGCTTGCGCTTCTCTACGGAAGTATTCATTCAATGTCTCCTCAAGCCAAACCCAACAACATTGCCCTGTACCCGCTTTTCGTCTCACAAGCACAGAACCCAAGAACTCAATGTCACAAAGCGATTTGTACCAAAACTAGATTTACAAGGAACAAACGTAAACCCTATATGTTGTTTTGTTACTTCAAGTTTCTTCGCTTTTTTACCAAAAACTTCAGGGTTAAACCCTATAAACAAGCAAAGCATTGCACAAAAGACCACCTTGATACCTAGCCACAACAAACGCCAGGTAGTCAAATTACACGCACAATGGAAGGCAACTACAGCGCTTCATTGCGCCGCATGCACCCTAGTCGTGCTGCTGATCCAAAGCCAGGGCTGCGCCACCCAGGGCCGCCAAGGTGTCGGTGATCAAGGCGGTCGGGATGTCGGCCAGGTAGCCACGGAAGCGCCCCTTGGCCTCAAAGCGCTCTCGGAAACGCGAGGCAAAAAAGCGTTCACCCAAGCGCGGCACGATGCCGCCACCAATGAACACGCCGCCGCGCGCACCCAGGGTCAAGGCCACATTGCCGGCAAAGCCGCCGAGCAAGGCGCAAAAGACCTCCAGCGTTTCTTCGCAATGCGCGTCTGAGCGCGCCAAACCGCGCTCGACAATGACCTCAGCAGACAAGGCCGGCGCCTCAGCAGGCAAGTCCGCAGCCCCACGCACCGCCGCCACGGCGCTGTACAGCAAGGGCAGACCAATGCCCGAGAGCAAGCGCTCGGCCGACACATGTTCATAAGCGCGCCGCACAAAGGCCAGCAACTCGCTCTCAAACGCATCACCGGGCGCCAGGGTCATATGACCACCCTCGCCCGGCAAAGCCACCCACTCGCCACGCACGCGAGTCACACCCGCCACACCCAAGCCGGTGCCCGGGCCAATCACCGCCAGCGTCGGGCCTGACGCCGGGCCCTGCCCTAAGCCCTGCACCGTAGCCTGAGGCGCCACCACCTCCACCACGCCGGAAGCTTGCGGCCACGGACGCAACTGCCCAGCCTGCAAACGCGGCAAAGACAGAGCCAAGGCTTCAAAGTCATTCAAAACCAAAAGAGAGTCCAAGCCCAGGGCTTGCTGCAGCTCCTGGCGCGAGAAGCTCCAGTGCCCATTGGTCAACTCGACACGATCGCCGGCAACCGCAGTCGCCACCGCCATGGCAGCGCGACGCGGGGCTTGATAGCCCGCTCCCAAGCTGATTTGCAATTGCGCCAAATAAGACTGCGCCGCCGCTGCCGGCCCCGCGTGCGCATGCACCGGCAGCACGGCGATATCACTCACCGGCGCACCGGCCGAAGCCACCCAGGCAAAGCGCGCATTGGTACCACCAACATCGGCCACCAAGCAGGGATAGCTCGCACTTAACACAGAGCACCTCCACTGCAAGCCAAACCGAGCACGGGCGCTTTCTCCCGAGCGGGAGTCCAAGGCCTGAATTGAGAAGGAAGAGCTTGCACGATTGTTTTGGACCCATCAGACCCGCGCCACACAGGCAGCCGGATCAGTTTTCACACCGGGAGCTCGCCAGACCAGGCCCAAGCACCCCACCTCAGGCACAAAAGGTAGCAAAACTACATTCATCGCGCAATAGCCTTTCACCCGAATGCGCCCAAGTCGTCTGCGCAAATCAGCGTCAACAGGGAAAATCAAACCAAGAACCCCTGAAAACGTGGTGAATTCATGACGGCAGCCCGCTGGGCACAAGCTGTAGTCAAGCTACACGCCGCATGTCAGATGCTTCAGAGACAGGGTCGCCGCTCACCAGGCAGGCATGGCGGCCCCGGGCCAGCCCTGTGCCGGGCACGGCAAGAGCGGCCCCATAATGCAGCGCCCAAGATTCATCTCTCATCCCCGGCGCAGTGACCCGCCCTACAAACCCGCCAGCAGCGACTTCGCCTATCTATGTCGAGCCTTGACAGCCCACGATTGATCGCCGACATCGGCGGCACCTATGCGCGTTTTGCTCTGGAGGCCAAGCCGGGCGAGTTCAGCCATATCGCCTCGCTGCGCTGCGCCGACCATGCGGACTTCCATGCCGCGGTGAGCAGCTATCTGGCCGGCTTGAGCAGCGCAGCCGAAGCCCCGGATGTGCAGCAAATCGCGCACGCCGCCATCGCCATTGCCAACCCGGTTGAAGGCGACCAGGTGCGCATGACCAATTACCACTGGCAGTTCTCCATCGAAGAGATGCGCGCCCGTCTCGGCCTGGACACGCTGGTGGTGGTGAACGACTTCACCGCGCTGGCCATGGCCTTGCCAAGGCTCTCGGCCCATGAGGTGCGCCAGATCGGCGGCGGCGAGGCCCGCATGCCCAGCGTGATCGGCCTGCTGGGTTCGGGCTCGGGCCTGGGCGTGTCGGGGCTGATTCCCACCGGCGACGGCTGGATCGCACTTGGCACCGAGGGAGGTCACACCAATTTCGCACCGCGCGATGAGCGTGAGATCGCCATCCTGCGCCATGCCTGGCGGCAGTTCCCCCACGTCTCTTTTGAGCGTTTGCTCTCGGGCCCAGGTTTGGAACTTATCTACCGCGCCCTGGCTGACTACCGCAACGCGCGGGCCGAAGAGCTGGGCGCGCCCGACATCACCCAGCGCGCGCTGGACCAAGAAGACCCGCTTTGCGTTGAAACGCTCGAAGTGTTTTGCTCCCTGCTGGGCACGGCGGCGGCCAATTTGGCGGTCACGCTCGGTGCCCTGGGCGGCATCTATATCGGCGGCGGCATCGTGCCGCGCCTGGGCGCTGCTTTTGACCGCTCGCCCTTCCGTGCTCGCTTCGAGGACAAGGGCCGCTTCAGCGACTATGTGGCGGGCATCCCGACTTTTGTCATCACCGCCGAGCACGCCACCTTCAAGGGCGCGTCCGCGATTCTGGAAGCCCAGCTGCGCACCTTGCAGACCCAGCCCGGCGCCGGCCTGCTGGGCCAGATCCGCCGCGCCCGCGCCGAGTTATCGCCGGCCGAGCTGCGCGTGGCCGAGCATGTGCTGGCGCATCCACGCTCCGCACTTAACGACCCGATTGCCACCATCGCCCGCGCGGCCAATGTCAGCCAGCCCACCGTGATTCGCTTTTGCCGCACGCTGGGCTGCGAAGGCTTGTCGGACTTCAAGCTGCGCCTGGCCTCGGGCCTGACCGGCACCGTGCCGGTGACCCACAGCCAGGTGAATCTGGATGACTCGATGTTGGAGCTGGGCGCCAAGGTGTTGGGCAACACGGCCTCGGCGATTCTGCAGGTGCGCAGCCAGCTGAACCGCGACATGATTGCCCGCGCTGTGGAGCTGCTGCTGCATGCCGGCCGCATCGAGTTTTACGCCCTGGGGCATTACGGCGTGGTGGCGCAAGACGCCGAGTTCAAGTTCCTGCGCTTTGGCATGCCCAGCGCCGCTTACACCGACCCGCGCCTGCAACGCCTGGCCGCGAACGTCCTCAAACCCGGCGATGTGGCCGTGGTCATCAGCAATAGCGGCCGTTTGCCGGAGCTGCTGGAAGTGATGGATGCAGCGCATGCGCGCGGCGCCTTTGTGATCGCCATCACTGCAGGTCAATCGCCGCTGGCCCGCAAGGCCGATGTAGCACTGATCGTGGACCATCAGGAAGATGTGGCCACCCATGTGCCCATGGTCAGCCGCATCCTGCATCTGTTGGTGATCGACATCTTGGCCGTGGGGGTCGCCATGCGGCGCAACCCGGAAGGTGTGGATCTGCTGCCACCTGGCAGCGCCAAACCGGCCAGCGCTGCGGAACCGGCATCGCGCTCCAGCAGCACCGCACCCGGTGTCAGCCTGGCCTCACCGCTGGCACGATTGACCTCACACAGCCGCTGAGCCAGGGCGCTAGGCGCGCGCTCAGATCAGCGCGCCCAGCTTCTGTGCTCAACGATCGCGACTCCGGTTCAGCAAGAACAGGGCCGCCAAGCCCAGAGCCAAAATGGCCGCCGTGGTCGGCTCAGGCACGGGGCTGACTTGGCTGATGTTCATCACGAAACGGTCGCCCTGTTGCAAGCCACCCAACTGCAATTGCCAGTCGGTCTTGCCTTCGCCAAAGGGGTTGCCCAGATAGATGTCGTTCAGGCCTGCGCTGCTCAAGCCCGCATGCGCTGCGCTGCCGTCCACGGCGAACACCGGCAGATCCGAACCCTTGAGGCTATAGGCACTGCCGGTCACCCAGTTCACACCCCGGTTCAGTTGCAGGTGCAGATCGGACAAGAAATCGCTGCCACCCACGGCCTTCAACACCGCGTTGAAGGCCAGCGTTGCGCCCACATCGGCCGCCTCGACTTCAAACTCTAGGCTGACGGGCTGTGCGCTGAAGAAAGACAGATCCAAAGCAATCAGGCTGGACGTCGAAAAACTGCTGTCCAAGACAGCGCCATTCAGAGAATGGGACTTCAAGGTCAAGGCCTGAGCCGAACCGATAGCAGCCACACCGGCGAGCAGCACGGCGCTCAGCTTAGGAATCAAGGCTTGCTGCAAAAACTTGGGAGTGCTCATGTCTTGCTTTCTCATGGGTGTTGCAGGAAGGGATACCACCGGTCTGCATGCACAAGGCACGAGCACAGACTCGGTCGTTTGAAGAAGCGCCTGGAGCGCCTTTCTTGGTGCGAAGCTTAGGCAGACGGGATGACTGCCGTCGGTCAAGCCCTCCCTGCTGAACGGATCAAGAGCCATTCGACCCACGACCAGCGCTTTGCTGCGGCAGTGCTTTGTCACAGCGCCTGCCTATGCTGATGCGCCATAGCGAGCCAGGAATGGCTTGCACGGCCCATCCCTCCATCGCCAGGTACTCTTATGTCCCACAACAGCAGCATCAACTCCTCTCAGCGCCGCGCCTTCATGCGCGACGTCAGCGTGATCGGACTGGCCGCGCCCGCAGTGGTCCGCGCCGCCACCAACAGCACGCCCACCAGCCCTTTCACCCATGGCGTCGCCAGCGGCGACCCCCTGGCCGATCGCGTCATGCTCTGGACCCGCGTCAACCCGGCCCTGGGCAACTCGGTCACCGTGCTGTGGGACGTGGCCAGCGATGAGGGCTTCACTCAAATCCTGCGCCGTGGCCGTGCCCTGGCCTTGGCAGAGCGCGATCACACGGTCAAGGTCGATGCCCTGGGTCTGCCCGCCGGCAAAAAGCTGTACTACCGCTTCATCGTCAACGGTCAGGCCTCACGCACCGGCCGCACCCGCACCCTGGCCAATGGCAGCGTGGCCGCGGTCAAGCTGGCGGTGTTCTCTTGCTCCAACTACCCCGCCGGATACTTCAACGTCTACGCCGAAGCCGCCAAGATGGCCGACCTGGACGCTGCCGTGCATTTGGGCGATTACATCTACGAATACGCCCGTGGCGGCTACGCCTCGGCGGATGCCGCTCAAATGGGCCGCGAGTCGCTGCCGCTCACCGAAGTGCTGAGCTTGAACGACTACCGTCAACGCTATGCCCAGTACCGCAGCGATGCCGACCTGCAAGACGTGCATGCCGCCCTGCCCTTTATCTGCGTCTGGGACGACCATGAGATCGCCAACGACACCTGGAAGGACGGTGCCGAGAACCACACGCCGGGCACCGAGGGAGACTTCGTCATCCGCCGCGCCGCCGCCATGAAGGCCTATCACGAGTGGATGCCGATCCGCAGCGACGCGGCTCGCCCAGAACTGATCTTCCGCTCCTTCAAGTTCGGCAATCTGCTCGATCTGCACATGCTCGACACCCGCGCACTGGGCCGTGACAAGCAACTGAGCTACGCCAACTACATGGGCGCCAGCGGCTTCAATGCAGCGAAGTTCGCCGCCGATATGGGCAACCCAGCCCGCCAATTGCTCGGCAGCCAACAAAGCCAATGGTTGCAAGGCCGCCTGGCCAGCAGCAATGCAACCTGGCAAGTGCTGGGCCAACAGGTGCTGATGGCACGCATGAATATTCCGGCACCGCTGGTGCTGGGTCAGATCAGCTTCTCTGACTATGTGGCCTTGTTGGCGCTGGCGCAAAGCAATCCAGCGGCACTGACCGATGCACAAAAAGCGGTGCTCGCTCAGCCCGCCATTCCCTACAACCTGGACGCCTGGGATGGCTACTCCATCGCCCGTGAAGTCGTGCTGGGCACAGCCCGCTCGCTGAACAAGAACCTGGTGGTACTGGCCGGCGACACCCACAATGCCTGGGCCAGCGATTTGCATGACTACCAAGGCAATCAAGTCGGCGTGGAATTCGCCACCCCCGGCGTCAGCTCGCCCGGCTTTGAAGAGTACTTCCCGAAAGAGAACCCCTTGGCCGTGGCCGGTGGACTCGAGCAAATCATCGGCCCCTTGAAGTACGCCAACACCCACCAACGCGGCTTCATGGTGGTCACCGCCACCGCCCAGCAATGCCGCTGCGACTGGCACTACGTCAGCACCGTCAAGTCCAAGACTTACGAAACCAGCATTGGCCGCTCGCTGGCGGTCTTGCCGGGTGCGGGGGCGCGGCATTTGACGGAGGTTTGAGGAGGTTTTTCATGTGCGCTCCGGCGGCCCGGCCAGCAAAATCACTGGGGTTATTGGTGAGGCACTGCAGCCCGGGCAGTCGACGGGCTCATGGCTCGGGGGTCGTCGCTTCGCGACGACTTCCCTGCGCTGCTCGGCCCCTCACAAATTGCCCAGCAACTGCCCGAGCTGCAGTGCGCTTGCATAGCGAACGACGGTTTTTTCGGGTGGCGAAAGCCGCACTCGAGGGGGCCCGGCCTGCCGAAGGGCGATTTGTGCCCGGCCGAGCGCGCAGCGGAGCGGGTCAGGCGCGCGCAGCGCGCTTCAAGGTCTGACTTGGCGGCCCCTGTTTGAACGGAGTGAGCGCAGCGAACGAAGTGAGTTGGCCGCCGCTGACCCGCGCAGTGAGCAGCGAGGGCAGTCGGCTCGCCAGAGCCGACCCGGACACCATGAGCACGGCGGCGGGCCGGGCCACCGGAGCGAAAGCCGCTGAACCGTTTTAGTCAGGCCGCTCCCCAGCCGCCACACGCCGCTCGATCTCGTCGATCAGCGGCAAGAGCTGATGCACACCATCAATCACAAAATGCGCGCCACCGGCCAAAAGTTCCTGCGTCGCTTGCTCGCGCAGCGCAACTTGGCGCTCGGCTGACAAAGCCGCCCATTCCGCTTCGCTCAAACCCAAGGTGTTGCCAGTGATGGCCAGACCCACCACCCAGGCACCAATGGCGCGGCCTTCTTGCAGACCGGGCACGGTGTCATCCACCTTGACCACCCTGCTGGGCGGCCAAACGCCCAGATCCGACAGCGTGCGCACCATCATCAAAGGGCCAGGTCTTGCGCTGGCCATATCGCCGGCGCAAACCAGGTTGTCGGGTACATAGCCCTGGAGGGCAGCCAAGGGCACCACCACCTCCATGATGGGGCGGTTGTAGCCAGTGGTGGAGCCGATCTTGAGGCCGCGCTCGCGCAAGGCGTCGACGGTTTCCAGTGCGCCGGGAATCAGCGTCGCATGCTGCTTGACGCTTTCTTGGTTCATCGGAGTGAAGACCTCGTACAACTCATCACAGTCGGCGTTGGAGAAGGCGCGGCCGTGGCGAGCCAGCCAGCGAGCGGCGATCTGCGGCTGATTGCCCAAAGCGTGGATATGGTGCCACTTGGCCAAGCCCATGGGCACGCGGGCCTCGGCGATGCTGATCTCCACGCCATAACGAGCAAACAACTGGACAAAGGCGCCCATCGGGGCTTGGCTGCCAAAGTCAATGATGGTGCCAGCCCAATCAAAAACGACGGCTTGCAAGGAGTTCTTATTTTCGGTGCTCATGCTTGAACTGTTCTTTCTTTTTGGATGCGAGATTTACCAGGCGGCAAAGACTTCTTCGGCCAGACCAAAGGCGGTGCTGGCGCCGGTGCCGCTGGTGACGGTGACCAAACGGGTCTCGGGCGCCGGGGTCTCCACCAGGCAAGGCTCCGTCAAGGAAGAGGGGTAGGTGCCGACCCAGCGCTCGGTCACCACCGCTTCGCGCAGCTGCAAGGTCGAGCGCAGATGACGCAAGATCAAAGCGTCCACTTCCTCGGAGGCAAAGGGCGGCAGCACCGGGCCGTAGTGGTGCGAGTCGCCCACCACCAGCGAACCATCGGCGCTTTGCACCACGATCAGGTGAATGCCATGGGACAGGCTGGCGCCCTCCTCGGCTTCCAGGCGAACACGCAGGGCCTGGGCTTCGGGCAGCTCCGAATAGCCCTCGTAGCGCACCAAACTCAAGTCCCCCATCACCGAGCCCGGCAGCTTGAAGCCGGCCTCGGGGCGCACGCGCAGCATCTGCAGCTGGCACAGGCGCAGTTGGTGCGGCGTCCATGACGTAGCAAACAAGCCATTCAGCTCGGCACCGGCGCAGACCACCACGCGCTCAGCCTGATAGCTGCCGCGCGAACTTTGTACATGGGGGGTCTGCACCGACAAAACGCTCTCGCCAAAGCGGAACTCCACACCATGCACGGCGGCCAGCCAGTTGGTCAGGCGCGGGATGGCGGTGCGCGACTCGACGCGCAGCTCATGAGGGCTGTAGAGCACGCTTTGCAAGGCGTCGGCATGCAAGACCCCGCCGGCGCGCTGCTGCGCATCGCTCGGGCTCAGCAATTCGCAACCCTGTGCCATCTCGGTGGCCATGAAGGCCTGCAGCACCGTGTGCGCTTCCTCGCGCTCGGCGGCCAGATACAGGCCGCTGTGCACCACTTCGATGCCGGCCTGCGGCGCGACCTCGGCCCAGACTTCGCGCGAACGGCGCGCACGGCCCCAGCTGGCGCCGGCCTTCTGGCCGGTCACGGTGACAAAGCCGAAGTTGCGGATCGAGGCGCCCACGCAGGCCGCGTCCCGTTCGAGCACCAAGACCTTGAGGCCCCGCTTGGCCGCTGCATAGGCATGGGCCAGGCCGACGATTCCGGCGCCCACCACAATCAAGTCGTACTTCATGTTCTATTTTCTCAGTGTCAAAAAAGAAGGATCACACCAAGCTTCAGCGAGCCCGCCAGGCCTGGGTCTTGGTGACTAACAAGACCTCCAGCAAGCCGATCAGCAGTCGACCCACGGCGGCGGTGACGAAGATCAGAACCGCCATGGCCGCGGCCGGGCCGATATCACCGGCGTCATCCATGGCCAGCACCGCCACCGAGGCCAAGGTGGTCTCGGGCGAATACAAAAACACCACGGCCGACACGGTGGTCAAGGCATTGACGAAGAAGTAGCCCGCTACCTGCATCATCGTGGGCAAGCTGACCGGCAGATGCACTCGCCACAGCGTGCGCCAAAAGGGCACGCCCAAGGACTCGGCCACCAGCTCGTACTCCGGGTCCAGTTGGCGCAGGGCCGAAAGCTGGGTGATATGCGCCACCGAATAAAAATGCGCCACCGTGCAGATCACCAACAAGCTCATGCCGCCATACAGGCCGTGCAGCGGGTTCCAGGATGCATTGAAAAACATGATGTAGCCCAGGCCCAGCGCCAAGCCCGGCACCGCCATCGGCAGGCTGGCCATCGCATTGAGCAGGCTGCGGCCCACCGCGAAGCGCCGCGGCTTTTCCACCAGATAGGCGGTCAAAAAGGTCAAACCCGCACCCAACACGGCGCAAGACAAGGCCATCTTGATCGAGTTGCCATAGCTGGCCCAGCCGCCGCCGTCCATCATGTCGAAGCGGAAGTTGTTCAGCGAGGGCTGCAGGTTGTAAGGCCAATAAGTCGCCAGGGCCGCGAACACCGCCACCGCCATCACGCCCAGCAAAAGCATGGCGATCAGGCTGCAAAACAGCAGCAGGCTGCCGTCCAGCCATTTGGAGGGCGTGGGCTGATAAGGCACGGCGCGCACCGTCAGCGCGGCACCTTGCGAGCGACGCAGACGCTGCTCCACAAAGAAGGCCGCGACCGCAGGTAGGAGCAAGGCCAGCGCGACCACCGCGCCCATTTGCAGGCGCTGCTGGCCGACCACTTGTTTGTAGATGTCGGTGGCCAGCATCTGGGTGTTGCCGCCAATCACCTTGGGCACGCCAAAGTCGGTCAGCACCATCACAAACACCACCACCAGCGAGATCAAGAGCCCGTAGCGGCTGGCCGGCAGGGTCACCGTGCGGAAGATGCGCCAACGGCTGGCGCCCAAGCTGGCCGCAGCCTCATGCAGGCGGC
Source organism: Roseateles sp. (assembly GCF_049240545.1). Lineage (GTDB taxonomy): Bacteria > Pseudomonadota > Gammaproteobacteria > Burkholderiales > Burkholderiaceae_C > Paucibacter_A. The sequence goes on along the minus strand of NZ_JBMLSK010000099.1, from coordinate 10,341 downwards.
CATCGCTGGTGCCCAGGGCGGTCAAAAGAATCAGCAGCGCATGCGGCAAGGTCCAGAGCACCGAGCCGATGACGATGCCCGAGGGGCCGTAAATGCTCTCAAAGCCCGGCAGCATCTGCAGCCAAGGCTTGAGCAAGCCCTGGTTGCCAAACAAATAGATCAAGCTGATGGCCATCAAGAGCGAGGGCGCCAGCACCGGCAGCAAGGCCACGGCGCGAAACAGCCGCCGCCCCGGCATGCAGCTTTGCGTCAAGGCATAGGCATAGACATAGGCCAGACTGACGCTGATCAGCGCACTCAAACCCGACAGCCACAAGCTGTTGAACAGCGAACGGCCCACATTGGGGCTGGCCGCGTATTGAACAAAATTGGCCAGGCCAACAAAGCGACCCTCAGCGTCAAAGAAGCTCAGCGTCAAGAGACTGCCGACCGGCAAGGCAATCGACAACAAGAGCAGCAGCAGCCCCAGGCCTAAGAGCAAGGCCAGCGGCGCACGCTCACGCCAGAGCGTCCAGCTGGCGGCCCAGGTGGGCTTGGCGCTGGGCGCCAGCAGCGAGCGATCCAAGACCGCGCTCATGCTGCCCTCAACATCGACAGCGGCTGGGCCAGCCCACGAATGGCCTGCGGCGGCAGATCCACCAGCACCGACTGGCCCGAGCCCAGGCCCAACCATTCGGGCAGGCTCGCATCGCGGGAGGTTGAGAGCTCCACCTCCAAGACCACATCGCCCAAGGCCTCACAGCGCAGGCGCAGCAAGGTGCAGGGGCCGAGGAACACAGCCTCTTGCACCTGGCCCTTCACGGTATTGCTAGCGCCATAGGGCGGCGCCTCAAAATCACAGGCCTCGGGGCGCAAGACGATGGCCTCGGGCCGCAGGCCCAGCAGCAAGGGGCTACCGGTCTTGAATTCATCCACCTCGCAGCGCAGTTCATGCTGGCCCACACGGGCGCGGCCGGCGCCGGTCACCAGGGCCTGCAGCAGATTCATCTTGCCAACAAAGCCAGCCACAAAAGGAGTCTGCGGGCGGGCGTACAGCTGCTGCGGCGTGCCGGCTTGTTCGATCTGGCCTTGGTGCATGACCACAACCCGATCTGACATGGAAAGCGCTTCATCCTGGTCGTGCGTCACCATGATGGTGGTGATGCCTAACTGCTTTTGCAGACGGCGAATCTCGGCCCTCAGGCCGACGCGGACCTGGGCATCCAGGGCCGACAAGGGCTCATCCAGCAGGAGCAACGGCGGCTGCGGCGCCAAGGCGCGGGCCAGCGCCACCCGTTGCTGCTGGCCGCCAGAGAGCTGGGCCGGGAACTTGCGCGAATGCTCGGCCAGACCCACCAGAGACAGCATCTCCAGCGCCCGCGCTTCTTGCTGCGGCCGCTTCATGGCCTGCAGGCCGTAGGCCACGTTGTCCAGCACGCTTAAATTGGGGAACAGGGCATAGGACTGAAACACCACGCCAAAGCGCCGCTGCGAGGCGGCCAAGGCAGTGATGTCCCGGCCCTGCAAATGAATGCTGCCGGTGTCGGGGGTTTCGATGCCGCACAGAATGCGCAGCAGCGTGGTCTTGCCGCAGCCCGAGGGGCCCAGCAAGCTGATGAATTCACCTTGCGCCACTTCAAGCGCAATGCCGCGCAGCACCGGCTGGGCGCCATAGCGTTTGGTGATGTGTTGTACCGAGAGCATGGGTGTTCTTCTTCTGTGGGTGGCGCACTAATTCAGGTCAGCGATTGCAATCAAAGGCCAAGGGCGCCGGGGCCGATGCGGCGTAAGGCCACATCCCCCGGCGCCCCAAGCCTCTCACTCCCTCACTTCTTCGGTTCAGCCTTGCCTTCGTAGCGCTTGGCCCATTCGGTCAAGATGCGGTCGCGGTTGCTCGCGGCCCAGTTGAAGTCGTTCTTGACCAGCAGCTTTTCGATGTCGGAAGGCACAAACTCCAGGCGCTCTTGCACCTGCGGCAGGGCCAGCACGGCGAAGTTGGCGGCGTAGAGCTCATTGGCCTTCTTGGTCACGGCCCAATCAGCCAGTGCCTTGGCGGCGTCTTGCTTTTTGCTGGTCTTGAAGATGGCCGTGGCTTCCACATCCCAACCCAAGCCTTCCTTGGGGAAGATGATGTCGATGGGCGCGCCGTCCTTCTTGGTCTTGTTGGCGCGGTAGTCAAAGCTCAGGCCGACCGGAAACTCGCCGGCGCCGGCCTGGCGGCAAGGCTTGGAGCCGCTGTGGGTGTAGCTGCCGATGTTCTGGTGCAGCGCATCCATGAAGGCCCAGCCCTTGGCCTCGCCCATGCTTTGCAGCCAGGCCGACACCATCAGGAAGCCGGTACCGCTGGAGGCAGGGTGCGGCATGGTGACCGTGCCTTTGTAGACCGGCTGGGTCAGGTCGGCCCAGCTGGTGGGCTTGGGCAGCTTGCGCTTTTCGGCTTCCACCGTGTTGAAGCAAACAGCCGACGACCACAGGTCCATGCCCACCCAGGTCGGTTGGGCGCGCGGGTCGCGCATGCTGGCGCGCACCTGCTCCAGGCCCTTGGGCGCGTAAGGCTGCAACATGCCTTCTTTGTCCAGCAGCATCAGCGAGGTGGCGGCCAGGCCCCAAACCACGTCGGCTTGCGGATTGGCTTTTTCGGCCAGCAGGCGTGCGGTGATGATGCCGGTGGACTCGCGCACAAACTTCAGCTCGATGCTGGGGTTGTCGGCTTCGAAAGCGGCCTTGTAGGCCTTGATCTGGTCGGCTTCCAAGGCGGAATAGACCAACAACTCGGTTTTGCCTTGAGCCCAGGCTTGGCCCAACATCAGGGCCGACAGGCCCAGCACAGCGCACAGGGGCTTCAGGAATTTTTGACGCATCACAGCTCCAGGGGTTTAGGGGTCATTCGCTCCACGCACGGCCGGCTTCGGCCCTGCCTTGGGATCAGCGAAACTGTAGGGATGGGCCATGAACACAAAGCGTCAAAGGACGCAAATTTCAGAAATCAGGTATTGGCGTCTTTGCGTGCCTGGTGGAGGAGCCCCTCATGCTGGTGACCCAGCTGAAGGCGTTTTTCACCGTGGCCCGGCTGGGCAGCGTGACCCTGGCCGCCAAGCATCTGGGCCTGAGCCAGCCGACGGTGACCACGCAGATCCGCGCCTTGGAGGAGCATTACGGCGTTGAGCTGTTCCGCCGCGAAGGAGGCCGCCTTTTGATCAGCGATGCCGGCGTGCAGCTGATGCCGCGGGTGCACCAGCTATTGCAGCAAGAGATCGACCTCGAGTTTGCGCTGCGCAATGCCGGTGAGCTGCAAAGAGGCAGCCTGCGCATTGGCGCCACCGCGCCCTACTATGTGCTGGACATCGTCAAGCGCTACCGACAGCAGTATCCGCAGGTGGAGATCAGCATCGGCGCCGGCAATTCGCGCCAGATGATCGACGCCTTGCAGGAGTACCGGGTCGATATCGCCACCTCCTCGCATCTGGAAACCGACCCTCGGCTGCACCACATCGAGTTGGGCGCCGACCCCTTGGCCCTGGTGGTGCACCGCGAGCACCCGCTGGCCCGGCGCAAAACGGTCGCCTTGAGCGATCTGAGCGCCTGTGTTTTGCTGATGCGCGAACGCGGCTCGATGACGCGCCAACTGACCGAGCAGATGCTGGCCGATGCCCAGGTTCAGCCCCTCAGCAGCATGGAGATTGCCAGTCGCGAGGCCCTGCGCGAGGCGGTGATCCGGCAGATGGGCGTCAGCATCTTTGCCGCCAACGAGGTCTGCGAGCACCCGGAGCTGCGGGTCCTGCCTTTTGACGGCGAGGTGCCGCAGGTGCGTGAGTACCTTTACTGCCTGAAAGACCGCCGCGACTCACGCCTGATCGACACTTTTTTGGCCGCCTGCCAGCGTCCGGCTGCTGAAGCGAAGTTCAAAAACTAGGGGATTTGGAGCGTGCCAGGGCGCGCAGGCCTGCATACTATGGTGGCGTGTCCCTCATAGGAGTGCTCAATGCCCAATCTGATTGCCGACAAACTTGAGCTCGACGGCCTGCTGGATCGCCCAGCTCTGCAGCGCCAGATGGAATCCGCCGCCAACGCGGCCCGCGCCGCCGGAACCCCGCTGGCAGCCCTGACCTTTGACCTCGATCACTTCAAGAGTTATTTGGATGACCAAGGCGCCGACAAGGCCAAGGCCGTCTTGCTACGCGTGGCCAAGCTGCTGACGGAGCGCCTGCCGGCCGGCGCCAGCCTCGCCCACCTGGGCGGCGATGAATTCGTCATGCTGCTGCCCGGCGCCGACTTGCAAGCCGCGGTCGACAAGGCCGAAGCGCTGCGCGGCGAAGTCGCCAGCGAGTTCGCCAGCTTGGAGGGCCCAAGCCCCATCACCGTCACCCTGGGCGCGGCCGCCAGCCCGCCCGGCAGCGACTGGAGCGCCACCAGCCTGCTCTCGCTGGCCGATGCCCGCATGACCTTTGGCAAGAAGCGCTTGCAGCCGCACCACAACCGCGTCTGGGCCGGCAGCCTGCCCTCCGACTGGTACCCTCGCTTTGATGTGCAGCCGGGTGTTTGGCCCAGCCAAGACTGACTCAGGCTGAAACGGGCCGTTGCCGCAAGCGACGGCCCGCTGCCCTTGCATGCGGCACCCAAGCATGGCTGGCCCAGCGCCGCCACATCAAGAGGCCGCGAATCCACTCATCCAAGGCATAGGCGATCCACAAGCCTTGCACGCCCAGATCGAGATAGATGGCCAAAAGCCAGCTGCCGCCCGCCAAAACCAGCAACATCGACGCCGCCCCGGCCATCACCGGGTAACGCGCATCGCCAGCGGCTCGCAAGGCATTGATCACCACCAAATTGAAGGTGCGGCCCGGCTCCAGCAAGACGGTCAGCCACAAGAGCTGACAGCCCGCCCGGATGATGTCCGGGTCTTCGGTGAAGAGCGCCATCAAATGCGGCCCGGCCAGGGCCGCTGCTAGCGCCACCAACACACTGACCACCAAGCCCCGCCCCAGCGCCCGCCGCACCAGCTGATGCGCCGCATGCAGGCGGCCGGCGCCAATCATGTGGCCGACCACAATCTCCACCGCAAAGCCGGTGGCGATGCCAAACATCATCACAAAGCCCATCAGCTGCAAGGCATAGGCCTGGGTTGCCAGCGCGGTGGCGCCCAGCAAACCGGCCACGCCCACGCTGACCATAAAGGCCAGGCGGTAAGCAATGTTCTCGGCCGCACCGGGCAGGCCAATGTGCAGCACCGCACCCAACTCGGCGCGCGGCAGCCGCCACCAATCGCTGGCCAGCGGCCGCAGGCCCAGGCGGCTGCGCCACAAGATCAAATGCAGAGTCAGGCCGAGGACACGGCTCAAGGTCAGCGCCACCGCATAGCCGGGCAGGCCCAAGGGCGGAATGCCCAGCGCTTGCAGCGGACCCCAACCCAGCATCAAGGGCAAGGCCAGGCCCAGATGGGTGAGCTGCATCACCACCACCACCATCAGGGCCTCGCGGCTGCGCAGATGGGCACGCAGGACGGCCGACATCGAAGCGTTCCAGGCATCGAGCACGAGCGCCGGCGCCAACGCCTGCAAGAAAGGCAAGGCAGAGGGCATGACTTCGACCGGCGCATTCAACAGGCGCAACAAGGGTGCCGCTGCCACCAAGGCAGCCAAGCCGGTGATGGCGCCAATCCAACTGCTGGCGCCCAGCACCGCCCGTGCCACGGCATCAGCCGCGTCGCGCCGCCCTGCGCCCAGGCTTTGGGTCAACACCACGCTCACGCCGGCGCCAATCACCCGAAACAGAATGAACAACGTGCCGGCCAACTGATTCGCCAATGCAAAACCGCCGGCCGAAGCGTCTGAGATGCGCGCGGCCAAAGCAGTGCCGACCAGACCCAGCGCAATCGCCAGCCACAACTCGATGAACAAGGGCCAGGCCAGGGCCAGCAGCTTGGGCGCTGGCGTGTTGGCGACTGAGGCGCGGGGCGAGGCAGACTTGGGCATCAACAAAAAACGCAAGGACAGAAGATCGGTGAAAACAGCGCGTCATCCGCTGCACGGCCAAGAGCAGCGCGCGGCCCGTGGGCCCAAAGCGACAGTGAACCCTTAGACTGCGACGCTCGAGCGATTGTTTCAAAGGCCTCCCGCCCCAGCATCCACCCCCGCAGTGGATTGAGTCGGCCCCGTCCCTCCACTCCCCGCATGAATTCAAGTTTGCACGCACCTCGAATCCAGCTCGCAGCAGCGCCTACTGGCGAGTTGCCCGCCCGCGTGAGCGCAGCGTTGCAATTGCTGGGTCCGCTCGACACGCTGACCTTGGCCGCCCTGCTGACGCAAACGCCGCGCGATATCGAGGCAGCCTTGGCGCTGCTGAGTGATGCCGGCGAGACGCCAGTGGCCGTGATTGCGCTGGTTGACGAGGAATTGCTGACCCGCGCGGTGCGCCTGTTTTTGAACTCCGGCCAAACCGTCCGCGCGGCCGAGTTGCTGCTCAGCCATGGTCGGCCGGATATGCAGCTGGACCTGCTGGAGAGCGCCGGCTGGTGGTTGTTCTACAGCCCGGCCCGCCCCTTGGTCGGCAAGTTCTTGACCCTGAACCAGCTGCACCCCCGCCTGCAAGAAGGCGAGCTGCTGGGCCTGCGCTTTATTTGGACGATCGAGGTGGCGGGCGAGCCGCACTCGGTGGAGCGCGTGCTGCAAAGCGCCCCGGGTTTGAGCCCGGCCCTGCGCGCCACGCTGCAGGCCCGCATCGCCCAGATGTTCGACCAAGCGCCGCGCGCTTGCCAGCAGGCCAAGATCGCCATCGACGCTTTTCCGAATGACCTGAACCCGCCGGCCTTGCTGGCCCGCTACACCCTGGGTCTGGCTCTGTTGGAAGCAGGCCACCCCCAAGACGCCATTGCTCCACTGAGCGCGGCCCTCAAGGGCGCCGCCCGCGACAAAGCCACCGTGCTGCAGATTGACGCCCTGCAAGCGCTGACCGAGTTGCATCTGCAGCAAGACCTGCCGGCGCCCGCTCAGCTCTACGCCCAAGAAGCACAGCGCCTGCGCCAAGCGCATGGCTTGCGGCCGCTGGACGAGCCCTGGCCCGCGCAGGATTACATGGCCTTCCCTCAGTTACTGGATCAAGCCATGCAAGGTTTGGCTGAAGGCCGCCTGGACGCCGCCGCCAAGGTTTTGCAGGAATTGGAAGGACGCGAGCGCAAAACCTTTTACTGCTTCAAATGGCGCAACCGCCTCTTGCACGCGCAGATCTGGTTGGCCGCGCAGCAGCATGAACGGCCCACCCTGCTGAGCTTGGCCGACAGCGACGCATCGCCCGTGGCCGACGGCGCTGGCTTGTACGAACTGGAACGCTGGGTGCTGCAGGCCGGCGCCGCACTGCTGGGCGCCCGCCCCTGGCCGGCGGAGCGGCTGCAGGCCTTGAGCTCAGAGCTGCAGGCACGGCCCTTGCCGCTGCTGTCGCGCCGCTTACAGCTGATTCAGGCCCTGGGTTCACCGACACCGGACCTGCTGGCCTTGCGCCAATGGCTGGACGCCGAAGAACCCTCGGAGATGGACCTGCTGTGGCTGGCGCCCAAGCTGATCGGGCCCTTGAATGCCCTGCTGGCCACGCCCGCCATCGTCCACCACCGACGCGCCCGGGAGCATGCCAAGGACTTGCTGAACCGGCTGCAGGTGGAAGCACCCGAGACGAGTGTCGCTGACACCGCCACCGAGACCAGCGCCGACGCAACAACGAGCGGCGAAGCGCCACCGCTGGGCCTGACGCTGCGCGAATGGCAGGTGCTGCGCTTGATTGGCGAGCCGCTGAGCAATGAGCAGATCGCCGCTCAGTTGTTTGTCTCGGTCGCCACCGTCAAGACCCACATCAACCGAGCCTACAGCAAGTTAGGCCTGGGCTCGCGCGCCGAGGCGGTGCAGCTGGTGCGGCGGCGGCGCTAAGCCTTTGCCTGCGCCGCGACGGGTCTTCAGGCTTTTTGCAAACGGAAGCCGCTGACCATCTCGGCCAAGCCCTGTGCCTGAGCGCGCAGGCTCTCGGCAGCGGCGGTGCTCTCCTCCACCAGCGCCGCGTTTTGCTGGGTGCTGTTGTCCAGATCGCTTATGGCCGCATTGACCTGCCCGATGCCGCTGCGCTGCTCGCGGGTGGCATCGTTGATTTCCATCACCACGGTGTTGACGCGGGCGATGCTGCTGAGGATATCCGCCATCGAACGGCCGGCGGTTTGCACCAGCTTCAGGCCCGAGTCCACGCAGTCGACGCTGCCGCCGATCAAGCCCTTGATCTCACGCGCTGACTCGGCGCAGTGCTGCGCCAAGCTGCGCACTTCTTTGGCCACCACCGCAAAGCCACGGCCTTGCTCGCCGGCACGGGCCGCTTCCACGGCGGCATTCAAGGCCAGGATATTGGTCTGGAAGGCGATCGCATCGATGGTGCCGATGACCTCGCCGATCTTGCGGCTGGCGGTGTTGATGTCGTCCATTTTCATCATCATCTGCTGCATCACTTCGCCGCCCTGCTCGGCCGCTTGATTGGCCGTCACCGCCAGCTCGGTGGCCGAACGGGCCGCCTCAGCGGTTTGGCTGACCGCGCCGGTCAGCTGCTCGATGGAGCTGGCAATCTGCTGCAAGCTGCTGGCGCCGCTCTCGGTGGGGCCCGACAAGTCTTGGCTGCCGGCCGCCACTTGCGAGCTGGCGGTGGAGATGCCGTCGGTGGCCATGCGCACCGAGCCAATGGTCTGCGCCAGCTGTTGCCGCATGCGCTCCACATTGCAGGCCAAAGCGCCCAGATCATCCTGACGCAAGGCCTGCACCGGGGCCGACAAATCGCCTCCTGCAACCCGGGTAACGGCCGCATTCAGCAGAGCCAATGGGGCCTCCACCCAGCGACGCAGCAAGAGCCACAGACCCAAAGCCAACCCCAAGCTGACCAAACCCAGGGTCAACCAGAGCTTGCGCTGCTCGGCCCAATGCTGACGCAAAGCCTGACGATCGGACACTTCGGCCACCACCCAAAGACCGGTCGCCTCGCTGCGGCGCGCCACCACCCAGGCATCGTCATTGGCTTTGTTCAACAGAGCCGGCGCCGGGCTCATGACGCCCTCAGGCTTCTTGAACAACTCGGTCATGAAAGTCTCGGCGGCAGCGTCCACCTCGGCCACCGGCTTGCCGCTTTGAGTCGGGTGTCCCTTGAACAAAGGGCGGCCCTTGGCACCCGTGGGGTCGACCAGATAGACGCCGCCGGTGCCAAACAGCTTGACCTCCTCGCTCAGCTTGCTCAACGACTGCTGGAACTCGCTGGTGTCAAAGCCCACAAACAAGATGCCGATGACCGCGCCGCTGGCGTCCTTGATCGGCTGGTAATGGTTCATGAATGGCTTGCCAAAGAGCACGGCCTTGCCCACAAAAGGCTGGCCGTCCATCATCTTGCGGTAGGCCGGATGGCTGGTGCCCAAGAGCGTACCGACGGCACGCTCGCCGTTCTCCTTTTTCAAGGAGGTGCTGATGCGCAAGAAGTCATCGCCCTTGCGCATGAAGAGCGTGGCGGCGCCGCCGGTGTTGCGGCTGAAGCGGTCCACCGCCTCGAAGTTGCCGGCCAGCTTTTGGCCTTCGAACAGCAGTTCCGCGCCGCCATCGTTCAAGCTGAGCAGGCTGAAGCTGCCTTTGAAGTCAGTGGCAAAGGTGTTGTAGAAGCGGTCCACCATCAGGCGGGCGCTGCTATCGAAGGAGTCCGCCATGCGGGCCACGGCGCTCGCTTCGCTGGCCGCCAGTTGCGCGGCGCGCTCACGCTCGACGCCGGTCGCCTGCAGGCTCAGGCCCAGGCTGGTCAAACCGATCATCGTCGCCACACCCAAACCTCCCGCTAGCGCCACGCGGCGCGCCAGGCTGGCATGGGGCTTCAAGGCGGGCATGTTCGCATCGGCACGCAAAGAGGCGGAACTGAAATCGGCAGCGTTCAAGGAACTCATATTCAAGGCATTTCTTTGGCAAGCCCTGTTCACGCCAGCGGCTCAAACAGGGGCACGCCAGGGCTCGCATCAATCGCCAAGCGTGCAGGGTTAGGCCAACAAGGGGCCACAGAGGCACGCCCAAGAAAACGAGAAATGAGTCGCTGCGACGAGGCGCGAAACGGCATGTCGCCGTCTACGCCTTTTGCATGACAAGCATGCCCTGGGTGCGTGCACACGGTGTGTCACGCCCAATCAGGCCTGCCTGGCAACCCCGCTATCTTGGTGCCGGCGAATTTGAGGTTCGCCGGGACGGTAGACCGGAGGCTTTGCGGCCCCGTCTTTCAAGCGGGTGTGCCGATAAACCGTTGCGCATCCATGGACTGGTTTGCAACTGGTATTGAAGTGTCTTTGACCGGCATCAGCCAGTCAAGGGAAAACCCTAG
>NZ_JBMLSK010000098.1:0-4545 GCF_049240545.1 Roseateles sp. | reverse complement strand
CACCACTATGCAGAGTCAAAACCAAGGAAATCCACTCCAAACGACGAAGAACCGTGCGCGAGCACCTCTAAGCGGGCCGCGACTCCGTGGTGCGCAGTTACCTGCGCGACGGCGTGGACGGCTGGCGCCTGGACGTGGCCTTCGACATCGGCTTTCACTTCCTGGAGGAACTCACCAACGCCGCGCATGAGGAGAAGCCCGGTTCGTTGGTGGTGGGAGAGCTGGCCAACTACCCGCGCGAGTGGTTCCCGTCCGTGGACGGGGTGATGCACTTCACGCTGCGCCACATCATCCTGCGTCTGTGCGACGGCCGGCTGGCCGCGCCCACGGCCACGCGCATGATCACGCGCATGGTGGACGAGTCCGGCCTGGACAACATGCTCAAGTCCTGGATCTACCTGGACAACCACGACACCCCCCGCCTGGCCACCACCCTGCCGGACGAGCGCGCACGGCGCCTGGCCCAGGTGCTGCAGTGCACGCTGCCGGGCTCGCCCAACCTGTACTACGGCAGCGAGCTGGACATGCCCGGCGGCGATGACCCCGAGATGCGCGCGCCCATGCGCTGGGACCTGGTGGCGCAGGGCCACCCCGCACTCGACTGGACCCGCCGCCTCATCGCGCTGCGCCGAGAGCACCGCGCCCTGCGCGTGGGGGACTTCCGCGCCTGCACCGCGAACCGGCTGCTGGCCTTCGAGCGCCACACCGACCGCGCGGCCGACACCATCGTCGTCGTCGTCAACCCGCACCCTGAAGAGGTGACCGAGACGGTGCTCGTGGCCAACTCGAAGCTCATGGACAGCTCGCCCATGATCGATCTGCTGGGCACCTTCACGCCCTCGGGCAAGGCTGGGACGACGCAGGCCGGCGTGCGCGTCTTCGCCTCGCTGCTGCACGTGACCGTACCGCCGTTTGGCGTGATGGTCATGAAGCCCGATGTCGCGCCGCCGGGCGGGTATACGAACTACAAGCGGGTGCGGTAGGCAGTGTTCTCAGGTCCATGAGGTCAGTGCGTCGCTTCAGGGGCTGCCGCCCGTCCAGCCTGGGGGGGCTGCGAGCCCGACACATCAGTGAGAATTTTGGCTACCCCAGGCACATCCGCGACGCGCCCGCGGCCAGGGCCCACGGCACCCGCTGCAGCACGTCGATGCCGAGGATCATGGCCGGCTGCCCACCGAGCCCGAGCACACTGAACACGGGCAGATCGCTGACGCGCACCTCAAACGCCGGCATCTGCCAGCCCGCCAGCGCCAGGCCACCGATCGGCAGCAGTTGCGTGGCCACGGCCTGGGCCGAGACGCCCTGCGTGCCTTGGGCGCGGTCGCGCAGCCGCGGGTCCCCGTCGGCCACGGCCAGTGCGCGGCGCGCGGCCGAGTTGATGAGACTGCTCGCCGCGCCGGTATCGAGCACCGCGCGCACACTGGCCGGCGCCGTACCGGGCTCCGGGCCCTGGACCTGCACGTCGACGACGAAGAAGCCCGCGGCCGGTGCCGGACGCTCGCTGCGCGGTCCGTTGTCTTGGCACTGCCCGCGGGCGAACCAGTGCGGCTGACTGCCCGGTGCGACAAGCTCGAGGCGCCCGGCGCCGAGGTCCAGGCGCATGTCGTGCCGGTTGATCAGGTCTTGCCCGACGATGCCATCGATGCGGCGCGTCGGGGTCTGCAGGGCCTTCAGATCAAGCAACACGGGAGCGGTCTCGAACGGCATGGGTCCGATCTGCATCGCCGTGCGCCGCCCGGGTCGCATGGTGGCGGCACGGCCACCCGCGCCCTCTACGCGGGCTTCGCTGGCCGATTCGTCGACCAGCGCCAGTGACTGGGCCAGCGCGAGGTCGATCACCGAATGGCTGGCGGCCGTGTCGAGCACCATGCGCAGCGGCTCGGTCCGGCCGGGCAAGCGAACGTCGAGCATCGGGTAGCCCTCGTGCATGGCGATCGGCAACTGCCAGTGAACGGGCGCAGCCCACGCGGCCGAGGCGGCGAGGACGCAGGCCACGGTCATCGCGGCGGTATGGGAAGGAATGGAGCGCATGAACGGCCTCGACGACGGTGTGATGATGCCTGGAATGAAAACGCCCGTACGTATCGTCCGTTTGTCGCCGCCGACAAGAAATCGATACACCCGCCGGGCATCATCGCGCGATGGAGACTGAAGCCCGGGTGCTCATCGTCGAAGACGACGCCAGCGTACGCGAGGCGCTAGCCGAGTACCTCTCGGGCCACCGCTTCGATGTGCGCACCGCGACCGACGGAGCAGCCATGGACCGCGAGCTGGCCCGCGCACGGCCGGACCTCATCGTGCTCGACGTGATGCTGCCCGGCGAAGACGGGCTGGCAATCTGCCGTCGCCTGCCCCCCGGGCATCCGCCAGTGCTGATCCTCAGTGCGCTGGGCGACACCACCGACCGCATCGTCGGCCTGGAGCTCGGCGCTGCCGACTACTTGGCCAAGCCCTTCGAGCCGCGCGAACTGCTGGCGCGTGTCCGGGCCGTCCTTCGTCGCGGCCAGGCCCCGCAGGGCGGTGCGCGGGTTCTGGCCTTCTCGGGCTGGCGGCTCGAGACGCAGGAACGCCGCCTGTTCTCGCCCGGCGGCCAGTCCGTGCTGCTGACGCCGCGCGAGTTCGACCTGCTGAGTGTGCTGGCCGAGCGACCTGGCCGACTGCTCGGCCGCGATACCCTGCTCGCGCTGACGCGCAGCGACCCTTCCGACAACTTCGACCGCGTGATCGACCTTGCCATCAGCCGCCTGCGGCGCAAGCTGGCGGACGCAGGCGGCGGCTCGGCCGAGCTGATCGAGACCGTTCGCGGCGCCGGCTATCGCTTCGTCGCCGAGGTGCAGCAGCGATGAGCCGGCCGCTGCCTCTGCAGACGCAGCTGATGCTTCTGAGCGCGGCGGTTGTTGCCGCTGTCCTGGCCGTGGCCTTCGCCGCGGTGTCGTGGGTGCCGGTGCCGCCGATGCCGCCGATGACCCTGGCCGATGCCGTCGCCGCGCTGGCTCACCCCGACCTGGCCGCGCAGCGTGGCCTCGAGCGCCAGCGGCAGCCGCAGTTGCCTGTCGGCTCGCCGGCGCCCGAGGTCGCCGCCGCCGCGGCCAGCCTGCGCCCGGGCACCACGACCGCACTGCAGGCCCGCTGGTTGAACGGCGGCAGCCTGGGGGGCAGCGTGCCGCCCGTGCAGGTGGTGGCGGCCGATGCCGCGGCGCAGGCCCCCTCCTCCGCGTAACTCGCCACCGTGGTGCAGCGCGTGCTGTCGCGGCCCGCCTTGCAACTGCCGCCTTTCGCGCTGGCCGAGCAACAGAGCGACGGGATCTGGCTCGTGTTCATGCCCCCCGATCCGCTCGGCAGCGTCTGGCGCTACCGGGTGCTGCTCGCACTGGCCCTGGGCAGCGCCATCACGCTGCCGCTGGCCGCCTACGTCGCGCGCCAGATCGCGCAGCCGGTCCGGGCCCTGGCCGACGCAGCCACCCAGGCCGATCTCGCCGGCAGCGGTCCCCCGCTGGCGGTCACGGGACCCAGGGAGATCGATGCCGCCGCGACGGCCTTCAACGCGATGCGCCGACGCCTGGCCGACCAGGCAGCCGAGCGCACGCGCATGGTGGCGGCGGTGGCGCACGACCTGCGCACACCACTGACCGGCCTGCGGCTGCGCGCCGAGCAGATCGACGAGCCGCTGCGCGGCCGCATGGTGGCCGACATCGACCGCATGCGATCGATGATCGACGACGTGCTCGAGTTCGCGCGCAGCCAGCAGGCGCCGCTGGCGTCAGCCACGTTCGACCTCGCGGCCCTGGCCCGCGAGTGCGCCATGCTGGCCAGCGAGATCGGTCCCGCGGTGAGCTGTCGTGCGCCGGTGGCGGCGTCCTGTGTCGGCGACGAGCCCGCGGTGCGGCGCGCCCTGATCAACCTCATCGACAACGCCCAGCGCTACGCCGGTGCTGCGGAGGTCGCAGTGCGGCGGGTCGGGCCGACCTGGTCGATCGAGGTCGCGGACCGCGGGCCGGGCCTGGACGCGGCCGAGTGTCAGCGGGTGCTGCAGCCCTTCGCGCGTGCCGAGCCTTCTCGCAATCGCGCCGGCGGCGGCGCGGGCCTCGGGTTGGCGCTGACCGCCACGGTGGCACAGCGGCACGGCGGCCGCCTGACCCTGACACCGCGCGCCGGCGGTGGCCTGCTGGTGCACATGACCTTGCCAACCGACTCAGACTCGCCGGCATGACTGTCGCGGATGCCGACCACTCTGGCTCCTTCCACCTCGCCGTTCTGGTTCACGGCCTCGCCGTCGCCTGGCCGTTCTGCGGCGGGCTGCTCGGCTGGCGCGAAGGCGGTGATTCGCCGGAAATGGGTGGGATTCGACCTGCTGGGCACCTTCACGCCTTCGGGCCAAACCAGCACCACCGAGGTCGGCGTGCGCGTCTTCGCCTCGCTGCTGCACGTGACCGTACCGACCTTCGCCGTGATGGTCATGAAACCCGATGTCGCGCCGCCGGGTTCAGTTATGGCAATCTTCGGGCTTGAAACAGCCCTGCCGAGGTATTGATGTCGATCGAAATT
>NZ_JBMLSK010000097.1:0-3868 GCF_049240545.1 Roseateles sp. | reverse complement strand
AAATGACCGGTCACCTTCAACCGAAACGACCGGTCACGATCGCCGAAATACGCACTCTGGCGTTCCCGGCAGACCGAGGAAGCCGCGCACATGCTGACCGCCCCGGCTGTCGGCGAAGTCGAAGACGACGGCCTTGATCGTGTTGAACGGCGTTGTGCAGTAGCTCCACAGGTACGCCCGGTGCGTCTTACCGTGGCCGGGCTTGAGCATCGCCACTGGCGTCTCGTCAGCGTGCAGCACGGGCTGGCGCAGCAGCTCGGCCGCCAGGGCGTCCACCAGCGGCTGCAGTTGCACGCCGCACTCGCCCACCCACTGCGCCAGAGTCGAGCGGGCGATCAGGTGCCCTGCACGCTCGAAGATCGCTTCCTGGCGGTACAGCGGCAGGTGATCCAGGTACTTGGCCACCAGCACCTGAGCCAGCAGGCTCGTCGTGGGCAGTCCCTTGTCGATGACGTGCGCAGCAACAGGCGCCTGCACGATCCTCTCGCAGCACTTGCACACCCACTTGCCGCGGACGTGGCGCTCCACCGTGAACACGCCCGGCTGGTAGTCCAGCTTCTCGGCGACGTCCTCGCCGATGCGCTGCATCGGAGTGCCGCAGCCGCAGGTGGTGTTCTCGGGCTCGTGGTGGATCTCGCGGCGCGGCAGATTGGCCGGCAGCTTCTCCCGCTTCGGTGTCTGCTTCTCGCCGCTGGCTTTGGCCGAGGGACCCATCGCTTCAATCTCGGCAGCCACTGCCGCCAAGTCGCTGTCCAGGGTCTCGTCCAGCAGGCTCTTCTGCTCGGCGCTGTAGGTCTCGGTCTTGGCGGCGAACTTCAGCCGCTTGAGGATCGCGTTCTCGTGCGTGAGCTTGTCGATGATCGCCTGCTTGAACGCGACCTCGGCGCGCGAGGCACGCAGTGCCTGGCGCAGTTGTTCCGGATCCAGCGTGTCGAGGTCTTCGGCGATCACGGAGTGTGATCGTGCCAAGCGCAACTTACGACCACCATTGGCACATGCCGCAATGGACGCGCTATAGCAACGTGATCACGCCCGCTTCTCCGATGCGTTGCCAGGGCAGGCCCAGCACGAGCGCATCGAACTGCGACCGGCTCAGCGTCAGCGTGCCACTGACATCCTTGGGCCAGGCGAACTTGCCGCTGTTCAGGCGCCGAGCCGCCAGCCACACGCCAATGCCGTCGTGCACCAGCACCTTCATGCGATTGGCGCGCCGGTTGGCGAACAGATAGGCATGATGCGGCCGCGCTGCGCCGAACACCGTGACCACCCGGGCCAATGCAGCTTCAGTTCCAGCACGCATGTCCAGCGGCTCCACGGCCATCCACACCGCCTCAACTTTGATCATGGGCGCGGATCACCGAAGCAGCTCTCGTGTCCAGGCTGCGAAGTCCGCTGCGGCCGCCGCCGGCCACGTCACCTTCATCACCACCGCGCCGCGTCGCAGCTCAACGTCGATGGTCTGCTTGTCCGCCGACGGCACCGCGGTCGTCGCAACGGCAACAGGCACGAACTGCTGCGACACAGTCACTGCACCTGCCTCGCGGGCCAGCTTGCGCCAGCCATGCACGATGTTGGCGTTGATCCCGTGCGCCATCGCGACCTTGGCTACTGAGGCGCCCGGCACGGCGCACTCGGCCAGGATCTGCGCCTTCAGCTCTGCGCTGTGGCGCCGGCGCTTACGACTATTCTCCGTATCCATCGTGTCCAGCTATTCGTTAACTGGACAGGATCGTTATCGCCGCGCAGCCTCAGCTCAAGATGGGTTCGCCGGACGCTTACGATCGGGTACCGCCCGTCGTCGGCGTAGCGCACGAGCGTGGGCCACTGCGCGGTCAGGTAGTGCAACGCCTTGCCCAGCAAGCTGCCCGGCAGCACACCATGCAGATGCCGCAGCGCCAGGGCCTCGATCTGTTCGAGCACCGGTTTGCTGTGCCTCGTCCGCTGCTGCTGCAGCGCATGGACATCGAGGTCGTCGCGGCGAGCGTCAGCCTCGACCTTGTACAGCCGGCCGATGAGCTCGATGAACTGCGCCGGCAACTGTTCCGGTCAGCGCTTGTCCTTGGGCAACGCCTCGTGGAAGTACCGCCTGCAGTGCGCCCAGCATCCCAGGTGCACGGTAAGCGGTCAATAAACGGCGTCCTTGAATCCCGAGCCGATGCCTGAGAGCCTACATGCCCACGTAGGAAGGTGGGCACGTAATGACAGAGGAGATCGAGGCGATTGCCAGACGACTGGTGGTTGGCCACAAGCGCGACGGTCGCAGCATCTACGACCCGCAGGCCCGGATCGACTGGTGCGAGCCAGCCAGCAGCCGGGTATCTCGCTGGCCAGGGTCGCCAGGACGTGCGGCATCAACGCCAACGTGCTGAGCAACTGGGTACGACAGCACGAGCGCGGCAAGCGTGTGGGCTTCGCGCTGCTGCGGCACGTGGTCGACATCTGATCGCAGCTGGCGGTCAAGAGGGCCTTGAGGCCACGCTTACCTACAAGCGGGGCAAGGATCCTGAGATCCTGCTCATCGACGGCCGGTCGGGCAATGCGGCCTTGAGGCGACGCTTACGCCTTTTCGTGTTGAGCAAGACCGCCGACGACATCCTGGCCAGCATCGAGCGGTTTTGTTTGCGAACTTCTAACTCACGACATTAGGGACTGGGTAGCAGCTTTGCCACGGTGCCTTCCAGCGCATTGCAGCATCCACTGCTGCTGTTTGCGAGCACGATCACCGCCCAGCCTTGGTCTGGGTATCTGGCATACACGGTCCGAAATCCCGCCAACGCGCCGTCGTGAGCTACCCGTCGCCTCCCATCGACGATGGCCACGTCCCACCCCATTCCATAGCCGACCGAATACTCAGAACCCCTTGCCGTCGATCCGTCATTGAGCCGAGCCGGTGTCTCCATGAGCCTAAGGGTTTCTGCCGACACGACTCGCCCATCCCAAAGTTCGGCCTCAAGTCGCGCAAGATCGTTCACTGTGGAGACAAACGCGCCACTGGGTCGAAGGGCAATGTACTCACGGATGTTCTCGTGGCGACCATGCCTCCACTCATACGATGCAGCACGGCGAGGAATGATGTCGCGGACGCTGGTCGTTCGGGTGTCCTTCATCCCAGCCCGCTGGAACATTTCCTTCTGCATGAACTGCGGCCAGGGATCACCGCCAACGCGAGTGATGACCTCGGCCAACGCGAAATAGCAGACGTTGCAGTACTCCCACTTCGTGCCCGTCGGGGATACCAGCGGTACGCTGAAGGCAGCAGCGACGAGCTCGAAGTCAGGTTTGATTCTTTCACCATCAAAGGCCGGCGATTCGCGGGTGATTCCGGAGGTGTGGCTGAGCAGGTGCGTGAGGCGGACATCCTTCCAACTCTTGGGAGTACCGGGAAGGTACTTGGCAATGGGGTCGTCGAACCGTAACTTCCCTTGCTCGACAAGCCGAGCAACACCCAGTGCAATGATTGGTTTACTCACCGAGGCGATGGCAAACACCGAATCGGGTGTGGCGGGCACTTCGTTCTCGATGTTCGCCTTGCCGTAGCCCTTTGCGTAGAGCAAATTGCCCTTGTACACGATGCCCAGTGCTAGGCCGGGAATTTTCTGTACTTCCATCTCCCGGGCGATGACCTCGTCGATGGCAGCGCCATTCAGCGCCTGTTTGAAGACAACTGGGTCGGCGCGCGCACCGATGTTGGCTAGGCAGATGGCTAGCAAGGCCAGTGCGGCGGCTCTCATGAAGGGAGAGAGACGGTGCGAAGTCACTGTACTCTTGATGCTGTTCACGCAAGACCTGCCTCAAAAGGGGTGCTGGAAGTGTCCTGATCGTTGCACACACTTGACACAAGTGTTTGGTCCCGCTATTCTCCCTCCCC
>NZ_JBMLSK010000096.1:0-3821 GCF_049240545.1 Roseateles sp. | reverse complement strand
GCGATGATCTTCAGCTCCCCGCCGCCGCAGTTCGGACACCGCTCCACGTCGATGACAAAGCGAAGCTTCAGCGCAGACCAACTTGTACTCAAGTCATGTCGGAGCAAAAGACGCGCTTGAGCAACCGTGCCCAGCTGATGCGGTGCGGCCGGGACTGAACTGTCTCTGCCTCGCAGCCAGCCGCCGCAGCGGCTTCGGTGGCCGGCTTGTCTTGATCCGGTGGCCGCTGCGGCACCACAAGCGCACGCAGCTTCGCGTTCGGCGCCAGCACCCCATGGTTCGCGCAGCGGGGGTCCGCTTACTTCGCGCAGCGAAGTTATGCGGGCACCAAACGGATCAGGTGCAAGCGCGGCCGCGGCACCAGCGCGGCCAGCCGCTGCACGAACTCCAGCGGGCTCATGACCAGATGCGTGGTCCCGTCGCGCCACGGCGTCTTGAGCTTGAGCTCCACCTGGCCGGCGGCGTTGAGCTGGATCCTCTCGTCCGACAGCGCGGGGCGCATGATGTAGCGGCACAGCTGTTCCAGCCGCTTGCGGTCGTGTGCCTCGACCCGTACCGCAGCGTGCAGGCTGAACCCGTCGATGTCGGCGCAAAGTGGCTGGCGGTCCCGTGTCCACGCTCAGCCCCTGAGCGTCAGCTGCAGGCGTTGCTGGCCGACGACTACGAACTGGTGGGCCTGGCCGGCGACGGCCGCTCGCTGCTGCAGCTGGCGCGGCAGCGCACCGCCGACTTGATCGTCGCCGACATCTCGATGCCGGGGCTGAACGGCATCGACGCGCTGCGCGCGATGCGCCGCGAACGGCTGGACGTGCCGGTAATCTTCTTGACCATGCACACGGAAGCCGCCTACGCGCGCCGCGCGCTCGAAGCCGGCGCCGCCGGCTACGTGCTCAAGCCCGCCGCGCCGCAGGAGCTGCTGCAGGCGTTGCGCGTGGCGGCCGAAGGCGGCATCCACATCAGCCCGAGATCGCCGTCGAGGTTCTGGGCTCGCCCGGCCAGCGGCCCGAGCGCGACCCGGCTTCGGGGGCTGACGCCGCGGCAGCGCGAGATCCTGCGGCTGCTGGTCGACGGCCGCTCGGCCAAGGAGATCGCCCGGCTGCTCGACATCTCGCACCGCACGGTGGAGTACCACAAGTACCAGGCGATGGAGACGCTGGGCGTGAAGAGCAATGCCGAGCTGATCAAGATCGTGTTGCGGCTGCAGATCCGGGGCGTCTGGTTCCCGAATCGGGCGCGCCTACGGCAAACCCCGGGCCGCAGGGCTGCTCAGCGCCTCGCCGAGTTCGACCTTGTTGCGCACGCCCAGCTCCAGGTAAGCATCGCGCAGATAGGTGCGCACGGTGGCCGGGGTCAGCCCGAGCTGGCGCGCGATCTCCTTGTTGGAATGCCCGCGCGCGAACTGCTGCGCCACCAGCAGCCGGCGCGGCGCCAGGCGCGGCCACAGGCCGGTCTGCGGCGGCTGCAGCAGCAGCCAGACATGCTCACCCTGCTCCAGCGCCTGCAGGCCCTCGCCGGCCGCGGCCATGGCGGCCGGCGGCAGCGGCAGCTGGCGTCCGTCCCAGCCGGGCCAGCGCTGCGCGATCCATTCGAACAACTGCGTTCCCGCATGGACGAGACGGCCATCGCGCGCGGCGACGGCCACGCGCTCGATGTCGGCGCCCGCACCCGCACCCGCGCGCAGCGCGTCCTGCAGCGCAAAGCGCCACAGCTGCAGCAGGTGCCGCGCCAGCACCTCGAAGCAGCGCGCTTCGTCGTCGGAGAAGGCCGGCTCGTCGGGCCCGCGGTACAGGCAGACGAAGAAGCCGTGGCCGGTGGGCGTGTCGTCCAGTACCAGGCCCATCGCATGGTGGATGCCGAAGCGGCGGTCGAAGGCGCGCACCGCGTCCGGCAGTTGCGCCCCGGTATCGCTGCCGCGGTGCACGACGCCGCGCTGCGCGCGCAGGGCGTCGCCGAACTCGTCCTGCGGCGCGAGTTCGAGCCAGGCGCCGATGAACTCATCCGGCAGGCCGTACAGCTGGGCCTGGTAGATCGTCGGCGCGCGTGGCGGGTCCAGGTCGACCGCCAGCCCCCAGAGACCGCTGCGGAACGCGAGCATCTCGCGCACCGCCAGCCAGGCCTGCTCCAAAAAGGCCGGCGCGCTGACGCGCCGCGCCAGCTGCCCCAGTTCGAGCAGCTGCGCGCTCAGGCGCTGCAGCTGCAGGGTGTAGTCATCGGCGGGCATCGGGTGGTCGGTAGTGCGGGGCCTGCATGTTAGGGCGCGGGTCCGCTTTTGCAGACTGGTGCAGACCCGTCGCGCTGCCTAGCCTTGCGTCTTTCACAGCCGTGGCCGCGACGGCGACGGCAACCAGAGGAACCGAGGACATGACCCCCCCAGGACACGACGCGATCTGCTGAAACTGCTGGGCGCCTTCACCGCGGCCAGCGCCTTGAGCCCGCTGGCCGGCTGCGGCGGCGGCGGCGACACGGCTGACGAAGCCATCGCCAACAGCCTGCTCGAGACCACCGCCGACAACCAGGCGGCCACCTACCGCCACGTCGACCGCATCGCCGCCACGCGCAGCGTGCAGCGCGGCGCCGGCGTGCGCGGCCTGCCGGCCCATGCCGTGCCGCTGGATACCTTGCGCTACGACTTCGATGGCCGCAGCCTGAGCATCGACGACTACATGGCGCGCAACCGCACGTCCGGGCTGCTGATCCTGAAAGGCGGCCGCATCGCGCTGGAGCGCTACCGCATGGGCAACGACGACGCCTCGCGCTGGACCTCGTTCTCGGTCGCCAAGTCGATCACCTCCACGCTGGTGGGTGCGGCGCTGGCCGACGGCAGCATCGGCAGCCTCGACGACCCGCTGACGCGCTACCTGCCGCAACTGCAAGGCACGGCCTATGCGGCCAACACCATCCGCGAGCTGATGCGCATGTGTTCTGGCGTGCGCTGGAGCGAGGACTACGTGGCCAGCGGCGATTCCGACATCACCCGCCTGTCGCAGGCGATGCAGGCCAACCGCCCCGGCAGCACGCTCGAGCTGATGGCCAGCCGGCCGCGCGCGGCAGCGCCGGGCAGCGCCTTCAACTACAGCACCGGCGAGTCCTTCGTGCTCGGCGCGGTGGTGGCCGCCGCCACCGGCAGCGACCTGAGCCGCTACCTGTCGGACAAGGTGTGGAGCCGCGCCGGCATGGAAGCCGATGCGTACTGGATGCTGGAGGCCGAGGGCGGGCTGGAGATGGGCGGCAACAACCTGAGTTCCTGCCTGCGCGACTACGGCCGCCTGGCCCTGTACCTGCTGGAAGGGGCCGGTGGTGCGCTGCCGGCGGGCTGGCTCGAGCAGGCGGCCTACCCGGACAGCGCCGTCACGGCCTGCGGCGCGCTGTATCCGGGCTACCCGCTCGGCTATGGCTATCAGTGGTGGTCGTTCCCGCGCGGAGCCGCGGCGCTGCCCTTCCATGACGGTGCGTTCACGGCCCAGGGCATCTTCGGCCAGTTCGTCTACATCAATCCGCAGCAGGACCTGGTGGCGGTGGTGCTGAGCGCCTGGCCGGCGTCGTGGGTCGACAGCGCGGAGCTCGAGACCTACACGCTGCTCGGCACGGCTGCGGCGCTCGGCTGAGAGCATAGGAAATTCAAACGCCCTCTTCAAGCCGACAGGCCCCGGGAGCATAGGAAATTCAAACGCCTTTTCAAGCCGACAGGCCCCGGGGTAAACCCGACAGCGCCGCTTGATCCGAGCATAGGAAATTCAAACGCCCTCTTCAAGCCGACAGGCCCCGGGAGCATAGGAAATTCAAACGCCTTTTCAAGCCGACAGGCCCCG
Source organism: Roseateles sp. (assembly GCF_049240545.1). Classification (GTDB taxonomy): domain Bacteria; phylum Pseudomonadota; class Gammaproteobacteria; order Burkholderiales; family Burkholderiaceae_C; genus Paucibacter_A. The sequence continues at coordinate 12 of NZ_JBMLSK010000096.1, read as the reverse complement.
GGGTAAACCCGA
>NZ_JBMLSK010000095.1:0-1408 GCF_049240545.1 Roseateles sp. | reverse complement strand
TGCACCACCTACCCGGTCGGCAACCGGCAGGCGGTCAGCGATTGCCCGGCCTGTGCCGCCGGCACCGTCGAACTGCCGCTGCTGCCCGGGGCCTTGTCGTATCCGATCGTGGAGGTCGCGATCAACGGTCGGCCCGGATACCGCTTCCTGTTCGACACCGGGGCCATGGGCACGTTGATCTTCCGTCACCCCCGTACGGCCGACTTGGCGCTGTCATCCCGCGGCGAGATCGCCATCGGCGGCCTGGGCGATGGTGCGCGCCCGGTTGCACAGGTGGCGCCCGGGGTCGCGCTTCAACTCGGACCACTGACGCTGCGGGACCTGACGGTGCTGGTGCTGCCGGTCGATCGGCTGGCGCTGTTTGGATCGCCAGACCTGGTGTTCATCGACGGCATCATCGGCAACGACCTGTGGACCCGCTTCGGCGTGGAGGTCGATGCCGCTGGCGGGAGAATGCGCCTGCACCGCCTCGGCACGACGGACCTGGGGTCCGGCGCGCGCAGCGCCGCGCTCACGGTTCGCCACGACCACCTGTTTGTCCCGGTTCAGGTCACTCTAGATGCCAGCCGCGACCCGGTCGCCGTCGACCTGCTGCTCGACAGCGGCGCCGGCGGCGCGCTGTATCTCGTGACTGACCCGGCGCGGGGACTCGTGCCGCCGGACGGCGCCGTGACGATCGAGGGGCGCGGGATCCAGGGCCAGAGCCGCGAGATTGCCGCACGCTCCACCGCGGTCGAGGTGGCCGACGTCCGGTGGCTGAACGTTCCGACCAGCTTTGGCCCGGAGGGTGCCGGGAGCAGGCAGTCGGGTGCGGGCCTGATCGGGGTGGGGCTGTTGTCGCAGACCCGCTGGGCGGTGGATATCGGGCAAGCGCGGTTGTGGCTGGTGCCCGGCGACGCCCGCGAGCGTCGCTTCGAGGACGGCTCCTTCGGGCTGGCCACCGTCCCCGTGGCGAACCGGTTGCTCGCCCTGCTCGTGCAGGCGCGCAGCCCGGCCGCGAACGCGGGTCTGCAGGTCGGCGACGAGCTCATCTCAATCGACGGGTCTTCGATCACGGGCAGCCAGCAGGCCGCCGTCGAAGCAGCGCTGCGGACCCGCCGCACAGCGACGCTGTGTTGGCGCCGGGCCGACGAGGTGCGCTGCGGGACCTTGACGCGAGCGGCACCCTGAAGATCGCCGGGCCGTTGCGCGCCATGTCGGCTTGCCGCCTGAGCGTCGTGCGCTGCCCGCATCTGCGGCCCCGCGGTTGACGGTTCGGCACCAACCCGGCCGAGAACTGCGGCTCAACTGGCGAAGATCCACCCGCTGTCGCAGACCAAGCCAACGCCGCACCGGTTAGCGGCGGGCCACCCCGACAACGTCGGTGCTCCGACGCCCCGGCTTGCGCTGGCGCGGCGCCGCGCCGAGC
>NZ_JBMLSK010000094.1:0-6741 GCF_049240545.1 Roseateles sp. | reverse complement strand
CGCGTGCCACTTTCCCCCTGATGACAAACGCCCGCAGTCGGCACGCTGCGAGGCGCGCCGCAGCTTTGCCAAAACCCACCAAGCCCACCGCATGAACCTCCCCATCCTCCCGGCCGACAAGGCCAACCATTTCGTCTACGGCGCCTGCGCGGCCGCCCTGGGCGGCCTGCACAGCGTGCTGGCCGGCCTGGTGCTGTGCGCGGTGGTCGCCATCGCCAAAGAGGTGCGCGACCGCGTCACCCGCCGCGGCACGCCCGAGCTGCTCGACGTCCTGGCCACCGTGGCCGGCGGCCTGGTGGCGCTGCTGCCGCTGGCGGCGTGGCGCCTGGGGGTGTCGTTGTGATGCGCTGGGCCTCCTCCCTGGTGCTGGCCGTGCTGCTGGCGTGGCCCTGGCTGGCCCGCGCGGCCGACAAAGACCCGCTCGACTACCCCATCCGTCAATACGGCTTCATGCTGGGCGTGGCCCTGCTCGGCGGCCTCGTGAGCTGGTGGGCCAAGGTGCGAAAGGGCGAGGCCCGCGCCTGGCACCTCACCGGCCTGGTGGGCGAGCTTTGCACCAGCGCCTTTGCGGGCCTGCTGGCATTTTGGCTGTGCGAGTGGGCGGCCACCCCGCCGCTGCTGACCGCCAGCCTGGTCGGCATCAGCGGGCACATGGGCACCCGGGCCATCACGGCGTTCGAGGAGTTCGCGCAGAAGAAGTACGGAGCCAAACCATGATCGAGGCGCTTCTCTCTTTCCTGGGGGGCACCGCCTTCCGCATGATCTGGGGCGAGGTGAGCGCCTGGCTGACTGCGCGCCAAGAGCACCAACGCGAGATCGAGCGCATGCGCCTGCAGGGCGAGCTGGACGCCGCCGCGCACGAGCGCAACCTCGCCGGCCAGCGCCTGCAGGCCGAGCTGGGCATCAAGGTCATCGAGGCGCAGGCCGTGGCCCGCGAGGGCGAGATCGAGGCCAGCGCCTGGCTGGCCGCCGTGCAGGCCACCACGCAGCGCGTGGGCATTGCCTGGGTCGATGCCTGGAATGCGTTGATCCGGCCGGGCGTGGCCACCTGGGCCGTGCTGATGCTGACCGCCCGCGAGCTGCAGTGGGTGCCGCTGACCGCCACCACCGAGGCCGTGGCCTTCGCCGCGCTGGGCCTGTTCCTGGCCGACCGCACACTGGGCAAGCGGGGCAAGTGATGACGGCCGACCCCGTCACCATCGCCGCGGCCCTGTGCCGGCGCTTCGAGGGCCTCTACCTGCGGCCCTACCTGTGCCCGGCTGGCGTGCCCACGATTGGCTACGGCGCCACCTTCTACGAGGACGGCACGCGCGTCACCCTGCGCGACGCCGCCATCACCCGCGAGCGCGCCGAGGCCCTGCTGCTGTGGCACGTGCGGCGCGTGTACCTGCCGGCGGTGCAGCGCCTGTGCCCCGGCGCCACCGAGCCCGGCCTGCTGGCCGCCCTCATCGACTTCGCATTCAACCTGGGCGCTGGCCGCCTGCAGTCCAGCACCCTGCGCCGCAAGGTCAACGCGGGCGAGCTGCAGGCCGTGCCCGCCGAGCTGCGCAAGTGGGTGATGGCCGGCGGGCGCGTGCTGCGCGGCCTGGTGCTGCGCCGCGAGGCCGAAATCGCCCTGATTCCAACCTGATCCCCCAACCGGAGTGACCCCATGAGCAACATCACCAACCTGCTGGAAAACCGATTCATCGATTACCTGCGCGGCCAAGCGCCTGCAGCCATCACCACGCTGGCCTGGGCGCTGATCGTCGCCACGCGGGGCTACAGCAACAGCATCCGCAGCCAGGCCGTGTCGTTGAACGACACGGTGCTGCCGGCCACGCCCAACGGCCGCATCTACCGCTGCACCACGGCCGGCACCACCGGCGCCAGCGAGCCCAGCTGGCCGACGACTGCCGGCGGCACGGTGGCCGACGGGACCGCGGTTTGGACCGAGCAGACCGACGCCCTGGACGCGGGCACCTTCACCGAGGCGGCCAACGCGGGCAACTACACCCGGCCCAGTGTGGCGGCGTCGTTGGCCAACATGGCGGGCACGCAGGGCGCGGGCACCACGGTGGCCAGCACCGGCACCAGTGGCCAAACCAGCAACAACACCGTGCTCACCTTCGGCTCGGCGGCGCCATCGACCAACTGGGGCGTGGTGTTCGGCACCTACATGCTGGACTCGGCCACCTACGGCTCGGGCACGCCGCTGGTGTGGGCCCCCCTGGCCACGCCCAAAACCGTCAACAGCGGCGACGCGCAGCCCACCTTCCCGGCGGGTTCGTTCACCTTCACGCTGGCATGACCATGCTGCGGGTGGCGTTTCGAGTGGGTGACGTGCGCCTTTTCGCGCGCGTCATTCACGCCTGGGACCGCACCGACGTCAGCCACTGCGAGGTGGCCACGGCCTGGCGTGGGCTCGAGCACCGCTGCCTCAGCGCTTCGATGCTGGACAAGGGCGTGCGCGCCAAAGACCTGGTGCTGACCGACGCCAAGTGGCGCGTGTACGAAGTGCCCCACGACCCGCTCGAGGCCGAGGCCTGGTTTGCCGAGCACGAGGGCGACCGCTACGACGTGCTGGGCCTGCTCGGCTTCGTCATCCGCCCCATCAAGGGCTGGCTGCGGGCCTTCTTCTGCAGCGAGGCCTGCGCCGCCATGCTGGGCCTGGCCGAGCCCTGGCGCTACTCGCCACGCCTGCTTGATCTTTACTGCGCGGCCGTCGGCCGGCGCATTTACTTGGAGTGACCATGTCCTACAACTACGACGCAAGCCAGGTGGGCGTGCCCTACGTGCGCGCCCACCGCATCGAAATCCTGTACCCCGACGCCGGCCAACTGCCGCAGGCCTTCATCGAGCAGTCGCTGGCCGTCAAGCTGGCCGACGGTACCGTGCGCAAGCTGGAGGACCTGCCGCCGATTCGCGCCGAGTTCGACCTGGCAAATGACGGGCTGCGCCCAATCCCGCTGGTCGATCCTTCGAGCGCCGCGCCGCTGGGCGTCGACACCAACCTGCGCAACGTCATGCTCGCCATCCTGGCCGTGGTGCGGAAGCAGCAGCTTCTGGTGCAGGGGTAAGCCATGGCCATTGGAACCACCACCCTCAACCCGGGGACGGGCGGCGACAAGGTCCTGAACGACTCGCTGACCACGGTCAACGGTGGGGCTGCACCAAGCGGGGCCGTGGCCCAGGTCATCAAGCAGGCGTATGGCGCGGCCAGCGACGCCAACCTGGTGGACGACACCCACGGCATGCCGTCGCTGCTGCTGGGCGCCGCTGCTGGCACTTGGCCTGGCTACAGCGGACCGAGCGACACGGCGCAGCGCACGGCCACGATTGACGACGACGGCGCGCTGATCACGCGATCTGCCGTACTGACCGACGAGGGCACTTTCCGCTGCAACTTTGCCAACACCTCGCTGTGGGTGGGCATCGGATCGGTCACGGTCAGCGGCACCACTGTCGGCGGCACGGGCTTCTTGGCCGCTGACGTTAACCTGAACGACTACTTCAAGGTTTCGGCAGATGCCGACACCGTGGCGGTGCAGATCGCATCGATCGACAGCGACACGCAACTTACGCTCAAAGCGGCATACACCGGAAGCACCAGCGGCACGGGGCAGCGCGCCATCATGCTGCCGGTCACTGGCGCGGGTGGCAGCAACGCCGTGGCATCGGGCCAACTGACCATCATCGCAGGCACCACGGCCACCAGCCAGACCGGCGTCAAGCGCTACGTCGACTACGGCCCACTCGTTTACCGCGCCCGGGGCACCATCTCGCAGCGCATCGCCAACCAGGCCCTGCGCGCTGGCTTTCGTGAGGATGTGGCAACCCCGCGTTGGTTCGCTTGGTTCCTGCTGGACGGCACCACCAACACCACCGTCAAGCTGCAAACGGGCCGTAACCCAACGGGAGCCCCGTCTGCCTCTGAGATTCAGGAAACCACCGTCACGCTGCCAAACGGCGCAACCACGGCCACGGCGCGAGATTGGCGAATTGAGCTGCTGAACGAGCGCGTTGTCTTCTACTGCGACGACGTGCACCTGTTCTCGCACAGCATCACCATTCCGCACCAGCACGACGAAATGGCGGCGGTGTACGAGTTCGTGAACGGCACGACCCCCGCCAGCAGCACCACCGCCGTGGTGGATTTCTGCACAGTAAAGAACCACAACAAAGTCGAAATCGGTGTCATGAGCGACACCGAAAAGATCGTGGCAAGCCAACCCCCCGCCCAAGAGTTTTTCTACTCGCAAGCTGGCGTTATTGCGATCAACACCAACCTGTTGGTGATTGACTGCTCTCAGATTCGGTCGCTGTCAATCCAAGTGGTATCGATGGGCACAACCGGCATCATCACGCCGGAGTGGAGCAACGACCCCGCTTTCGGCTCGCCGCTGGCGGGTGCTGCGGTTTCAGCCACTGCTGGCGCTGGCCCGGCCACCACGTTCTCAACCGCAGGCATTTGGACATCGGCAGTTCCGGCACGTTATCTGCGCCTACGCCTTTCCACGGCAACGACCGCAGGCACGACAACCCTTCGCGTTGTTGGGTTCCAGCACGCCGCCCCTTACGCCATCAACACCGCAGTCACCGGCATTTCGGGCACGGTCACGGTGGCGGCGGCTGCGGGCACGGCCCGCATCGGCAACGTGTCCGGCGCCGGCATCTGGTACGACGACAGCAGCACCGCACTGGCCGCCAACGCCACGTTCACCGGCACCAACCGCGACGCCACGGTGACGGCCACGGCCACGGCGTTTGCCAACGCTGCGACCTACGCCGGGGAAATCCGCGTGTCGGCCGAGTCCGACCAGTCGGGCACGCTGTGGATCGAGGTTAGCCGCGACAACACCAACTGGCGCCGCGCCAAATCGGTGCCCACTGCTGCCGTCACGGGCGGCGGACAGTACGCCGAGATCATCCACCGCCCGAGCTGGCGCTACTGGCGCGTCGGGTTCACCAACGGCGCCACCCTGCAGGCCCGCTTCAGCATCGGCTCGATCGCTACCGCTACCGCGTAAGGCTTCCCAATGCTGCTGATCCTGTTCCAGCAGAACCTGCAGGCTGGCGCTGGCAATGCGCTAGCCGCTTCGGCGCAGGGCAGGGCCACGGCCACGGCCGCGCTCAGCGCCTCGATCCGCTTGGCAGCTGCGGTGCAAGGAAGCTCGAGCGCCAGCGCGGCGCTCTCTACCGCCGTTCGCCTGCAGGCGGCCGCCCAGGGTGTTGCGCAGGCCTCTGCCAACCTGCAGGCCGGCGCCAGCAGCGCCTTGGCGGCTACCGCGCAGGCCAGTGGCACCGCCACGGCGAACCTCAGCACGTCGATCCGATTGGCAGCTGCGGCGCAAGGCATCGCCGGCGCCACTGCCAACCTGCAAACAGGCGCCGCCCAGGCCCTGGCTGCAGCGGCGCAGGGCAGGGCCACGGCCACGGCCGCGCTCACCACCTCGATCCGCCTGGCGGCCAGCGCCCAGGGCACTGGCACCGCCACGGCCAACCTGCAGGCCGGCAGCGCCCAGGCCTTGGCTGCCGCCGCTGTGGCGCAAGCCGCGGCCAGCGCGCAGCTCACCACGGCCATCCGGCTGCAGGCGGTCGCCACGGCCAGCGGCACCGCCACGGCCAGCTTGGCGACGGCGACCCGACTGGCTGCGGCAGCCATCGGTCGGGCCCAAGCCTCGGCGGCCCTTACCACCGCCATCCGACTGCAAGCCCTGGCCCAGGCCCGCGGCACCGCCACGGCCGACCTGGGCACCTTGGTCGTCCTGACCCCCGGGCCGGCCAGCCGCACTCGCATCGTCCCAGCGCGCGAGCGCCTGCTCGTCGTCGCCGAGGTCGAAACCCTGCGCACCGTCCCCGCGCGCCAGCGCCTGGTGACGGTGGCCGCTGCCGACACCACCCGCACCGTCCCCGCCCGTGCTCGCCAGCGCACGGTGCCCACCCAGTGAGCCGCCCATGAGCCAGAACCGCTACGCCATCGCCCCCGGCGAAACCCTCGACTACACCATCGATTTCAACGGCCCCAGCCCTGGGCCGGCGCTGCAGGCCGGCCAGACCATCAGCGGCCACGTGGTGACCGTGACCGGCGGCCTGACGAGGGTCACCGACAGCGTCAGCGGCGGCACCAAGTCGCTGGTGCGCGTGAGCTGCCCGGCCACCGTGCCCACCGGCACCCGTGCGCAGCTGCGCGTCGTGGCCACCACCAACACCGGCGAGGTGCTGGTCGATCAGATCGAGCTGCTGGTCGCGGCTTGATCGTCGACTTTCTGGACGCGGCCAGCATCGTGGCCTGGTACCGCGTGGCGCCCGATCGGCATGGGCCCCAGCTCGTGGCCATGGCCAAGATCCAGCCCAAGTACGCCGAGGCCATCAAGGCAGCGGGTGAGCTGCTGCGTGCTGAGCGCCGCCAGGCCAAAACCTCGCCGGTATAGATTCCGGTGTAGGTTTTTAAATCGAGGGCCTGTTTTCCCTATAACAGGCACCGCTGCATCAGGGGGGTATGTTCCCTCTGGGCCTCGGTGTTTGTCTCTGTCGTCATAGATACCCGCGCCGCAGATTCACGCAACGCCGCGCAGCGCCGCTCCGATTCCGGTATAGATTCCGGTGTAGTTTTTGGAGCGGTGTAGGTTTTCCATGTTTGACGCGCGTGCTGCCAAGGCTCTAGGGCCGGGCGATCATCTCACCATTGACCAGGCGCCTGGCTTGCGCCTGGTGGCCGGCCAGGCGCTCAAAACCTGGGTGTACCGGTACCGCTCGCCC
>NZ_JBMLSK010000093.1:0-13978 GCF_049240545.1 Roseateles sp. | reverse complement strand
ACTGCGTGGTGCCCTACACCCGCGGCGAAGAGGTCTCGCGCCCCTTTGACGATGTGCTGACCGAGATCGCCGGTCTGGCCGACCAAGGCGTCATGGAGATCAATCTGCTGGGCCAAAACGTCAATGCCTACCGCGGCAAGATGGGCGACAGCAATGAGTACGCTGACCTCGCCCTGCTGCTCGAGTACGCGGCCGAGATCCCCGGCATCCAGCGCCTGCGCTTCACCACCAGCCACCCGAACGAGTTCAACCAGCGCTTGGTCGATGCCTTCGCCAAAGTACCGCAGCTGGTCAACCATCTGCATCTGCCGGTGCAGCACGGCAGCGACCGCATCTTGATGGCGATGAAGCGCGGCTACACCGCCCTGGAGTTCAAGAGCACGATTCGCAAGCTGCGCGCCATCCGCCCCGACATCCGCATCGCCAGCGACTTCATCGTCGGCTTCCCCGGCGAAACCGAAGAAGACCACGCCAAGCTGATGAAGTTGGTCGAAGACATCGGCTTCGACGCCTCCTTCAGCTTCATCTTCAGCCCGCGCCCCGGCACACCTGCTGCAGCGCTGGAAGACACCACACCTTACGAAGTGAAGGTGCGCCGTCTGCAAGAGTTGCAAGCCGTCATCGAGGCCAACACCCTGGCCATCAGCCAGACCATGGTCGGCCAGACCCACAAGATCTTGGTCACCGGCAATGCCCGCAAAGACCCCAGCGAGTTGATGGGCCGCACCGAGTGCAATCGCATCGTCAACTTCAAGGGCAATGCGCGCCTGATGAATCAGTTGGTGGACGTCAAGATCACCCAGGCCTTTGCGCATTCGCTGCGCGCCGAGGTGCTGACGGTGGAAGACGCTAGCGTGCTGGCCTGAGGCTCAAATAGCACTGCGGCAGGCTGATGCCCAAAAGCATCAGCCCGTAGCCGGCCATCTTGCCGTCGCGCCCGAGCAGCAACAGGGCCGCGATCACGCCGAGGCTTCCACCGATACCACCCCAAAGGGTCAGGTCTTGCCAGCGCCGCGCCTTCAGCTCCCGCCGCCACAGCAATTTGGCACCAGCCGCCATCAAGGCAGCGACCAACCAAGCGGGCGCGAACAGATTGCTGAGGTGCCAAAAGGCGTCAAGAGGACTCAAGGGTGGGGCTCGCAGCGGTCAGAGAAATACGCTTCACTTGATGCACATCAAGCTTGAATGGCGTCTGCATGAGCGCCTTCTCGGCGCGAAGCATTGATGACAATTTTATAATCCGTCCATGACCGTATTTGCCCTTGGCTTGAACCACACTTCCGCGCCCTTGGATTTGCGCGGGCGTTTTGCGTTCTCGTTAGAGCAACTGGTGCCGACCCTGCATGGCTTTCGCGAGCAATTGCAATTGCCGGGCCACAACGCCACGGCCACCGAAGCGACGATCCTGTCGACCTGCAATCGCACTGAGCTCTATGTCGCCGGCCATGGCGACATGGTCAAGCCGGCCGTCGACTGGCTGGCCCGCATCGGCGGTGTCAGCAGCGCCGCGCTGATGGACCACGCCTATGTGCGCGAAGGCAGCGCGGCGGCGCGCCATGCCTTCCGCGTCGCCAGTGGGCTGGACTCGATGGTGCTGGGCGAACCGCAAATCCTGGGTCAGATGAAGCAGGCGGTGCGCGAGGCCACCCAGGCCGGCACCGTCGGCACCACGCTGCACCAACTGTTCCAGCGCGGCTTTTCCGTCGCCAAAGAGGTGCGCAGTTCGACCGAGATCGGCGCCCACTCGATCAGCATGGCCGCCGCCTCGGTGCGCCTGGCCGCACAGTTGTTTGAAGACCTCAGCCAGATCAAGGTGCTGTTCGTGGGCGCCGGCGAGATGATTGAACTGGTGGCGACTCACTTCGCCGCCAAGACGCCCAAAGCCATGGCTGTCGCCAACCGCACCTTGGAGCGCGGCGAGAAGCTAGCTGGCCATCTGGGCGCCGAGGCGATCCGTTTGGCCGACTTGCCGCAACGACTGCATGAATTTGACGCGGTGATCTCCTGCACCGCCAGCAGCCTGCCGCTGATCGGACTGGGCGCCGTTGAACGCGCCTTGAAGCTGCGCAAGCACCGGCCGATGTTCATGGTCGACCTGGCGGTGCCAAGAGACATCGAGCCCGAAGTCGGACAACTGGACGATGTCTATCTCTACACCGTGGACGAATTGGCCAGCTTGGTGCAATCGGCCGGCGAAAAACGCCAGGCAGCGGTGGAGCAGGCCGAAGCCATCATCGAAACCGGGGTGCAGAGCTTTGTGCATTGGCTGGGCCAGCGCAATACCGTGCCTTTGATCCAGGCCTTGAACGCGCAGGCCGATGGTTGGCGCGAGCATGAAATGGCACGTGCCCGCAAGCTGCTGGCGCGCGGCGCCAATGTCGAAGAGGTGCTGGAGGCCATGAGCCGCGGCCTGACGCAGAAGATGCTGCACGGCACCATGGCCGAGTTGCATGCCAGCGATGGCGAGCACCGGGTACAGCTGGCGCAGACGGTATCGCGCCTTTTCCTGCGCAGCAGCAGCCGCAATCCGGCCGAGAGCGTCAACCCTGTCGCCAGCGAGCAGCCCGGCGAGTATTAGCGGCGTCCATCAGCGCCAGCTCTTGCGTCGGCTCTGATGCCCGCGCCCTCTCGCCTCTTGCTCCCCGGACCCGCCATGAAAGACTCACTGCGCCAGCAGTTCGACCGCCTCGCCTATCGCCTGAGCGAGCTCGACACCATCCTCAGCGAAGGCAGCATTGCCGCCGATATGAAGCGTTATCGGGCGCTCACCAAGGAGCAGGCCGAGGTGGCGGAACTGGTCTCGCAATACAAGCAGTATCTGCAGCGCGAGGCCGATCTGATCGAGGCCAAGAGCCTGTTGGCCGACCCCGAAATGGCCGAGATGGCGGCCGAGGAAATCAAATCCGCCGAGGCTGATTTGACGCGCCTGCATGAGTCGCTGCAACTGGCCCTGCTGCCGCGTGACCCGGACGATGAGCGCTCGGCGTTCTTGGAAATCCGTGCCGGTGCCGGCGGCGATGAGTCGGCCCTGTTCGCCGCCGACTTGGCGCGCATGTATCTGCGCTATGCCGAACGCCAAGGCTGGAAGACCGAGATTTTGTCGGCCAATGAGTCGGACCTGGGTGGCTACAAAGAGTTGGTGGTGCGCATCGAGGGCGACAAGGTTTATGGCCGCCTGAAGTTCGAGTCCGGCGGCCACCGCGTGCAACGCGTCCCTGCCACCGAGGCGCAGGGACGCATCCACACCAGCGCCTGCACCGTGGCGGTGATCGCCGAACCGGATGAAGCCGAGGAAGTGACGCTGAACCCCTCGGAGTTGCGCATCGACACCTTCCGCGCCAGCGGTGCCGGTGGTCAGCACATCAACAAGACCGACAGCGCGGTGCGCGTCACCCACATCCCCACCGGCTTGGTGGCGGAATGCCAGGACGACCGCAGCCAGCACCGCAACAAGGCCAAGGCCATGCTGGTGCTGGCCGCCCGCCTGCGCGACAAGGACCGCATCGAACGCGAAGCCAAGGACGCCGCCAATCGCAAGAGCCTGATCGGCACCGGCGACCGCAGCGACCGCATCCGCACCTACAACTTCCCGCAGGGTCGCCTGACCGACCACCGCATCAACCTAACGCTCTACAAGCTCGGCGCCATCATGGACGGCGATCTCGACGATGTGGCTGCGGGTCTGCAAGCCGCCCAGGCGGCTGAGCAGTTGGCAGTGCTGGAGGCGGGACGCGCATGAAGCCCTTGCCCGGAGACATTCGCGCTGCCCTGCAATTGGCGCAGAGCTCAGGTCTTGATCGACTCGACGCCCAGCTTTTGGTGTCGGCCGCTGTACAGCAAAACCGAACTTGGTTGATCAGCCACGACGACGCCGCGCTGGCCCCTGCAGTCGCAAGCCTTCTGGCCGAGCAATTCGCACAAAAAGCGGCCGGCACACCGCTGGCCTATCTGCTCGGCGAGAAAGAGTTCCACGGCTTGCTGCTCAAAGTCACAACGGACACCTTGGTGCCCCGCGCCGACACCGAAATCCTGGTGGACTGGGCTTTGGAGATTCTGCGGACGCAAGCACCGAAACAAGCACGCGTCGTCGATCTCGGCACCGGCAGTGGCGCCATTGCCTTGGCCCTCAAGGCCAGCCACCCTGCGGCGCAGGTCGAAGCACTGGATTTGAGCCACGCAGCCCTGGCGGTGGCGCAAGACAACGCCCGTCGGCTTGGTCTAGACGTGAGCTTCCACCAAGGGGATTGGTGGCAGCCTTTGGCGGGGCAGCGGTTCGACCTGATCGTCAGCAACCCACCCTATATCGCCGGAGAAGACCCGCATCTGCCGGCGCTTCGGCATGAGCCGATAGGCGCCTTGACACCGGGCGGCGATGGCTTGTCCGACCTGCAAGCCTTGATCGAAGGGGCGCCAAATCACCTGCAGCCCGACGGCTGGCTGTTGCTGGAGCATGGCTATGACCAGGCCGAGCCCGTCGGCCAAGCCTTGCTGCAGCGCGGCTTCATCGATGTAGACATGCGCCGCGACCTGGGCGGCCAGCCTCGGGTCAGCGGCGGGCGCTGGTTGGGCTGAGCGCTCCGTCGCTCAATCGCTCAACATTCGATCGCAGCAACAGCCCACCCATTTGTGGGCAATTTACACCGCACGAACGGGCCGCCTCGGCGTAGCATGGACTCAACCCATCGCCGCAGGAGATCGTCATGAGCACCGTTCAAAGGCCTCGTTTTCTCTTTGCTCTGACCTTGCTCGGTCTGACCGGATTGCTGCTGAGCATGAGCCCTGCCCTGCGCGCCGCCGAGCCCAGCCTGCCGGCCCTGCAGGCAAGCCCGAACTGGCAAGCCCGCCTGCAACTGAGCAGTTTGGCCTTGAACGCCGCCACGGCTCCCGGCGGCTTGGATAGCGCTGCACACGCCGGCTCACGCCTGCTCAGCGCCACACTGCTGGGCGACTATTACCTGACCGGCTCCGGCCTGGGCGGCGTTCGCGGTGGCCTGCGCGCCACCGGCGGGCTGATGCTGGGTTCGCTGGCGCAGAGCAATGCCAGTCTGGCGCTGAACTCCAGCACCACGAGCTTGGCACAAGGCCTGACTGTGGGTCAGCGCAGCTTGACCCCATGGTCGGCAGAGCGGGAGAGCAGCGATCCTTTCACCTCCACCTCCTATCTGGGCATCGGTTACACCGGTCGCTCCTTGCGGGGTGGCTGGGGATTCAGTGCCGACCTTGGCCTGATGAGCGGCAATATGAGCGGCAATGGCCTCCGCCTTGGCAACAACCGTGCCCAGAGCATGGAAGACCTGCTGCGCGATTTGCGCTTCAAACCGGTGCTGCAACTGGGCCTGTCCTACAGCTACTGATAGCGCCTGAAGCTGGGTTTGACCTGCCAAGGCATAGGTGAAATCGCGCTGACCGATAATCGCGCCCAAGATTCCACTTTTTTGGGCGAGATGATCCATGAGCGACGTTCAGCAACGCATTGATGACCTGGTGAAGAACAACCGCGTGATGCTCTTCATGAAGGGCTCGGCACAGTTCCCGATGTGCGGCTTCTCCGGCCGTGCGGTCCAAATTCTGAAGGCCTGCGGCGCCACCGATCTGAAGACCTTCAATGTGCTGGATGACGCCGATGTCCGCCAGGGCATCAAGGACTATGCCAACTGGCCGACCATTCCCCAGCTCTACATCAATGGTGAGTTCATTGGTGGCTCGGACATCATGATGGAGATGTACGAATCGGGCGAGCTGCAGCAGGTGCTGTCCGCTAGCTGATGACGCAAAGACTGGTCCTCGGCATCACCGGTGCCACCGGTGCGGCCTACAGCCTGCGGCTGTTGCGACGTGGCCGCGAACTGAGCCTGGAGACGCATCTGATCATCACGCCCTCGGGCGTGATCAATGCGCACCATGAACTGGGCTTGGACCGCAAAGCCTTAGAGGCCGAGGCCTCCTATGCATATGCGCCCGGCGACATCGGCGCTTGCGTGGCCAGCGGCAGTTTTGCAACCGCCGCCATGGTTATCGCGCCCTGCTCGATGAAGACCCTGGCCTCGGTGGCCCATGGTTTTGGCGACAACCTGCTGACCCGCGCTGCCGACGTGACCTTGAAAGAGCGCCGTCGCTTGATCTTGATGGTGCGCGAGACGCCCTTCAATCTGGCACATTTGCGCAATATGGTCGCCGCCACCGAAATGGGTGCGATTTGCTTTCCGCCCTTGCCGGCCTTTTATCACCACCCTCAAAGCATTGATGAGTTGGTGAATGAGAGCGTGGAACGGGTGCTGGAATTGGCCGGCGTCATGGGTGCCCACCCCAAGGCTTGGGCCGGCATCAAAGCCTGAGCTTAGGTTTCACCGGGCAGCAGCCACTGCTTGCGCGCACCGAACACCGCGCGGGGGTACTCCGGCCGCCCGCGGCTGCCGTTGTAGCGACCCAGGGCCAGATACATATCGCCCTGCTCCCGGTCGAGATAGTGGCGAAGAATCACGCAGCCGAATCGCAGATTGGTCTGCATATGAAAGAGCCGTGAGGCCTGGCCGTCACCGATGGATTTGGCCCAGAAGGGCATCACCTGGGTATAGCCGCGCGCCCCGGCGCTGCTGATCGCGTATTTGCGAAAGCCGCTCTCCACCTGCACCAGGCCCAGCATCAAGCTGGGGTCCAGCCCGGCCCGTTTGGCTTCGTACCAGACGGTTTCTAGAAACTCAATGCGGGTCTGCGGCTCGCTCTTGCGCGGCTTGAGCTTTTCGCTCATCACGCCCAACCAGCGCAGATAGGTCAAGCGCGCCTCGACATTGTCAAAGCGCGGCTTGGGTGGCGCCGAATAGGCGATGGCTGCAGACAAGGCCGAGCGCACCGCGTCGGCCAGAGGCTCTTCAAGCTGAGCCCCGGCATGACTGAGGCACGGCCAAGAAGCAAAGCCTGCAGCCAACGCGCCCAGCATCAGGCCGCGTCGTTCACGCTGCATGGAATTCAAGTCGTCAGCTTGGCCTTGAGCTGAGCCAAGACCTCGTCCAGGCTGAGTTTGCTGGCCGCGGCATCACGGCGACCTTGGTACTCGACCTGGCCTTCTTTCAGCCCACGGTCCGAGATCACCACGCGGTGCGGCACACCGACCAATTCCCAGTCGGCAAACATCGCGCCTGGGCGCTCGCCACGGTCGTCCAGCAGCACATCAATGCCCAGGGCCGCCAGGTCGTCATGCAGCTTGTACGCGGCCGCCTTGACCTCTTCGCTGCGGTCCATGCCAATCGGGCAAACCACCACGCTGAAAGGCGCAATCGCGTCCGGCCAAATGATGCCGCGCTCGTCGTGGCTCTGCTCGATAGCCGCGCCCAAGATGCGCGTCACGCCAATGCCGTAGCAGCCCATCACCATCAGCTGCGGCTTGCCGTTCTCGTCCAAGAAGGTGGCCTTCATATCGGCCGAGTACTTGGTGCCGAGCAGGAAGACATGACCCACTTCGATGCCACGCTGGATCGCCAAAACGCCCTTGCCGTCCGGCGAGGGATCGCCAGCGACGACGTTGCGGATGTCGGTCACCAAATCCGGCTCGGGCAAATCACGGCCCCAGTTGGCGCCGGTGAAGTGGAAGTCCGCTTCATTGGCGCCGCAGACAAAGTCGCTCATCAAGGCCACGGTGCGGTCGGCAATGACCTTCACCGGCTTGAGCAGTTTGATCGGGCCCAGATAGCCTGGCTTGGTACCGAAGTGTTCTTCAATCTCGCTCACGGTGGCGAAGCGGAACCCGGCCTTCAGGTCTTCAATCTTGCCGGCCTTGACCTCGTTCAGATCATGATCGCCGCGCAGCAACAAGAGCCAAACCGTGCTCTTGACGATTTCGCCCTGCTCATTGAGCTCGTCACTGGCCAGCACGATGGACTTGACCGTTTGGGTCAGCGGCAGGCCCAGGAGCGCAGCCACATCTTCGCAAGTGCTCTTGGACGGCGTTGCGGTCTTGGTCAGCGCTTGATTTGCGTTAGCACGCGCGCTCAAGAGCGCCACACCTTCGGCCAATTCGATATTGGCGGCGTAGTCACTGGTCGGGCAGTAAACGATGGCGTCTTCGCCGGTTTCAGCGATGACCTGGAACTCATGCGAGATCTCGCCGCCAATCGCACCGGTGTCGGCGGCGACTGCGCGGTACTGCAAGCCGAAGCGATCAAAGATGCGCTGATAGGCGGCGTACATGCCTTGGTAGCTGACCGTCGCGGCGGCCACGTCACGGTCGAAGGAATACGCATCCTTCATGGTGAACTCACGGCCGCGCATCACACCGAAACGCGGGCGACGCTCGTCGCGGAACTTTGTTTGGATGTGATAGAAATTCTTCGGCAACTGCTTGTAGCTGCGCAGCTCTTGGCGAGCGATGTCGGTCATCACCTCTTCGGAGGTAGGCTGGATGATGAAGTCGCGGCCGTGGCGATCTTTCACCCGCATCAACTCGGGGCCCATCTTGTCGAAGCGACCGGTTTCTTGCCAAAGCTCGGCCGGTTGCACCACCGGCATCAACAACTCCACCGCACCCGCGCGGGTCATCTCCTCGCGGATGATGGCCTCGACCTTGCGGATCACCCGCAGGCCCATGGGCATGTAGTTGTAGATGCCGGCGCCGATGCGTTTGATCATGCCGGCGCGCATCATCAGTTTGTGGCTGACAACCTCGGCATCGGCGGGCGCTTCCTTGAGCGTGGAGACAAAAAACTGGCTGGCTTTCATGGCGCTTGGCAAGGCTCGGCCGTCAAGGCCAAGCAGGGTTCGGGTCTGAGGGTTAGCGAGGACGATGCCAGAGCGGCATCCCAATGCAATAATTGATCTAACTAAAGATTCGAGGTTGATTATGCTCGACCGTGACGGCTTCCGGCCCAACGTCGGCATCATCCTGCTCAACCACCGGAATGAAGTGTTTTGGGGCAAACGCATCCGCACACATTCCTGGCAGTTCCCGCAAGGGGGCATTAACTATGGTGAAACGCCTGAGCAGGCGATGTTTCGTGAGCTCCATGAAGAAGTGGGGCTTGTTCCTGACCATGTGCAGATCATTGCGCGCACGCGCGATTGGCTGCGCTATGAGGTGCCCGACCACTTCATCAGACGTGATGCACGCGGCCACTACCGCGGCCAAAAGCAGATCTGGTTCTTGCTGCAATTGTTGGGGCGTGATTCCGATATGAATCTGCGCGCCACCAATCATCCGGAATTTGATGCTTGGCGCTGGAACGATTACTGGGTGCCGCTTGAGGCGGTGATCGAGTTCAAGCGCGGGGTCTATGAAAATGCGCTGACCGAGTTGGCGCGCTATCTTCCTCGCATCAACCAGCACAACCGCTATCTGCGCGGCGGCATGCGGCCTCAGCAGCAGCACCGGGGCGATTCAGCCGGCCAGCACAACCCGCAAGGCGATAGGCAGGCTGATTCGCCGGCCAACAAGGCTGACAGCGAATTGATGCCAGCCCAAAGCCAACCCGATCCATCGCCAAACAAAGACTGATCTAAATGGACACGGCCGCCTTGCTTAAACACGAAGCAGGACGGCCCTTCAAGTCTTATCAGTTCAAGACCAAATTGTCCCGGTGGATCAACTCCGGCTCGGCGGCATAGCCGAGCACACGCTCAAACTCGCCTGAGGGCTTGCGAGCAATCAAGCGCGCCTCTGCGCTGGAGTAATTGGTTAGTCCCCGAGCGACTTCGCGGCCACTGGCATCGATCACAGCGATCACATCGCCACGGTGGAACTCGCCTTGCACCTCGACCACACCAATCGGCAGCAAGCTCTTGCCTTCGCCTTGCAGCTTTGCGGCGGCCCCTGCATCAACGGCGACAGCCCCTCGCAGCTGCAAATGATCAGCCATCCACTGCTTACGCGCTGCCAATTTGGGCGTTGAGGCCAAAAGCGCTGTGCCGATGGCCTCGCCAGCTGCCAAGCGCAGCAAGACGTCGGGCTCGCGACCCCAGGCAATCACGGTGTTGGCACCGCTCCCTGCAGCCCGCTTGGCCGCCAGAATCTTGGTGATCATGCCGCCACGACCCAGGGACGAGCCGGCGCCACCTGCCATTTGCTCCAACTCGGGCGTGCCTGCCACTGCCTCATCGATGAAGCGCGCATTCGGATCGCGACGCGGATCGGCCGAGTACAGGCCACGCTGATCGGTGAGGATGATCAGCGCATCGGCTTCAATCAAGTTGGCGACCAGCGCGCCCAGCGTGTCGTTGTCGCCGAATTTGATTTCGTCGTTGACGACAGTGTCGTTCTCGTTGATGACCGGCAACACGCGGTGTTGCAACAAGGTCACCAGGGTCGAGCGCGCATTCAGATAGCGCTCTCGGTCGGCCAAGTCTGCATGAGTGAGCAGCACTTGCGCACTGCCCATGCCATGCTCGCGCAGCTTGCTTTCGTACATCTGCACCAAGCCCATCTGCCCCACTGCAGCCGCGGCCTGCAGTTCGTGCAGTTCCTTGGGCCGGGTCGCCCAGCCCAGGCGCTTCATGCCTTCGGCGATGGCGCCGCTGGAGACCATCACCAGCTCGCGACCATCGGCGGCCAAGGCCGCAAGCTGCCGACACCAATTGCCGATGGCATCGGCATCAACACCCCGGCCCTCGTTGGTGACCAGGCTAGATCCGACCTTGACGACGATGCGCTTCGCGCCCTGGAGCGCCGCGCTCATTCCGCGCTGTCGTCTGCAGCCGTCGAGACCGGCTTGCCCTCAGGGAAGCGCGGGTCGACCTCCACCAAAACCTTGTGCGCCGTGGCCACGTGGTCGTAGATGGCATGAATCAAGGGCTGGCAACCATCGCGGGTCAGCGCCGAGATCTCGAAGACCGGGCCCTTCCACTTGTAGCGCTTGACGAAGTCTTTGACGCGTTTGGCGCGCTCTTCCTCGGGCACCATGTCCAGCTTGTTCAAGACCAGCCAACGCGGTTTGTCGTACAACTCTTGGTCGTACTTCTTCAACTCATTGACGATGGCCTTGGCTTCAGCCACCGGATCGACTGCCGGATCAAAAGGCGCCAAGTCCACGACATGCAAGAGCAAACGCGTACGCTGCAAATGGCGCAGGAATTGGTGACCCAGACCGGCGCCTTCTGCGGCACCTTCAATCAGGCCAGGAATGTCGGCAACGACAAAGCTCTTCTCCGGCCCGACGCGCACCACACCCAGATTGGGATGCAAGGTCGTGAAGGGGTAATCCGCGATCTTGGGTCGTGCATTCGACACGGCCGTGATCAGCGTGGACTTACCCGCATTGGGTTGACCCAGCAAGCCGACATCGGCCAAGACGCGCAACTCAAGCTTGACCTTCTTGGCCTCACCAGGCCAACCGGGCGTCTTCTGACGCGGTGCGCGGTTGGTACTGGTCTTGAAATGCAGGTTACCGAAGCCGCCATCGCCGCCCTTGGCCAGCATGATTTTCTCGCCCGGCTCCAGCAACTCGGCGATCACCGTATCGGTTTCCAGGTCGCGCACGATGGTGCCGACCGGCATACGCAAGATGACGTCATCGGAGGCTGCGCCATAGCAATCCGAGCCACGGCCGGCCTCACCATTGCGGGCCTCGTGGCGGCGCGCATAGCGATAGTCGATCAGGGTGTTGAGGTTGCTGTCTGCCACAGCAAAGACGCTGCCACCGCGGCCGCCGTCGCCGCCATCCGGCCCACCGAAGGGGATGAATTTTTCGCGGCGGAAACTGGCACAGCCGGCACCACCATTGCCGGCCACGATGTCGATGGTGGCTTCGTCGATGAATTTCATATTGCTACGCGCCTTTTGAGGCTGATGTTAAGGCAAAGCCTGCGGCCGCCCCAAACGGGAACAACCAGCTTTGCTGCAGCCTGAAAAAGCAAAAGCCCCAGCGAGCCGGGGCTTTTTGTTCACCTGTTGCAGGCGGTCGGCTGCTGCCCTCCGCCTGCGGTGTACATCGGCGATCAGATCGCGGTCACGAAGACCGTCTGACGGCTCTTTTCACCCTTGATGGCGAACGACACTTGGCCGTCAACCAGGGCAAACAGCGTGTGGTCCTTGCCGATACCGACATTGGTGCCGGGATGGAACTTGGTACCGCGCTGACGCACGATGATGGAACCTGCAGAGATGGTCTGGCCGCCGAAGGCCTTCACACCGAGCATCTTAGGTTTGGAGTCGCGGCCGTTTCGTGTTGAACCGCCGCCCTTTTTCTGTGCCATGGATTATCTCCTTGAACTGTTGGCGAAGAAGCCGACTCTCGATCAGCCGTTCACCGTGCTGATCAACAGCTCGGTATACGTCTGGCGATGGCCTTGACTCTTCTTGTAGTGCTTACGACGACGCAACTTGAAGATGCGCACTTTGTCGTGCTTACCGTGAGCCACAACAGTGGCATTGACGCTTGCGCCAGCAACCAAGGGAGTGCCAACCTTCAGATCTGCGCCGCTACCAACGGCGAGAACTTGGTCGATCACAATCTCTTGGCCAACATCCGCAGCAATCTGTTCTATCTTGATCTTTTCGCCAGCAGCAACTTTGTATTGCTTGCCGCCGGTTTTTATGACCGCGTACATATCAGCCCTTTCAATTAAACCAACCCGTCTCGATGACTCTGGTGTCCGCCGACTCATAAAAGCCGACCGAAATCCCAAGCCAAAACGGGCCTCAACTCCGCAGCCGTGAAGCGCAGAGCCCGCGATGTTAGCATGCTTAGTGGAAAACGCCAAGTCCTTCGGCTTTCGCCGAGGCGTGGCGCCACACAGCGCATGAGTCAACACAGCCTCCGGCGTTTTGACTCATGCGCTCTTCCTATAATCCCAGCTTCGTTCAAAAGAGAGCCGAGAGTGCACGCCGCTTCTGCTTCGACCCCTACTACCCTCCCCAGCGTCCGCGAGGCACTCGCCACACTTTCAGCAGAAATGCTGGAAGTTGATGCCGTCATTGCACGCCGCCTGCAGTCGGACGTCGCACTGATCAACCAGATCGCCGGCTACATCGTGCATGCAGGTGGCAAGCGCATGCGCCCCAAGCTGGTGCTGCTGTTCGCCAACGCACTCGGATTCGACGGCCCACAGCGCCTTGAACTGGCAGCTGTTGTGGAGTTCATTCACACGGCAACCTTGCTGCACGACGATGTGGTGGACGAATCCTCGCTGCGCCGCGGCAAGCAAACCGCCAACGCCTTGTTTGGCAATGCAGCCAGCGTTTTGGTGGGCGACTTCCTGTATTCGCGCGCCTTTCAGATGATGGTGTCCGCCAATCGCATGCGCGTGCTCGAAGTGTTGGCCGAAGCCACTAACGTCATCGCCGAGGGCGAAGTGCTTCAGCTGATGAATATGCATGACCCCGACATCTCGGTCGAAAGCTATCTGCGCGTCATCCGCTTCAAGACCGCCAAGTTGTTTGAGGCAAGCGCACGCCTCGGCGCCGTGCTTGCTGACAGCAGCCCCGAAATTGAAGAGGCCTGCGCCGGCTACGGCCGCGCCATGGGCACTGCCTTCCAATTGATCGACGACGTGCTGGATTACGAAGGCGACAGCCACGCTCTTGGCAAAAACGTGGGCGATGACCTCCGCGAAGGCAAAACCACCTTGCCACTGCTGATCGCCATGGAGCGCGGCACCGAAGAGCAGCGCCTGTTGATCCGCCACGCCATCGAACATGGCGAGTTAGAACGACTGAGCGAGATCGTCGAGATTGTTCGCGCGACCGGCGCTCTTGAAGCCACTCGCGACGCGGCCCGAGCCGAAGCGCAACTGGCCAAAGACTGCCTGCAACTTCTGCCCGCCAATATGTGGCGAGAATCTCTGCTAGAATTTGCGGCTCAGTCGGTTGACCGATCCTTCTAAGCAAGGACGGTCCAAGACCCAAGTTCTTTGCTTTGCGCCACGACGCCTCAAGCACTGAGCAATGCGAACAAGCCAGCCGCTTGTTTGTTCAAAAATTCGGGGTGTAGCGTAGTCTGGTAGCGCGCCACGTTCGGGACGTGGAGGCCGGAGGTTCGAATCCTCTCACCCCGAC
>NZ_JBMLSK010000092.1:31439-96306 GCF_049240545.1 Roseateles sp. | reverse complement strand
TTGAAGGACGAGGCCCGGCGCTTGATGCCGTGGACCTGATAGCCCTTGGAGAGCAGCAACTCGGCCAAGTAGGCACCGTCTTGCCCGGTAACGCCTGTGATCAATGCAACTTTTTGATGTGTCATATATTTTTATATCGGAATGCGGTTTTGAACTGGCTTCAATTCAACCAAAAGAGGCGGAGTCATAGGCGCGCTGAATGCCATCCTGCAATTCCGTTTTCGCGCTCCAGCCGAGCGAGGCGAGGCGGCTGACATCCAGTAACTTTCGCGGAGTTCCGTCGGGCTTACTGGTGTCAAAGCGCACCCGACCTTCAAATCCGACGACTTCCATGACGGATTGCGCTAGTTCCGCAATAGACACATCCTCGCCAGTCCCAATATTCACTAGTTCGCCCGCATAGCCTTGTTTCATTAGATGGATACAGGCATCTGCTAGGTCGTCGACATAGAGGAACTCACGGCGGGGGGTGCCAGTACCCCACACAACAAGGTCGGTATCACCGCGGAGTTTCGCTTCATGTGCCTTGCGGATTAGTGCAGGCAATACGTGGCTATTGCTGAGATCGTAGTTGTCGTTGGGACCATACAAATTGGTGGGCATGGCGCTGACGTACTGTCGACCGTATTGCCGGTTGTAGCTTTCAGCCAATTTGACACCAGCGATCTTTGCAATGGCATAGGGCTCATTGGTGAGCTCAAGTGGGCCAGTGAGCAGGTATTCTTCCTTGATTGGCTGAGGGCAATCTCTAGGATAGATGCAGCTTGAGCCCAGAAACATCAGGCGCTGGATGCCTGCTAAATGAGCGCCATGAATTAGATTGCACTCAATTTGCAGATTTTGGTAAAGGAAATCGGCCCGATAAACATTGTTTGCATGAATGCCGCCAACTTTTGCTGCTGCAATGAATATGTAATCGGGTTGCTCTGCTGCAAGGAACTCCTGGACCGCTGCTTGGTCAAGTAGGTCAAGATCTTGCCTTGCTCGCGTCACAATATGCTTAAACCCTTGGTTTTCAAGGCTTCGAACCAAGGCACTCCCCACCATTCCTCTATGGCCGGTGACGAAGATTTTTGCGTCCAGATTCATATTGACTATTGTTCTAAATCGATTTCAGTGCGAAGGCGGTCAATCTCTGCTTGCAGTTGCTCAAACTCACGCTCTTTGCGGTCCAAAAATGCTTTGGCAAGGGTGACTTTTGCGCTCACACCGCTAGGAGTCAGCAGATAGGCGTAAGCCCATTTGTTGTCGGCCCGCTTGAAGTTGTTGACCTTGACCCAGCCCTTTTCAACGACAGCGCGCAAGCAGAAATTGACCTTGCCGACGCTGATACCCATGCGTACGGCCAAGTCGCGCTGATTGGTGCTGTTGCGTTCCTCGATATTGCGAAGCAGTTCGTAGTCGAGGTCGTCGCCTAGCATGGGTGCCCTATGATCCTATCTGTTCATTGCGTGAACGGATGGCGACTCTAACATGCATTTGGACATTAGGGCTGCCTACGTTTGCTCTTTAGCCCTCGGTCCGCTGTGCCGCCGCACTTCGCTTGATCAGCGGCCAGTCCAGGCTTGTCCCAAGCGCGAGAACTTGTCGGCATTCTCAGGGCGGGCTTTGCTTTCTCTCCAGAAATGGCGAATTACTAGACCTATGGTAAGGATCAAGAACGCAGCGAATGTCGTGGCAATAGCCATGGAGGCACGCTTTGGTTTGCTCTTGTGCTCAGGTGGCGTCGCGACGTCAACGACCTGAATCAGTGCACCCTCACGACTTTCGTCCAAACGAGCCATTTCAAACTGTTTGGAAAACAACTCGAAAAGCGTTTCCTGGTATTTGTATTCGCGGTAGCGACCGATGTAGTCGGAATCGTTTTTGGTATCGCTTGTCGCGCCTTCCAGCTTGGATAGCTGGGCGCGAAGCGCACCCAGCAGTGTTGATTGCTGCTGGAGTTCTGGGGCGGTGTCGGCCAAGCTGCGGCGCATGGTTTGCAGCTTGATCTCAGCTGCTGTGGCCTGGGCCTTGAGAGTGGCATAGCCTTCGGCGGCTGCCTTAGGTTCAGCTTTCAATGCTCCGGGATTGAAGCCACTGCTTTGCAGGATCTGCTGTGCCTCAATCAGTTTGAGTTGGGTCCGCTTCACCTCGCCCTCAAAGAAGGCGCGGCGCTGTTGAGCCTCGGTCAAAGCAAGTTCCGAAGTCAGGCGTCGCAATTCGGTGACATGCATATTGGCCATATCGGCGGCCATTTGCGGGCTCTTGGCATCGACCTCGACCGTGATCAAGCCATCTTTCTTGCCGAAAGAAATCCGTACATTCTGCTCAAGCTGTTTGCGAGCTTGAAAACGGAACTCGGTTTCGTAAGTTTCAATGAGCTTGAAGTGGTCGATGATGCGATCCTCGACATTGTTACTTTGCATCAGGGCGACGTACTGGTCCCCCGGGCTTTTGATTCCCGCCATGCCGCCCGCCATGCCGGACAGGGCTCCCAGGGAGGCCAGGGCTGACGCGGCAGCGCTTTGCTGCTGTTGGGGTGGCAAGAATGTGGTCTTGGCGGTGAAAGTGGGCTCAATGAGGTAGCTGCCGCCGAGGGCCAGCGAGCCGGCCAAGATGGGCGCGATAACGAGGAAGCGCCAGCGCTCTGCCAGGATGGTTAGAAGTTCAACCAGATCGATGCCGTTGTCATCGTCTTGTGGGTCACGAAAGGCAAGATGGTCTTGCGATGTTGAATTGTTTTGGCTCACGCGCAGCGACTCCGCAGTTTCAGCTTGGTTGACGCAATCAGTTCTTGAGGGTCTTCAGCGCCGCAGCACCCAAGCCGAACTGATAAAGAATCTGCGTCCATTCCTTCGCTTCTTGCATGAAGGTGCTCTTGTTCATTTCCTCAGGCACGAAGACGGTATCGCCTGGCTGTGCGGTCAGGTTTTCTAAGGAATTACCAGACATGAACCAGCCGCTGGTCGACTGGCGAGCGCTCACGACGCTGCCGTTGGCGCGGACCACGAATGAACTGCCGGTATCGGCACCCTTGGTCGGGCCGCCGGCCAGCTTCATGAACTCACCGAGCGCTGCGCCTGTTTTGTAGAGGTAGCTGCCACTGTTGAACACGCTGCCGAAGACGCCGATGCTTTTCGGAACTGCGGGGACGTGAAGGCGGTCGCCGTCTTCGAGGCTCAGGTCGGGGAGGCTGCTGGCTTCGGGTTGAATCTCGAGCACGACGCGACCCGTGGGCTTGAGCGAGCGCAGGCGCTCCACCAAGCGTGTGCTGCTTTGTTCCTTGGCGACCTGCGTTGCGGCTTCATCGGCGCTGAGGGCTTTCTTGCCGGAACTGGCTCGCAGCAAATCAATCTCCATGGCGCGTAGGGCTCGCTCATAGTTCTCGGACTGCTTGATCCGCACGCTTTCGCGGCTGAAATCGGTGCCGTAGAGGTAGGCGCCGGGCGTCAGGCCTCCCGCTGCCTTGATGGCGTCGGCCAGGGTGCTGTTGGCTGGCAAGATGAATTCGCCAGGGCGGTGCACTTCGCCTTCGACCTTGATGCGCTTGCTTTGTTTGTGTTGCGGCAGGGCCGTCTCAACCGCGCTGAAGGCGCGCAGGATGTCGCCATCGCGAGGTTTGTTCTTCTCTTGCTGGGGCAAGGGGACTTCGATGACGCGGGCGTCATTGCGCGCGTCCAGGCGCTCCAGTGTGAAACGGCTGCGATCAGCCACGGCTGAGAAACCACCCGCCATGGCCAGCACGTCGGCCAACGTGTCTTGAGGCTTGAGCTCAAAAATCGCCGGTTTGTTGACGCTGCCGATCAGCGCCACTTGGGGTCCGACGGCGCCGATGTGAATCACATCATCGGCTTGCAAGGTGCGGTCGGCGGTCTTGTCGCCCTTGATCAGGAGTTCATAGAAATCAAAGGAGCTGATGACCTTGCCGGCGCGGCGCAGTTCGATGTGTCGGAAGCTGCCGGCGCCTGTTGGGCCGCCGGCTTTCATCAGGCCCGTTACCAGTGTCGAAAGGCTGCTCACCGTGTAGGCGCCCGGGCGCTGGGTGAAGCCCGTCACATAAATTCGGATGCTCCGCAGGCGCCCCAAGGAGGTCGAGATCTTGTAGTTACGAAAGACTTGGCTGACGCGCTGGTCGATGGCGGAATTCAGGTCTGCATAGCGCACACCCGCCAGCATCACGGGGCCGACGCGCGGGATGGTGATGCGGCCGCTGCGATCGACGGTGAGGCGCAGGTCGGCATCGACGGAGCCCCACAGGGTGACCAAGATTTCGTCGCCAACGTTGATGACATAGTCTTGTGGGATCTGGGTGCTGGATTCTTGCAGCAGCCCGCCGCGCGAGGCATCGCTCATCAATTCAGAGCCAAAGCGGCGAATCGGCTCGAGCTCTGCGGCTACGCGCCCAGGGTCATTGGCGCTCTCGGCCTCGCGCCGAGCAGCCTCCCGGTCTTTGCCGGCGAGTCGTTGCACATAGCGCTCGAATTCACTCATCGGGACGACTGCAGGAGCCAAAGGCGCGCGAGTCATCGGATCTTCAGCCGCTGTCTCCGAACTCACTCGGGCATTGGGTTGTAGGCGAATTGAGCCCCCAGCTTCAGCTTTGTTTTGCTCTTGGGCCTCAGCTGCCGAAGCGGTGAGGGTAGGGCTCGAAACAAGTAGCAAAAGCGCTTGCGCCATTGCGGTGAGTGCGGCCGTCTTGTTGGCGGTAGGGCGTTTTTGTTGTTTGCAGACCACTGACATTCCTCGGTCGTGTGTTCGTGATTCTTTCTGTGTACACGGGTGCGCGCCGTGGGTTTACCCGGGCACCGTGTGGATTGGGGCGGATTCTAGCGGTGCTTTGGTGGGGCTCCGGACCTGAGTTGAGCAAGAGGGCCTCGCTACACTCAGCGCATGCTGTATTTCATTACGTCTTTTTTGGTGGCCACTTTGGTCACCTTGTGGGTTGTGCATTCCGCCAGTCTCCACGGGCATTTGTCGGCGGACGGGGACCTGAGTGGTCCGCAGAAGTTTCATGCCAAGGCGGTTCCGCGGATTGGCGGCGTGGGCATGTTTGCAGGGCTGTTGGTGGTGGCGGGCCTGGTGTGGTGGCGCGGTTCAGATCATGCACATCTCGGTTTGATGCTTCTGCTTTGCGGCCTGCCTGCCTTTGCTGCAGGCTTGATCGAGGACTTCACCAAAAAGGTATCGCCGGGCAAGCGCTTGCTGGCGACCGCGGTTTCAGCAGTTTTGGCTTTTTGGTTGATTGACGCGCGGATCACCAATACCGACATCCCGGGCCTGGATTTTCTGGTGGCAACGACGGTCGGCGCTTTGCTGGCGACCGTGCTGGTGGTTGCTGGCGTGGCCAATGCGGTCAACATCATTGACGGTTTCAATGGTCTGTCTTCGATGTGTGTCTGCTTGATGCTGCTGGCTTTTGCCTATGTGGCGCATCAGGTGGGTGACGTTGAGTTGACCTTGTGGGCTCTGGCTGGCGTGGGTGCTGTGCTGGGCTTCTTCGTTTGGAACTTTCCGGCCGGCATGATCTTCCTGGGGGACGGCGGGGCCTACTTCTTGGGTTTCATGGTGGCCGAGATCGGCATTCTGTTGATTGCCCGCCACCCTGAGGTGTCGCCGCTGTTTGCGCTGATGGTGTGCAGCTACCCAGTGTTTGAGACGCTGTTCTCCATTTACCGCCGCCGCTTCATCCGCGCCACGCCACCGGGCCTGCCTGACGGCATCCATCTGCACTCTTTGATCTATCGTCGCCTGATGCGCTGGACCGTCGGTGCTCGCGACGCCCGTGCGATGACCCGCCGCAATTCGATGACGGCGCCTTATCTTTGGATGTTGTGTATCTTCTCTCTGGCGCCTGCAGTGCTTTTTTGGGACTCGACCCCGATGATGGCGCTGTGCATGGTGCTCTTTGGTCTGGTTTATGTGGGCTTGTACTGGCGCATCGTGCGCTTCCGTACCCCGCGGTGGATGCATGCCAAGCGCGAGTTGGTCAGCCGCGTCGCGGAGATCGACAAGGGCCAGGGTTCGGGTAATCCCAAGTAATCAGCGGGGATGACGGATAATCGGGGGATGACCGACATCCAAACCACGCCCGCCGCGCCTGAAGCAGCCCCTGCACGCTTTGACACACTGCCTCTTGACGCCAAGCTGTTGCGGGCGGTAGCCGACTCCGGCTACGCCACCATGACGCCGATTCAAGCCAAAGCGATTCCCATCGTTTTGGACGGGCGCGATGTGATGGGTGCAGCCCAGACCGGCACGGGCAAGACGGCCGCGTTTTCTATCCCTTTGCTGCAGCGCATGCTCAAGCATGAGAACGCCAGCGCCTCGCCGGCGCGCCATCCGGTGCGCGCCTTGGTGTTGGCGCCAACGCGTGAGTTGGCCGACCAAGTGGCCAACAATATCAAGGCCTATGCTAAGCACACCGATTTGCGGGTGACCGTGGTCTTTGGCGGCATCGACATGAAGCCGCAGACCTTGGTGCTCAAGGGGGGCGTTGAGGTCTTGATCGCCACGCCAGGGCGTTTGCTTGATCACATCGAGGCCAAGAATTGCGTCTTGAATCAGGTGGAGTATGTGGTGCTGGATGAGGCGGACCGCATGCTCGACATCGGCTTCTTGCCGGACCTGCAGCGCATCCTGAGCTTTCTGCCCAAGCAGCGACAGACCTTGTTGTTCTCGGCCACGTTCTCGCCGGAGATCAAGCGCCTGGCTCAGAGTTATCTGCAAGACCCGCTCTTGGTTGAAGTGGCCCGCCCGAATGCGACAGCCACCAATGTGCAGCAGTTGTTCTACAGCGTGACCGACGATGACAAGCGCGCGGTGGTAACTCAGATCCTGCGTCAGCGGGCCATCACGCAAGCCATCGTGTTTGTCAATTCCAAACTCGGCGCTGCGCGTCTGGCTCGATCCTTTGAACGTGATGGCTTGCGTACAGCCGCATTGCACGGCGACAAGTCGCAGGACGAACGCCTGAAGTCACTGGACGCCTTCAAGCGCGGCGAGGTCGACCTCTTGGTGGCGACCGATGTTGCTGCGCGAGGCTTGGACATTGCCGATTTGCCGGCGGTCTTCAATTTTGATGTGCCTTTCAATGCGGAAGACTATGTCCACCGCATCGGCCGCACCGGCCGTGCTGGCGCCTCCGGCGTGGCGGTCACGCTGGTGACCAAGTCGGATGCGCGCCTGATTGCGGATCTTGAAAAGCTCACCAAGCGGACCATCGAATTGGACGCCTTCGAACTGGAAGACACGCGGCGCGCACGGCCCGAGCGCGCGCCACGCCGCGAGTGGAATGATCGTGCGGACCGAGTCGAGTCCGGCGCATCTTCCCGGCCTGACGCCGCATCGGCCCCGCGTTCAAGCTACCGGGCGCCGGCGCGCGATGCTTTTTTCGACAAGCCTTATGAGGCCAGTGCCAGTGCTGAATTGCCGGCTTGGGAAAAGAGCGCTGCTGGCAGTGCAAGTGCTGCACCGCGCGGCCTCTCCAGCAATATCAAGCCGAAACGCAAGGTCGCGGCTTTGTTTGGCGCCAAGGTCCCTGCGTCGACCTTGGATTCCTGAGTCCACCCCGGGAGGGGTGGGCTTGACTGGAAATCAGGCCAAGAAAACGAATACCGCCGGCACCTTGTCCGGCATGGATTCACCGGAGCTACGCCATTGTTCGACACTGGCGCTTCGGGTCCAGCCTTGCTCCAGGCTCAGTCCGCAACTGATGGACAGGCGGGTGTTGGGCTTTAGGCTGCTCAGCAGTGCATGCAGCAGGGCCGAGTTGCGATAAGGCGTTTCAATGACCAACTGCGTTTGTTGCTGACGCGCCGACAAGGACTCCAGCTCTCGAATGCGGGCCGTTCGTGCTGCCGCGTCTACCGGCAGATAACCAACAAAGGCAAAGCTCTGGCCGTTCAAGCCGCTTGCTGAAAGCGCCATCAACAGCGCGCTGGGTCCGCTCAGCGGGATGACCTCGATATCTGCATCATGGGCCGCGGCCACCAGCAGCGCGCCGGGGTCGGCCACCGCGGGCAGGCCGGCCTCGGAGATCAGGCCGATGTCATGCCCTGCGAGTGCAGGCTCGAGCAGCTTTTGCCAAGCTTGATTTTGCGCGGCGGCTTCAAGGCTTGCGCGGCCCTTGGGTGGTCGGGGTAGCTCGTTGATTTGCAAGCTTTGCAGAGCTTGGCTCAAGGGGGTGATGGCGTCGACTCGCTTCAAGAAGGCGCGCGTCGTCTTGGCGTTCTCTGCGGCCCAGAAATTCAGGCGTGCTGCCGTTTGAATCACGTGCAGCGGCAGCACCTGTTGCAGATCCACGGCGGCACCTTCAATACCGAAGTCCAGGCTGTTGGGAATCAGGTAGAGGCGACCCTTCTTCATTGGGTGACTCCAGTTTTGCCGTGCAGCAGCGGGTCGAGTCCGGCTTGTCGTAGCATTTCACAGGTACGAATCAAGGGCAGGCCGATCAGGGCGGTCGGGTCGTCGGACTCGATGGCGGCGAGCAAGCTGATGCCCAGCCCCTCGGACTTGGCGCTGCCGGCGCAGTCATAAGGCTGTTCGGCCTGGAGATAACTTTCTATTTCTGCGGCGGACAGCGTTCTGAAGCGGGTTCGAACCACGGTCGTGTCCACGGCAGTGAAACCACTTTCGGCGCAAACCACAGCCAGGGCCGTATGGAAGATCACGGTCTGGCCGCTCATCGCTTGCAGTTGCTCGACGGCGCGTTCATGGGTGCCGGGTTTGCCGAGAGCCGTGCCGTTCAAGTCGGCGACTTGGTCCGATCCGATGATGATGGCTTTGGGGTGTTGCTGGGCAATGGCATTGGCCTTGGCCAGGGCCAGACGCTGGGCGAGGTCGGCGGGCGCTTCTTGCGGCAGAGCGCTCTCATCGACGTTCGGGGCACAAACCTCGAAAGGCAGGCGCAGGCGCTCCAGCAGTTCGCGTCGGTAGCGTGAGGTCGAACCCAGGATCAGTGGGCGGGGGATTAGGGTGT
Organism: Roseateles sp.; assembly: GCF_049240545.1. GTDB lineage: Bacteria > Pseudomonadota > Gammaproteobacteria > Burkholderiales > Burkholderiaceae_C > Paucibacter_A. Next base: position 87,347 of record NZ_JBMLSK010000092.1, on the reverse strand, counting down.
TTTGCATCGCCGGATTTTCGCATCGCCGCGGCATCTGTCTTTTGCGTTGACACTTGGCGGCGTGGCATTTGATTGCGCCCCTACACTTGAGGCTATGAAAGAGCATCAATATTTCCCTGGCAAGCTGGATGTCGCGGCCTTTGCACGCGATGGCGCTGAATTGAGTGGAGAGCTGGCGGCGGCCTCGCTCCTGCGTCTTGCGGATGCGGCGGCCCCTGAGGCGCCGGCCAGCGCCTGGCCTGCTGTGACTTGGCGCGTGACGGGCGAGCGACGCGAAGAGCGTGGTGCAGAGGCCCAGACCTGGCTGCATCTTGAGGCTTCCGCCCTGGTTCGCTTGACCTGTCAGCGTTGTTTGCAGCCGGTCGAAGAGGCGATTGAGCTGTCGCACTGGTTTCGCTTTGTCAAAGATGAAGCCGAAGCGCTCAGTGTTGATGCCGAAAGTGAAGAAGACTTGTTGGTCTTGACGCGCAGCCTGGATGTCATCGAGTTGCTCGAAGATGAATTGCTGCTGTCTTTGCCACTGGTGCCGCGACATGAAACTTGCCCGCAGCCGCTGGTTGCGCCGGTTGATCCCGCTTTGCAAGAGATGGAGAGGGCGGAGGAGCAGCGCCCCCATCCCTTTGCGGCGCTTGCGGCTTTGAAGAAGCAGCAGGGCCCGAAGCAATAGGCATTCGAAGCTGCGGTTTGGGAAACTTGCGCATGCGTGCTACAATCACGGGCTTTCCCCGGTTCGAGAATCAAAGTGGCATGTCGCAAGACTGGGAATGGGCCTTGAAGCAGTGCTTGAGAAAGCGAGCTTGAAGGACACTCAGAGAAGTAGGCAGCTGGCGCATGGTGCGCATGAAGCTCGTGACGCTTGAATCAATAGCAATCGCGGCGCCCGGGGTGTAAGGGCCGCAAGCGCAGCAAGTATTCGCAACTCGATTTCGAGTCAGTACCTGCGGCAAAGCCCCTCAATCACCGGAGCCTTAGGAGAATTTCATGGCCGTTCAGCAAAACAAAAAGTCCCCCTCCAAGCGTGGCATGCACCGTTCGCACAATGCCCTGGTTACACCGGGCACCGCAATCGAACCCACCACAGGTGAAGTGCATCTGCGTCACCACATCAGCCCCACTGGCTTCTACCGCGGCCGCAAGGTCCTGAAGACCAAGGCTGACGCCTCCTGATAGATTGCAGGCTACTGCGCAGCTCCTGAGTTGCGCGCTGCTTTGATCTGCCATGGCTCACAAACTCCCGGCCTGTGCCTTGTTGCAGTGCCGGGTTTTTGTGTTTGAGTGTCACGTTTTGCGCTCGTGTTTGATCGACGGTCTTGATTGGCAGGCCTTGCCAGTGAGTCAGGGTCCTGTCGATCCCCTATTTGGTTTGCATTGATGTCAATTCCTGTGAACGGCACGCTTGCCTCGGCTGATGCTGTCGACCTGGCGCCACTGAATGTGGTGCGTTTGGCGATTGACTGCATGGGCGGAGACCACGGACCTTCCGTGACCTTGCCCGCTGCGCGAGCCTTTTTGGAGCGTCACCCGCAAGCCGAGCTGTTGTTGGTCGGGCTGCCGGATGCTTTGGTGGAAGCCGCTGCTTGGCCGCGCTGCCGCATCGTGCCGGCCAGCGAAGTGGTCCTGATGGACGATCCGGTGGAGGTGGCCCTGCGTCGCAAGAAGGATTCTTCGATGCGCGTGGCCATCAGTCAGCTGAAGTCGGTGGACGGCGCAGCGCCTGCCGCAGATGCATGCGTCTCTGCGGGCAACACGGGTGCCTTGATGGCCGTGTCACGCTATTTGCTCAAGACCTTGGATGGCATTGATCGCCCCGCGATTGCCTCTGTGATGCCGAATCAAAAGGGTGGCTTCACCACGATGTTGGACCTGGGTGCCAATGTCGATTGCACGGCCGAGCATTTGCTGCAGTTTGCGTTGATGGGCAGTGCCTTGGTGTCAGCGGTGGATGGCGAGCCCGAGCCTCGCGTTGGCTTGCTCAATATTGGCGAAGAAGTCATCAAGGGCAGCGAAACCATCAAACGCGCCGGCGAGTTGTTGCGTCAGGCGGGAGCCTCCGGTCAATTGAACTTCCACGGCAATGTGGAAGGCAATGATATTTTCAAGGGCACCGTGGACCTGGTGGTCTGCGATGGCTTTGTGGGCAACGTCGCTTTGAAGACCGCCGAAGGTCTGGCGACCATGATCATCACCATCATCCGCGAAGAGTTTGGTCGCAATTGGCTGACGAAGGCTGCGGCTTTGATGGCGATGCCAGTTTTGAAGCGTTTCAAGGGCCGTGTCGACCATCGGCGCTTCAACGGTGCGGCCTTATTGGGTTTGCGTGGTTTGGTCTTCAAGAGCCACGGCTCGGCCGATCAAGTGGCTTTCGAGACCGCTTTGAACCGGGCGTATGATGCCGCCCGCAACCGGTTGCTAGACCGGGTTCATGATCGAATCATTGCCACCTTGCAGTCCAAGTCTTTGTCCGATGCATCGGCCGAGCTTGAGCAAGTGGGCTCAGGAGATAAAGCGACCCCGGTCGTTCACGCTGCATGACATCAAGCTCCCAGACAGAGCGCGCCGCGCTGCCTCGCTACTCGCGCATCCTCGGCACTGGTAGTTTCCTTCCTCCCAAGCGACTCAGCAATGCTGAGTTGGCGGCGCAACTGGCCGTGGATGGCATCGAAACCTCCGACGAGTGGATTGTTGAACGCACAGGCATTCGCGCGCGCCATTTCGCAGATGCGGGAGTGAGCTCCAGCGATCTGGCTTTGCCTGCCGCTCAAGCGGCCCTGCAAGCCGCGGGCGTGTCTGCTGAAGAGATTGACCTGATCATCGTGGCGACCTCGACGCCCGATATGGTGTTTCCGTCCACCGCATGCTTGCTTCAGCAAAAGCTGGGTGTGCACGGTGGAGCCGCGTTCGACGTGCAGGCTGTTTGCTCGGGTTTTGTGTACGCCCTGACGGTGGCGGATTCGATGATCCGTACCGGCGCCGCCAGCAAAGCCTTGGTCGTTGGTGCCGAAGTGTTCTCGCGCATTTTGGACTTCAAAGATCGCACCACCTGCGTTTTGTTTGGTGACGGTGCCGGCGCGGTTGTCCTGGGCGCCTGCGACAAGCCTGGCATTTTGGCTACCGAGTTGCATGCCGATGGGCGCCACTCGGGCATTTTGTGCGTGCCGGGTACGGTGTCTGGAGGCAAGGTCTTGGGTGACCCCTTGCTGAAGATGGATGGTCAAGCGGTCTTCAAGATGGCCGTCAGTGTGCTGGAGAAAGTGGCGCGCTCGGTCTTGGAGAAGGCGGGCCGTCAGGAGTCGGACATTGATTGGCTGATTCCTCATCAAGCCAATATCCGCATCATGCACAGCACGGCCAAGAAGATGAAGCTGCCGATGGAGCGACTGATCGTCACTGTCGACGAGCATGGCAACACTTCGGCGGCATCGATTCCCTTGGCGTTGGATACCGCCGTTCGCGCGGGCAAGGTCAAGGCGGGCGACACGGTCATGCTGGAAGGCGTGGGCGGTGGCTTCACCTGGGGCGCGGTGTTGCTGGACTTCTGAAACAAAGGGGTTGGCGTCCGCCTGGCCCCTTGGGATGAGAACTGAATCAATGAGTGCGAAATTTGCTTTTGTGTTTCCCGGCCAAGGCTCGCAAGCCGTCGGTATGTTGGATGCCTGGGGTGATCATCCCGAGGTCTTGCGCACGCTGGACGAGGCCTCGGCGGCCTTGGGTGAGGACATTGCGACCCTCATCAAGGCAGGCCCCAAGGAACAATTGGACCTGACCACCAATACCCAGCCGGTCATGCTGACGGCGGGCATTGCCTGCTACCGGGCTTGGATTGCTGAGACCGGTCTGGTTCCGGCGGCCGCGGCCGGCCATTCCTTGGGCGAATACAGCGCTCTGGTGGCGGCGGGCGCCTTGACCCTTGCTCAGGCCTTGCCTTTGGTGCGCTTCCGTGCTCAGGCGATGCAACAAGCCGTGCCCGTTGGCGTTGGCGCCATGGCGGCGATTCTGGGCTTGGAGGCTCAAGCGGTACGCGATACCTGTGTGACCGCTGCCGCCGCCAGTGGCGAAGCGGTTGAGGCGGTCAATTTCAATGACCCCAAGCAAACCGTCATTGCGGGTAGCAAGGCCGGGGTCGACAAGGCTTGCGAGTTGCTGAAGGCAGCCGGCGCCAAGCGCGCCCTGTTGCTGCCGGTGTCGGCGCCTTTCCATTCCAGCTTGATGAAGCCGGCCGCCGAGGCCTTGCGAGTCAAGCTCAACGAAACCGCCTTTGGACCTTTGAGCTTCCCGGTGATCAACAACATCGATGTGGCCGAGGTGAACACAGCCGAGGCCCTGCGCGACGCGCTGTACCGCCAAGCCTTTGGCCCCGTGCGTTGGGTCGAGGTCATTCAAGCCCTGAAGGCGCGTGGCATCACGCACATCATTGAATGCGGCCCGGGTAAGGTGCTGGCTGGTATGTCCAAGCGCATCGATCCCGAAATCATCGGCACGACGGTGCTGGACCCGACGAGCCTGGCGGAAGCCCGCGCCTTGTTGGCTTGAGAAAGAAACGAAGCATATGAGCACGGAAACTACTTCTTCTGGGCAGGTGGCCCTTGTGACCGGCGCCAGCCGCGGTATTGGGCGTTCGATCGCTCTGACCTTGGCTGAGCAAGGTTTTGTGGTGGTGGGGACCGCCACCAGTGAGGCCGGTGCTGCTGCTATCAGCGAGGCTTTGGCACCGCTGGGTGGCAAGGGCATGGTCTTGGACGTGAACGATGCTGCTGCAGTGGAAGCGGCGGTTGAGTCGGTTTCCAAGGCGCTCGGCGGCCTGCATGTCTTGGTGAATAACGCCGGAATTACGCGGGACACCTTGGCCATGCGTATGAAGGACGAAGACTGGGATGCGGTGCTGGACACCAATCTCAAGGCTGTCTTCCGTATGTGCCGTGCCGTCATGCGCGGCATGATGAAGCAGCGCTATGGTCGCATCATCAACATCACCTCGGTGGTCGGTGCTTCCGGTAATCCAGGGCAGGCCAATTACGCCGCAGCCAAAGCCGGTGTGGCGGGCATGACCCGCGCCCTGGCGCGCGAGTTGGGCAGCCGAGGCATAACGGTCAATTGCGTGGCACCTGGTTTCATTGCGACCGACATGACTGAAGTGCTGCCAGAGGCTCAAAAAGCGGCCCTGTTGGCGCAAATCCCTGTTGGCCGCCTGGGCGAGCCTCGGGAAATTGCCGATGCCGTCGCCTTCTTGGCGTCACCGAAGGCCGCCTACATTAGCGGTACCGAGTTGCATGTCAACGGCGGCATGTACATGAACTGATTTGATTTGTGATGAGGGCAATCTGCTCTCATCCACCGGATTTGCCCGGCCGGTGAAGGTTCCATAGAGTGACTAATTCAGCCTCAATTTAGGCAAGACACTCTAGAGGCCTTAGAATCCCGGGCTGTTCCTAGCAAACCCCTCCTGGAGGAGTCATGAGCGATATCGAAGCACGTGTCAAGAAAATCATCGCCGAGCAACTCGGCGTGCCTGAAGCTGATGTGACCAATGAAAAGGCCTTCGTGGCTGATCTGGGCGCAGATTCCCTCGACACCGTGGAATTGGTGATGGCACTCGAAGACGAGTTCGGCATCGAAATCCCCGATGAAGAAGCCGAAAAGATCACCAGCGTTCAGCTGGCGATCGACTACGCCGTCAAGCACCAAAAGGCCTGAGTCAGCCTCTCGGCTGTCAGGTAATCCCTAACTGAACCCCTAATCGCATGAGCCGTCGTCGCGTCGTCATTACCGGACTAGGTCTAATCAGCCCTGTGGGCAACACAGTGGCCGAGGCCTGGAGCAATATCCTGGCCGGTCAGTCCGGTATTGACCGCATCACTCGCTTTGATGCCTCCGCCTTCAGCTGCCAGATCGCAGGTGAGGTCAAAGGCTTCAATGTCACGGACTACATTCCTGCCAAGGAAGCGCGGTCCATGGACACCTTCATCCATTACGGCATGGCGGCGTCTATTCAAGCAGTGCAAGACGCCGGTTTGCCGACCGGGGATCAGTTGTCGGAAGAAGAAGCTGAGCGCATTGGCGTGCTCGTGGGCTCGGGCATCGGCGGCTTGCCAATGATCGAAGAGACTCACGGCGAGCTTTTGGCGCGCGGCCCACGCCGTGTGTCGCCGTTCTTTGTGCCTGCGTCCATCATCAACATGATCTCGGGTCATGTGTCCATCAAGTACGGCTTTCAAGGCCCGAATTTGGCGGTGGTGACGGCGTGCACAACCGGATTGCACGCGATCGGTCTTGCTGGCCGCTTGATTGCGGACGGCGATGCCGATGTGATGATTGCTGGCGGCGCGGAAGCGACCGTCTCGCCCTTGGGCGTTGGAGGTTTTGCCTCGGCGCGCGCGCTGTCGACGCGCAACGACGATCCCAAGACCGCATCCCGACCCTGGGACAAAGACCGTGATGGCTTTGTACTGGGTGAGGGCGGTGGTGTGTTGGTGCTGGAAGAGTACGAGCATGCCAAGAAGCGCGGTGCCAAGATTTACGCCGAGCTGGCTGGCTTTGGCATGGGTGCCGATGCGTACCATATGACCGCCCCCAGCGTGGACGGCCCCAAGCGTTCGATGCGAGCCGCGCTGCGCAGCGCCGGACTCAATCCGGATCAGATCCAATACATGAACGCCCACGGCACCTCAACGCCGCTGGGTGATTTGAATGAAACCAATGCCATCAAGCTGGCATTCGGTGATGACGTGGCCAAGAAGCTGGTCATCAGCTCGACCAAGTCGATGACCGGGCATTTGCTCGGTGGCGCCGGTGGTATCGAGTCGGTGTTCACGGTGCTGGCCGTGCACAACCAGGTGGCTCCGCCGACCATCAATATCTTCAATCAAGACCCGGAGTGCAATCTTGACTACTGCGCCAATCAGGCGCGCGAGATGAAGATCGACTATGCCGCCAAAAACAATTTTGGTTTTGGCGGTACCAACGGGACCCTGATCTTCAAGAAGATCTAAGCTGCGGAACTGGCGCTTTAACGCCGGTTCTTGCCTCTCAGCGATGGGTCTGTAGCGGAGGCCAAGATGCGCCCGTCTCGACGAAGCGCTCCCGCTTTCCAGATCGAGACTCTGCCGCAGCCGCGACTCCAAGTGTGGGTGGCGCTGACTGCGGCGCTGTCCGCCTTTTCCGCGCTGATGGCGCTGTCTGCCCATCTGAATTGGGGACTTTACGGCGCCTTGATCTGGGCCTTGGTCCCGATTGCCACGGCACTGGGGTGGCGCAGTGCACGTATCGAAAGCCGTCGCTTGCGTTGGGATGGGCAGCAGTGGTGGCTGACATTTCGGGGTCGGGATTCCGAGGAAGTGCCCGTGCGCCTCGAGGTCTTGTTTGATTTCGGCGCTTGGCTTTTGCTGCGTGCGACATTGCGCGCTGATGAACGACGCTCAAGACCGGTTTATCTAGCGTTTTCCCGACGCGGTCAGGCGCATTGGGCGGCCCTGCGAGCCTGTGTCTATTTGGCTAAGCAAGAAGAGCCGGAGTCATGACTTTCAGCCTGCGCGCAGGCTGATGCCAGGATGCCCAGCGAGAACTGTGCGTCGGCCTTGCCTTGAATTGCCGGATCTCGCCCTCAAGTCGGCAGATCCTTGCAATCGACGCGTGATCGATGCGTACTCGCCAATCCTTTTTTGTGAGCACTCTGAGTCAAGCCATGTCAACAAAGTCTGTTTCCTTGCCTGTCGTCTCGCGAATGAGCCGCGCTCTTCTCTCGGCTGCCGTGCTGTCGGTCAGCCTGACCTTGCTCCCTGGTGTTGGGCATGTGCAAGCCCGGGAGTTACCTGACTTCACCGAGTTGGTCGAGCGTGTCGGCCCTGCTGTGGTCAACATTCGTACGTCGGAGCGTATGCGCAGCGGAACCGGCGCTTCGCCTGAGGTCGATGAGCAGATGCAAGAGTTCCTGCGCCGCTTTGGCATCCCCGTGCCCAATCAGCGTCGCGGTGGTCCGCGTGGGGGTGATGAGGAGCAGCCCCAGCGCCGAGGCGTCGGCTCTGGCTTCATCCTGAGCGCCGATGGCTACGTCATGACCAACGCCCATGTGGTGCTCGGAGCCGATGATGTCTGGGTCACGCTGACGGACAAGCGTGAGTTCAAGGCTAAGTTGATCGGCGCAGATCGCCGTACCGATGTGGCGGTGTTGAAGATCGAGGCCAGTGCATTGCCGGCGGTCAAGATCGGTGAGGTCAGTCGCCTGAAAGTCGGCGAATGGGTCATGGCGATCGGTTCGCCTTTCGGGTTTGACAGCACCGTGACGGCGGGTATCGTCAGCGCCAAGGCCCGCGACACCGGCGACTTCCTGCCTTTTATTCAAACCGATGTGGCCATCAACCCCGGCAACTCGGGCGGCCCTTTGTTGAATATGCGCGGCGAAGTGGTGGGGATCAATTCTCAGATCTACAGCCAGTCGGGTGGCTTCATGGGGATCTCATTTGCGATTCCCATTGACGAGGCCATTCGTGTCTCCGATCAGTTGCGCGGCAGTGGTCGAGTGGTTCGGGGCTTCATTGGCGTGGCCCCCGATGATCTCAGCAAAGAAGTCGCCGAGGCGATTGGCCTGGGCAAGCCGACGGGCGCTTTGATTCGTAGCGTGACGGCCGGTGGTGCGGCCGACAAGGCGGGCATCGAAGGCGGCGACGTGGTCACCAAGTTCGACGGCAAGGTGATTGAAAAAGCCAGCGATTTGCGTCGCGTGGTGGCGGGATTGAAACCCGGCAGCAAGGCGGTGGTGCAGGTGTTCCGCCGTGGGGCTTACAAGGATCTCAGTATTTCGGTTGCCGAGATGCCTGACGATGGATCTTCGCGTCGAGCCGCCAATGAGTCGGAAGGCAAGTCGGCCAGCAGTGCTGCTGCGGCATTGGGCCTTCAGGTCTCGGAGATTCCTGAGGCTCAGAAGCGCGAACTCAAGCTGCGCGCAGGCGTTCGGGTTGATGCGAGTTCAGGCGCTGCGGCACGCGCTGGCCTTCGCGAAGGAGATTTGATCTTGGCGGTGGACAACAACGACGTCGCCAACGTCAAGCAATTCCAGGCCTTGATCAGCAAGGCCGAGAAAGCCAAGACCATCAACTTGATGGTGCGCCGTGATGATGTGGTGAGCTTTGTGCTCTTGAAGCCAGCTGCCAAGTAAGTTCAGATGCGCCGCAGCAATGCGGCGACAGACCCCCTGGTTTGGCTGAGTGCACCAGGGGGTCTTTTCACATCGTGAATGGTTTTGGGTGAATTTGGGCGTCTTGTGCCGGCTCTGAACTTTGGTCTTGGGCTAGCCCTGGACCGGCTCCCCGGCATTTCTGTGGACAAACGCCGGCCCCGCCAGGGAATTGATGGCTTCGTCAGATAGAATCCGGGCCCAGGATCCGGGTTTTGTAGCATCTGGACGCTGCAAAGCGCGGGCAATTTACAACAGCCTTTTTCATCCACAAGTTGTTCAATCAAATTTGTGGATAAGTTGTGTGTAACTTTGATGTTGGCGGGCCGCAACGCCAGGGGTTCCAGTCCTCGCGCGGTTTTCAGTTCCGGCCTTTTGGCTACAATGAACGCCCAACATGCAGTTGCCATACGTTTTGTTGGAAGGCGCGTCACCGTTTCGACGTGCCTTTTTTTTAGCTTCAGCACGGCGCTTTGCGCCTTCACATCGCTCCGCGATTTGAGCTTGCGCTGCAAGGGCTGCGCCCTTGTGTCTACCGGCACAGCGCATTTAAGAACAGCATGAACCACATTCGCAATTTCTCCATCATCGCCCACATCGACCACGGCAAGAGCACGCTGGCGGATCGCATCATTCAACGCTGTGGCGGCCTGTCCGATCGCGAGATGGAAGCGCAGGTGCTGGACTCGATGGACATCGAGCGCGAGCGTGGCATCACCATCAAGGCGCAGACCGCAGCGCTGCAGTACAAGGCCAAAGACGGCAAGGTCTACAACCTGAACCTGATCGACACACCGGGCCACGTGGACTTCTCTTATGAAGTCAGTCGCTCTTTGTCGGCTTGTGAAGGCGCTTTGTTGGTGGTCGATGCCAGCCAAGGCGTTGAAGCGCAAACCGTGGCCAATTGCTACACCGCGCTCGACCTCGGCGTTGAGGTGGTGCCGGTGTTGAACAAGATGGATTTGCCAAATGCAGATCCAGAGAACGCCAAGGAAGAGATCGAAGACGTCATCGGCATCGATGCGACCGATGCGATTCCTTGCAGCGCCAAGACCGGCATGGGCATCGATGAAATCATCGAAGCCGTGATCGCCCGCATGCCGCCACCCAAGGGCCTGGTCGACGCGCCGCTGCGCGCCATGATCATCGACTCCTGGTACGACGCTTATGTGGGCGTGGTGATGCTGGTGCGCGTGGTCGACGGCACGCTGAAGAAGGGCGACCGCATCCGCATGATGGCCTCCAACGCCGTCTACCCGGCCGACAACCTGGGTGTGTTCTCGCCCAAGTCGGAAAGCCGTGATCAGCTCAACGCGGGTGAGGTGGGCTTCATCATCGCCGGCATCAAGGAGCTGCAAGCGGCCAAGGTGGGTGACACCATCACGGTCGACAAAAAGCTGCCCAACAATCTCGGCCCGGCCGAAGCGGCCTTGCCAGGCTTCAAGGAAATTCAGCCGCAAGTGTTTGCTGGTCTGTATCCGACCGAAGCCAGCGAGTACGACCAGCTGCGCGACGCGCTGGAAAAGCTCAAGCTGAATGACTCCTCGCTTCGCTATGAGCCCGAAGTCTCGCAAGCGCTGGGCTTTGGCTTCCGCTGCGGCTTCTTGGGCCTCTTGCACATGGAAATCGTGCAAGAGCGTTTGGAGCGTGAGTTCGACCAAGACCTGATCACCACGGCGCCCAGCGTGGTGTATGAAGTGGTGTTGGCTAGCGGCGAAGTGATTGAGGTCGAGAACCCATCCAAGATGCCGGAAATGGGTCAGATCCAGGAGATCCGCGAGCCCATCGTGACCGTGCATCTCTACATGCCGCAAGACTACGTCGGCCCGGTGATGACCCTGGCCAATCAGAAGCGCGGCAATCAGATGAATATGGCCTATCACGGCCGTCAGGTCATGCTGACCTACGAGATGCCGCTGGCCGAAATCGTGCTGGACTTCTTTGACAAGCTCAAGAGCGTGTCGCGCGGCTACGCCTCCATGGACTATGAGTTCAAGGAGTACCGCGCTTCCGACGTGGTCAAGGTGGACATCTTGATCAACGGCGACCGCGTCGACGCGCTGTCCATCATCGTGCACCGTGTGCAGAGTCAGTTCCGTGGCCGTGGTGTAGCCGCCAAGATGCGTGAGCACATCCCGCGCCAGATGTATGACGTGGTGATTCAGGCGGCGATCGGCTCCAACATCATTGCGCGCGAGAACATCAAGGCGATGCGCAAGAACGTGCTGGCAAAATGTTATGGCGGTGACGTCTCGCGCAAGCGCAAGCTGCTCGAGAAGCAAAAGGCCGGTAAGAAGCGCATGAAGCAAATCGGCTCGGTCGAGGTGCCTCAGGAAGCCTTCCTCGCTATTTTGCAAGTTGAAGACTGAAATCCCTTTTCAAAACAAGATCGATCGATTGATGAGTGCTCTGACCGGAATTCTTTACGCCATCCTCGTCGCCTTTTTGGGGGGCTGGTACACCGGCTACTGGAGCGGCAATTTCTCTCTTCTGCTCTTCATTCTGACTGTGGTGACGCTGGCCTATTGGCTGGCCGAGCGTTTCCACTTCCAGCCAAAGCGTGAGCAAGCGGCAGCCTTGCTGCTGGAGAACGATGCGAAGCGCCGTCAAACCTTGGCCGAGCAGGGCATTGCACGCGTTGATGGTGACGTTGAAACTGCGCGTCAGCAAATCCTGCAGCAGCCTTGGTGGCTGGACTGGACGGCCGGTTTGTTCCCGGTCATCTTGGCGGTGTTCTTGCTGCGCTCATTTTTGTTTGAGCCCTTCAAGATTCCTTCGGGTTCCATGGTGCCGACCTTGCTGGTGGGCGACCTGATTCTGGTCAACAAGTTTCATTACGGCGTGCGTCTGCCGGTGATCAACAAGAAGATCCTCAGCAATAACGAGGTCAAGCGCGGTGATGTGATGGTGTTCCGCTGGCCCGAAGACACCAGCATCGACTTCATCAAGCGTGTGGTCGGTTTGCCAGGCGATGAGGTCAAGTATCTAAATCAACGCCTCTACATCAACGGCGAACTCGTCCCGGTTCAAGCGCAGGGCGATTTCTACGACGAAAGCTCAATGGCCTATCGGCCGCGTTTCACCGAGAAATTGGGTGAGAAGGAGCATCAACTGCTGGTTGATCCGCAGCGCTCGCCTTTGTTTCACCCGAATCGAAAGGGCGGCCCTTTCCCCTTCCAGGATAACTGCAAGTACAGCCCTGAAGGCGTCACTTGCAAGGTGCCCGCAGGACACTACTACCTGATTGGTGATAACCGGGACAACTCGGGTGACTCGCGTTTCTGGGGTTTTGTGCCGGATGAGAACATCGTCGGCAAGGCCTTTTTTGTTTGGATGAATTTCGGTAACCTCAAGCGCATTGGCGCCTTCAATTGAGGCCTGTCGCTAGCCCTTTGGGCTTTCCGTATCAGAGCAAGGGAATTTGAACTATGGGTTTGAGCAAGCTTGTTGGAACGGGTTCGCGCGCCGTGTTGGGCGCAGGCGGGCGGCGCCACCAGCGAGGCGTGAGCCTGATCGGCCTTTTGTTCTGGGGTGTGGTGGTGGCCTTTGGCGGTGTGGTGGCGGCGCGTGTGCTGCCCACCGTGATGGAGTACTACACCATCCAGCGGGTGGTCGATCGCATTGCTGCATCCAACCCGAGCACCGTGCCTGCGGTCCGAGCTGACTTTGATCGAGCCCAGCAGGTCGAGTATTCAGTGACCAGCATCTCCTCCAAGGATCTTGTGATCACCAAGGAGAACGACAAGCTACGCATCAGCTTTGCCTATGACAAGCAGGTGGAGTTGGGAGGCCCCGTGTTCCTCTTGATCAAGTACGCTGGTCAGTCCCGCTGAGTGATTGAGTCTTGCATCGCATGAGTCCGCAACTCGCAGCCCTTCAACGCCGACTGGGTCACCAGTTCAAACAGCCGGAGCTGTTGACTCGCGCCTTGACGCATCGCAGTTTTGGCGCTGATCACAATGAGCGCCTTGAGTTTTTGGGCGATGCGGTCCTGAGCCTTGCGGTGTCGAGCTTGCTCTACGAACGTTTTGCTGGGTCCGATGAAGGTGATTTGACCCGAATCCGTGCCCATTTGGTGCGTGAAGACAGCCTGCATCGCTTGGCCCTTTCGCTGGAGTTGCCGCTGGTCTTGCGCATGAGTGATGGGGAAGCCAAAGGCGGGGGCGCGCAGCGCCCCTCGATCTTGGCTGATGCTACCGAGGCTTTGATTGGTGCGACGTTTGTCGATGGCGGCTACCCCGCCGCGCTGGCGGTGGTGCGCAATTTGCTGGCCGAAGTGATCAGCAGCGCTTCGAGCACCGACAACTGGGCCAAGGATGCCAAAACCGCTTTGCAAGAGTGGTTGCAAGCGCGCAAACTCAGCGTGCCGGCCTACCGCATTACCGAGACCCGAGGGCAAGCGCATGCTCAGACCTTCGAGGTGGAATGCGCCGTGGCTTCGCTTCGCGTGGCCACACGCGGCGAAGGCCGGTCGCGCCGAGTTGCCGAACAAGATGCCGCCCGTCGATTGCTCGACGAATTGATTGCCCGTGACAAGCCAGGTGCTGGCTTGCGCGACTGAAGGAGCCGGCCGTGCGCCGCCCAGACCATGACTGAAAACACAAAGCCGGTAGACGCAGATTCGACGGACGGCAGGACCGGCACCCAAGAGGCATTGCCGCAACGCTGCGGTTTGATTGCCATCGTCGGCCGCCCCAATGTCGGCAAGTCGACGCTGCTGAACGCCTTGGTCGGCCAAAAGGTCAGCATCACCTCGGACAAGGCGCAGACCACTCGCCACCGCATCACCGGCGTTCGCACGGTGGAAGAAGCTCAGTTTGTCTTTGTCGACACGCCGGGCTTCCAGATGAAGCATAACGCGGCACTCAACCGCACCTTGAATCGCACCGTGCACAGCGTGCTGGGCGATGTGGACCTGGTGCTATACGTGTTGGAGGCCGGGCGCTTCGGCTTGGACGACGCCAAGGTTTTGTCCCTGCTGCCGGAAGATAAGCCAGTGGTGATGATCGCCAACAAACTGGATGCGGTGCAACGCCGAGCCGAGTTGGCACCCTGGCTGAAAAGCATGCAAGAGCGTCGCAACTTCAGCGAGTTCGTGCCACTCTCTGCCAAGAAGGAAGCCGACGTTGCGCGCCTGTTCAAGATCCTCAAGCCCTATCTGCCCGAGCAAGGCTGGTTCTATGAGGAAGACGCGCTGACGGATCGTTCCGAAAAATTCCTCGCCAGCGAGATCATTCGCGAGAAGCTGTTCCGATTGACCGGCGATGAGTTGCCCTATACCTCGACCGTCATCATCGACAAGTGGGAAGACGAGGGCGAGTTGCGTCGCATCTCGGCCTCCATCGTCGTGGAACGTGATGCCCACAAAGGCATGATCATCGGCCAGGGCGGTGAGCGCTTGAAGCGCATCGGCTCCGAAGCTCGCCAAGAGCTGGAGCACCTGATGCAGGGCCGTGTGTTCCTGGAGTTATGGGTCAAGGTCCGCTCCGGTTGGGCCGACACCGAAGAGCATTTGCGGACCTACGGTTACGAGTGAAATCACGCTCGCCCAGCGTTCAGCAGGCCTTTGTCCTGCATCACTATGACTGGAGCGAGTCCAGTCTTATTTTGGACCTGTTCACCCGTGAACAGGGGCGCTTGGCCGTGGTCGCTAAGGGGGCCAAGCGGCCTTACTCGCAGCTGCGTGCGGTCTTGCTGCCGTTTCAGCGCATTCAGGTGAGCTTGAGCAAGCCTTCCAAATCGGCGCCTGAAGAGGGGGCCGCCGAGGTGGTGGGGCTGCGCGGTGCCGAGTGGGTGGGTGGCAGCACCTTGCCCGCAGGTGCCGCTTTGTTTTCGGGTTATTACCTGAATGAGTTGCTGCTGAAGCTCTTGGCCCGACAAGACCCGCACCCGCACTTGTTTGAGGCCTATGCCGACACCTTGCCGCATCTGCATGCCAATGAGGATGCGCAGTCGCAAGCGGCTCTGCGGGCGTTTGAGCTTCGCCTGCTGCGAGAGTTGGGTTTGTTGCCTGACCTGAGCCTCTCGACCGTGACGCAAGCGCCGCTGCATCCAGAGCGCCGCTTTTGTCTGAACGCCGAGGCCGGAGTTGTGGCCTCGGGTGCTGACGCGGCCAGTTTCAGCGGCCATGAATTGGTGCACTTGCAGGCCGCACTTTTGCACGGCAGCATGGCCGCGCTGCGCCAAGCTTGTACGGGCTTCCTGCCTGCCTTGCGCAGCAGCTTGCGCGGTCTGCTTCACTATCATCTGGGTCAGCGGCCGCTGCGTACCCGGCAGGTGATGCTGGACCTGCAAAAGCTGAGCGATTGATGATCCCATGTGTGGATCGGACGCGGACACGACTATCGACTGAGAGTTCTTGATGAATCCCTTGCTTGCTCCGGAATCTTCTTCATCGCACGGCGCGCTGCGCTGCGCCTTGTCTGTCAACGTCAACAAAGTGGCCTTGCTGCGCAATACCCGCCACCTGGGCATTCCCAGCGTGCTGCGCGCGGCCGAGGCCTGCTTGTTGGCGGGCGCGCAAGGCATCACGGTGCACCCGCGCCCTGATGCGCGCCACATCCGGACCCAGGATGTGCATGATTTGGCCGCTTTGATGCAAGCCTGGCCGCATGCCGAATACAACATCGAGGGCAACCCGACCCAGAACCTGATGGACTTTGTGCGCAGCGTGCGGCCGCATCAGGTGACCTTTGTGCCGGATTCTGAGGACCAGTTCACCTCGGATCATGGCTGGCAGTTCCCTGCGGACCTGGAGCGTTTGCGCCCCTTGGTGGCCGAAGCCAAGGCTTGTGGTGTGCGCGTCAGCTTGTTCATGGACCCGGTGCCGGAGGCGATGGCTTTCGTGGCCGAATTGGGTGCCGATCGGGTCGAGCTTTATACCGAGACCTACGCTAGTGCTTATGGCACCGAGCGCGAAGCTGAGGTGCTGGCCGGCTTCACCCGAACCGCCCAGGCCGCCTTGGCCGTGGGCTTGGGGGTGAATGCGGGCCATGACCTGAATCGCGACAACCTGACCCGCTTTCTGCAAGCCGTGCCCGGCGTGCAAGAGGTGTCGATTGGCCATGCCTTGGTGGCCGATGCGCTTGAGTTGGGTTACACCGAAACCGTGCGGGACTATCAGCGCTGCATTCAGCGCGCCTATGCCCCCTGAATCCAACGATGAGCAAGACGTCTTCCAGTTTCCTTGATTTGCGCCCCGCCCAGCCAGAGGACGCGCTGCGCATTGCCGCCTTGGCCCGCTGGGTCTGGTTGGACCGCTACGCTGCCGAGGGCGGCGTGAACAGCACGGTGGCTGAGTTTTTGAAGCGTGACTTTGATGAGCAAGCGCTGCGGCAGTCCATCGATTTGAGCCGTCACTGGCTGATCGAGCGGGGCGACACTCTGTTGGCTTGGGCCCACCTTGACGACAGCTCGGTGTGTCCGGTGCAGCTTTCAGGCCCTGCCGTGGAGCTCAAGCGTTTGTATGTCTCGCCGCACAGCCAGGGTCAAGGTTTGGGCCTCAAGCTTTTGCACCAGGCGCGACAGGAATGGCCCGACCGCGCGCTGTGGCTGAGCGCCTGGGTCGGCAATGAAGGCGCTTTGCGCTTCTACCGCCGCGAAGGCGCCCTGTCTTGGGGCGAGGCATGGTTCGAATTGGGTGGACAACAACACCGCAATGAACTGCTGGGCTGGCCCGCTTTGGAGCCCGAGGCATGATTTACGGCATTGGTACCGACGTCTGCGACATCCGCCGCATTCGCGACACCCTGGAGCGTCGCGGCGAACGCTTCGCGGAGAAGGTCTTGGGCCCTCACGAGATGCAGGTCTTTCGCGAGCGGCGGGCTCGCGTCGCCGCGCGTGGCGTGAGCTATCTGGCCACCCGTTTCTCGGCCAAAGAAGCGTTTTCCAAGGCGATTGGCATGGGCATGCGCATGCCCATGACCTGGCGTGACTGCGAGATCGTCAATGCGCCGAGCGGCAAACCGGAGCTCCGCCTGCATAACGGTCTCGCCGCATGGTTTGAGGCCAAGGGCTTGAAGGCGCATGTCAGCGTCAGTGATGAAACCGATTACGCCACCAGTTTTGTGGTGGTTGAAACCAAAGAATGAAGGACAACTTTGCCATGTCATCCCACGTTCATTCGCCCTTGATCATTGATGTGGCGGGCTTAAGCCTCAGCAAGATCGAACGCCGACGCTTGGCTCATCCTTTGGTGGGTGGCCTGATTTTGTTTGCGCGTAATTTTGAAAGCCGAGCTCAGCTGACGCAGCTCACCTCCGAAATCAAATCGATCCGGCCCGACCTGCTGATCGCGGTGGACCATGAGGGCGGGCGCGTGCAGCGTTTTCGCAGCGATGGTTTCACCCATTTGCCACCCATGCGAAGTCTGGGTGCCTTGTGGATGGAAGACGCCATGGCGGCAACCCAGGCCGCCACGGCGGTGGGTTATGTCTTGGGGTCAGAGTTGCGCGCCTGCGGCGTCGACTTGAGTTTTGCGCCGGTGCTGGACTTGGACTACGGTGAAAGCTCGGTGATCGGCGAGCGCAGCTTTCATCGTGACCCCCGCGTTGTGGCGCTCTTGGCCAAGAGTGTGGCTCATGGCTTGTTGATCGCCGGCATGGGGAGTTGCGGCAAGCACTTCCCGGGGCATGGCTTTGTGAAGGCGGACTCGCATGTGGATGTGCCGGTCGATCGGCGTAGCCTCAAGGCGATCTTGGCCGAAGATGCCAAACCGTTTGAATGGCTCAATCTGAGCTTGTCGGCGGTGATGCCGGCCCATGTGGTTTATCCCAAGGTCGATGCCCGCCCAGCCGGCTTCAGCGCCCGTTGGTTGCAGGAGATTCTGCGTGAGCGCTTGGGCTTTGGCGGCTTGATCTTCAGCGACGACCTGGGCATGCGAGGCGCGCGGGTCTTGGAAGGTCGGGAGATCGGCTTCACCGAGGCCGCGATTGCCGCTTTGCATGCGGGCTGTGACTTGGCTTTGTTGTGCAATCAGTCCGTCGAGGCTGATGGTCAGCAGATTGACGAGGTCTTGCAGCAACTCAGTGAAGCCGCACTGACGGGGCGATGGCTACCCAGTGCCGAGAGTGAAGGGCGGCGTCAACTGATTTTGCCGGAGCGCGCACCGCTGACCTGGGATGAGCTGATGCACGATCCTGCCTACCATCAAGCCCTGCAAAGCCTGCCTTGAGTGAAGGCCAAGAGGCTGCTAGCGCTGCTTCTTGGCCTCCGGCTGCTCAGGGTCCCTCCACGCCGGCGACCGGAGCCGTTGTTTGAACTGAGTCATGAAGACGAAAAAAAGCCGCCCGACTGCAATGCAGCGAGGCGGCTTTTGTTTGGCCCTTGATGCCCGATGGAGCCGGGGCTCCATCGATTCAAGTAGCAGACACGTGCGGTTTGATCGCCACCCGTGTCAGACAAGGGTGTGACTTACTGTTCGAAAGGCAGCTTGATCTGGGCCAAATCCTTGCGGGTTTCGACCAAGACCAGCGGGCCTTCATCGGCCAGCACCGTGGCCAAGCGTTCACGCGGCACATGCACCGGCTTGGGCTCGGCAGCAATCGCTTCCTGGGCGGCGCGGATCTTCTCGGCATCCGAGTTGACCCATTGCAGACCCGTCGAGGCGGCAACGGCTTGCAGAGCGTCGAGGTCCAGCACAAAGGCTGGGGCGGCTGGGGCCACCGGAGCCTGAGCAGCGGCGACCGGGGCTGGGCTGGGCGCTGCGGCGACGGCAGGTGCAGCTTCGACCGGAGCAGCAGGTTCAGCGTTCACGGCTGCAGCGGCAGGCGCGGCTTCAACAGCAGCGTTGCCAGTAGCATCCGCTTGTGGCGTCACCTCAGCGGCTGCGGCTTCGCCGTTCAGCTCAGGGGCTTGGTCATCGCGGCGCTCGCGGCGCACGCGGTCGCGGCCCCGGTTGCGGCCACGGCGAGCTTCGCCGCCTTGGCCATCGGCCTCGCCCTCGGCGCGGTTTGAGCCGGCGTCTTCAGCCTGAGCCGAGCCGGCTTCAGCTGCGTTGGCCTCTTGGCCTTCGATCGACGCCTGGGCCTCGTTAGCTGCGCCACCGTCTTCGCGGTCACGACCGCCACGGCGACGACGACGGCCACGGCCTTGGCGCTCTTCGTTGGAGGCTTCAGCGTTGGCATCGGCTTGCGTGTCGGCAAAGCCTGTCGGCGCATCGGCGATCAGCTGGGCTTGCACCGGCAGCGCGGCGGCTCCGCTGTTCAGGCCAAGCTCTTCGCTATTGCGCTGCTCGTTGCGGCCTTCATTGCGCTCGCTACGTTCACCGCGCTCAGGACGGTCGCCACGCGGGCGGCGGCCACCTTCGTTGCGCTCGGTGCGAGGCTGCTCGGCACCGGCTTCTGGGCGCTCGCTGCGCTCTGGGCGACGATTGCCGTTGCGGTCGCTGCGCTCAGTGCGTTCTGTACGCTCACCGCGTTGGCCTTCAGGGCGGCTGTCGCCGCGGGCTTCTTGCGGACGCTCGCTGCGAGCGCCATCACGCTTGGCATTGCGATCGCCGCGTTCTGCGCGTTCACCGCGCTCTGCACCGCGCTCACCACCACGTTCGCCATTGCGGCCACGGCCGCGACCATCGCGACCGCCTTCGCGCCCACCGTCACGACCACCTTCGCGCTTGCGATCACCGCCAGTGGCTGACTTGGCCGGTGCGGCCGCAGGCGCTTCGACAGGCGCCGGAGCGGCCACGCCGAACAGACCCTTGATCCAACCGAAGAAGCCACCGCTCGAAGCAGGCGCTGCAGCGGTAGGTGCCGGCGCGGCTGCTTTGGGAGCCTCAGCCTTGGGAGCCGGTGCCACCGGGGTTGGGGGCGGCATCTCGGGCAGCACGCCCTTGATCACGGGCTCTTGCTTGTTCTTGCCCTTGTCGCCGGCCGCGTCATTGCGGCGGGTGATGCCCACCTCATCCTGCGGCTCTTCGATCATGGTGTAGCTGGCTTGCAGGTTTTCCAGACGCGGGTCGTCGTGGCGCAGGCGTTCCAGCTTGTAGTTGGGCGTTTCGAGATGCTTGTTGGGCACCAGCAGCACGGTGACGCGCTGCTTCATTTCGATCTTGGTGATCTCGGTGCGCTTCTCGTTCAGCAAGAAGGAGGTCACTTCCACCGGCACTTGCACATGCACGGCGGCGGTGTTGTCCTTCATCGACTCTTCCTGAACCATGCGCAGGATCTGCAGCGCGCTGGATTCGGTGTCGCGGATGTGGCCGGTGCCGTTGCAGCGTGGGCAGGTGATGTGGTTGCCGTCGCTCAAAGAAGGGCGCAGGCGCTGGCGGCTCATTTCCAGCAGACCGAACTTGCTGATGGAGGCGAACTGCACGCGGGCGCGGTCAGGGCGCAGCGCGTCGCGCAGGCGTTGCTCAACTTCGCGGCGGTTCTTCGACTCTTCCATGTCGATGAAGTCGACCACGATCAGGCCGCCCAGGTCGCGCAAACGCATCTGGCGCGCGATTTCGTCGGCGGCTTCGAGGTTGGTGCGGGTGGCGGTTTCTTCGATGTCGCTGCCGCGCGTCGAACGGGCCGAGTTGACGTCCACCGAAACCAGGGCTTCGGTGTGGTCGATCACGATGGCGCCGCCCGAGGGCAGGTTGACCGTGCGGCTGAAGGCGGTTTCGATCTGGTGCTCGATCTGGAAACGGCTGAACAGCGGCGCGTCGTCGCGGTAGCGCTTCACGCGATGACCTTGCTCGGGCATCACGTGGTTCATGAACTGATGCGCCTGTTCGAACAGGTCATCGGTGTCGATCAGGATTTCACCAACATCGGCGGTGAAGTAATCGCGGATCGCGCGGATCACCAGGCTCGATTCCTGATAAATCAGGTAAGCGCCCTTGCCACCCTTGGCCGCATCGTCGATGGCGGTCCAGAGCTTGAGCATGTAGTTCAAGTCCCACTGCAGCTCGGCGGCGGAGCGGCCGATGCCTGCGGTGCGAGCGATCAAGCTCATGCCCTTGGGGTACTCGAGCTGGTCGAGGTTTTCCTTCAACTCTTCACGGTCTTCGCCCTCGATGCGGCGCGAAACGCCACCGCCGCGGGGGTTGTTGGGCATCAGCACCAGGTAGCGGCCGGCCAGCGAAACAAAGGTGGTCAGGGCAGCGCCCTTGTTGCCACGCTCTTCTTTTTCCACCTGGACCAGCAGTTCCTGGCCTTCCTTGATGGCGTCTTGGATGCGTGCCGAGCGCACGTCCACACCTTCGCGGAAGTATTGGCGGGCGATTTCCTTGAAGGGCAGGAAGCCGTGGCGGTCTTCACCGTAGTCCACAAAGCAGGCTTCCAGCGAAGGCTCAACGCGGGTGACCACGGCCTTGTAGATATTGCCCTTGCGTTGCTCGCGGCCTTCGATTTCGGTTTCGAAATCGAGCAGTTTTTGGCCATCAACGATTGCGAGGCGCCGCTCTTCCGGCTGCGTCGCATTGATCAGCATGCGTTTCATCGTCATTACTCCTCAAACGCGTGAGCGGACGGAGTTCTAGTCCGGCCGGCACACGCGCAGCATCACGTCACCGCTCGAACCCGGATTCGGGCCCTGGCGGCAACACATCGATGCACGGGCAATGTGGAGGAACCGAGGAAGGAATCGCCCTGGACTGACCGTGATCGGAGTGCGATCAAATGGCCAGCGTTGGCGCTTGCGACATGACAGTCGGCGCGGAGGTCCCGTCCCATGAACACGCAGCCCTGAGCTGCGCGGCCCGGCCACGGCAAGGCAGCACGGCCTCGCCGGCATTTGGCCGGGGCAGTGCTGATGAGCGGTGGGGGGTGAGGGGAGTGAAGGAAATCATCCGTGCGGACTGTTGGACGCTGGGCTGAGGCGGTCAGACTCTTGATCGACCGGCCTCACGCCCCAAAAAACCTTGTCTGGTGCCTCGTACAGTCAATTGGGACTGCACGCGGCGTGGCTCGTTCTACATTGCTCTGCCGCGCAGCACCCGAGGCCGCCTTGTCACATGGGGACAAGGCCCGCTTCCGGCAACCGAGCGTTGCATCACCAATTTTGTTCATCATCACTACGCAAGAGACGCGGCAAATCGCCACTCCTCTTGCCCCGCATCGCCTCTTGTACGACTTGTCTTCAGCGCTCGGAGCCTTTGTCTCGGGCTACCCAGGTAAAATCAGACAAATCAAATACTTACGGCGACAACGTGGTGAGCAACATTATAAGGGCTAAAGCCAAAGCGCCGGCCGCCACACAAACCCGCAAATCCGGCCCAGTTCGGGCTACGGCAACGGTCCGAAAGGCCAAAACTGCTCGGCCATTGGGTGAGCGGGTGCCGACTTCAAAGCCTGCTCTCAAACAAGCGACGAGCAAGCCGCAACCGGAGCCGGCGGCCCCCCTCAGCCCGCAGGCGGCCGCACCGGCGGTGCGCCGGCTGGTGATTGATGAGGCCTCGGCGGGTCAGCGGCTGGACAATTTCCTGCTGCGTGAGTTGAAGGGCGTGCCCAAAACCCATGTTTACCGAGTGATCCGGGCCGGCGAGGTGCGCGTCAACAAGGGCCGCGCCCAGGCCGATACCCGGCTGGAAATGGGCGACGAGGTGCGCATTCCGCCGGTGCGTCTGCCCGAACGTGTTGAGGCCAAGGTCGAGTTTGTGCCCCCGCGCGAGTTCCCCGTCATTTTTGAAGATGACTATCTGCTGGCCATCAACAAGCCGGCCGGCGTGGCGGTGCACGGTGGTTCAGGCGTCAGTTTCGGCGTGATCGAACAGTTGCGGCAGGCTCGGCCCACCGCCAAGTTCTTGGAGTTGGTGCATCGGTTGGACAAAGAGACCTCTGGCCTGCTCTTGATTGCCAAGAAGCGCGGCGCCCTGGTGGCTTTGCAAGACCAGTTTCGCGAGCGCGAAACCGGCAAGACCTACGCGGCCTTGGTCAGCGGCGAATGGGCGGCGAACAAGAAAGTCATCGATGTGCCCCTGCTTAAGTTCATCGGCAGCGATGGTGAGCGCTGGGTTCGGGCGGTGACCGACCCGAACGACGCCCACGCGGATCAGGCCAAGCGGTCCATCAGCTTGGTTCGGGTGGCGGAGCGTTTGGGCGAGCACAGCCTGTTGGATGTGACCATCAAGACGGGGCGCACCCATCAGATCCGCGTCCATTTGGCGCATGAGGGCCATGCGATCGTGGGTGACCCCAAGTACGGTGACTTTGAAGCGAATCGCGCCTTGGCGCGCGGCCCGCTGCGCTTTGACCGGATGTTCTTGCATGCCAAGCGTTTGCGCTTTGTGCACCCCAGCGAGGGCGGCAAAGAAATGGAATTGCTGGCGCCTTTGCCGGCCGAATGCCAGCAATTGATCCAGGCTTTGCAGAATCAAGGCAAAGCTCAGGGCCGCCCGTCATGAGGCCGCAGCAGTTCGACTTGATCGTCTTTGATTGGGATGGCACCCTGTTTGACTCCACCGCCTTGATCACCCGCAGCATTCAGGCCGCGGCGCTTGATCTGGGACTCCCAGAGCCCAGCCAGGAGCGTGCCAGTTATGTGATCGGCATGGGTCTGAACGAGGCCTTGGCCTATGTCGTGCCCGATTTGTCGCCGGCCCGCTACCCAGAACTGGGCCAGCGCTATCGCCATCACTATGTGGCGGCTCAGCATCAGATCACCTTGTTTGATGGTGTGTTGGACATGCTGGGGGCGCTCAAGGCGCGGCATCATTGGCTGGCGGTGGCCACCGGCAAGAGTCGACGCGGTTTAAATGAGGTCTTGCAGATCGAGGCCTTGCGCTCGGTGTTTGATGGCACCCGCACCGCCGATGAAACCGCCGGCAAGCCCAATCCACAGATGCTGTTTGAATTGATGCGCGAGTTTGGCGTCGAGCCGGAGCGAACCCTGATGATTGGTGATACCACCCACGACTTGCAACTGGCCCGCAATGCCGGCACGGCCAGCTTGGGCGTGGCATACGGCGCTCACGATCATGAGAGCTTTGCAGAGTTTGACCCGCTGCACATTGCCCACTCGGTGCCCGACTTGCACGACTGGTTGTTGAAGAATGCCTGAATCCATGACAAACCCCGACTCTCCAAGCCCGATTGACTTGTGCAACTCTGAGGCTTTGATCGAACGCGGCCGCGCCCACACCTTTGACGTGTTGCAATTCCGCGAGCCCGCGCGGGCCTTTGCGCTGCGCTTTGAGGGGCAGGTGGTGGCTTATCTGAACCGTTGTGCCCATGTGCCGACCGAAATGGATTGGCAAGAAGGCGAGTTTCTCGATGGTGACAAGCGGTACATCATGTGCTCCATCCATGGTGCCGTCTATGACCCCTTGACGGGGCGCTGCGTCACCGGCATGTGCGGCCGCATGGGGCTGACCAAGTTGGAGGTTCAGGAGCGCGAGGGACGGGTCTATTGGTATCCTTCGCGCGACACCCGGCCCGCTTTTGAAGACTGATCTACCGTAAAAAACCAAGTCAAGAACAATGAATCCTAACGACGAACTGCCTCGGCCGATGGCTGACCCCTATTTGGGTGGCGATGCGGCGCCCGCCGCCAAGACCGAGGCTGCTGCCGTGGCCGTGGCCGCGTATGAGCCCTTGCTGGCTCAGTTCGCCCGCGAATACCTGCTGGATAAGCGCAGTGAGCGGCGCTGGCGCTTGTTTTTCCGGCTGATCTGGTTGGCCGTGCTGGGCTTGATTGCCTGGTCCTTTTACTCGCAGCGCCATCACATGCAGTCGACCAGCGCGCCACACACCGCCTTGGTGGAAGTGCGCGGCGAGATTGCGGCCGGAACCGAAGCCAGCGCGGAGTTGTTGCTGTCGGCCCTCAAGAGCGCGTTTGAAGATGTCGGTTCGCAGGCCGTGGTTTTGCGCATCAATTCGCCCGGCGGCAGCCCGGTGCAGGCCGGCATTGTTTATGACGAGATCAAGCGTCTGAAGGCCAAGCATGGCAAGAAGGTCTACGCCGTGGTGGAGGAGATGTGTGCCTCGGGGGCTTACTACATCGCCGCCGCCGCGGATGAAATCTATGTTGACAAGGCCTCGGTGGTCGGTTCCATCGGTGTTTTGATGGACGGCTTCGGCTTCACCGGCTTGATGAACAAGTTGGGCGTTGAGCGCCGTTTGATGACCGCGGGCGACAACAAAGGCATGTTGGATCCCTTCAGCCCGGTGTCACCGAGGCAGCAGGCCTTTGCGCAAGCCATGTTGGATCAAATCCATCAACAGTTTATCGAGGTGGTGCGTGAAGGGCGTGGCAAGCGCCTGAAGGAAACGCCGGAGACTTTTTCTGGCTTGTTTTGGAACGGCGAGCAAGCGGTGAAGATGGGCCTGGCCGATCACCTGGGCAATCTCGACTATGTGGCGCGCGAGGTCGTGAAGGCTGAGGAAGTGGTGGACTACACGCCGCGCGAGAACGTGGCCGAGCGCCTGGCCAAACGCTTTGGCGCGTCTGTGGGTGAGGGAGCGGTCAAGACCTTGCGAGGCTTGGCGCCTATCCATTGATCTTGCTCAGCCTTGGCGACCTTGGGTCCATCCGTCAAGGTCGCGAGCCGCTCCTACAATTTCAAAACTTCTTGAACCAGTTCTAGCCCCATCATGCCCGTCAATCTCCACGCTCCCGATCCTGCCGCTTTACATCCCGTTCCCGGTGTCCGACTGGGCATCACGATGGCGGGCATCCGCAAGGCCGATCGACGTGACCTCAGCGTGATTGCCCTGGACGAGGGCGCTTCGGTGGCCGGTGTATTCACCAGCAACCGCTTCTGCGCGGCCCCCGTGCAGATCTGCCGTCAGCATTTGGCCGGTGTGGCGGCCGGTGGTGCCGGTGTTCGTGCCATCTTGGTCAATACCGGCAATGCCAATGCCGGCACCGGCGCCGATGGACTGGCGCGTGCGCAGCAAAGCTGCCAGGCGTTGGCTCAGTTGATGGGCGTGCAGCCCGAGCAGATCCTGCCCTTTTCCACCGGCGTGATCATGGAAACGCTGCCGGTCGATCGCATCATTGCCGGCCTGCCCGCAGCCATTGCCGCCTTGCGCCCAGATGCTTGGGGTGAAGCGGCATTGGGCATCATGACCACCGACACCATTCCCAAAGCCGCGTCGACGCAGGTGCAGATCCAGGGCCAAACGGTCACCCTCACCGGCATCAGCAAGGGCGCCGGGATGATTCGTCCGAATATGGCCACCATGCTGGGCTATGTGGCGACCGACGCGAACATCAACCCTGCGCTGCTGCAAGCCCTGGTGACCGAGGCCGCTGACGCCTCATTCAACCGCATCACCATCGATGGCGATACTTCGACCAACGACTCCTTTGTGTTGATCGCGACTCACAAGGCGGCTCATGCGCGGATTGAGTCGCTGGATTCGGCCGAGGCCAAGATCCTGCGTGCGGCGCTGATCCAGGTATCGCAGCAATTGGCGCAAGCCATCGTGCGCGACGGCGAGGGCGCCACCAAGTTCATCACCGTGGTGGTGGAAGGTGGCCGCGACGAGGCCGAGTGCAAGTTGGCCGCCTATGCGATTGCTCATTCACCGTTGGTCAAGACCGCCTTCTTCGCCAGTGACCCGAACCTGGGCCGCATTCTGGCTGCGGTGGGCTATGCTGGCATTGCCGATCTGGACCAAACCCTGATCGATATGCATCTGGACGAGGTGCTGGTGGTGCAGGCCGGTGGACGTCATCCGGCCTACCGTGAAGAAGACGGGCAGCGGGTGATGAAGCAGTCCGAGATCACGGTACGGGTCAGCCTGAACCGGGGCCAGGCCAGTGCCACGG
The DNA here is from genome assembly GCF_049240545.1 of Roseateles sp. Taxonomy (GTDB): domain Bacteria; phylum Pseudomonadota; class Gammaproteobacteria; order Burkholderiales; family Burkholderiaceae_C; genus Paucibacter_A. Next base: position 60,484 of record NZ_JBMLSK010000092.1, on the reverse strand, counting down.
TCTGGACCTGCGACCTGAGCCACGACTACGTCAGCATCAACGCCGACTATCGCTCGTAAAGAGCGTCTTTAGAAGTCCACCGCCCGGGTGCGCATGCCGCGTGCCACCAGGGTTGCGTTGATCAGTTGCGCCTCTTCCCGGCTGGCGAAAGGCCAGAGGGCGGGGCGATAGCCCTCTGGCGTTTGGAAGACCTGGGCCTGCATCGGGCTGCGCCCGGTTTGGGTGGGCGCCACCAGGGTGCGCATGCGCTCCAAGGTGGCTTCGGCTTCGGCCTTGCTGGCGCTGACGGGGCCGACCAGGGCCACCACCGGTCTGGTGGCCAAGGCGGCGGCTCGGGCGCTCGCGCGAGGATCGAGTCTGTCGCCCGCTCCGCTGCTGCTCGATCCGCTCAGGGATGAAGGTTTGTCTGACCGGCCCGGCTCATCGTCCGGCCTTGATCGCTTGCTGTTAGGCGGTTCACTGGTGAGCGGCACACGCTTGTCTGCAGCCTGCTTGTTGGTGTTGCTTGAGGCCTCTCTTTCGGCGACTCTGCGGTTGGTGCCGGTCTTGTCGTCGTCCGCTTTCTTCTTGTCGGATGGGGTCAGGTCTTCACCGGCCCTGTTGCCCGAGGCCTCAGTCTCCGGGGCGCTTAGCAAGGGGCGTGCGCTGCGTCCGGGGATGGGCTTGACAAACTGGGGCCGAATATCGGGCCTCGGCGGTGCATCCTCTGCCGGGGTTTCAAGCTCAGAGTCTGCGCTCTTTTTGTTGCTGCCTGCCTTGCCATCGGCGCTTGCGGCGGCTTTTCTGGCTGCTTCTGCCGCCGCGGCTTCCGCTTGAATGGCGGCCTTCTGCGCCGCTGCGATGCTGGCGAGATCGGCGGGCGGCGGGGTTGGCAAGGTGGCCTCACTGGCTGCCGGGCTGGCCGAGTCATGCTGGGCCTCTGATGCGGGGTTGGCTGGGCTGGAGGCGGCTGCCGCTGCGGAGTGGCTGGCGGCCTGCGCAGGGCTGGCGAGGCCAGTCGGATCTCCAAGGCTCGACCCTGCTGAGGCTGCCGACGCCGGCGCAGCGACCTCGACTGGCTTTTCGGTGGCTTCACCTTTCTTGATGATCACGCCCGGAACGAGCAAGACGGTGGCAACGCCAATCAGGCTCAGCAACACCACAGCCAACAGGGCCAATCTCGGCCCACTGAGGCAGCGCTGCCCCATGATTTGAGGCTGTTGAGTCCCGCGGCCGACCAGCACACGGCTGCGTGAGCGACCGGCGTCGATGGCCGCGCTCATCAGGTAAAGCTCGAAGGGCCAGGCCCCGCCCTGGCTGGCCTTGGCCGGACTCATCAGGCTGTCGTCGATGGAAACGATGCGCAGGGGCCAAGTGGCGTCGCCCGGTTGACTGGCGTAGCCGTGCTGCTGAGCGAAGCGGGCCACGGCCTTGGGCGAAAGCGAGGCGACAAAACGTTCGCTGAAGGCGGGCCAGATCTGGGGCCCCTGGGTTCCCTTGCCACCCGAGGCTGCCGAACCGCGCCGCCAGAAGGCCAAGCCGGCCAGCAGCGCCTGCCATCTCGACCCCTTGTTGTGCGCGCCAGGCGGGGCCTCTTGATCGGCCAGCGCATCCAGGTGGGCGGCGTTGGTGTTGGCGGCGACCGTGCTTTCGTCATCCCAGGCTGCGGCCAGGCTCTCGGGTGAAATTTCATCGGTCAGGACCGGTTCGATCTGGCCGCGAGCATCGCCTGGTACCCGGCCTGCGCCCACGCCAGCGGCCGGCCCATTGCGCATAAAGGGCAGGGCGACGACGCCGATGGTGTGGACGTCATAGATGGTGATCCGTTTTGCGAGCGGATGGCGGTTGTGCCATGTCACCACTTGCTCGACCAGTCGATCCATGGGCGCGGGGTCTTGGTTTGTATGGGGTTGAAGGGGGTGGAAATCTTGCGCAGCAAAGCAAGCCTGTGGGGCGCGCCATGTCGCTGCCCGTCATGGTGCCTGAAGTCTGCTGCAGAGTCAGCGGGGCGTGCCGCTTTTGAAACCTGGAAAAGAAGGGCGTTTGCGGACCTGGTGGCGGCTCTGGCAAGCCGATGGCTTCAGCGCCAAGGCGCGCCTTGTTGTTTGGTGCTGCAAAGTGGCATGAGGCTTGCGTTGCTTCAATGCCTATGAATCCTGCTGCTGTGCGACTTGACATGATGACCGACACCCCGCCCGCCTTTGCTCCGCCTTCGGCCAAGGTGAGGTCCGCCCTGGATGCTTTCGGCTATGCCAGCTTGACGGTCTCGGAACTCACCGGGCGTTGCACCTGGCACAGTGCGCTCGCCCGCAGTTGGATGGCCAAATACTTTCGCGGCGGTCACTTTGAGCGCGGCTATCTGCCGCCAGAGCTGCTCTTGTGGCTGCACCGTGAGGCACTGCGGCGCCGTGCGGGGGCGAGTCCACGCGATTTGAGCGTTTGGGCGCAAGAGGGGGAGTTGGCGCAAGCCATGCCACCGCTTGGCGCAGCGACTGGCGCTGTGGGGCGCCAGCGTCTTTGCTTCACCTTGCATCCGGTCGATGCCGAGGCTTTGGGCGAAGGTCAATGGTTGATCGTCGTGCGTGAGGCTGATGATGCGGCCTTGATGGATCGCTTGATGAGCAGCTTCGAGTTGAGCCAAAGCGAGGCCGAGCTTCTGTTTGGCCTGCTCAAAGGCGAGCCCGGCACCGAATTGGTGGCCTTGCTGGCATCTGGCCCCGATTTGGTGCGTGGCGGTTTGGAGCAGCTGTGGCAAAAGCTCGGCGTCAACGGTGCGCAGGAGGCTTGCGCACTGGTTCGGCTGCGGCTGTCAGGCACGGTCGAGGCGGCCGAGCGCCCATAGGGGGGCGATCTGGGTTGAACTGAGCTCAGCTGAGCCCGGATGCTCTTCAGCGCCCTGGTTTTTGGACGCTGATCTCCCTGACCAGGCGCACGCCGACCAGGGTGTAGCGCGTGTCCGGTGCATTCCAGTTGCGGTAGGCGGAGCGAGCGTAAAAAGGCCAGGTGTGCCAGGATCCGCCGCGCCGCACCCGCACATCGCCGCTTGCCGGACCCTGGGGGTCGACCGCGACGCCCTGCGCCGATGACGTGGCGTAGTAGTCATCGGCATGCCAGTCTGCGACCCATTCCCAAGCATTGCCGTGCATATCGTACAAACCCCAGGCGTTGGGCGCGAAGGAGCCGACCGGCGCGGTGAAGGCATGTCCATCGCCACGCCCCTTTGGGTCTTTCACCGCGTTGCTGCGCCAGTTCGGCCAGTGGATGGCAGCGTCCGCATCAAACACATTGGCCACCTTGATCAGTGATGCCGGCTCATCGCCGGAGTGAAAGCGGCTGCGTGTTCCGGCCCGGGCGGCATATTCCCATTCGGCCTCGGTCGGCAGTCGGTAGCGCAGGCCCTCGGTTTTGCTCAGCCATTCGGCCAAGGCTATTGCGTCAAACCAGGTGATGTTGACGACCGGGTGTTCGTCGGTCTGTGCGAATCCGGGGTTCAGCCAGGAGTATTGGGGCTTGCGGCCCTCGAAGGCATCGCCGCGTTGGGTGGTGGATGGGTCATAGTCGCGCCGGTAGCCATAGCCGCCCGTGCCGTCGCGGATCGATTCCGGCACATAGCCCGAAGCCTGGACGAAGCGCCGGAATTGACCCACAGAAACCTCATGGGCCCCCATCAAAAACGCCTGGCTGATGCGGACCCGGTGGACCGGCGCTTCATCCTGCAGGTTTTCAAAGCGGCGCCGTTCAAGCATTGGAAAGGCCTGGGCCAGGGCCTCGACGCTTTCTTCACTGCCCATCAGGAACTCACCGGCCGGGATGCGCACGAACTGCATGCCAATGGAGTTGGTCCAAGAGCCTGAGGCGGGAGTGGCTGTGGCAGCGCCTTCGGGAGCGGCGTGGGCTGCGAGGCGGGTCAGGGCCAGAAAAGCGACGAGTACTGGGAGGGCAGAGAGCTTCATGCGGCATCCTAATCAGTTTTCTCGGCGGAGTGGAGATCAGCCCAGCAGCAGGCGTAGGACGCCAAATCAACTGCGACCCTCACCACCAGCTTGCGACTGGCCACGGTGCCGCACGAACCGTGTTGAGCCTGCAGAGTTTGGTGACCACCCGCTACGCGGTCAGTCAGGCAAGAGAGCGGAAGGTCTCGACCCCTGGCGATCTCAATTCCCATGTCCTCGGTGCCGGCTATGTGCCCAGAGCGGTCATTACTTGGCTGCTCTTGCGCGCACTTGGGCTCGCCCCGCCGCCGGGCTCATGGTGCCCGGGCTGGCTCTGGCGAGCCAGCTCCCCTCGGTGCTCACTGCGCGGGTCAGCGGTGGCAAACTCGCTTCGCGAGCAAGCTCGCTGCGCTCAAACAAGTGCCGCCAAGTCAGATATTGAAGCGCGCTGCGCGCGCCTGACCCGCTGCGCTGCGCGCTCGGCCGGGCACAAATCGCCCGTCGACGGGCCGAGCCCAAGCGAAGCGGGTGTTTGGCGCGGTTGCGGGGGTAGAGCGTTCGCGATGCAAGCGCACGGTAGCACGGGGCGTTGCTGGGCGATTTGTGAGGGGCTGAGCAGCGCAGCGACTTGGGGCGCGCGCATAGCGCGCTTCCACCTCTAGCTTGGCTCCGCATGTTTGAACGGAACGAGCGCAGCGAGTGAAGTGAGTGAAGTGAGTTCGGAGCCGGCCCCAAGTTGCGAGCAGCGCAAGGCAGTCGGCCCTCCGGGGCCGACCCCCGCGCCATGAGCCCAGCGATGGCCTGGGTTGCCGTGCCTCACGCATAAAACTAACAGTCCACTCCGGGCACCTTGCGGTCGCTCACTCTTGGCGTTAGAAGGACCGTAACTCGCTGTGTTGGCAGGTTCACCGAGCAGGCTGCTTGCCGCAACTACCACCCTTGCGGCTACTGGAAGCAGAGGCTTTGCTACAAAGCTAGGGTGCTTGCGAGGATGTCTTGCAGTTCAAGCTCAAGAATCTGCAGTACGTCGCATTCGTGCAGCGCCTGCGCAGGGGGAGTCTTTACGATTGCCGACAGCCGCACGATCTGCGGGAATCAAACACAAGGTAGCGCCACCTCAAACAGTGCATATTCTTTGAGGTGCGTGGGCGTTGGGAGGCTGGCTGGCCTTGCTTTGCTTTTGCCTTGACCCGAGTTGTCTTGCTTTCATCGGAGCGTTTGAAATGAAGCTTCTCTTGTGGCTGGTCTTGCTGGTGCTTTGCTGGCCGCTGGCCTTGTTGGCCCTGCTTTTTTGGCCCTTGGTCTGGCTCTTGAGTCTGCCATTTCGGCTGATCGGCATTAGCGTGGAGGCGGTGTTTGCCTTGCTCAGAACGCTTTTGTTTTTGCCGGCCCGCTTGCTGGGCTATCGGGATCGGTCCTGACCTGAGCGAGTGACATCGGTTGGCTGCTGCTTGCTCAGTCTGCCTTCTGAAAAGACTGCCAGGCGGTTTCCGATCTTTCCATTTCACGCGCTGCTCGCCAAGCAGTTGGAATCCATCATCATGCATATCCGTCCCTACACCGCCAACGATTGGCAACGCGTTTGCGAAATTCACGACGCCGCACGAAGAGATGAATTGGCGGCCGCCGGGCTAGAGCCGGCCTATCTGACGCTCGCAGAAGTGGCGGAGGAGGAGGGCTTTCACGACTACGAGATTCGGGTGGCCGAACTTGACGGCCGGGTGCTGGGCTTTACGGCCTTCAGCCCCGAAGAGCTGGCTTGGCTGTACGTGGATCCGCACTGTTATGGCCGGGGCATTGGCTCGGCCTTGGTGCAGGCGGTGCTGCTTGAGACCGCCTCACCGATGACGGCCGAGGTGCTCCACGGCAACGCGGCGGCGCTGGCCACTTACAAGAAAGAAGGCTTTGTGGAACTCGGCCATGCGCATGGCTGCATGCCGGGAAATGAGAGCTTCGCGGTATCGGTGACCGAGTTGCGCCATCCCGGCGTTTGAAGGCTGCAGCCAGCCCTGCCAGCCCTGCAAGGCTGGCGAAGGTTCAGATCTTCATCACCACGCGGCCATCGATCTGGCCTAGTTTCATCTGATCGAAGATCTGGTTGATCGATTCCAACTTGTCATTGTGATAGTGGGTTCGGATCTTGCCGTCGGCGGCGAAGGCCAGGGCTTCTTCCAAATCTTTGCGGGTGCCAACGATGGAGCCGCGAATGGTTTTGGCGTTCAGCACCACATCAAAGATCGGCAGAGCAAAGTCGCCCGGAGGCAGCCCCACCAAAGACATGGTGCCGCGCTTGTGCAGCATGCCCACGCCTTGCTTGAAGGCGCTGTTGGAGACGGCGGTGACCAGCACGCCGTGGGCGCCGCGTACATGCTTTTGCACCTCGGCCACGGGGTCCTGAGTCATGGCATTGATGCAGACCTCGGCGCCCAGCTCGCGCGCCAGGGCCAGCTTGTCATCAGCAATGTCCACCGCGATCACGTGATAACCCATGGCTTGCGCGTACTGCACCGCCATATGGCCCAAACCCCCGATGCCTGAAATCGCCACCCAGTCGCCGGGCTTGCAGTCCAGGACTTTGAGCCCCTTGTAGACGGTGACGCCGGCGCACAGCAGCGGTGCCGCGGGATCGAAATCCAGGCTGTCGGGCAGGCGCCCCACATAGCCCGGATCGGCCAACACATATTCGGCATAGCCGCCGTTGACGGTGTAGCCGGTCATCTGCTGCTCGCCGCAGAGCGTTTCCCAGCCGGTGATGCAATGTTCGCAATGACCGCAGGCGGTGTGCAGCCAAGGTACACCCACCCGGTCGCCTTCTTTCACATGCTTGACGCCGCGCCCCACTGCAGCCACAAAGCCCACGCCTTCATGCCCTGGAATGAAGGGCAAGCTCGGCTTGACCGGCCAGTCGCCGTTGGCGGCATGCAAATCGGTATGGCAAACGCCGGAGGCCACCACTTTGACCAAGACTTGGCCGTCCGGCACGTCCGGCACATCCACTTCTTCGATCTGCAGCGGCGCGCCGAACTCATGGACGACAGCGGCCTTCATTTTCTGAACCATCATCAAGCCCTCCGGGTGTGCAAGCTGAACTGAACTCGGAGGCAGTATGTCGTTTGGCAGCAAGAATTCAATGCGCTAGATCAAAGGCCGGAGCGGCTGATGCGGCCAGCGGTCTTTTGTGCGGGGTGCTAAGGCAGCGCAAGCTCAAATCTCATCGTGACTGGCCTTGATCGCTTTAAAGTCCTGGACCATGCTCGCTAAAGCTTCAATCCTGATCTTGGCCTTTGTCGTGCTGCTCGCTCTATTGGCCGGTTTGCTGTCGGCGCTGCGCCAGCTTTTTTTCTTGCGGCGTTCTTGCGCCGTGCGCGGCACGGTCATTGGGGAATGGCGCTATCTCCGCTTTGGCCGAGTGATGCGCTATTACCGGGTTGAGTTTCAGCTCGCCAACGGCCAGCGTGCCGAGCTGCGCAGCCAAGTCACGAGTTCCAGTTCCGGCCCTAAGTTGGGCCAATGGGTGCCGGTGCTCATCTTCGAGCGGCCAGGCCAGGGGCCGCGGGCCAAGATCGGCACCTGGGCCGAACTGTGGTTCAGCTCGGCCCTCTTGCTCGCCACCGGCGGGCTCGGGGTCTTGTTCCTGATCTTTGCCGCAGCGCAGCCCGGCTGACTCAGATCTTGATCTCCAAGCGCAGCTGCCACTGGGTGTAGCTGGCACCGCTGCTGCTCTTGGTGATCAGGCTGTCGCTGGTGAGGGTCTGGCTGCCATTGCTGTAGTCCAGCGGCGCCAGATTGTTGGCGGACAAACGCAGCGACATATCGCGGTCGATATTCCACAGTGCGAAGGCATCCAGCACGATCTTGCGGCTGGTATTGGCCTCGGTTTCCAGGCTTTGCTGCACCGTGTTGGCCGGGGTCCAGTTGATGCTGCCGCCCAGTCTCAGCGGCAGGCTGCGCAGGCGGTAGTCGGCGCCCAGATTCGCGGTGGCGCTGGGCTGTTGATCCAGCTTGTTGTTGGGGCCAGGAATGCCGTCCACCGAAGACCGGAACAAGCTCAGATTGCTGCGCACTTGCACCGGCCAGGCTTCGTCAATGAACTCATCAAGCCGGAACTTGGCCTCCAACTCCACACCGTAGGTCTTGGCATTGCCGATGTTCTGCGGCCGCGTCACATAGCGCTGCGTGTTGGCCCAGCTGACGTTTTCCAGCCGGGTGTCATTGCGGATCAGATTGCTGATCTGGCGCACAAAGGCGCTCACACTCAGAATGCCGCCCTTGCTCAGGTAGTTCTCGTAGGCCAGGTCGATGCCGGTGGCCAGCTCGGGCAAGAGATTCGGGTTGCCGGCCCGGTCAGGGTGGTCAATGGTGTTGGCACCGCAGAGCTGGCCGTCGGGGCAGGGGTAAAAGCTATTGATCGAAGGTTGGGCGATCAAATCCTGCACATTCGGTGAGCGGTAGCTGCGCGTCAAGCTGGCGCGAATTTGGTCGCGGCTTTTCTCGTCAAGCTTCCAAACGCCATGCAAGAGCGGCGTCCAGACGTTGGAGCGGTTCTTCACTTCTTGAGCGCTGGACTGGCTGCGTGTGGCGATTGTCTCGCCGCGCAGGCCGGCGTAAAACGACCATTGCTTGCCCACACTCCATTCGTCTTGCACATAGGCTGCCAAGCGTTGGGTTCCGGCCGAGAGCAGATCGCCAAACTCCAGTTGGCCGCGGCAAGTGCTGCCGTTTTGCAGGCAGTCGCGGTTCTGCTCGCGCTGCGTGCCTTCGGCCTCCATGCCGGCCACCAGGCTGTGCTCGTTCTCCATCTGATTCGAGTACTTGCCGTTCAGGCTCCAACTGCGGTCGCGGCTGTCGCTACGGTCTTGTTGGGTTCGAATCGCTGCGCTACCCGGGGCGCCCAGGTACTCTTGCGTGAACGTATCGCTTTGCGCTTGTGCACGGCCCAGGCCTGCGCGAAGCTCGATGCGCTGGCTTTCGTCCAGCGTCTTGGTCCATTGGCTGTTCAATCGCATCATGTCGAAGCGACTGTTGCTTTGGGCGCTGGAGCGATCGAAGAAGTAACTGCCGTCGGTGGGTTGTGCGGGCGTGCGGCTGAAGGTCTGGGCGTTGTCACTGCTGCCGCGAGCGGCGTTTACAAAAGGCTGAAGATTGAAGTTCTCGCCTTCGCCTAACTTCCACTGCAAGCGGGCATTGAGGTTCAGGCCTTTGCGCGAGGCTTGGGTGCGGCCTTGGGTCAGCAGGCTGGATTCGGCCTGAGTGTTCAGATTGCGCGTCAGACTCCGGCTGTTCAGCTCGTCCAAGGTGTCGCCCTGCTGCGCATTGATGCTCAGGGTGTAGGCGCCGCCGTGTTCGTCCAGCTTGTCACTGCGGCTCCAGCTGGCATTCGGGCGCAGCTGGCTGCGCTCCGAAGAGACGCCCATTCGCACTTCGTTCAGGCGTTTGGCCAGTGCTTCTCGCAAGACCACATTGATGGTGCCCGCCACAGCGCGTGCGCCGAACTCGGCGGTGGGCGCTCGCATCACTTCGATGCGCTCGACCTGGTCGGGCGGTAATTGGTCGAGCGAGAAGCCCGGCGGCATCCGTTCGCCATTGACCAGAATCTGCGTGAAGCCACTGCCCATGCCGCGCATGCGCACCTCACCGCCGCGACCGGGGCGACCGCCGGTGGTCACGCCGGGCAGGCGCTTGAGCACTTCGCCGACGGTCGAGTCGCCAAAGCGCTCAATCTCCTCGCGGCCGATGACGATCTTGGAGGCGGTCGAGGCGCGTCGCGCGACCTCATCGCTGGCCTTGCCGCTGAGCTCCACCCGCTCCAGCTGAGCCGGCTGTTCATTGGCCTTGCTGACGCTGGCTGGCTTTGCTGGTGGCGGCAGTGTTCTCTTTGCTGCACTCGCCGCAGCACTGGGGGCTTGGGGCGCCTCGTTCGCAGCGACGCTTTCGACCTGGGCGTGGGCCAGGCTGGTCGCGAGCAAGGGAAGCAGGGCCGCGATGCAGCAGCTCAGTCGCTGGGCGCGTTTTTGATTGCGACGGGTTCGCGAGGGGCGGGAGAGGTCAAGTTCAAGCATGAGAGTGGAATCGATTCGGCGTAAGGGCTGACTGAGCCTGCGGCGGCGAAACTCTCTATGCCTTTGTTTTTTGGGTTGACGATGATGATGAGGGCTTGCCCTGGTGCAAAGCATCGCATGCCCAAGCTGAATTTTCTGCCAAGCCCACCCAGGTTTTAACTTCTTTACCCGCCTTGCTGCTCGGGGGCTGCGGGATTCAATCGGGGGAGAGGAAGTGAACCTCGGCAATCAGCCCGTTACGGCAACGGTAGATCGCCGCCACCTGTTGCGGCTGGTCGCCACCGCGTCCGTGCACCAACTCATGGTCGATCACGGTATTGCCCATCACGATGCGTTGGGCGATTTCGGCCTGCACCTGGGGCTGGGCAAAAGGGCCGTTGCGGTAGCTTTCGCGAAAAGCCTCGCGGCCTTGCAAGCTCGGCGGCTCGCCCGGCTTGCGCCAGACGCGCACGTCTTCGCTGTAGCAGGCCACAAAAGCCTCGAGATCCTTGGCGTTATAGGCCAGCAACTGGGCCTGGGCGAGTTCGGCAGGGCTCATCGTTTGTAGCTTGATGGATGTTGGATGCGGCGCAGTGTCGCATGCAGGCATGTCGTTTCACTGCGCCGCTCGCAAGGCCCTGGTGTCAGTCGCGTTTGGACTTGATCACGGCGCGGCTGGCCCGCGCAATCGTCTTCCATTTGGCCAATGCTTCTTGGCGATCCAGATGTGTCATCTGCTCCCGGCTGGCCTCGCGCTGCAGCTTGTGAAAGCTCTTCAGCCGCTGCGCATTCAGTCCAGCTTGCACCGCGCAACCGGGCTCGCCCTGGTGGGCGCAGTTGCGAAAGCGGCAGGCCTGAGCCAGGCTTTGCACATCGTCAAAAGCGCGCAGCACGGCGGCTTCGTCAGCGTCCAGTTGCAAGCTGCGCAGGCCCGGCGTGTCGATGATGCAGGCGCCGCCCACACTGCGCTGCAAGCTGCGCGCGGTGGTGGTGTGGCGGCCGCGGCTGTCGTCCAGGCGCACGCCGCCCACTTGCTGTTGCGCTGTCTGGCTGAGCGTGTTGCTCAAGGTCGACTTGCCCGCGCCACTGGAGCCCAGCATCACCAAGGTCTGCCCCAGGCCCAGCCAAGGCAGCAGGGCCTGGCGGCTGCTTGGTGCGGTACCGTCGATCGCCAGCACCTCCAACACCGCACCGGGCGAGCCGGCCAGATGCGCGCGCACTTGCGCGATGCGCGTCGCTACCTCGGGGCATTGATCCGCCTTGGTCAAGACAACCAAGGCCGGCACGCCGGCAGAGTGGGTCAGCACCAAATAGCGGTCCAGCCGGGCCAGCTTGAAGTCGTGATCCAAACCCATCACCAAGAGGGCCAGGTCCACATTGCTGACCAAGGCCTGGCGTCGGCCCTCGGGGTCGCGTCGGTTCAAAGCGTTGAGCGGTGCAGCACGGGCATGGACCCAGACTTCGCCCAGCGCATTGCGGCGCGCCAAGACCCAGTCCCCCACGGCCAGGCTCTCGCCTTGGCTTGCCAGGGTTTGGATCAAAGCGGGCAGCACCCGCGCATTGAAGGCCTCGTCTGACTTGCAGCTTTGCAGGCCCAGTCGGTCGCGATGCAGCTCGGTCACACGCCAGAGCTGCGCGTCATCGCTCCAGTCGAGCTGGCTCAGGGCTGGCCACAGGGCGATGGGGTTCAAGCCCAAGCTGCGAAAGGGCTGCAGGGATTCAATCCCTGTGTCGGTGTTGAAGTGAGTGTTGGTGATATGGGTGATGCTTGTGTTGCTATTCAACATGGTGATGAAAAGACGGTCATACGTTTCCAACACGCCGCAGCCTTGAAGAAGGCGCAGGCGTGAGAGGCCGGCAGCGCGGGTGGGCGCTGTCGGGGCTGCTGAGGAAAGTCTTGCGTCGGCCGCAGGTCTGGCTGGGACCGCGGTGCTGCTCAATCAGGCGAGCAGGCTTATCTATCAGCTGAAGTGAAGTTCAGTTCAGTATCCGCTCAAGCTTGGCGTCAGGTTGGATCCAAGCGAAGAGGGCACTTCAGCGGCAAGCGCCCATCTGCAGGAGCAGGGCCGACGCATTGGGGGCAATACCAGTTGCATGCATGGTGTGCTCCTTTTCAGAGGGTGGGTGGTTTCAGATGCCGGTGTGGCATCGAATGGAGGGCGCAGTGTGCCTAGCGAGGCAAAGCTCTGTCAACACCGATCGCGCAGTGCGGCTTGCGCGCCACAGGATGCAGCTGATTGAATCAAGCGCTTTGGCAGAGCGCCTTGCGCCAAAACCGGCGCCACAAAAGCAAAGGGCCACCCCCTTGCGGTTTGTGGCCCTGTTGACTTCCGGACACCATGATTGGCGACGGTATTCTCGGCACTGGTGACGGGTTCCAGAACTCTGCCCAATCTGCAGCCGGTTGTTGTTGCCTCGAATGACCGCTATTGTGCAGCCGGTTTGTGACGCTGTTTTGACGAAAAGCAAAGTGAAAGCAGTGCAAACTCACTTTGTAGCTGCAGCGCCGCCAAACACGCCGCTGCATCAAGGCTAACGCTGGATCACATGGACCTTTTTCGGGCGCCGCAGCACCGCCACCGCCAAGCCCAGTCCCGCCACCCACCAGGGTGAGGCCGCGCCTCCGCCACCACCGCCACCTGTGGAGGGTTCGGGCGTGGGTGTCGGAGTGGGCGTGGGGGTAGGTGTTGGTGTTGGTGTTGGTGTCGGAGTTGGTGCAGGATCGACGGGTGCTGGTTTCGTGCCTTGCTTGATACCGCAGCTGTCCAGGGCCTCGCTGCTCAGGCTCACGCTGCTGCGTGTCGGTGCCTTGTAGCTGCTTGGGGCTGCTGCAAACTTCAACGCCTCCTCGGCGTCAAGCAGTCCGGCGCCGCAGGTGCTGGTGGTGCAGGTGCAGCGGCTCTTGTTGTTGGCATCGCACTGGCCCAAAGCGGCGGCTGCCACGTGCGGGCGAGCACTTTCGCGCAGACCCGCTTCCACTTGCGCAAGGCTCAGGCTGGGGTTGAGCGCCCACATCAAGGACGCTACACCCGCGACCTGCGGTGCCGCGAAGCTGGTGCCGGTGCCCCAGGCGTAATCCTCGGCCGTGCTGGAGGGCGTCTTGCCCGGCCCGCTGGTCGTGAAGATGCCGGAGTCCGGAACGCCGCTGACGTCATCGCAGGTGCGTTTGTAGTCGGCATCGCCGCCGGTTGCGGCCAGGGCCACTTGGCTGCCGAGATTGGCGTAGATGGACTTGAAGCCCTGGCGATTCACCGCGGTGACGGCCATCACGCCCGCGCAGTTGGCCGGTCGACCGACCGAGCTGCGCAGATTGCCTGCCGAAGCCACGATCAGCACGCCTCGGGCGCGCAGGTCGGCAATGGTCTCCACATACAACTTGGCCGCCTTGGCTATATCTGGGTTGGCGTCGTTCACATCGCAAGAGGCGGCGCTGGCGAATCCGAGCACCAGTATCTTGGCAGGGTTGTTGTTCAGCGGGACTCCGCTTACGGGCAAACCCGCTGCCCAGCGCATGCCGTCAACCATGTCCTGCACAGCCGCGCCGCATTTGCCAGAAACCCGAACCGGCAGGATGCGGGCGTTCCAGTTGATCCCGGCCACGCCCTTGCTGTTGTTGCTGACGGCGCCGATTTGGCCTGCCACCATGGTGCCGTGCCAGCTGTTCTCGGCTTGCACGGGGCAGCCGTCCCACAGGGCCAGATTGCTGTCCTTCTCGGCTTGAGTCAGCGCGTCGCCCGTGTCCGTCGGGTCGTTGTTGCGGCCTGCGCCGCCGTTGTTGGCGTACTCCGGCTTGCTGATGAAGTTGTAGCCGGGCAGTACGAGGTTGGCGCGCAGATCAGGGTGATCGCGCATCCCGGAGTCCAAAACCGCAATAACCGGAGCAGCGCCCGAAACCGGCGCGCCCTTGCTGATGTCCCATGCTTTAGGAAAGTTGGCCACGCCTGCATTGGCGCTGGTGTCGACGGGGCCTAGCCACCATTGATCGCTTGCATAGCGCGAATCGTTTGGTGTGGCTGCGAGCGCGGGCCAAAGTGCGCCAATGCTGAGGCCGGCGATCAAGCCGAGTTGCAGGAGGGGACGGATACGGAGGGTGATCTTCATGGGGGGCAGGCTATCGCCGCCGCATGAATCCCTAGTGACATGGTGGCGCTTCATCTCCTCAGTGTTGCAAACAGTCCCTTGTGATGCAGCGAATGAGCCGTTTGGCTCATGGTTGGGTTGAACTTTCAACGGCCAGTCATATGGCCCACCTAAGCTCCCGTCGCCGAAGCCTGGGCCTGCAGTTACTGTCATGCCTGTGCGTCGAATCGGGGTGTGCTTGGCGCGCGCCTTTGTTTTGATTGATGGCGCCCAGTGGTGCTGCGGGCTCCCTCTTGGGAGCTAATGAAGATTTGAATAAACTGGAACTCTTATGCAACGAGCATTGCCTGAACAAGACAAGCCCGCGCAAACCTCAGCTCAGCCACTGACCCCTTGGGTCAGTGTTGAGGCGGAACCGGGTGCTTCAATGCAGCGCCCAGGCCTTGCCGACACGGCGGGACACTTGAGGCCCGAACTGCAAGGGCCGATCAGCGCAGATCAGATTGAATCGATCGTCAGGGTGGCCGAATCGGCCATGGACGTGCGGCGGCGCTACCAGTTTTTTGTATGGACTCGTAGCAATTTGCAGGCTCTGTTGCCGCATCAGCTGGCCGTTTGTGGGGCCTATGCGCGTGCCAATCGTGATTTGCTGTTCGAGGCTTTCAACAGCGTGGCGCTGCCGGGCGATCTGTTGGAAGCCTTGGTGGATGCCAGGGCGGCCTTGATGCAGCAGCTCCAAGGGCGTTGGATCGATCAGCGCTGCAAGGCAATGATCATTCCTGTAGACAGTTTGCTGGGTGATGTCGTGGCGCCGATACGCGCCTACCTGCAGGCCGCAGGCTACAAGGAGTTGCTGGTGCACGGCGTCTCGCGGCCGCAGCGCCCCAGTGAGCTAGAGAGCTTCTTCATCTTCGCGGATTCAAACGCCAGCTTTGTCCCGCAACAGCGCATGTTGTTGGATCTGTTGATGCCGCACCTGCATGCCACATGGTTGCGAGTGCAGGCCACCGAGCGGGAGGTGAGCGAATCGCCGATGCGCATGCAGAGCAGTTCCAAGCTGGTCCACGGTGTCACCGAGCGCGAGCGCGAGATCCTGACCTGGGTGCGCGAAGGCAAGAGCAACCAACAGATTGGCGAGCAACTCGGCATCAGTGCGCTCACCGTCAAGAACCATGTGCAGAAGATTCTTCGCAAACTCGGGGCTGCCAACCGGGCGCAGGCTGTGGCGCGGGCCATGACCATGAATCTGTTGGGCCGCGGCTCCATGCAAGGTGGCGACGCTGGCGCCTGATTCGGTGGCCTGCGCGTGATCCGAGTGGACTATGAAACCCGAGCTCCAGACTGGGACATATTTCACGCAAGGCTGGCAACATTCTGTTTGAGGTGAGCAGGTGCTCGCCCGAGCTCTTTCCCCGATTACCAAGCCCACCTGGCTTGGTTCCGCCCGACAGTGGCCGCCGCAAGGTTTGAACTTGACGCATCGTTCAAACGCTTCGCCAGTGGTTGCTCTTTAGGCGTCGTCCGGTACCCGATTTTTGTTTCGGGTTCCTGGCCCTGTCCTCTCGAGTTATTCAACCCATTGGAGTTTTCAACATGATGATCAAGAAGATTGCTGCTGCGGCAGCTTTGGTGGTGCTGGCTGCACCTTCGTTCGCAAAGATTCTCGGTAACACCGCTGGTGAAGCTGGCGAGTTGTTCCTGTCGGTCTATGACTCGACGGCCAAGGTGTCCTACACATTGGATCTGGGCGTCACCGTGGATGCCTTTAGGTTGGCGGCCGACGGCGTCGAAGCTGGCTACTCCCAGACTTGGTCCTTGGCTGGTGATGCCAACTGGACCAGCTTTGCTGCGCAAGCGGATCTGTCGAAGTCCAAGTGGATGATCGCTTCTGTACAGAAGTCAGCAAGTGCTGCGACTTCGAAGGGTGGCCAGGTCATCATGACGACGGTGCGTGCTGGCGATGAAGCCAAAGTTGCGTCGGTCAAGAACAACCAACTGACCAACTTCGTGGGCCAGTTCAGCAACTTTTACAACGCCATCAATACGACCGGCACTCATGGTACGCAAGCCAATGGATCCAGCGTGAACCTGGATTCCGACAGCGGTGCAGCCTATGTGGGCGACGGCACCACCGGTGGCTTGAGCAGCAGCTACAACACCAACTTCGCTTTTAATGGCGCTTCGGTGCTGGGTGCCTCTGCCAAGTTCAACTACTTGACGCGTTCCGCAAAAACCGAAGGCCCAATTTTCATCGATGGCTTCGAAAATTCTGCGAACTCCGGCTTGTTCACGTTTGCTACATCCGGCGCGACACCCGCTTTGACCTACAACCTGGAAGCCGTTGCAGCGATTCCTGAGCCAAGCACCTACGCTTTGTTTGCTGCCGGCCTGCTGGCTGTTGGATTCGTCGCCCGTCGTCGCTCGCAAGGTTGAACTGTCGGAATTTCGACTGACTGACTCGCTTTCACATTGACTCGCACCCAACTGCTGTCGGGTGCGAGCTCTCCAGCTAAATAGGATCATCATGAAATTTCATTCCATCGCCCTGGCTGCCGCCGCTTGCGCCGCAGCCCCTGCCTTCGCAGCTCCTGCCGTCAACGTGGATGCTCCTTCCACCGTCCGCCTGTACACCTCGGGTGCAACGGCTTTGCGCGCTGCCATTGCCGGCGTCATCTTGAAGGATGTTTGCGGCGGTACGGCGACCAACGCCTCAACCACGCTGTACAACGTGGTTGAGTCTGGCACTTCGTTCAAATTCAATGGCAACTTCTGGGCCATTACCTGCAAGGTTGACGCCGTCGGTGGCGCCAAGATTGGCCTGCCTGCCAACACCAATATCGCATTCTTCAACAGTGGCGCCGGTGGTTCCGCCCAAGGCGTGTTCCCGGTCTACTTCGAAGACCAACGCCCGTTTGTGGAAACCAGCAACCTGGCAAATTGCAAAGGCGCTACCGCCTCTGATCCGGCCTTTGCCAATGTGACCGATCGCGCCTACTTCGGCTGCCCCAGCACACGCTCGGCAGTGCCTAACCTCGGCATCTCTGACGTCGAGCCCAAGTTGTTCAAGGGCATCAACGTGCCTAAGGACCCGCTGGATGCTGATGACGATGTCTATCCTGCTGACGGCTTGAGCGATGGTCAGCTCGCTGAGTTGACCGTGATGCCTGTGATCCAAACCGTGTTTGCGCTGGCTGTGAACGCCAATCTGTACAACGATATGTTCGCCAAGCAAGGTTTGGCGACCAAGTACTCGACCGCAGGCGTGCTGTGCACCACGGCATCGACCGATGAGTCATGCACACCTTCCGTCGGTTTGGCCGAAGCACGTTCGATCTTCGCCGGCACCGAGACCAACTGGCGTCTGCTGAGCAACAACGCAGCACTGGTGGGCAGTCAGGTTAATGTTTGCCGTCGCGTTGACGGCTCCGGCACCCAGGCCGCCGCCAACCTGCAATTGTTTGGCTTCCCTTGCAATGCAAACTCGGGTTCCCCAGCTGACTACAGCTTTGCGGACTCGGCTGCAGCCGAGGCGATGTCGGCATCCAAGGCCACGACGGTTTCGGGCAAGTCGATTGCGAACTATCTGATTGACAACATGGGTGGCAACGCCGGCAACGGCCCAATGCCTACCGGAACGACCTTCGTGTTTGAAGGTCCGGGTACTGGTGACGTGACTGCCTGCCTGACGGCAGCCAACAAGGCCGGTGGTTATGCCGTGGGCCATGTGTCGAAGGAGAACCCGGCGACCGCGACCTGGAAGCATGTGCGCTTGGAAGGTGCAGTAGCTGACGGTGCGTTTGCCAAGCAAGGCCGTTACGACTACCTCGTTGAGTCGACCATTCAGTACAAGACTGCCGCTTCGCGGACCGCCGAGCAGCAAGCCTTCATCGACGGCTTCACGGCTCAGATCGCCAAGCCCGATGCTCTGGCCAAGCTGAGCAGCAACAACCAAGCCGGTGTCCTGGCCTTGCCAGGTAGCTACGCCGGTGATTTTGGTGTCGGTTCCGTCAACGAGATCAAGTTTGGCTCGCGCGTGACACGTAACGGCAACAGCTGCAACCCGCTGGCCGCAGTGAAGTAAAGATAGCTGCCCAAGGGTAGTCGCTTTACATAGGGAAGGGGGGTTTCGACTCCCCTTCTTGCAATTCCAGGTGGTCTTATGAACATGATGAACATCCTCTCGCGCTCCGATATTTCTTCGTCGTCTACTTACAAGACTCGCTTTCGACACCTTGCCCTGCTTGTAGTGATGGGCTTTTTGCCCCCGCTGGTCAGTGCTGCGATTGCGCCTGGAGGTAGTCAAACCGTGGGGGGCGCATTTGAGAAGTTCAACGGAAATGGTGAACTCTTCTTTGTCGCTTTTGACAATGCCGCCAAGGTTTCGTACACATTGGACCTGGGCTTGGATCTGAATAGCTTTTTCATCAGTGGGCAGCAAGAGATTGGCGTGCAGTCGTTTTTTGCCGTTGACGACGAGCGGTGGACTCAATTTCTTGGCCTGGCGAATAGCGCCAGTATTCGGTGGTCCGTGTTGGGGCTTGACTCGACCGGCGGAATCTCCGTCGGCGGTGTGCGCCTGTTCATGACGGTGCAGCAAGGGGATGAAGCGAAGATCAAGACACTGCGGAATGATCTGTTCACTACAGGGACAAGCCCCACACAAATGGGGACCTTCTTCGATAAGGTAAACAACACCGGTACCCATGGCACGACAGGTGTTGCGCTGGATTTTTTTGCCAATGGCAGTAGTGTCAACTTGGACTCTGAATCAGGCAATGCCTATTACGGAAACAATGGCGTTGGACTGACTCCAAAGTTGAACGGCAACGCTACGTTTGATATGTCAAACGCAGTCAATAGTTCTTCCTGGTTTTATTACGTCAGCCGGTCCAGCACCAATCAGAGTGCGACCGTGTCGGTCGACGAGTTCGACAACCTGGCCTACGACGGCTACTGGGGCTTCACCAAAGTTGACGCCTCGGTGAACTCTCCCTACGCGGGCAAGTACCTGCTCAGCTACACCATGCAAGCCTCGGGTGTGACCGCCAAGACGGCTGCGGGTTTGCAGCGCATCAGTTTCACCGATTACACGGCCGGCTTTGCTGCGCGTCGTTTCGAGTTGCCGCTCGATGAGTTTGCGGGTTATGTGCCGCAATCCTTGGTGGTGGCTGCGGTCACGGCGGTGCCGGAGCCCGGGACTTGGGTCTTGATGGGCTTGGGCCTGGCTGGCTTGGCGTATCGGGGGCGGCGCCGCGCTGCGGCCTGAGGGTTCTCAGCTGTTGGATGAGGATTTGCGCATGACTCATTCTTGCGCCTGCTTGGCCTGAGCCACTTCATCTGCCCCGCAAACCCACCTATCTAGGTGGGTTTGTCCTTTTCTTGTCACCGGATTGTGTGGCGGCTAGTCCAAACGGATCAGCCTTCTTCATCGCCGATTCACTGCGGCTTTCGATACTGACTGCATCATGAAATCGCTCGCGTTTCCGACGTCAGCGAGGCTTGCCCTCGCACTCAATTTATTTGCTTGCGGGCCTCTGGGCTTGCTGAGCCTGGCGCCGTTGACGGCGCAGGCTCAGCCCGCTGCTGAGGCCAATCGGCCCGCCGAATCGGCCGAGCCGCGTTTCCCCATTCTCGAGTTCGAGGTGGAGGGGAACACGGTGCTGTCGGCCTTGGCGATCGAGAAAGTGCTGCTGCCCTTCATGGGTGAGAGCCGGCAAATGGCGGATGTCGAGGGTGCGCGCGCCGCTCTGGAAAAGCGTTATCAAGAGGCCGGCTACTTGACCGTCTTCGTCGATGTGCCGGAACAGCGCGTGGACGAAGGATTGATTCTGTTGCGGGTGACCGAGGGTCGCGTTGAGCTCTTGCGCGTCACCGGCTCGCGTTATTACGACCAGGGCATGATCCGCGAGCGGGTGGCTCAACTGGCCCCCGGCACCGTGCCCGACTTCAATGAGGTGCAGCGCCAGCTGGCCTCGCTCAGCCGCGCCGAGCGGCAGGTGCAGCCCGTGCTGCGTCCCGGCTTGGTTCCGGGTACGGTGGAAGCCGAGTTGAAGGTGAGCGATCAGCTGCCCATGTCTGCCACCTTCGAGCTCAACAATCGGCATGCGGCGAACACGGAGCCCTGGCGTGCGTCACTGAACCTCCGTTATGACAATCTGTGGCAACGCGATCATGGCTTGTCGCTTAGCTACATCACTGCGCCCAAGGCTCCTGAGCAGTCCAAGGTTCTGGTCGCCAATTACACCGCGCCCCTCTCGGCCAGCGACACCTTGCTGTTGAGTGTGGTCCTGTCAGACAGCTTGGTTGAGCCCCTGGGAGCCGGCAAGGTGATCGGCAAGGGCAGTACCTGGGGCGCGCGCTGGCTGCGCTCTGTGGGCCGCGCTGATGAATTGCACAGCTTCAGCTTGGGTGCTGATTACAAGAACGTCAAGGAAGACCAGGCCAGCCTGTCCACGCCTTTGAAGTACCTGCCGTTTCAGTTGGGCTACACGGGCAACTGGTTCGGTAACCGTTCGCAGATCACGCTGAACACCTCCCTGGTGTTTGCGGTGCGCAGCTTGCTTCAGCGGGATATCGATTGCTTGGGCAATTCAGGCAAGGTCGACCAGTTCCAGTGCAAGCGCGATGGTGCCGATGGAGGTTTCGCATACTGGCGCGGCGAGTTGCGTGACAACCGGCCCTTGGCCGCTTGGGTGGGCAGTGAGGCATCTCTGGGCAGCCTGAGCAGTCGTGTGGGCTGGCAGTTGGCCACTCAACCCTTGGTGTCCGGTGAGCAATTCAGCATTGGCGGGGCCGACACGGTGCGGGGCTTTTTGGAGGCCGAGGCTTCCGGCGACAGCGCCTTGCTTGCGTCCTTGGAGTGGCGCAGCGCGAACCTGCTGAACCTTGCTTCGCCCGCATCGGGCAGCGACCGTGATGCCGGAACTCGCCTTGGTTTTTGGCGCGAACTGAGCCTGTTGGCTTTCCTGGATGCGGCACGAGTTCAAACCTTGCAGCCCTTGCCAGAGCAAAGCAGTGCCACTCGCTTGCTGGGCACGGGCTTGGGCCTGCGTTTGCGCACGGCACCGAACCTGAGTACCGAGTTTGACCTCGCGTGGCCCTTGAAGTCGACCGCGTTCAGCCGCAAGGGTGAGCCGCGCGTCCATGTGCGTCTTTCGGCACAGATCTAAGTTCAACCGACCCTATCTGCCATGTCATCCGTTCGCCGCACCGCTTCGACGTCCGCTGGTTCACAGTTTGTGGGGCACGCATCTGAAATGAGTTCACCCGTCCGACTGAAGGTCTCGCCACCGCTCGTGACGCCGCTGATGATGGCCTTGGTGGCCATTTGGCCCTTGCAGTCGCTCGCACAGGCCGGTTTGCGTGTGTCGGCGCCGGCCGCCAATGCGGTACCTGTGCCTACCGTCAATTTGGCCGGATGGCGCACCAGCGGCACGGGGGCAGCGGCTCCGCAGAACAGTGTCAATGCCCGCGGGGGTATCAATCAGGTCATTGAACAAAGCAGCGCACGGGCCATCTATCAGTGGCAGAGCTTCAATATTGGCGCGAACAGTCAGGTTGAGTATCGGATGCCCAGTGCGGGAAGTGCCGCGCTGAACCGGGTCGACAAGGGCAGTGCGCCCAGTGCCATCTTTGGCAGTTTGATATCCACCGTCCCTAATCCTCAGTATGTACGGGGTGGGACCCAGCCTGAACGCATCACCGGGGGTGATGTTTTCGTGCTGAATGGCAATGGCATTCTGTTTGGGCCGAATGCGCAGGTCAATGTGGGTGCGTTGATCGCATCGACCTTGAATGTGGACAACGCGGACTTCCTGAGTGGACTGACTCAGTCCATCTACTCCAGCAACCCCAGCTTCCGGCGTGATGCTGAAGTTTTGGGCGTGCCCGATCTGGGCAAGGGCTTTGTGGAGGTGGCCAAGGGCGCTTCGATCACCACCCCCAATGGCGGGCGGGTGTTCCTGTTTGCTGAAGAAGTGGTGCAGGCGGGGCGAATCGAAACGCCCGGTGGCCAAACCGCATTGGCCGCCGGTGAGCAGGTCTACCTGCAGTCGCCCACGGTCGAGAAGATCTACGCCTCCGAAATCAATGCCAAGGTGCCGGCGGTTCGGGGCTTGTTGGTCGAGGTCGGGACGGGTCGTGGCTCGGTGGAGCAACTGGGCGAGATCGTCACCCAACGTGGCAACACGACGCTGGTGGGGATGGCGGTCAATCAGCGCGGCCGCATCAGTGCGAGCACCAGCGTCAGCGAGAACGGTTCGGTCTTCCTGCTGGCTCGAGGGGAAACCGTGGCCCTTTCGGGTGCGGACATTACCAAGCGCGCCAGCACAGGCGGAACGCTGACCTTGGGTGCGGGCAGCAGCATCGAAGTCCTGGCGGATGCGGGCAAACAAACCTCAACCGGTGACACTTTCAATGCTTCTCGCATTGAGATG
Source organism: Roseateles sp. (assembly GCF_049240545.1). Classification (GTDB taxonomy): domain Bacteria; phylum Pseudomonadota; class Gammaproteobacteria; order Burkholderiales; family Burkholderiaceae_C; genus Paucibacter_A. The sequence goes on along the minus strand of NZ_JBMLSK010000092.1, from coordinate 38,020 downwards.
AGCGGGCGAAGCATTGATCTGCAGGGCCGCAACGCGGACGGTAGCGGTGCCCAGATCAAGGCACCGGGTGCGCAGGTGCGTCTGCGAGCCGAGAAGACGCCGGACTACGAGGTGCAGGCGGGCAGCGCGGCCATGAGCGCGCCACTTCTGGATGCAAGTCGACGGGCTTTCGATCCGCAAGCTCGCATCGTAATTGGAGACGGTGCGGCACTTGACGTGGCGGGCACCACGGATACGGTGGTGTCGGCAGCGCGAAACTTTGTGACCAGCGAACTCTTGGGCGGCAATGATCTGAAGGATTCGCCGCTGCAGAAGGATGGCCCGCTGTATCGAGCCAAGGTGACCTTCGATATTCGCAGTGAAGCGCCCATCCTGGGCGACATCAGCAGCTACCGCGCCGGTATTGCGAAAGACGCGAACGAACGCATGTCGACCGGCGGTGTGGTCGCTTTGGAATCCACCGGTTTGGTGGCTGCCCATCAGGGTTCCAAGGTTTCAATGGCAGGGGGGCAGGTTAGCTACACCGAAGCGACGGTCAAGCCGAGTTTGTTGACCGCGGCGGATGGCAGCCAGACCTCGCTGAATGAGGCCAAGGCGGATGTTCGGTATGTGGGCATCAGCAATGCCAGCTTAGGCCTCTTCAATCGCTGGGGCCGGGTGAAAGGATACAGCGCGAGCGCGCAGGGTTCGACCGCTGCCGGCTATGTCGAGGGTCGCGCTGCGGGCACGCTGCGCGTGCTCGCGCAGCAAAGCATCCTGGATGGCGCGCTGTTGGCCGGCACCACGGTAGGTTCGCGTCAGGTGGCGGGGCAAGATGCCTTGGCCCGCGGCGGTCAGTTCCAACTCGGCAGCACCAATGCGCAAGGCACAGGGGTGGACAGCCGTATCGTGTTGAGTGCCGCCCTGTCCGCCTTGGATGCCAGCTATTGGGCCAATCCGGTCTTGGGTGCGACGCTGGGGGCTGCTACAGGCAGCTCAAGCGTTGGCAGTGAGATACCTGCGGTGCGTAATGGCTGGACACAGCTGCGCACGGGCAGCTTGCAACAAGCGGGCTTCAGCAGCATTGTCTTGGCCAGTGATAGTGGCATTGAGACCGAGTCGGGGGCGACGCTGAATCTTGCGGATCGCAGCGCGCTGACGCTGTACACCCGTGGCAGCGAGGGTGTTCAACTCGGCGCCGACTTGCGTATCGCAGGCGGCAGCTTGCAGGTCCAAACGGTTGAGAACGTTCAAAGTTCAAGTTTGCCCGGGGACATCGTCGTGCGCGAGGGTGTGCGGCTTGACACCAGCGGTCGGCTGCTGAATCAAGAACGCGACGGCGTCGATGCACAGCGCAGCGCCCAAGGCGGCAGCGTCGCGCTGCGATCCGGGGCTGGCCTGGTGTTGGCTCGTGCTTCACAAGTGGATGTGAGCAGCGGCGCCACACTGCGCCCCAATGGCTCGGTGCAGGGGGGCAATGCGGGTTCGATCGCATTGAGCAGCAGCCTGATCAACGGGCAGGCCCAGAGCTTTGAGCTGGGTGGTCAGTTGCTCGGTTATGGCGTGGAGCGGGGGGGCGCACTCACCCTGCGCGCGGCCGATGTGGTGATTGGCGGGACGCCGGTGGCGGGCCCTGGACGGCTCAATCTTGGAGTCGAGTTCTTCTCGCAAGGGGGCTTCGAGCGTTTCGATGTGGACGGTCAGCTGTCGCTGGATGTGCTGGCCGGCAGCGTGATCGCGCCCCAGTTGCAGAACCGGCTGGCCAGCGTGGCTTTGCGCAATGTGGCCGAGGGCACGCGTCTCGCTGATGTGGCGCCCTTGGTGAAGAACGACCTGTCTTTGCGTCGCCCGGTGAACTTGACCTTGCAGTCGAGCGGTCAATCGACCATCTCGGACAGCGGCAGGCTCGGTGTCGCGGCCGGAGCCTCGATTGAGCTGGATCCGGCTGCTCAGTTGGTGTTGCGGGCCGGTCGGAGCTTGCAGCTCGACGGCGCTCTTCGCACCGCCGGCGGCAACATCACCCTGGAGCAATTGTCGGTCGCCGGAGGCACAGGCCCGGATGATGTGTTGCGTATTGGTTCAGCAGCCCGCATCGATGTGTCCGGCCGCGCGGTGATGAGCCAGAGCAACGATGGCTTGCAGCGTGGTCGTGTGCTGGATGGGGGGCGTGTGAGCCTCAGCGCGCCGACGATTGATTGGCGTGAGGGCGCCACGATCCAGGCGAATGGCAGCCAAGCTTTGCTGGCTGGCGGTAGCAGCGGTCCGGCCTTTCCCGAGGGCCTGCAGACCGTGGCCAGCTCGGCGGGCCAGCTCAGTATCAGCATCGAGGCGGCTGGGACGCAGGACAGCCGCTTGGCGGGCAGCTTTGATGCTAAGGCGGGGGCTGCCCATGTGGCGGCCGGACGTCTTGCAGTGGCCGTTCGCAAGACGGATACCTCGTCAGGCATTGCGCCTCACAGGCTGTTGTTGCAAGGCGGAGCGCTGACTCCGCAAGCTCGATTGCCGGGCTTCAAGACGGTGGCCATGGGAAGCGACCTATTCGGTGCCGCCAACAGCCTGGCTGATCTGAGCCTGACCAGCCTCGACCGGATTGAGTTTGTCGGTTCCCAGAGTCTGGAGGCGGGTCGTCGCCTGAGTCTGGATTCCCCCTTGTTGCAGCTGGCATCGGGCGCTTTGGTCGATCTGCGCGGGCCATCCGTCATGCTTGGCAACACGGGCCTCGCATCCAGCACCGCGCTGACGAAGGGAAGCGGCGTTTTGACGGTGCAGTCTGGCCCGCGCCAGGCTGGCGCTGCTTCGCTCGGTACCAGTCTTGATGTGCTGGGGCAGGTTCAGATCGGTGGTGCGGCCCAAGTCAATTTGAGCAGCCAAGGTGATCTTCGTTTGCATGGCGTTTTGTCTGCCAAGAAGCAGCCTGAAGGCGGCTTGATCAGCAATGCGGATTTGAGCCTCAGCGGCGCGCAAATCTATGCGAGCTCGGCGACCCAATTCACTGTCGACGCTGGGGCGAACCGCTTGACGGTGTCCCGCGCACCGAATGCCAATGGCCTGCCAACGGCGCCGCTTTCTGCGGGCAGCTTCTTGACATTGAAGGCTCAGGATATTGTCCAAGATGGGGTGTTGCGTGCTCCCTTGGGCCGCATTCAGCTTGCTGCTGAGCGCAGCTTGACCTTGAGCCCCGACAGCGTCACTTCGGTATCGGGCGCTGGGCTGCTGGTTCCCTTTGGCAGTACCTTGGGTGGAAGTGATTGGTACTACGCCTCGCAGGCGAATCCGCTGACCGCCTTGCCGGCCAAGCAAATTGATCTGAGCGCAGCTTCGATTGATTTGTCCAGCCGAGAGGGGAAAAAGGCGAGCTTGGACCTGTCCGGCGGCGGCGCTTTGCAGGCGCATGAGTTTGTGGCCGGGCCAGGTGGCTCTAAGGATGTGTTCGCAGGGGCTGCAAATGGCGCTTTCGCCATCTTGCCCAGCTCAGACAGTGCTGCGCAGCTGGCACCTTTGGATCGGCACATCTCCGGCGAGTTGGATACAAGCGGGGCAGCTGCGGAGATCTCCGCAGGGCGTCAGCTGATCCTGGCGAACGACTTGCAGCTCGGCGCTGTGCGTCTGAAGGCCGGGCGGTATGCCGTGCTGCCGGCGCGTTACGCGACTTTGCCTGGCAGTTTTCTGGTGAGTCCGTCCAGCTCTGCTGGCGTTGTCGCCAAGACAACTGTCGTGGAGCAGGCCAATGGTGCGGTGTTGGCCGCCGCGACCTTGGCGACTGCGGGCACCGACTTGGTCGATGCACGCCCCAGTGGCTTCGTGTTCACGCCGAGCGCCCTGGCCCGCAAGTCATCCGAGATTCGCCAATCTCAGGCCGACAGCTATTTTGGCGAGCGCTCGGCCCGCGCTGGCGTTTCGGCACCTGCCAAGGCAGTGGACGCCGGCCATCTCAGTTTGAATGCCAAGAGCATGAGTCTGCAGGGTGATCTGCGCTTCGCGCATGCAGCCCAGGCCGGCGCAGGCTCCTTGAGCATTGCTTCGGCCAATATCGTGGTGGCCGATTCGACTGCATCACCGACCGATGCTCTGGTCTTGTCGGCCAAGGAATTGAGTGCTCTGGGTGTGGGGCGACTGCTGCTTGGTGGCGTCCGTAGCGTCGACGCCCAGGGCAAGGCCTGGGTTCAGACGAGTGCGAACACGGTGCGTCTTGAAGCGGGCAGTGCCTTGAGCGGTGAGGACATTGTTCTCTCAGCGCTCAATGCTGTTGAGATGGCGGCGGGTTCCGAATTGCGCGGTCGTGCGGTGAGTGGCGCTGCTTCGCAGGCCTTGGAGACCTTGCGCGTCAGTGGCGATGGTGCCTCGGTGCGTGTCTCCTCCAGCGATTCGACCTTGGAACGCAGTGCCGTTCCTTCGGGTTCAAAGGCACAGCTGATCATTGGCGCGTCCAGTGTCCTGGATGCGGGTGCCAAGGGCAGCGTGAGTGTGGAGTCGGCCTCGCGGATGCAGCTCGATGATGCCGCAGAGCTGAAGGCCGGCAGCTTGGCCGTGGGTGCCGGGCAGGTGTTGATTGGCAGTTCGAGCGCCGCAAACGACAGCAATGCGCTTCAGCTTGGCGCCGCGCTGAGCAAAGGTTTGGGCAATGCCAACAGTCTGAGCTTGCGCAGCTATAGCGACATCCTGTTTGAAAACGGGGCCTCGCTGGGCGGAGCTCAGCTGCAGTCCTTGGTCTTGGATGCGGGCGTCTTGCGCACGGCCGGCTCGGCCAGTGCCAGTGCACAGCGCCTGACGCTCTTGAACAGCAGTGCATTCAAACCTACCGAAGCGTCCAGCAGCGGCTCCGCGCAATTGGATCTGCAAGCACTCGGCGGCGACCTCTTGATCGGGTCCGGGGCTAAGTTCATCCAAGGAGCTGCGCAAGCCAATCTGAGCGCACGCGGCGACGTGGTGTTAATGGGCGAGGGGACGCTGAACAGCTCTGGCGGACTGTTACTGAAGTCGAGTCGATTGGTGGGCCAGCAGTCGGCCAAGCAAGCGATTTCGGCGAGCGGAGCATTGGCGATCGAGGGCCAGTCTCCAGTGCAAGCCGGGGCCCTGCCAGGGACTGGAGCTACCTTGACTCTCAGTGCCGCTGACTTGCGGCAAGCCGGCCAGATTGATCTGCCCTCGGGTCAAATCAATCTGCAGGCGCGAAATGCGCTGGAGTTCGCGAGTGGCTCCTTGACTTCCGTGCGAGGCAGCATCCGGCAGTTTGACGGGCAGACCGTGACGACGCCAGGAGGCCGTCTCGAGGCTCGCAGTGAGTTGGGCAAGATTAGCATTGCCGAGGGCGCGGAGTTGAACGTTTCGTCCTTGAAGACGACCGAACTCAAGGATCAAGCTGCAGGCGGCACGCTCTTGTTGAGTGCTGCGAAGGGTGAGTTGGACCTGCGTGGCCGCCTGCTGGGTGCGGGTGCCCCAGAGGCGGGTGCAAGCTTGAAGCTGAACAGCCGCCAAGCCGTCGATTTGAGCCGCCTGGCTGCGCAACTGGAACCGGGGCACTTCAATCAGCTGATTTCGGTGCGCAACCGAGAGGGCAATCAGACCCTGGCGGCCGGGACCGTGCTGCGCTCCGCAGCGATCGAGCTGTCTGCTGACAGCGGAAGTTTGGACATTCAGGGAGAGTTGCAGGCGCAAGCTGCACGGGGCGCGGTTGTCAGTCTGGCAAGCGGTGGTGACTTGACTGTGCGTCCGGGGGCCCAGATCGTTGCACGCAGTACCGCTGCGAAAGCCGAGGGTGGCGAGTTGCGCTTGATGTCAGACTCCGGAGTCATCCGTTTGCAAAAGGGTGCGCAGCTGAGTGCGCCAGGCGGCAAGGACGGGCGTGATGGCTTGGTCATGTTGCGCGCCGCGCGTACCGGTGTGAGCAATGCGACGCCAGGCGGCAATGGTGTGGCGGTTGATCCCTTGAACGCCACTTTCAGTGATGTTCGGCAGATTCAAGTCGAGGCGGTTCGTTTGTATGACGGGGTGGAGCTGATTCACGTCAGTGGCACCTTGCCGCCGACAATGGCCCCCACGCTTGCGCCCACCACGACGCCTACTGCTCGACCGACGGCCGGACCGACGGCTGGGCCTACTGCAGCGCCAACGGGTCAACCGACGACATCGCCAACCGCAGGCCCAACGGCAGGACCAACGGCAGGACCAACGGCAAAGCCGACCGCTGCGCCTACCGTGCCTTCGCCGGGCAATGGCATGACGACCCCCGGCGTGAAGCCGCCGGCGCCCCCGACCGGAGGCATTGCAACACCGAGCGCAGCGCCAACGACAAGTCCAACGCTTGCCCCGACCTTGACGCCAACGTCAAGCCCGACGATCGCGCCAACCGTCGCACCAACCGTTGCACCAACGACTGCGCCGACGGTAGCTCCGACCGCAGCGCCAACGGCTGCGCCAACCGCTGGCCCAACGGCCGCGCCAACCGCTGGACCAACCGCAGCGCCAACGGCTGAACCGACCGCAGCGCCAACCGCGGCACCAACGGCAGCACCAACCGCAGCGCCAACGGCTGCACCAACCGCAGCGCCAACGCCATCACCTACGGCGTCACCCGGCAACGGTGCAACCACGCCCGGCGTTAC
>NZ_JBMLSK010000092.1:31243-31339 GCF_049240545.1 Roseateles sp. | reverse complement strand
CAACGCCATCACCTACGGCGTCACCCGGCAACGGTGCAACCACGCCCGGCGTTACACCGCCTGCGCCGCCAACCGGTCCGTCTGTAGCGCCAACGC
>NZ_JBMLSK010000092.1:0-31143 GCF_049240545.1 Roseateles sp. | reverse complement strand
CCGCGCCAACGCCCGCGCCAACGCCCGCGCCAACGCCCGCGCCAACGCCCGCGCCAACGCCCGCGCCCACTCCATCACCGACGGCGTCGCCTGGGAATGGCGCAACCACGCCGGGTGTGTTGCCCCCAGCACCGCCCACTGGACCCAAGGTGGCTGCATCGACCGCGAGAATCCTTGACGCCGGCAGGTCGATGGCTATCTCTGTGGATTCACTTGCAGCGCTGACGACTTCAAGCACGGCATCTCCGGGCAATGGTTCCACGACCATTGGCAAAAAACCTCCAGCTCCGCCCACCGGTGCCCCATCCGAAGGTGGCGGCGGTTCAACCCTTGCTCCGACGGTGGCGCCTACGGTGACACCCACGAACGGACCGACCGCTTTGCCCACTGCAGGGCCCACTGTAGGGCCTACGGGGGCACCGACGGTGTCTCCCACCGCGGCGCCAACCGGCAACCCAACGGCAGCGCCGACCTTGAAGCCAACGGCCTCGCCAACTGCGGCGCCGACCTCTAGGCCAACGGCCGCGCCCACTGCGGCACCGACGCCTGCGCCGACTCCGGCTGTTTCGCGAGCGCCAGTGCTGCGGCCGGCGACGGTGGACGCTGACAACAGCGCTTTCGTGGGCAGTGGAGCGAGTAACACGACTCGTCTTGCATTGAGCTTGGCCAACGGCGATGCCGCTTTGTTGCAAAAACTCAGTGTGGCGCCAGGCGTTGAGATTCGCTCCAGCAAGTCCCTGACGCTTGGCAGTGAATGGAACTTGGCGCCGACCTCGGCTCAGCGGGTTGGCGAAGCTGCAAACATTACCTTGCGTGCCGCCGGCGATCTGATCATCAGCAACAGTCTCAGCGATGGTTTTGCCGCGAGCGCTTCGGCGACTGACAAGCGCGCCATTGCTGCCAACGGTTTGGCCATGAGCGGCAGTGCGGCTTCATTCCGCTTGATTGCCGGTGCCGACCTGAGGGCTGCCGATCCAATGACGGTGCAGTCAGCTGCAGCGACCGGTCATGTGCTGGTGGGGCGCACCTTGAGCAGTGGCAATGCAGCGCCTCCGCTGGTGCTGGTGCGCAGCAGCACCGGCAGTATCCGCATAGCCGCTGCCGGAGACATCCGGCTGGGTGCGGACTTGGATGACAAGGGTCGCGACGGGCAAGTGCGGATCTACACCACAGGCACAGCGGTGGCGGCTGCGGACACGCCTGGATTGGATCAGTTGCGGATTCGGGCGAATGACCAACTGATTCGCAATACCAGCGGATCTTTGGGACCCTTCTTCGAGAACGCCGGCGACATCAACCTCTCTGCAGGTCGAGACGTGCTGGGGATGCCTTCGACGATCTATCGACCAGACGGCAGTTCAAGTTCCGTGCAGTACGTGAGCGACTGGTGGTTCCGTCAGACCAACCCGACCAGCAGCGAACAGGGTGTGGCGCTCTGGTCCCGATACGACTTGTTTGCGCAGGGCATTGCTTCTTTCGGGGGCGGTGATGTCAAGGTGCAGGCCGGCCGAGATGTCGTGGATCTCGATGTCTCTACTCCCAATAGTGGTTACTCGGTCAAGGCCGTGGGTCAACAGGGGGCCGCCGATTACAAACCGGCGCAGCAGCGCTGGTTCGAGGGCGGTAGCTTGTCGGTTGAGGCAGGGCGCGATGTGCTGGGCGGTTTGTTCAATGCGGGCGGCGCAACCGCCGCTTTGACTGCGGGCAACCAAGTGCGTGGAAGCAGCCAGCAAGAACGAAGCTACCTTGCGCCACAGTTGTTCTACATGGATACGGCTTGGAACATCAATGCCATGAGCCATTTGTGGTTGGGGAACCTGACACAGACGGCGGCAATGGCGGGTGGACGACAGGGCATTGATGTCGCCAGCCGGACCGATGCGATCGAAGGTTTGGCCGCCAAGGCGAGCGCCAAGATTGTGAGCGTGGCCGGTGATCTGAGGGTGGGCAGTGGCCGACCCAGTTCGCTGTCAGGGACCAATCCAGGCAGTGCGGCGACGCTGATGCCTGATGAGCTCTTGTTGGCTGCGCCTTCTGGCGGCATCAAGGCAAGCAGCTTGGCGCAACTGCCCGTGGGTGCTGCCAGCCTGCAGCTTATGGCTCGAGATGGCGTGGAGGTCGAGTCGTTCAAAGTGGCTTCTGCTCGTTTGAACGTTGGCGACGGCCCCCGTCCTGTGACACAGGCCGAATTGGGCGATGTCTTCAATGTCTACAGAGGCCATTGGACGCGTGCGGATGGCGGCTTGGATGCCAGCGACCGGAGCCCGGTTCGTGTTGTGTCCAGTGATGGCGATGTGGTGCTCGGCTCTTTGGCGTCTTACAGCGCCAGGCCAATTCGCTTGCTTGCCGGTGGTGATGTACTGGCGGCAGGGCCTTTGCAACTGCAGCACAACAGGAGTGATGAGCTCAGCCTCCTGCAAGCCGGGCGGGATCTGCGTCTGAGTAGCTTGGGGGGCGTGCGTGTGGGCGGCCCGGGCGATCTTTTGTTGTTGGCTGGTCGCGACATTGATATGAACCGCGGAACCGGCGTTCTGACGGTGGGCAATCAAGACAACAGCCGCTTGTTGCCCAATGGTGGCAGCCATGTGACCTTGATGGCCGGGACTCAGATGGCCGACCTGTCCCAGGCGGTGGCCCAACAATTCCACTTGATAGGTGGAGGGCTTGAACACTTCGCGCCTGAACTTGCCGTCCAACTCAAGGCCCTGCTTCAATCCGGGCAAGTGCTGACGCCGCAAGCGGCGAAGGATGCCGCCAAGGCCTTCGCTGCCTTGCCTGTGGCTGAGCAGCGCGAACAGGTGCGGGTCTTGGTGGGCGACAGCGTGCTGAGTTCCGCCAGCGAGACCTATCTACAAAAGCAAATCGCTTTGGCCGAGTCGGTCAGTGCTGATGCCGCCGCTGCAATCGGGTCTGGCAAGATTGGTGGCGCAGATCGAGAGCCTGGTGTGTTTGTCATTCCCGGATCTGAATTGGCGGGTAAGCCGATCAGCTACCGGAAAGTCGCTCAAGCCGATGCAACGCTAGAGGCCTCGTCTGCACACCCTGTCTTGACGGCGGAGCAGGTCGAGTTGGCCGCGGCTGACACGCGTGGCTTGCTTCGCGAAGCCTTGCAGTCGCAGACTCTTGGCGCTGCGCTGGCTGCCAAGGTACAAAGCCTTGATCCGGACAGCCGGCAGTCCTTGCTGCTGGCGGTGTCCCCTTACACCGAGGCCTTGACGCGCTTTGTCAATCAACGAGGCCTTGTGGCTGCTGATGCTGCCGCCGCTTACTCGGCTTTCTCTCAGCTGGGACAGGACCAGCAAGCCTTGTTCCTGACCCAGGTGCTAGGCCAGGAGCTGCGTGAAGCAGGCCGCTCGGCCATCAGTGGCTCCAAGGTGGCCTACCTGCGCGGCTATCAAGCTTTGGATACTCTGTTCCCACCGAGCAAGTCGGCCAGTGTGCAAGTGGCCAGTGTCTCCTTGGGCCAGGCCCGACCTAATGATGGGCTTGAGGCTCTGCGCCGGGACGGCAATATCGTGCTGTCCAACAGTCAGGTCAAGACCGCGCAAGGGGGCGACATTCGCTTTGTGGCGCCGTCCGGCACACTCAATGTGGGTGACCTGTTGCCCGGCGGCAACGCTCGCGACGCTTCTGACTTGGGGATCGTGACCGTGGCGGGCGGGGACATCGTGGCCGCAGTGCGCAATAGCGTCGAGGTCAATCAGTCACGCATCTTCACCCTTGCCAAGGGGGATGTGATGCTCTGGGCCAGCCTGGGCAACTTGGATGCCGGCCGGGGTGCCAAGACGGTCCTGGGCTCGCCACCACCGGTCTACAGCATCAATTCGCAAGGGCAGTTCGTGGTCGACACCTCGGGCTCTTTCAGTGGCAGCGGTATTGCTGTACTTGATGCGGCAAGCTCGCTGGATCTGTATGCCGCCCTGGGCGACATCAACGCCGGTGATGCTGGCATCAAGACGGCGGGCAATGCCTTCCTGGGTGCGACTCGTTTGGTGGGGGGTGACAACGTTGCTGTTGGCGGGAAGTCTGACGGCGTTGCGTTGCCGTCCACCTCCGGTCCCGCGACGATCAGTACTCCCTTGTCGCCTGCTGCGACTGCGGCAGGCAACCGCGATGCCCAGAACTCAGATGACGAAGACGAACGCCGCAAGAAGCGTCCGCGTCGCAATCTATTCCTTGACTTCCTTGGATTCGGCCAAGGCGACTGATGCCGCTCGGCATCAGTCGATCTGAACCACGCCTCTACCTTTTTTAAGACTCACTATCGATCATGCGTAAATTCATTGCAATTGCTTGCCTTGTCCTCTCGTCTACGGCAAGTCAGGCTTGGTGGAACGCCGAATGGACCGGCCGCACCCGCATCACGCTGAATACCTCGGCACAAGGCGCCGAGACGAAAGAAGCGGCCAGCAATGTGGCCGTGGCGGTGCGCCTGCACTCCGGCAACTTCGACTTTGTGGCGGCCAAGGAAGATGGCTCGGATCTGCGCGTTATCGCCGCCGATGACAAGACGCCGCTGAAGTTCAGCGTTGAGCGCTATGACGGCATCAATGAGTTGGCCGTGCTGTGGGTGCAAGTGCCGAGCGTGCTGCCGGGCAGCGACAAGAACCAGTTCTACGTCTATTCGGGCAACGCCAAGGCGGCGGTGGAGCCGGGTGACTCGGTGGCGGCGGCGGGTTTTGACGCTGGCATGTTGGCGGCCTTCCACTTCAGTGACAAGGCGCCTGCAGGTGCCGATCATCAAGGCGGTGTCAAGCCGGAGTCGGCCGTCACCATCGAGCCCAATGGGCTCTTGGCCGCCAGCGCCAAGCTGAATGGACAAGCCATTGTTTACCCGCTGAGCGATAAGGCGATTGTCGACGGCGGCAATCAGCTGACGCTGTCGCTGTGGGTCAAGCTAGATGCGGTGGACCGCGCGGGCTTGGTGAAGTGGGGTGATCTGAACTTGTCGCTCAAGGGTGGCAAGCTCACGGTCGGCGATGGCAAGGGCGATCTGGCCGGCGGCGAGATCGCCGCGGGCAAGTGGACGCATGTGGCCCTGCGCCTGGGTATGGGCAAGGCCACCTTGTTCGTCAGCGGCGCGCAAGTGGCGCAAGGCGACCTGGCCACGCCAGCGCTGGGCAACAGCCTGCGTTTGGGCGACGCTGCGGCCGGCTTGGTGGATGAGTTGCAGGTGTCAAGCGTGCTGCGCAGCGCCGAATGGTTGGCCGTGTCGGCGGGTGCGCAAGGCGCCGAGAGCCGCCTGGTCGCTTCGCAGCGCGAAACGGCCGACAGCGCCGCCGCTGAAGGCGGTGATCATGGCTATATGTCGGTGCTGGTCAAGAACCTGACGGTGGACGCCTGGGTGGTCATCATCATCCTGGCCATCATGTTTGTGATCGCCACCTGGGTGACCATCAGCAAGGCCTTGCTGGTCAGCCGTGCTGACCGCGACAACCGCCAGTTCTTGAAGCGCTTCCGCAATGCCGACAAGGATCTGCTGACCCTGGGCCAAGGTGCCAAGCACCACCATTCGCCTTTGTTCCGTCTGTACCAAGCCGGTGTGCAGCAGCTGGACAAGCGCCAGATCGGCCAGCAAGGCGGTGTGGTGCTGAGCGGCCCGGCAATGAATGCCGTCAAGGCCTCGGTGGACGCTGACTTTGTGCGCGAGAACGCGCATCTGAACTCGAACATGGTGCTGCTGACGATTGCGATTGCCGGCGGCCCCTTCCTGGGTCTGCTGGGCACGGTGGTGGGCGTGATGATCACTTTTGCTGCGATTGCGGCGGCCGGTGATGTGAACGTGAACGCGATTGCGCCGGGTATTGCGGCGGCCTTGTTGGCCACGGTGGCGGGCCTGGGCGTGGCGATTCCTGCGCTGTTTGCCTACAACTACCTGGCCGCCAAGATCAAGAACGTGTCCTCGGACATGCAGATCTTCATCGACGAGTTCATCACCCGTGTGGCTGAAGTCCACGGCGCCAAGTGAACGCCTGCAACCCATCTGAGCTGAAGCGGAGGTTCGACCATGTCGGCTGATGTCAAGAGTGACAACCAACCGTATGACGAAATCAACGTCACGCCGATGTTGGATCTGGCCTATGTGCTGCTGGTGGTCTTCATCATCTTGACCACCGCCTCGGTGCAAGGGGTCAAGGTGCAGTCGCCCACCACGCAGGCCTCCAACAACCTGGCCAAGCCGCAGGTGCGGGCGGTGACCATCACCGCCGATGGGGCGGTGTACTTAGATGCCTATCCGGTGAGCATGGATCAGATGCGTGACACATTGGCGCAGTACAAAGCTGCCAATCCCGCGCTGCCGCTGGTGTTGAAGGCTGACGCGGCGGCGCAGTACGAGAAGGTGATGGAGGTGCTGGAGGTGGTGAAGAAGCTGGACATCACCGAGATCGGCCTGGTCACCAAGCGCGCGGCACCGGAATAAACCTGAAAAAGGGCGACACAAGCCATGCAAGTCATCAACGAAGTCAAGCCGATTGACACCATCAACGTCACGCCGATGTTGGACCTGGCCTATGTGCTGCTGGTGGTGTTCATTCTGATGACCACCGCCTCGGTGCAGGGGCTGACCATCACCTTGCCCAAGCCGAGCAACAAACCCAGCGCCGAAAAGCATGAGCTGAAGATCGTGCAAGTGATGCCCGATGGTGGCGTGCTGCTGAACGGCGTGGGTGTCAGCCTGCCCGAGTTGGAGCAGCAATTGCAGCAGGCCAAGGGGCGAGATCCGCAGATGTCGGTGGCCATCAAGGGCGACGCGCGCACGCAGTACGCCAGCGTGGTGGCGGTGATCGATCTGTGCAACAAGCTGCAGGTCAATATGGGCCTGGTGACGGCCAAGATCGGGACTTGAGGGCCATCATCATGAGTACAGGTTTGGCCGAAGACCATCTGGATGATTCGCCGCAGCGGGTTTGGCTGATTCGTGTCGGCGTCGTGCTGGGCTTCTTGGCGCTGGTGGCTGCGGGCTACTGGGCCGCTAAGAGCGTGAAGCCTGCCGAGGCGCCCAAGCGTCAGGTCGCCAAGATCAGCATCCTGCCCGATACCCCGCCGCCGCCCCCGCCGCCCAAGCCCGAGTTGAAGAAGCCCGAGCCGCTAAAGGACGAGCCCAAGCAGGTGATGCGCGACGAAACCGTCAAGCAAGCCGAAGCGCCCAAGGCCGCAAATGAGCCGATCAAGATGGAAGGCGCGGCCGGTGACGGGCCGAGCGCCTTTGCGGCCGGCGGTGTCAGCAAGGAGTACAGCGGGGGGGCGCCGGTGACGTCGGCTGCGGCGACCGGAACAGGCACCAGCAGCGACCGTGCGCAGGAGCGCTTCTATGCCAACAGCGCCAAACAGTTGTTGCGCGATGAGATCGAGCGCCGCTTGCGCAGCGAAGTTAACCAGGCCACTGCGGAGTTCAGCATCTGGGTTGAGCGTGACGGTGGTATCAGCCGCTTTGAGTTGCTGAGCACCGGCGACAAGCGCCTTGATGGCGAGCTTCGGGCTGCCTTGAATGCGGCCACTCAGGCGCTCAAGCTGCCGCCGCCACCGCTGGCCTCTGCTCAGCCTATGAAGTTTCGACTCAGTTTGCGTCCGATGGGCTGAAGTCCCGGGTGCTCACGTTTTCTCCAATCTCTTACTAACGTTTTCATGAATCACTTTTACCGACGACTTGCGGATGGCCGTAGCAGATACAGCGCGCTGACCTTGGCGATTGCCGCGACATTGGCATCGCCCGGCGCCTATGCAGACGAGAAGAGCGAGTTGCAGGCTTTGCGTGCAACAACCTCGGCCTTGATCGACGCCTTGGTCAGCCAAGGCTTGTTGAGCCGAGAGAAAGCCGATGCCTTGATCAAGCAAGCACAAGCTTCGGCACAGGCCAGCAGGCCGGCATCTTCAGGCAACACATGGGGCGCACCTCTGGCTTCAGGCGCCGCTGCGGGAGGGGCCGCGGCGGGTGTGGCGAACACGGTTCGAGTGCCTTATGTGAGCGAAACCTTGCGCCAGCAGATTCGTGAGGAAATCAAGAACGATGTGTTGTTGGTTGCACGCGAAGAGCGCTGGGCTGACGCTCGCGTGGTGCCCGAGTGGGTGCGCGGCGTCAGCGTTGACGGCGATGTTCGGGTTCGTTGGCAGAACGAACGCTTCGCCGCTCCTGTGTATGCGCAGGATCCGAGCACGGGTGCAGCGATCGGTGTGCCATGTTTGAACGTCGGCGGCAACTTGCCTGCGGAGTGCTATCGAACCCAGCGCGAGTCACCGGCATGGTCGCCTGACCTGAACAACACGACCATAGACCGCAACCGCATGACACTGCGGGCTCGACTTGGCGTCAACGCCAAAGTGTCCGATCAGATGACTGCTGGTTTGCGCCTATCGACCGGCACCACCACGGGCCCGACATCGAGCTCGCAGACCTTGGGCACTGGCTTCAACAAGGCCAGTCTTGTCTTAGACCGGGCCTTTCTTCGTTGGGAGCCTCGGTACAACATGCGCTTCATGGCCGGCCGTATGAGCAATCCGTTCTATGGCACGGACCTGCTGTGGCCAGACGATATGGGCTTTGATGGCGTAGCCGCCCAAGGCGACTTGGACATTGCCAGCGGCGTGTTCGGATTTGCGACGCTAGGTGCTTTCCCGCTGGAAGAGTTCAACACCGACAAACGGGACAAGTGGCTGTTTGGCTTTCAGGCTGGCATCGACATGAGCATCGGCAACAGCACACAGTTCCGGGGTGCATTGGCGGCTTACCAGTTTCAGAACGTTGAGGGTGAACGGGCGACCGAGTTGCCTTTGGGGCCGAACAATCCGCGGACGGCAACGCAGAGCTACCTGAGCTCTCAGTACCCCACTTCGATGCGTCAGAAGGGCAACACCCTCATCAATCTATGCCCGCTTGCCAGCGAGGGCAATTCGACAGCTTTGGCGCCTTGCACCAATGGAGGGCCTGTTTGGGGCTTGGCTTCGAAGTTTGTGCCCATCAATGTGACGGCCGGGGTCGTTTTCAAGCAATGGGACCCGATGGAGCTGGGGCTGACCTTTGATTGGGTGAAGAACAGTGCATTCGATCTGGCCGATATTCGCAAGCGTGCTGGGACGGCTGCGGTGGAGAAGTTGGCCGAGCAAACGACGGGGCTTCAGTTGCGCGCGACCCTGGGCATGCCAAGACTGGCGAACACGGGTGACTGGACTGTTTTCGCAGCCCTGCGCAAGTTTGAACGCGATTCTTGGGTCGATGGCTTCACCGACACGACTTGGCATCTCGGTGGTACCAGCTACAAGGGCTTTCAACTTGGCGGTAGCTATGCGTTCGATCGGCGCAGCACCCTGGGCTTTCGCCTGACCAGCACACGCAATTTGGATGATGGCGTTCGCATTCCTATTGATCCGGCCGTGCCCAATGCAGTCACAGGCACTCTTTCAAGCGCGACCTTGAAGATTGATGTTTTCCAGATTGACCTGAATACCAGGTTCTAAGGAGCGTGGCGATGGGTATGAAAAAGAGTTTGATCACTTGCTTGTTGCTGTTGTCACCCTTTGCTTTGGCGCAAGCGCAGAGCGATGCGAAACAAAGCCGCGAGCGGGAGCAATTGCGACGCTCGCAAGCCGCTTTGCAAGCCGCCCAATCAAAGGCAGAGAGCCTGGGGGCAGAGAACGCGACCCTGTTGCGGGAGCGGGACGACCTGGTCAAGGAAGCCGCCCGCCAAAAGGCCTCCAGCCGTGGTTTTCAGCAGCAAAGGGAGCAGCTGAGGGTGGAGGTTGATCGGCATCGCGATGAAGCGCTTGCGCTTGCGACTCGATTGAAGGAACAAGAGCTTGCCGCCACGCAACGCGAAGAGCAATTGCAGCAGCAACTGTTGGCGAGTAATCGCGAATTGGTACAGATACGTCAAAGCAATCTGGCCTTAAGCACCTTGCTGGAGCGTAGCAATCAGCAATTGCTTCAGGCGCAGGCTCGCAACACTGAGTTGCATGCTTTGGGGCAGCAGGCTTTGGATCTTTGGCTGGGTAAGACGGTCGCTGAAGCAACCGTACAGCAAGACCCTTTGCTGGGATTGGCTCATGTCGCCATGCAAGAGAAGGCCGAGTCTATGCGCTTGAAGCTGGATGGCCAAAGGCTGCCTCGGTCAACCTCGGCTCAGTAGTCGTTCAGTAGCCGAATCGAGCCTTGTAGGCATGGGGTTCGATTCGGCGCTGCAAATAGTCAATCCCGCTGAACTCCGCGTAGTCCTTGAGGCTGCGCTCGCGGCCCAGGCCGTAGATGCCCAGATCGGCCTGTTCCCATAACAGCGCACTCAAGCGGTGATTGGCGGCCTCGCTCAGCACGCCGGAGCGGACCTTGCGCTGCGCATCCAGCTCCGGCGACCAATGCATAGGCCGGCCTGAGCCGCCGGCGCCGACATAGTGGTGGTAGAGCGGAACGGCGGGCACATGAAAGATGTCCCAACCTTGCGTCCAAGCGCGCAGGGCAAAAGACTGCTCTTCGCCGTGGAAGTACAGAAACGGGTCATAGGGCAGGGCGTTCACCACTGAGCCCGGCGCAAACAAGCAGCCGGCCGCCACATGCAGGCCGTAGATGGGCTTGTCGCTGGCGACCGGCACGCCTTCAAAGTAGAGCACCGGGTGGGCCGGGTCGAACTGGCAATCGGTCTTGACCACATGGGCCAGCACCTGGGTGCTCACCAACTGCGCCACCGGCTGGCCTTCAACCAGTGTGAAAGGGTTGGGGTAGGCGGTGATCAGGCAGCGTGGGTTCAGGCGCTGGCAGTCATGGCCCCAGCGAATGAAACGCTCATCCCAGCCGGGCTCGAACCAAGTGTGCGAGTCCACTTGCAGAAACCATTCTTCGCCTTGGTGCAAGCCCATGGCCAGGGCACGCGCCCAGCAGGGGCCGCGCGCTTCCAAGGGGTGGATGTGGATGCTGCGCACCTGCTGTTGCAGCGAGTCGGGCAGTTGCAGCCGCAACTCGGGCACTTGTTGCTCCACCAGGCCGATGAAGATGCGCTCCGGGTGGCTGGCCTGGCGCAGCGCGCTGCGAATGGTGAAGCCCAGCAGCGGATCGCAAAAAGCGGCGATGCTGATGAAGATGCGCTCACGACCCAAAGTAGGCGCGGCTGATGGGGTCAGTCCGCTCACGCCGGTCGGTAGCTGGTCTCGCGCCCATGGTCGACCAGGCGCAGTCGCGCCGGCCGCACCACGCTTTGGCGATCATGGAACTCATGGATCGGCAGGCTCAGCGCATTGACGCCCTCGACCACATGGCTCAGCGCCGGCCCCACCGGCAAGTAGCCGCGCAAGAGGTAGAGCCCGACCGAGCGGCAGTTCTCCCAGGCCCAGAGATCGTGCCAACCCAGGTCGCGCTCGCTCCAGACCGAGACATGGGCTTCCGAGGCCACACCACCGACCACGCCTTGCACCACAAACTCCGGTGCCAGCACCAGGATGTAGGCGCTGCGGTAGGCAAGGAAGTTGAGCAAATCGAGGCCCGCACTCTTGGGCATGTGTTCGATGCAGTCGCCCAAGATGACCAGGTCGAACTGAGCGTCCAGCGACTGCGCACGCGCTTGCCAATCCGCCGCGCTGCAGTTCAGCACCTCGGCATACAAGTCGTTCAGACGGTACTGCTCGACATAGCTGGCCTCGGGCTCGATGGCGCTGCGCCGGCATTGCGGCGCGAGGCGAGCCAGCATCTGGCCGTACTTGCCGGCGCCGCAGCCGATGTCAAGCGCGCTGCGCGGGGCCAGCGTGGCGATCAGATGCTCCGCCAGGGAGTCAAAAACTGAGAAAGATCCGGGCATGATGGGCTCAGTCTAGATGGGCCGAATGACCTGCAGATGACCACTCAGTGACCGGCGGGCGAGATCGATGCCTGCTCGGTCGGAGCCGTTCTTGCTTTGACCATCCTCACCCGTTCGCCTGCCAACTTCCCCTTGGCCTGGCCTATGCGCCGGGTGCTTTGTGAGCCTTGCGGGCAGTCTCGACGATCGGGCGCGCGGCCAGCAGCGCCTCGGCCATCTCGGTCGCACTGGGTGCTCTCACTTTCAAATGCCCGCTGTTGACGGTCCTCTCAATGATTGCTTGGCCGACTCCGGGTGGCTGCAAAGCAATCCACGCGGCCATAAAGCCCAGGCGCTCGGTGTAGGCCAGCCCCCATGCCTCATCGGAATTGAAGGCGTTGTAAAGCGTTGGCAGGTCGCCCGCCTGCGCGTCGGCGCGGATCGCGTTTCGCACTTCGGACTGCAAGGCCGCATCCACTTGGCTCCAATGGCGCCCGCCCGCATAGGCCGCGGCAGCGCCAGGCATCTTGCCGCGCATCGCTTTCAAGGCCAAGCCTGGCAGCAGTGCTTGATGGGCCTCGATGACTGTCTGGCAACGGCCAGCCTCTGCGCGATGCTTCACAAGGTGGTCAGCCAAAGAGGCTGCAGCCTCTTTGGGTAGGGCCCCGTTATCCAAGGTCGACTGAAAGGCCTCTTCTAAACTTAAATGACTGGCGCATTGATTCAGCCAAATGGCAGCCTGCCACGCTGCTTTCGGGTCATCGCCCTGATGGGCTCGCTCAATATGAGGGCCGTAGCCTTCAGAGCCAATGCCAGACGATATCGCCGTTGTGGAGGCCGGCATAGGCGCGGAACCTGCCGATGGCATTGCTTGTGTCGCGGCAACAATTTGACCCACGGCCGATGAGACGCTCAATGCAGACGGCGCAATCTTGGGTGACTGCTCAGGCGTGTCGATGGATCGTTCGGCGCGCTCAAACCACGCCTTGTAGCCAGCGAATAGAAGGGCGCCTCCGGTGATAGCGATCATCAGCGTGGTTCTGAGGCTGGGCATGTTTGGCTTGCGACCTTGTTGTACGGTGCGATCAGTCTAATGATTCAACCGTGTCGAGCATGGGCGCAGGCTTGAGACTCGACGGTAAATCTTGACAGCGCAGGTCTTGAATTTGCAGTCTCTTGCATCGGGGCAACTGAGGGTCGGGAACAAGAGGTCGAGGTAGCCTTGAAGACCACCACTCAAGCGCACCTTCTCACTTGCTTGATCAAGAACCCTGAATGCTGTTTTGCCATGGACAGCGCCTTTTTGTGGCTTGCTCTTTTTTGCGGGGTAGCCATGGCGGCACGGACTTGGCTGTGCGAGCACTGGCGCCTTTCCGGTGCCTGTTGCCCAAGGAACAGCCACAATGGCCTCACAAGAAACCGGAGACTCGCCCATCATGACTTCCCCCCAGCGCTTTGATTGGAACAAGAGCTACCCGAGCGTGCGCAGCCCGGTGTTTGCTCGAAACATCGTCTCTACCTCGCATCCGCTGGCCGCGCAGGCTGGCTTGCGCATCTTGGCCCAGGGTGGCAATGCAGTGGACGCGGCCATTGCCACGGCGGCCTGCATGACCTTGGTCGAGCCCTGCAGCAATGGCTTGGGCTCGGACGCGTTTTGCATCCTCTGGGACGGCCAGCAACTGCATGGCTTGAATGGCTCGGGAACGGCGCCAGCGGCCTGGACGCCGGACTATTTCTTCAAGACCTATGGGCCTGAGCTGAAGAATCCGCCCAAGCGCGGCTGGGGCGGGGTGACGGTGCCCGGCGCGGTGGCCGGCTGGGTGGCTCTGAGCGAGCGTTTTGGCAAGCTGCCCTTTGCCGACCTGATGGCGCCTGCCATTGAAATCGCCGAACGCGGCTATGCGGTGCCGGTGGTGGTGCAAAGCAAATGGGCGATGGCGGCGGCCGTGTCCGAGCTGACCCAGCAAGCCGGCTTTGCAGAGGCCTTTTTGCCGCGCGGGCGCGCACCCGAGGTGGGCGAGTTGTTCAAGTTCCCGGCCGCAGCGCGTACCCTGCGCTTGATCGCCGAGAGCAAGGGCGAGGCTTTCTACCGCGGTGAGGTGGCCGAGGCGGTGGCGGCGTTTGCGCGCCAGACCGGCGGCGCGATGACGGCGGCCGACTTTGCCGCTTATCAACCTGAGTGGGTCACGCCGATCTCGCAGAGCTATGCCGGCCATGAGTTGCATGAGATTCCGCCGAATGGCCAAGGCATTGCGGCGCTGATCGCGCTGGGCATCTTGAAGCATCTGGACCTGCCCAGCCATGCGGTGGACGGCGTGGCCTCGCAGCATTTGCAGATCGAGGCGATGAAGCTGGCCTTCGCTGATGTGTACCGTTATGTCGGCGATGCTCGCAGCATGAACGTCACCGCCGCCGAGATGCTGGACTCGGCTTATCTGGCCGAGCGCGCCAAGCTGATCGACCCGCGCCGCGCGCAAGATTTTCAATGCGGCAACCCGGTCAAGGGCGGCACCATTTATCTGACCACGGCCGACGAGAGCGGCATGATGGTGAGCTTCATCCAAAGCAATTACATGGGCTTTGGCTCGGGGCTTGTGGTGCCGGGCTACGGGCTTTCGCTGCAAAACCGCGGCCACTGCTTCACGCTGGAGGCCGGCCACCCGAACCAAGTGGCGCCGGGCAAGCGGCCCTTCCACACCATCATCCCTGCCTTCTTAACCAAGAACGGGCAGCCGGTGATGAGCTACGGCGTCATGGGCGGCAATATGCAGCCGCAAGGCCATATGCAGACCCTGGTGCGCATGCTGGACTATGGTCAGAACCCGCAGGCCGCTTGCGATGCGCCGCGTTGGCGCTTCAACGAGGGCTTGTCGCTGAATGTGGAGCCGCACATGCCGCCCGATACCATTGCCGGCCTGCAGGCCCTGGGCCATCAGATCGGCGATATCCACGACAGTTATCAAGACTTCGGTGCCGGCCAGTTCATCTGGCGCTTGGGCGACCCGGCCGAAGCAGGCTATGTGGCGGCCAGCGATCCGCGCCGCGACGGGGCTGCGGTTGGTTTCTGAGTTGACGCGGGTCGAGGGACTCTCGCTGGGCTGGCAAACCGAGATCGGCTTCGCCCGCTTCGACGGCCTGGTCAGCGAGCGGGCCGATTGCGTGGTGGTCCGCACGCCCAGAAATCCGCTGTTTTACTGGGGCAATTGCCTGATCTTGCCAAAGCCGCCGCGCGATGCGGAACTGGCGCATTGGCTGCAGCGTTTTGAGGATGAGGTGGGTCGCTTCACGCCCGAGTCCGGCCATGTGGCGATTGGCTTTGATGCAAGCGGGCCGCATGAGCCCTTGATCCAATGGGCGGCGGCGGGCTTTGAGATCTACGCGACCGAAACTCTGGTTCTGGAGGCGCAGGCCCCTCGCCCGCAGGCGAGGCCATTGGACGCAGGCTTTCATTTCCGCGCGCTCGATCTGACCCAAGGCCCGGATCTGCAGCGGGCGCTGGATCTGCAATGCGCCACTATGGAGGCCGGCTTTGAGCCGGCCGGCTACCGGCGCCACCGCGAGCGGCAGCTGCAGCGCTATGCCGCGCTGCAGCGTGCCGGTCGCGGGCATTGGTTCGGAATCTGGCAAGGCGATCAACTGCTCGCCGATTGCGGCTTGTTCAAAGTGGGCGAGGCCTCCACCCTGGGGCGCTTTCAGCATGTGGGTACCCATCCGGCTTGGCGTCGGCGCGGGCTGTGCACCGGCTTGATTGCCGCCACGCTGCGCCATGGTTTCGAGCAGATGGGGCTGCAGCGCTTGGTCATGTGCGCCGACCCCGAGGACGTGGCGATTGGCATTTATGAATCGCTGGGTTTTCAGCGCGAGTCGCGCACCCTCTCGGCCCAGCGCAGGCCGCCGCGTGATCGGGCAGATGAGCGCTTGTGAACGCCTGGCCATGGCTTTCAACACGCGCCGATCGCCGCGTGGCCTGCTAGGATAGGCGCTCGCCGCGAAGCCAAAAGCCATGACCAAACTCCTTGACCGCACCCGATGCAGCGCCTGCCCAGGCGTGCGTTCGAGCGTGTGCGCAGGTGTTGATGGCCCCGATTGCAGTTGTTGCAGTCCTCGCAATTGCGGCAATCATGACACCCATGATGCAGGGGCCGCAAAGCCTTGACGCTTGCCCCAGACGCTTGATCTCAAGCTGTCTACCCAGCCGCCGCGCCAGTCGTTTTCCCGGCTTTCAGCGTGCTCAGTCTCAGGACCGAGTCGCCCCGAGTTCTCGCTTGATTCCCAAAGCCGCTTTTCAAAGCCGCACCGGAACCCGAGCCCAAGAAGTTTGGAGTTTTTCTCATGCAACAAACCATGTCCTGGTTTGACCGCCTGCGCAGCGCCTTGACGCTGCCGCCCAATGACCTCTTGCGGGACGCTGTTTACCGGCGCCTGTGGTCGTCCATTCTGATCAGCTCTTTGGGTGGCCAAGTCACCATGCTGGCGCTGCCTTTGACGGCGGCCTTGCTGCTCAATGCCACGCCGACCCAGATGGGTCTGTTGACCACGATGGAGATCTTGCCCTTCGTGCTGTTCTCGCTGCCTTCGGGCGTGTGGCTGGACCGGGTGCGCAAGCTGCCGGTCTACATCTGGGGCGAAACCTTGCTGGCGATTGCGGTGGCCACCGTGCCTTTGGCGGCGGTGATGGGCTGGCTCAATATGACCTGGCTTTATGTGGTGGGCTTTGTGCTGGGCACGGTTTACACCACGGCGGGTAGCGCGGCGCAGATCGTTCTGACCCAGGTGGTCAGCCGCGACCGTTTGGTGGAAGCACATGCGAAGAATGCCTTGGCTTCGAGTGGCGCTGAGGTGGCGGGGCCAGGTCTTGCCGGCATGCTGATCAAGCTGATGGGGGCGCCGATGGCGCTGGCGGTGGACGCGGTGCTGGTCTTGTTCTCGGCCATGATTCTGCGTGGCATCAAGGTGCATGAAGAGTTGCGCAGGGCGGAAGACTCGCACTTTTGGCGCGATCTGAAGGCCGGTGTGCAGTTCGTGCGCGAGCGCGCCTTGCTGATCGCGCTGGCCTGTACCGTGGGCTGCTGGCAGCTCTTCAACAATGCCGCGCAGGTGGTGCAAATTCTGTTTGCCACCCGCAGCCTGGGCTTGAGCGCTCAGCAAGTGGGCTTGAGCTATGTGGCGCTGGGCGCTGGTACGGTCTTGGCCAGCGTCTTCGGCCACCGCATCAGCGCCAAGCTGGGGCCGGGGCCTTGTTTGGTGGCGGGGGTCTCGGTCACCGGCCTGGGCTGGCTGGGCCTGTCGCTGGCGCCCGTCGGCCCTATCGGCATTGCGGCCTTTGCCTTCATGCTGTTCACCTTTGGTGTCGGTGCGGTGCTGATCTTCATCAACTTCTTGTCTTTGCGGCAGGCGGTGACCCCGGCGCCCATGCTGGGCCGCATGACCAGCACCATGCGCTGGCTGATTCTTCTGCCGGCCGGGCCGGGCGCCTTGGCGGGCGGCTGGTTGGGTGAGCACCTGGGCCTGCGCTCCGCGCTGATGTTTGCTGGCGTGGGCACGCTGCTTCTGGGGATGCTGGCCTGGCGCTACCCGGTGCTGCGCAGCGTGCGCGAGTTGCCCAAGCCGGAGGAAGATGATTTCGACGAGCAGCAGCTCGGCGCCGAAGCCATGCCCGGCCCCGGCTTTGAGACGCAGACCGATGTCTTGTCTCAGCCTCGGTCTGACAAGTAAACCAGGGGAGCCGAGATGCAAGCAAGACCTGACCCCATTCTGATCGAGGTGCCCGAGAGCCTGGAGACCGAGCGCCTCTTGATCGCCGCGCCCCGGCCCGGCATTGGCCCGGCCATGGCGGTGGCGATTGCCGAGTCCATCGGCCAACTCAGCCCCTGGATGCCCTGGGCGCAGCAAGCGCCGAGCTTTGAGGATTCCGAGGCAGTGGCGCGCCGCCAATGCGCGGACTTTGTGGCCCGCCGCGATCTGGTCTATCAAATCTATGACCGGGCGCCCGAGGGCCGGCGTCTGCTGGGCGGCACCGGCCTGCACCGGATTGACTGGCAGGTGCGACGCTTCGAGATCGGCTACTGGATACGCGCCAGCGCTCAGGGTCAGGGTTATGTGAGCGAAGCGGTGCGGGCCTTGACTCGGCTGGCCTTCGAGCAGTTGCAGGCGCGCCGAGTCGAGATCCGCATGGACGAGGTCAATGCTCGCAGCCGGGCGGTGGCTGAGCGCTGCGGCTTCGAGCTCGAAGGCATTCTGCGCTGCGACAGCCTGACCCCGGCGGGCGAGGTGAGGAATACTTGTGTCTATGCGCGCATCGGCTAGCGGTCTGGCGTTTCATTTCAAGTCTTGGGCTCAGCGTCTTGGCTCGGCAGCGTTGAAGTCTCCAGTGACGGCCGCCGTAGTGATGCTTGCGGCTGCGTCTGTGGCCATGATTCTTGGCCCGGTGCATTTAGTCGGCTACGCAAGTTTGATGCCCTATCTGCTGATTTGGCGGCGCTCATGCTGGGGCAGGTGAGACTGTTCTCGAGCAGTGCCCGGCGGTGGTGGGTGAAGCTGCTCAAAATCCTGGCCCTGGCACTGAATTCCCTGCTTCTGCTGGTGCTGAGCTTGGCCATTCCCATCATGCTGATTGCTAAGCTCACGGCCCGCGATGACATCAATGTCGCTTGCGGTCCAGATAGGGCGTGTTATGCATACAGCCGTGGAGCCTTTGGCACTTATTGGCAGGATCTGGTGCTCAGGCAGCATTATTTCGGCGTGTACTACTTTGAAACGCCCTTGCGACAGTTCAACCGCGAAGTGCTCAATCAGTTGAGCTACGAGCCACAGAGCTGCCGCTTGCTTGCTGAAGTGCAGGTGTACGGCGAACCTGCCCAAACGGTCGCAATCAAACTCCCTGAGCCTTGCTCGGACTCAGAGGGCGCGCACGCGATCAAGCCGCCGGCGAAAGCCGATCCACCGCATCCGCAATGATGCCGTCCACGCCGCGCGCGATCAGGGCCTAGGCGGCCTCTAACTTAGCCTTGTAATACGCCATAAAGGCTTGCACTTGCGGCGGTTGATGGCGGCCGGGCGGGAATACCGCGTACTGGCCGCCTTCGGGCAAGCGCCATTGCGGCAAGAGGCGTTGCAAGCGGCCCGCTTCGATGGAGGGTGCCACGCTGGCGTTGTCCAGTGCGGTGATGCCGGCGCCGGCTTCGGCCAGGCTGCGCAGGGTGCCGGGGTTGTCGGTTCTCAGTCGCGGGTGTTTCATGCGCACGGTGGTGCTTTCGCCGCGCTTGTCGCTGAACTTCCAAGTCAGCGGCGTGCTCAGCAGGGTCAGCGCCAGCCAGTCGTGCTGCGCCAAGTCTTCGGGCTTCTTAGGGCGGCCCGCGCGCTGCAAATAGTCCGGTGAGGCGACCAGGATTTGCTCAAAGCGTCCCAGCTTGACGGCCCGCAGCGAGGAGTCCGGCAGCCAACCTTTGCGCAGCGCAATATCGATGCCGTCTCGCACCAGATCCGCCACCCGGTCATTGCTGCGCAGATCAATCTCCAGCTTGGGGTGCAGGGCCGCAAACTCGGCCACATAGGCCGCCAGTTGCTGCACCGCATGTTCTACCGTGCTGGCAATGCGCAGCGTGCCACTCAACTCGCTCGGTGCGGCACCGCGACTCGCGTGGCTGAGCCCCTCCAGTGCCAAGCGCAGCGGCGGGATGCTTTTGTCCAACAACTGCGCGCCGGCCTCGCTGAGCGTTAGGCGCCGGGTGGTGCGGTGAAACAGCTCCTGAGCCAGGGCGGTTTCAAGCCGGCGCACTTGCAGGCTCAGGCGCGCCTTGCTGCTGTCCAGGCGCTCGGCCGCAGCGGTGAAGCTGCCGGCCTCGGCGACGGCGGCAAAGGCCAGCAAATCATTCAGATCCACATGCGGGGCGGGGTTCATGCGGTGATGCTCCGAGAGTTTGTATTGAATTCAATAACAATCAGTTTAGTTTGTTGCTGTTTATCTATTCAATCGACTCCGGCAAAGTTCAGTCCATCGCAACCCAAACTGGAGTTCAAACATGAAGATTGCATTGATTGGCGCCACCGGCTTTATTGGTTCGCAACTGCTGCAAGAGGCGGTGCAGCGCGGTCATCAGGTGACCGCCTTGGTTCAGCATCCCGACAAAGTGCCGGCGCTGCCGGGCGTGCAGGCCCAGGCGATGAATGTGCAAGACACCGCTGCGCTGACCCAGGCCCTGCGCGGCCATGATGTGGTGATCAGCGCTTTCAGCGGCCATGCACAGGCCGATGTGTTGGGCTACTTCTTGCAGGGCTTTCAGTCCATCTTGAGCGCCGCCAAGGCGGCAGCCGCACCACGCCTCTTGGTGGTGGGCGGTGCCGGTTCGCTAGAAGTGGCGCCAGGTGTGAACCTGCTGGACACGCCGCAGTTCCCCGCCGAATGGAAAGCCTCGGCGGATGGCGCTCGACAAGCTTTGCGCTTGTTGCAAGCCGAACCCGAGTTGGAATGGACGCTGCTCAGCCCCGCGGCCATGCTGGCTCCGGGCGAACGCACCGGCGTCTTCCGTTTGGGCGGCGACCAGTTGATGACCGACGCCGAGGGCCAAAGCCGCATCAGCGTGGCCGACTATGCCGTGGCCATGCTCGATGAGATGGAGCGGCCGGCGCATCACCGCCAGCGCTTCAGCGTGGCTTACTGACGAACTCGAAGCGCCTGATTTACTTTAAGCGCTGACTTACTGCGCGCCCACTTTGGCCTTGAAGGGCTTGCCTTCAAACACGGTGCCCCACACCTTGATATTGCGCAGACCCTTGACGCCCACCTCGTAGGGGTCTTTGTCCAGCACCGCAAAGTCGGCCAGCTTGCCGGCCTCGATGCTGCCCAACTCGTTTTCCATGCCGATGGTGTAGGCGGCATCGATGGTGACGGCACGCAGCGCCTGATCCAGACTCAGGCGCTCAGCCGGTGCGAAGACCTTGCCCGACATGGTTTCGCGCGTGGCGGCCGTCCAAGCCAGGAACAAGGGCTCGGCCGGGGCCATGGGGAAGTCGGAGTGCAAGGAGACCGCCACATTGCGCTTGACCAAGCCGCCGAGCGGCGCAATGCGAGACGCGCGGTCGGTGCCCAGGCCAACAGCCGCATAGCGGTCGCCCAGGTCATGCAGGTAGAAAGGGTTGGCCGAGACCGAAGCGCCCAAGGTCGCGATGCGGCGCGAAACGCCGTCATTGGCATAACCGTAATGCTCGATGGTGAATCGGTGGTCCGCGCGGAACTTCTCGTTCTGCAGTTTCTGCAGGGTGTCCAACACCATCTTGGCGCCGCCGTCGCCATTGGTGTGGACGTGGATCTGATAGCCGGCGTTCCAGTAGCTGCGGGCGATCTCTTCAAAGGGCGCGGGCTGGGTGATCCATTCGCCATGGTGGCCGTCGATATAGCCGGGCTGATTGATCTGCATGGCTTGCGAGAACATGGCGCCATCGGCAAACAGCTTGATGCCGTTGTTGAACACCAGGTGGCGGGTGTTTTCGTTCTTCAGTTCGGCAACGCGCTTCATGGCCGCCTCGGGGCTCTTGAGCGTCAGGCCGATCTTGTAAACGTCCGGTGTCAGGCGCACACGCACCGAGGAGTCGGGGCGGTCCAAATTGCGCTTGAGCGCGCCCATCTCCAGATCCCAATTCGTGCCGCCGGTGTTCATATCGGCCACGGTGGTCACGCCGTTATAGGTCAGGTAGTCAACGGTCTTGCGATAGCCAGGGTCTGCGGCCGCAGGGGCCAGCAAGAAATTGGAGAGGTAAGGCAGAGCCACGGAGAACATGCCGTCCTCCCAGAAGTGGTTCTTGGTCCAATCGATTTGCTTATGGTCTTTGAAGGCTTCCGGCTTCAAGCCCTTGCTCTTGAGCAATTCCAGCATGGGGGTGTTGATATAGATCTCGTGCATGGAGCGCTGCAAGACCAGGATGGGCACCTCCTTGGAGATGCCGTCCAGCGCGGCGCCCGAGAGCTCGCCATGGGTGTCGGCGCTGAAGCCCCAGCTCATGAAGAGGGGCGCGTCCTTCTTGCGCGCCGCAAAGGCGGCTTTGAGCGCCTTCAGATAGTCGGCTTGACCGATGGTGGCCGGCGTCTTTTGGCCCATGATGTTCCAGGGCTCGGGCGTGATCCAGGTGGTCTGGAAGGCGATGGCGCCCAGCAGCGGGTGCATATGCGGGTCGATCATGCCCGGCATCAAGACTTTGTCTTTGAACTGCGTGTCGATCTTGTGCGGGTGCGCCTTCAGCCAGGGCTGCAAATCGGCCAGAGAGCCCACGCTGAGAATCTGTCCACCGCGCACGGCCACGGCGGTGGCGCTCGGCTGGGTGGGGTCCATGGTGACGATCTTCTTGGCCACGAAGACGGTGACTGGCTCTTCGCTGGGTGCGACCGTGGGCGGGTTGACACCGTGAGCGACCGCCAAGCTGGCGGCAAGCCAGCTGAGCGCAGGAACAAGGCGGGTGAAGGTGCGACGTTTCATTGCGTACTCCCAATCTGAATGAAGCAATCGAGTAATCTAAGTAGTGAGTTATGTCGATGTCAGTGGATGGCAAACTATAAGGCCCAGCGTATGCGGCCTGCTTGACCGTTTTAGACTGAAGTCAAACCGGACAAAACCGGTCCACCGCATCGGTGATGATGCCGTCCACGCCTCGATCCATCAGGGCTTGGGCGGCTTCTGCGTCGTTCACCGTGTAGACCAGGGCCTTCATGCCGGCGGCATGGATGGCGCCGACGGTGGCCTCGTCCATCAGCCGGTAATTGGTGATGACGGCGGCGCAGCCCAGGGCTTGGGCTTCACTCAACCAGCCCTCGCGCAAGCTGTCCAGCAGCAGGCCACGCAAGATCTCAGGCGCGGTCTCGCGAGCGCCTTGCAAGGCTTCCGGCTCGAAGGAGCTGAACAGCGGCGCAAGACCTGAGCCGCCCCACAAACGCAAGACCTCGCGGCCGACGACTTGGCCGGTCCGCAAGGCCTGGCCTGGCGTGGGTTTGATTTCGATATTGAAGCTGTAGCGATTGGCCAGGACGAAGCGGGCCAACGCTTCCAAGCTGGGCAGCGGCTCGCCGGCATAGGCGCGGCTGTGCCAGCTGCCGGCGTCCAGGCGCGAAAGCTCGCCCCAAGGTAATTCGCCGGCCACACCTTGGCCATTGCTGGTGCGCGTGAGCGTGGCGTCATGCAGCAAGAAAGGAACGCCGTCGCTGGACAGCTTCACATCGCACTCAAAAGCCCGGTAGCCGTGCTGCGCCCCCAGCCGGAAGGCGGCCAAGGTGTTCTCCGGCGCTAACTTACCAGCACCTCGGTGCGCAATCCAAAAGGGCAGGGGCCAGTGGGGCGATGCTTGCATCTCTTTCCTCTTACTTCTCCACCCGGCGGGTGGTCTGCGGGTCGAACCAGTGCAGATGCTTGTCGCTGAGCTCCAGCATCAAAGTGGCGCCGATGGCCGGTGGGGTGAGCGTGCCGTCGATGCGCAGCGTGAACATCTCGCTGCCCAGACGACCGTAGACCAGGCGCTCGGCGCCCAACATTTCGATCATCTCCACCGTGAAGGGCCAGCCGGGGCCGCCGGCTTCCCTGTCGTGCCAATGGTCCAAGTGCTCCGGGCGCAGGCCCAAAATCAATTCGCCATCGCGCGGCGCCGGTGCGGGCAAGGGCACGCTGATGCCGCCCACGGTGAAGCTGCTGTCCGAGGCCAGACCCTTCAGCAGATTCATCGGCGGCGAGCCAATGAAGCCGGCCACAAAGGTGGTGGCGGGGCGGGCATAGACCTCTTCGGGCGTGCCGATCTGTTCCATATGGCCACCGTTCATCACGATCATGCGCTGGGCCAGGGTCATGGCCTCCACCTGATCGTGGGTGACGAACAAAGAGGTCACACCCAACTCGCGGTGCAGCTTTTGAATCTCCAGTCGGGTTTGGGCGCGCAGCTTGGCGTCCAGATTGGAGAGCGGTTCATCGAATAAAAACACCTGCGGGTTGCGCACGATGGCGCGGCCCATGGCGACGCGCTGGCGCTGGCCGCCGGAGAGCTGGCGCGGTGTGCGCTCCAGCAGTGCGCCCAACTCCAAGATCTTGGCGGCCTTGTCGACGCGCGCTTTGATCTCGGCCTCGGGCACTTTTTTGATCTTCAAGCCGTAAGCCATATTGGCGAACACCGTCATATGCGGGTAGAGCGCATAGTTTTGGAAGACCATGGCGATGTCGCGATCGGCCGGCTCCACCTCGTTGACCACGCGCCCGCCAATGGCGATCTCGCCGCCGGAGATTTCTTCCAAGCCCGCCACCATGCGCAGCAAGGTGGACTTGCCGCAGCCCGAGGGGCCGACGATGACGATGAACTCGCCGTCCTTGATTTCGGCATTGACGCCGTGAATGACCGGGTTGGCCTTGGGGCCGTGGCCATAGCGTTTGACGACATTGCGCAAAGAAATGCTTGCCATAGGAGTGCTCTTCTTTTCTATTATTTTTCAGTATCGACCAGGCCCTTGACGAACCACTTCTGCATCAAGATCACCACCAAGGCGGGCGGGATCATGGCCAGCATGGCGGTGGCCATGATGATGTTCCAGTCATTGGCCGCGTCGCCGCCGCTGATCATGCGTTTGATGCCGATCACCACCGGGTACATGCTCTCGTCGGTGGTCACCAAGAGCGGCCACAGGTATTGGTTCCAGCCGTAAATGAACTGGATGACGAACAGCGCCGCGATGCTGGTGCTGGACAGCGGCAGCAGCACGTCTTTGAAAAAGCGCATCGGGCTGGCGCCATCCATGCGTGAGGCCTCAATCAATTCGTCCGGCACCGTCATGAAGAACTGGCGGAACAAAAAGGTGGCGGTGGCCGAGGCGATCAAGGGCACGGTTAGGCCGGCGTAGCTGTTCAAGAGGCCCAGATCCGCCACCACTTGGTAGGTCGGGCCGATGCGCACCTCCACCGGCAGCATCAGCGTGACGAAGATGGCCCAGAAGAAAAAGGGCTTGCCGGGAATGCGGAAGTAAACGATGGCGAAGGCCGACAAGAGCGAGATGGCGATCTTGCCGATGGCAATCGTCAGCGCGCTGATCAGGCTGACCATCATCATCTGGCCCACTGGCGCCTTGGAGCCGGCGCCGGTTTCGGCGCCAAACAGCGCGGCCTTGTAGTTGTCGATCATGTGGCCGCCGGGCAGCAGCGGCATCGGTGCCTGCACGATGGCGTCGGCCGTTTGGGTGGAGGCCACAAAGGTGATGTAGAGCGGGAAGGCGACGATCAAGACCCCCAGGATCAGCACCAGGTGGGACAAGACCGTCAGAGCGGGGCGGCGTTCAATCATGGTGTTTTAGCTGCCTCTTCTTCAGTACTGAACTTTTCTCTCGACATAACGGAACTGCACCACCGTCAGCGCAATCACGATGAACATCAAGACCACCGACTGTGCGGCCGAGCCGCCCAGGTCCATGGCTTTGAAGCCGTCGTAATACACCTTGTAGACCAAGATGGCGGTGTCTTTGCCGGGGCCGCCGTGGGTGGCGGCGTCGATGATGCCGAAGGTGTCAAAGAAGGCGTAGACGACGTTGATCACCAAGAGGAAGAAAGTGGTCGGCGAGAGCAGCGGGAACACAATGGTCCAAAAACGCCGCCAGGGGCCAGCGCCGTCGATGGCTGCCGCCTCGATCAAGGACTTGGGGATGGACTGCAAGCCCGCCAAGAAGAACAAAAAGTTGTAAGAGATCTGCTTCCAAACCGCGGCCATGACGACCAGGGTCATCGCATGGTTGGAATTGAGCAAATGATTCCAGGGGATGCCGAGTGCATTGAGCGCATACGACACCACGCCGATGGAGGGCGCGAACATAAAGAGCCACAGCACCCCGGCAATCGCCGGTGCCACCGCATAGGGCCAGATCAACAGCGTTTTGTAAAAGCCCGCGCCCTTGACCACCCGGTCGGCCATCACTGCAAGCAGCAAGGAGACGGCAATGCCGATGCTGGCCACCAGCAGCGAGAACACCGCCGTGGTCTTGAAGGAGGCCAGATAGCTGGCGTCATTGAACAGGTCGCGGAAGTTCTCTAGCCCAACCCATTCGGTCGACATGCCGAAGGCGTCTTGGCGCTGCAGCGATTGCAGGATGGCTTGGCCGGCCGGCCAGAAAAAGAACACCGTGATCACCAGCAATTGCGGCATCAGCAGCAGCCAGGGCAGCCAGGAAGTATTGAATTGAACGCGTTTTTCCATGGGGTGGGCAAAGGTAGACAGGCGGGGCCTAAAAACAAGAACCCGCCGTGCCGGTAAGCACCAACACGGCGGGTTGATTGTGGTTCAGCGGGCCTTAGCCTTTATTGGCTTTTTGGAAACGTTCCAGTTGCTCGTTGCCACGCTGCACGGCTGTGTCCAGGCCTTCCTTGGCGCTCTTCTTGCCGCCCCAGACCTGTTCCATTTCTTCGTCGATGATGGTGCGGATCTGCACAAAGTTGCCCAGGCGGATGCCGCGCGACTTGTCGGTGGTTTTGCGGATCATCTGGGTCACCGGCACATCGGTGCCGGGGTTGGCCTTGTAGAAGCCGCTCTTGTCGGTCAGCTCAAAAGCGGCCTTGGTGACCGGCAGGTAGCCGGTGCGCTTGTGGCTTTCGGCCGCGACTTCCGCTTGCGCCAGGTAGCTGAAGAAGGCTGCGGCGCCCTTGTATTCGGCAGGCTTCTTGCCGGCCATCACCCACAGGCTGGCGCCGCCGATGACGGTGTTTTGCGGTGCGCCGGAAACGTCTGGGTAGTAGGGCAGGGGGGCAATGCCGCTGCTGAACTTGGCGTTCTTCTTGATATTGGCGTACATGCCGGAGCTGCCGGTCATCATCGCGCATTCGCCTGAGACAAAGGTCGCGTCGGCGGCATTGCCACGGCCCTTGTAGATCAGCAGGCCTTGCTTGCTCATATTGGCCAGATTCTCGATATGGCGCACATGCAGCGGGCTGTTGAAGGCCAGACGCGTGTCCAGACCGCCGAAGCCATTGTTCTTGGTGGCGTATTCGACGTTGTGCCAGGCCGAGAAGCTTTCCAGCTGCGTCCAGCTCACCCAGGAGGTGGTGAAGGGGCATTTGTGGCCGCTGGCCTTGAGCTTGGCGGCCGCCAGGGCAACCTCGGGCCAGGTCGATGGCGGCTTGTTCGGGTCAATGCCGGCGGCCTTCAGCGCGTCTTTGTTGTAGTGGAAGACGGTGGTTGAGCTGTTGAAGGGGAAGCTCAGCATCTGGCCATTGGGGGCGGTGTAGTAGCCCGCCACGGCGGGCACATAAGCGCTGGGGTCAAACTTGGCTCCGCCCATCTTCATCACTTCGCCCACCGGCACGATGGCGCCCTTGCTGGCCATCATGGTGGCGGTCCCGACCTCAAACACCTGCAGGATGTGCGGTGCATTGCCGGCGCGGAAGGCGGCGATGGCGGCCGTCATCGATTCGTCGTAGCTGCCCTTGTAGGTGGGCACGATCTTGAATTCCTTTTGGCTGGCGTTGAAGTCCTTGGCCAGATCGGTGACCCAGTCGCCCAGGCCGCCGCTCATCGAGTGCCACCATTGCACTTCCACCTGGGCCTGGGCCGAGGTACTGAACAGTCCGCCAGCCAGCAGCAGCGCCAGGGTAGGGGCCATCGTTTTGTGAATCATGTTTGAGACTCCGTCTTGAGGGGATGTACGGGAAATGCAAACCTAGGATGTTCGGCGCGAATTGTGACAGTTCGGGGCCAGGTCTTGCGCGCACTTCGCACACAACGAAGCGCCACTTGCCTCGCCGCGAAGCTTTGGGGCCGAATCGCGCTCTGGCTAGCAAGGGCATTGAGTCTGTGGCGCAGGGAGAATGAGGGGCTGCGGTAGGATTCGCGGTCCGGCCCTGGGTTCATGCCCCGCCGGGCAGGTGATGGGCCAACCCAAGGCCGATACCCGCTGAAGCCCGGCAGAACGCCCGGGCTTTGATTTGATTAGATTTGTCTCACGATGCCCAGGGCCAAAAGCCCGCCAGCGCCGTTGCAAAATTCCAGCCTTGCGACCAAGGCCTTCCCAGGAGGCCGGGTTGCAGCCAACCATGGGCGCTTTGTCCGCGCCCGGCCGCCATGAATGCACCGCATCCGCTGATGTCTGTCCCCGCTCAAGATCTGCCTCCTGCCAAGCATGGTGCCGAAGCTGCACCCCGTCTGCGCGAGATTCCCTACAACTACACCTCCTTCTCCGACCGCGAGATCGTCATCCGCCTGCTCGGCAGTCATGCCTGGGAGCTGCTGAATCAACTGCGTCAAGAGCGTCGCACCGGCCGTTCGGCCCGCATGCTCTACGAAGTCTTGGGCGATATCTGGGTGGTGCAGCGCAACCCCTATTTGCAAGACGATTTGCTGGACAACCCGAAGCGCCGCAGCCTTTTGATCGAGGCCTTGGAGCACCGCCTGCATGAGGTGGAGCGGCGCCGTGACCCGGCCAGTGACCCGCAGCGCGATGCCTCGGTGGGCGAGTTGCTGACAGCGGCGCGCAAGGCCATCAATCAATTTGCGGCCCAGTTTGATGCGGTGGCCGAATTGCGCCGCCGCACCACGCGTCTCTTGGGCAAGACCACGGCGCGCGACAACATCAAGTTCGACGGTCTGGCCCGCGTCTCGCATGTGACCGACGCCACCGACTGGCGGGTCGAGTACCCCTTTGTCGTGCTGACCCCCGACTCCGAGGCCGAAATGGCGCAGTTGGTGAAGGGCTGTATCGAGCTGGGCCTGACCATCATCCCGCGCGGCGGCGGCACCGGCTACACCGGCGGCGCCGTGCCCCTGGTCTGGAACAGCGCGGTCATCAACACCGAGAAGCTCGAAGCGCTGCGCGGCGTCGAGATGCTGACCCTGCCCGGCATGGACCGCGAGGTGGCCACCATCTTCAGCGAAGCCGGCGTGGTGACGCAGCGGGTGGCCGATTTGGCGGAGCAGCACGGCTTTGTCTTCGCCGTGGATCCGACCAGCGCCGAGGCCTCATG
Organism: Roseateles sp.; assembly: GCF_049240545.1. Classification (GTDB taxonomy): domain Bacteria; phylum Pseudomonadota; class Gammaproteobacteria; order Burkholderiales; family Burkholderiaceae_C; genus Paucibacter_A. The sequence goes on along the minus strand of NZ_JBMLSK010000092.1, from coordinate 2,432 downwards.
TGTGGGCGGCAATGTGGCGATGAATGCCGGCGGCAAGAAGGCGGTGCTCTGGGGCACGGCGCTCGATAACCTCGCGTCTTGGCGCATGGTCACGCCCGATGCCAAGTGGCTGGATGTGGTTCGCCTCAACCACAATATGGGCAAGATCCATGATGTGGAGATGGCCAGCTTTGAGCTGCGCTACTTCGACGCTTCGGGCAAGAAGCTGGAGCGCACTGAGCGCTTGGACATCCCCGGCCGCGTCTTCCGCAAAGAAGGCCTGGGCAAGGACGTCACCGACAAATTCTTGGCCGGCCTGCCTGGCATCCAAAAAGAAGGCTGCGACGGCCTGATCACCAGCGCCCGCTGGGTGGTCCACAAGATGCCGGCCCATGTGCGCACGGTCTGCCTGGAGTTCTTCGGCAACCCCAAGGACTGCGTGCCGGCCATCGTCGACATCAAGGACTTCATGTTCGCCGAAGCCAAGCGCCCCGGCGGCGCGGTGCTGGCGGGCCTGGAGCATTTGGACGACCGCTACTTGAAGGCGGTGGGCTACGCCACCAAGAGCAAGCGTGCCAATCTGGCCGGCGCTTCCAGCGGCGGCCTGCCCAAGATGGTCTTGGTGGGCGATATCGTCGGCGAGGACGCCGATGCGGTGGCCCGCGCCACCTCAGAAGTGGTGCGGCTGGCCAATGGCCGCAATGGCGAGGGCTTTGTGGCCATCAGCGCCGATGCGCGCAAAAAGTTCTGGCTGGATCGCAAGCGCACCGCGGCCATCTCCAAGCACACCAATGCCTTCAAGGTGAATGAGGATGTGGTGATCCCGCTGCCGCGCATGGGTGAGTACACCCTGGGCATCGAGCGCATCAATATCGAGCTGAGCTTGCGCAACAAGCTGGGCTTTGTGGCGGCGCTCAAAAAACTGTTCAGCCAAGGCGCTTTGCCCCTGGGCAAGAGCGATGACGCGGGCGACATCCCCAGTGCCGAGTTGCTGGGCGACCGGGTCCAGCAGGCGCTCGCGCTGTTGGATGAGGTCGGTGGCCAGTGGCAGTTGTGGTTGGATCAGCTGGATGTGGCGCAAGCCGATGGCCGTAGCTTCTTCGACCAGTTGCAAGACCACAGCCTGCGCGCTTCTTGGAAGACGCAAATCCTCAAGCCACTGCAAGCCATCTTCACCGGCGGCGCCTTTGCGGCGATTCTGGATGAGTGCAAGCGCATCCATCAGGAGCAGCTGCGCGGCAGGGTCTGGGTGGCGCTTCACATGCATGCTGGCGACGGCAATGTGCACACCAATATCCCGGTCAACTCCGATAACTACGAGATGCTGCAGACCGCGCATGAGGCGGTGGCCCGCATCATGAAGCTGGCGCGCAGCCTCGACGGTGTGATCTCCGGCGAGCACGGCATCGGCATCACCAAGCTGGAGTTCCTCAGCGACGCAGAGCTGGCGCCCTTTGCCGGCTACAAGGCCAAGGTGGACCCGGAAGGTCGCTTCAACAAGGGCAAGCTCTTGCGCCTGGGCGGGCCTGAGTCCATGACGACCTTTGCCGACCTGACCAATGCCTACACGCCCAGCTTCGGCTTGATGGGGCATGAGTCGCTGATCATGCAGCAAAGCGATATCGGCGCCATCAGCGACTCGATCAAGGACTGCCTGCGCTGCGGCAAGTGCAAGCCGGTTTGTGCGACCCATGTGCCGCGTGCCAATTTGCTCTATTCGCCGCGCAACAAGATCTTGGCCACCTCGCTGCTGGTCGAGGCGTTCTTGTACGAAGAGCAGACCCGCCGTGGTATCTCGATCAAGCATTGGGAAGAGTTCGAGGATGTGGCCGACCACTGCACCGTTTGCCACAAATGCGCCAACCCCTGCCCGGTCAAGATCGACTTCGGCGATGTGACCATGAATATGCGCAACCTCTTGCGCAAGATGGGGCAGAAGAGCTTCCGCCCCGGCAATGCCGCGGCCATGTTCATGCTCAATGCCACCAACCCCGAGACCATCAAGATGGCTCGGGCGGCCATGGTGGGCGTGGGCTTCAAGGCGCAGCGCCTGGCGCATGATGTGCTGAAGACCTTTGCCAAGAAGCAGACCGAGGCCCCGCGCGCCACGCTCGGCCCAGCGCCGATCAAGGAACAGGTCATCCACTTCATCAACAAAAAGCTGCCCGGCGGTCTGCCCAAGAAGACGGCGCGCGCGCTGCTGGATATCGAGGACAAGGACTACGTGCCCATCATCCGCAACCCGGCCGCCACCACGGCCGAGACGGAAGCGGTGTTCTATTTCCCGGGCTGCGGCTCCGAGCGCTTGTTCAGCCAGGTGGGCTTGGCCACGCAAGCCATGCTCTGGCATGCCGGCGTGCAGACCGTGCTGCCACCGGGCTATTTGTGCTGCGGTTATCCGCAGCGCGGCTCGGGCCAGTTCGACAAGGCCGAGAAGATGATCACCGACAACC
>NZ_JBMLSK010000091.1:0-1484 GCF_049240545.1 Roseateles sp. | reverse complement strand
CCTAAATCCGGCAGTTACCCCGTTGCCGGCAGCGCCTGGGGCAGCCTCGGTGGCCCGATGACTGGGGCGATACGGTTGCTGATGTAGCGCAGCAGGCAGGCCCAGCGGTCCATATCCTTGAACTGCTCCGCAGCAGCCTTGACGTGCTGCAAAGCCGCGCCGATGTTGGCGATCAGCTTTCGCAGTACGTCAACCCGGCCGTGTAGCGGCGTCAAGTACAGCATCGTTTGGTTGGCATGGTTGGCTGCCTTGCCCACCGCTGCGAGCAGCAGCGGTCGGCTGGTGATGGCTTCCATTCGGCCTTCGGGGTGGGCGGCGCGGCAGTACCAACTCCACCAGTTGTAGACCAGCGCGCAGGCTCTGGCCACGGTCTGGCAGCGGTTCATGTCCTGCGTGGTGAACCCGCCCAGCCCCCATTGGTTCTTCAACTCATCGAAGGCGTTCTCCGCATCCGCACGGTCGCGGTAGAGCTGGCCGATCGACTCCAGCGGGTAGGCCACATCCGTCACCAGCACCGCGTATTCCCACAGCTTGTCACCTTCGTGAACGCTGGGGCCCGCAAAGTCCAGCCGCAGCTGCTTGCCGTCGATGCGCCGCTCACGCGCGATTCCGCCACGGACGCGCTGGCGTACGACCACCACGCGGCGCATGGCGCTCCAGCCGTCCAACTTCAACTGGGCTTCTACCATCTGGCAGCCCTGGTTGTCCGGCCGGCTCCAGTCCTGGCGCGAGAACTGCTGGGCCACCAGGCGCTGCACGTTCTTGGTCTGCCGCAGCCGCAGCAGGTACGGCTGCCTGCGGCTTTCCAGCGTCAGAAGGATGCCTTCGTTGCCGTAACCCGAATCGCCGCGTACCAGCGCCGGCCGGCGCTCACCCAGTTCGTCCAGCAACTGGCCCAGCGCGGCCTTGGCATGCACGCTGGTGTGTTGTTTGCCTGAGCTCACCTGCACGTCCAGCACCAGCCGCAAATTGCTGACCAGGAAGGTGTGCAGGACATGGCTGGGCCGCATGGGCTTGGTCGGGTTGTAGCCAATCTCTGCGCCCTCTTGGCGCCCATACAGTGGCTTGACGCTGGCATCAATGTCCAGCACCCACGGCCGCTGCAGGGCCTCGTGTACCGAATGCATCAGGCTCGGACGCATCCATGCCGCGCTGGCTGCTTCGTCCATGCGCTCCAGCGCCCGGCGCAGCGCATCTTCGCTGACCACCTTGGCCATGCCCAGCGCTTGCGCGGCCACCGCGTCGCCGCGCAGCGCGGTGATGTGCGCGTAGCGCCGATGCCCGGCCAGCAACCCGAGCATCAGCGTGCCCAGTACGTCGCGTTTGTCCGGCGCATTGCCGCTGCGGTAGGACAGCGGGCAATTCGACACCCAGCGCTCGAAGACGCCAGTAGCGGCCAAAAACTCCGCGAAGAACACCAGCTGGCCATGCGGCGTGGCCGCCGCACCTTCGTCCCAGCGCACGTGCATGCGCCCGCCCAGCGT
>NZ_JBMLSK010000090.1:0-5567 GCF_049240545.1 Roseateles sp. | reverse complement strand
TCGCTGCGCTCGTTTCGTTCAGACATGCGGCGCCAAGTCAGATGTTGAAGCGCGCCGCGCGCTGCCCCAAGTCGCTGCGCTGCTCAGCCCCTCACAAATCGCCCGGCAACGGCCCGGGCTGCCGTGCGCTTGCATGGCGAACGCACTGCCTCAAAACCCTTGCCTAACGCCCACGTCGATTTGACTCGGCCCGCCGACGGGCGATTTGTGCGCGGCCGAGAGCGCAGCGGAGCGGGTCAGGCGCGTGCAGCGCGCATCCACTTCTGACTTGGCGGCACCTGTTTGAGCGCAGTGAGCTTCAGCGAACGGAGCGAGTTTGCCGCCGCTGACCCGCGCAGTGAGCACCGAGGGAAGTCGGCTCGCCAGAGCCGACCCGGGCACCCTGAGCCCGGCGGCGGGCCGAGTCAAAGCGCCCAACTAAGCAGCAATCGGACATCTACCCCAGATCACCGAGCAGCCAATTCATCCATAACGCGCAATCAAACCGCATGCAATCCGCGGCCCGGAGTTGCCGGCGGGCTGCGATTTGTAGTCATCGGGGTTGGCGTGCAAGATCAGCGTGCGGCCGTCGATGCTGCGGTCCCCTGCGGCCAGGGTCAGGCCGTGCAGCATGATTTTCTGGTCGACCATGCCTTGCGCATCGGCGGTAAGGTTGGGCAAATCACCGGCATGGCGCTCGCCGCTTTGCTCGCCGTGCGGCTTGCCATCGGGGTTGAAGTGCCCACCGGCGCTGCTGAAGTCGACGCTGGCGCAAGACGACTTCTCATGCACATGGAAGCCGTGCACGCTCATAGGCTCTAAGCCGCGAATACGCACATGCGCCATCAAATGCCCCTCCATCTGATGAAACACCACCAAGCCTGAAACCTGAGCGCCGGTGGCAGCGGGGGACAAGCTCGCCGCAGCCACCTTGCCCATCATCCCGGCCATGCCTTGATGCATGGATGCCTTCTGCGGTTTTTCCGTCCCGTGTTCATGCACCTTGACGGCACAAGCCCCCAACACCATTGCCCCTGCCACAGCACTCATCAAACGAATGACACGGATCACACGCATAAGCGACGATTTCATCATTGCATCTCCTTGGCTGGCTGTTCGTCTGACGATTGAGTTCAAGCGACACGATAGTCCCGCCCCACGCAAATAGCACGCGCGATCTTCGCTCGCGAGGCCATGCCCCCTAAGTCGCTACTTCGTCCGGCATCCATCCGAGCCCTGTTTTCCTAGACGCCATCCTCTAGCCGAGGGCCAACACCCTTGGCCTGCGGCGGGTTTACGCTTAGCCTAGGAGAACAAGAAGGAACACCTAGGAGACTGCAATGAACCAGACCTTGCAAGAGCGTCTGCATTTGGCGCTGGAGTTGCAGCGTGCGGCTTATCAAGCCGAGATGTACCCCAGCGAAGCCATCCGGCAAGACCGCCTGCAGCGGGTGCGCCATATGACGGCCAAGTACGCCGAGCAACTGGCCGAGGCGATCTCCCAAGACTTTGGCAACCGCGCCCGGCAAGAAACCCTGCTGGCCGATGTGTTCACCGTCGAGTCCGGCGCCAAGCATGCGCAAAAGCACTTGCGCCGCTGGATGCGCCCGCGCCATGTCAGCACCGCCCTGCACTTCTTGCCGGCCAGCAACCAGCTGCTGCGCCAGCCGCTGGGCGTGGTCGGTGTCGTGGCGCCTTGGAACTACCCCTTCTACTTGGCCATGGCCCCAGCCCTGGCCGCGCTGGCCGCCGGCAACCGGGTGATGATCAAGCCTTCGGAGCTGACACCCGCGACCTCGGCGCTGTTGGCCAAGATGGTGGCCGAGTTCTTCGCCCCCGAAGAAATGCAAGTCATCACCGGCGATGCCGAGGTGGGCCGCGCCTTCAGCCAGCTGCCTTTTGACCATTTGTTCTTCACCGGCTCCACCGCCGTGGGCCGCCATGTGGCGCAAGCCGCCGCGCAACACCTGACCCCGGTGACGCTGGAGCTGGGCGGCAAGAGCCCAGCCCTGGTGGACCGCAGCTGCCACCTGCAGCTGACGGCCGAGCGCCTGGCATACGGCAAGCTTTTGAACGCCGGCCAAACCTGCGTGGCGCCCGACTACCTCTTGGTGCCGCGAGAAATGGTCGAGCCGCTGGCGCAAGCCATCCTGCAAGCCATGCGCAAGATGTTCCCCGCGCTGGAGGGCAATGCCGACTACACCCATATCGCCAGCGAACGCCACCGCGCCCGCTTGCAAGGCCTGCTGGACGACGCCCGCGCACGCGGCGCACGCCTGCTGCCCTCGCACGAAGGGCCGCTGAGCGGCCGCGCGCTGACGCCGCATCTGCTGCTGGATGTGAACGATGAAATGACAGTGATGCGCGAAGAGATCTTCGGCCCGCTGCTGCCCATCGTGCCCTATGACCGAGTGGACGAAGCGCTGGCCTACATCAACCGGCACGAGCGCCCACTGGCCCTGTATTGGTTCGGCCAAGACAGCGCCATGCAGCAGCGCGTGATGGAGCAAAGCCATGCCGGCGGCGTCACCATCAATGACTGCATCTGGCATCTGGGCCAAGAAGAACAACCCTTCGGCGGCGTCGGCGCCAGCGGTATGGGAAGCTATCACGGCGAGTGGGGCTTTCGCACCTTCAGCAAAGAAAAGCCGATCTTCAGCCAAGCCCGCTTCGCCGGCACCAAACTCTTCTACCCCCCGTATGGCAAGACCTTCAGCCGCTTGCTGGGTCTGTTGAAAAAGATTGCCTGATATGCAAAGACGCAGCCTTCTCAAACTGGGCCTGGGCGCCGGCGTGGTGCTGGCGGTGGCCGGCGGCGCCGCCGCGCTGCTGATGAAGCCCGGCCTGCATGAGGACAACAAAAAACTGGGCGAACCCGCGCGCCAGCTGATGCGCGCGGTGGCCCTGGCCTTGTTCGACGGCCTGCTGCCGCAAGAGGCCGCTGCCCGCGAGGCGCGCTTGACGCTGCATCTGAGCCAGCTCGAAGCCGGCATTGCCGGCTTCCCGCCAGCCCTGCGGGCCGAGTTGTCGCAAGTCTTGATGCTCTTGGACACAGCCCCTGGGCGCCTGGGCCTGACCGGCTTGTCCAGCGACTGGGCCAAGGCCTCGGTGGCCGAGGTGCAAGCCGCGCTGCAGGCCATGAGCCACTCCAGCCTGAGCCTGCGCCAGCAGGTCTATCACGCGCTGCGCGATCTCAACACGCTGATCTTTTTCAATGACCCGAGCAGTTGGGCGCTGGTCGGCTACCCCGGACCGAGGACGATTCCATGAGCTCGATTGCAGACCCCATCAAAGAAGGCCTGGCGCGCGGCTGGCAAGTCTTTGGCCCTGGACAAAAAGCGCTGCCCGAGCGCATCGACTGCGATGTGGCCATCATCGGCAGCGGCGCCGGCGCCGGCATCACCGCCGAGCTGCTGGCCAAGGCCGGCTTGCAGGTGCTGATCATTGAAGAAGGGCCGCTGAAGTCCAGCAGCGACTTCCGCCAGCGCGAGTCCGATGCTTACTCGCAGCTCTACCAAGAAGGCGGCGGCCGCAAGACCGCCGACCAGGCCATGCCGGTGCTGCAAGGCCGCTGCGTGGGCGGCTCCACCACGGTGAACTGGGCCGGCTCCTTCCGCACCCCGGCCGACACCTTGAACTACTGGGCGCAGAACTACGGGCTCAAAGACATCAGCCCGGCCAGCATGGCGCCTTGGTTCGAGCAGGTGGAGCAGCGCCTCAACATCAGCCCCTGGCTGACCGAGCCGAATGGCAATAACAGCGTGCTTCAGCGGGGTGCGGCAAAGCTGGGCATTCCGGCGCCCGTCATCAACCGCAATGTCAAGGGCTGCTGGAACCTGGGCTCCTGCGGCCTGGGCTGCCCCACCAATGCCAAGCAGTCGATGTTGGTCACCACCATTCCGGCAGCGCTCGATCTGGGTGCGCGCCTCTTGGTGCAGACCCGCGCCGAGCGCTTCAGCTGGGACGGCGAGAAAATCGAAAGCCTGAGCTGCCTGCCGATTCACACGGATGGCAGCGCGGCCGGCCCGGCCTTGCAAGTCAAGGCCAAGCACTATGTGGTGGCCGGCGGCGCCATCAACTCGCCCGCGCTCTTGATGCGCTCGCATTTGCCCGACCCGCATCAGCTCTTGGGCAAGCGCACCTTTTTGCACCCCACCGTGGCCAGCAGCGGCGTCATGCCCGAGGCGGTGAACGGCTGGGCCGGCGCGCCGCTGGCGCTTTACTCCGATCACTTCCTGTACACCCAGCCCTTCAACGGCCCGATCGGCTACAAGCTCGAGACCGCGCCGGTGCACCCCGGCTTTGCCATGACCAATCTCGGCGGACTCGGCCAGACCTTGGTGGACAAGGCCAAAGACTTCCCGCACACCAGCGTCTTGATCGGCCTGCTGCGCGATGGCTTCCACCCGCAAGCCATTGGCGGCACCGTCAAGCTCAAGAGCGACGGCAGCCCGGTGCTGGACTACCCCATCAGCGACTACCTGCTGGACGGCGCCCGCCGCGCTCACCTGACCATGGCCGAGATCCAGTTCGCTGCCGGCGCCAAGAGCGTGCGCCCCGCCCACGACATGGCCAGCGCCTACGGCAGCTGGAAAGAAGCCCAAGCCGCCATCCAAGCCCTGCCCTACCGGCCCTACATCACCACCATTGGCAGCGCCCATGTGATGGGCGGCTGCAATATGGCCGGCTTGGCCGAGCTGGGCGTCGTGCGGCCAGACGGCCAGCATTGGCAGATCGTCAACCTCTCGGTGCACGACGGTTCCATCTTCCCCACCAGCATTGGCGCCAATCCGCAGATGACGGTCTACAGCCAAGCCGCCCGCATGGCGACCGCCTTGGCCCAGCGGCTGAACGGGCGCGAGGTGCGCTTGGTTGAGGCTCAACCAGCCAAGCGCTCCGAACTTCAAACCTAAGGCAAGGCTGCGGCTTCGCTCTCCAAGGCCGACGCCGCCGGCTCTTTCTTGCTGGCTTGATGTCTATCAATGCCTAGCAGGCCGCGCGCTGCGAAGCTGGGCGCATGGGAGCAGAACAACAGCCATCGGCCGAGCCGCCGGTCTTCTTTGCCCGTGGCCTGAGCAAGACTTACGGCACGGGTGATACCGCCGTGCATGCGCTGCGCAGCGTCGATCTGGACGTGGCGCGCGGCGAATTCATCGTGCTGCTGGGCGCCTCGGGCAGCGGCAAATCCACGCTGCTGAACATCCTGGGCGGGCTCGACGTGCCCAGCACCGGCGAGTTGCGCTTTGCCGAGCATCAGCTCAGCGGCGCCAGCGAGGCCGAGCTGACGCGCTACCGGCGCGAGCATGTGGGCTTCGTCTTCCAGTTCTACAACCTGATCCCCAGCCTCACCGTGCGCGAGAACGTGGCGCTGGTCACCGACATCTGCAGCCAGCCGATGCAGGTGGACGAGGCCATCGGCCTGGTTGGACTGTTGCCCCGGGCCGACCACTTCCCGGCCCAGCTCTCCGGTGGCGAGCAGCAGCGCGTGGCCATCGCTCGCGCCATCGTCAAGAAGCCGGATCTGCTGCTGTGCGACGAGCCCACCGGCGCGCTGGACTACCAGACCGGCAAGCTGGTGCTGGAGGTGA
>NZ_JBMLSK010000089.1:0-1824 GCF_049240545.1 Roseateles sp. | reverse complement strand
GCGGGCAGGACGATAGACCGACATGGCCGGCCGCCGTCGATCAAGAGCAAAGGGAGAAGTGCGGGCGCACCTCGTCGGCGGCAGGCCCGCGCAACTTCATACCGACCCGTGACCCGCGCCAGATCTCCGGGTCAACGGCTTCGCCGCATCTTCCCGAGCCGTAACTTGTGCTCGTGGTGTTACATTCCCTGATTGTCCGGATTACAGATCAATGTCGCTGTGAAACAGCCATATGCTCCAGACCCAGGCGCTTTTGGGTAGAAGGTCACGGCCCAAGTATCCTCATTGATGACGTTTCCTGAGCCGTGGTTTACTGTTTGGGTCTTGCATGCTGATAAAGTACTTGCCACGGGGTAGGTGGCAGAATTGGCTTGGGCGAGGTTTAACTGCGTGATGAAGGCTCTTCCCTCGGCCAGGCAAGCGCGGTTGGCAGCTCGTGTCATGTACTGTGTGTAACCTTGCAGCGATATGGCCGCCAAGATGCCGATGATCGCCACGACCACCATCATCTCGATCAGCGTAAAACCTTTCTGAACTTTCATGTCCTTAGCTCCTTGAAAAAAACCTTCGGTGCCATTGAGGATGCGCCAGAAAGGCGCACAAATCAAGCCCCAGTGTCGAGTGTAACGATTGGCGCAGCGTTGTCAAGGGAGGTCAATCTCGTCGTGAAAGCTCTTCGGTCTGGCCGTTGCCTTGAAGCGACGTGACGTTCTCGACATGCACCTGGTCGTCAAGAGCCGGGGTGCTGCAGATCGGTGCAGCGTGCATGGAGCGCGAAATGTTCGTGCTCCGCGATGCCTCAGTCGCTTCGGAGACCCTCTCCTGCGATTCAGAAGCAGAGCTGTCCCTGCGACGATCGCCCGGCCCGAACGACCCGATTAAGGACCGGTACAGACAAGCGTTGCTACCGCACAGGTAATGGTTCCACTGCCCGGGGCTTTTGGCGTGAAAGCGACCGAAGTAGTGGTTGCGTCAATGGTTCCCGCGACTGGCGACACGCATGCCCCTACAGAATTTTTGTCCGGTAAAGCGGCGGAATTGGCTTGGAAGAGGTTCAACTGGGTGGTGAAGGCTTTTCCCTCGGCCAGGCAAGCGCGGTTGGCAGCTCGTGTCATGTACTGGGTGTAACCTTGCAGCGATATGGCCGCCAAGATGCCGATGATCGCCACGACCACCATCATCTCGATCAGCGTAAAACCTTTTTGAACTTTCATGAACATGACTCCTTAAAAAACAAGCAGTTGGTGCCGTTGAAAACGCTCCAAGGCGGCGTAGAGCTTACGCCCCACCGTCGAGTGTAACGGCTTGCGCAGCGTTGTCAAGGGAGAGTCTTGTCCAACGAGGCATGAGCCTGGAGCCGGGCGCCACATTCCACTGAGGAGTGAGCCTGGCGGCAAGCTGAGCTCATCGATTGGGGGGGCTGGCAGGCAGCCCGCCGGTGGCGCGAGTCGATCATCGGATCGATGGTGATCGACATGAACGAAGCGCAGGCGCGCACGCTGGAGCAGGTGCGCCAGGTGCTGGCGGGCACGCAGGTGATGGAGTTCCAGGCGGCGGCTGGCGACGCGGATCGCTGTGCCTGGATCGAGGCCGTTCTCAAGCGCTTTGACCACCGGCGGCTGGCGCGCGCCGACCGCGGCCCGGTGCTGGCGTATCTGCAGCGTTTGAGCGGCTACAGCCGGGCCCAGATCACGCGGCTGGTTTCACGTTGGGGCGCCGGCAAGCCGCTGGTCAAGAACTGCGGCGCGTCACGTCACCCGTTCACCCGCCTGTACACGCCGGCCGACGTGGCGCTGTTGGTCGATGTGGACCGCGCCATGGGCA
>NZ_JBMLSK010000088.1:0-1141 GCF_049240545.1 Roseateles sp. | reverse complement strand
ACCGACACGTTGGCCAGCAGCGCCAGGGCGCCGATGGCGCCCATCGTCACCGGCTCGGGCACGGTGCCGGAAGCGGCCGACCATGCGGCCCGTCCGAGAACGAACATACCGAAGGCGCCCATGGTCAGGCCCTTGAAGAGCGCAGCCCGAGCCCGCCAGGTCAGCGCCATGCCGAGCACAAGCAGCGAGATGCCGTAGTTGGCCGCATCGCCGAAGAAGTCCACGGCGTCGGCCAGCAGCGACACCGATCCCGAGCTCAGGCCGCCGGCCAGTTCGACCCCGAACATGGCCAGGTTGATGATCAGCGCGGCCCACAGCACGCGCCGGTAGCGCGGGCTCTGGCTGGCCGCAGGGGTGGCGCAGCCGTGGCTGCCGCAGGAGTCGCTCATGAGAGGCTTTCGGGTGTCGATGCCGGCATTTGAAACCCTGTAGCGGCTCCAGAGTCAAGCGGCTATGCTGCGGAGTGTTGGGCACCCCTTCATGAACGCAGAGAGCCTCGATCCATGTTCGACTTCCTTCGCGTCACCGGACTGTTCTTCGTCACCGCTGTTGCCGAAATCGTCGGGTGCTACCTGCCCTGGCTGGTGCTCACGCAAGGTCGGCCGGTCTGGTGGCTGCTGCCGGCGGCCGTATCGCTGGCGGTGTTCGCGTGGCTGTTGACGCTGCATCCCAGTGCCGCAGGCCGAACCTACGCGGCCTACGGCGGTGTGTATGTCGTCGTGGCCCTGATCTGGCTGTGGCGCGTCGACGGTGTGGTCCCGACGCGATGGGACCTTGTCGGTGGAGGCATCTGCCTGGTCGGCATGGCGATCATCGCCCTGCAGCCCAGGGCAGCAAGCTGAGGAAATGACACGGGCATGAAGATCGGTGAACTGGCGCTGGCGGCGCAGACCCAAGTCGAGACCATCCGCTACTACGAGCGCGAAGGCCTGCTGCCGCAGGCGCCGCGCAGCGAAGGCAACTACCGCATCTACGGGCCTGAGCATGTCGAGCGGCTGGCCTTCGTGCGCCACTGCCGGTCGCTGGACATGACGCTGGACGAGATCCGTGTGCTGCTGCGGTTCAAGGACGAACCGCAAGCGGAATGCGGCGAGGTCAACGCGCTGCTCGATGAGCACATCGGCCATGTCGCCACGCGCAT
>NZ_JBMLSK010000087.1:0-36582 GCF_049240545.1 Roseateles sp. | reverse complement strand
TGATGAAGGCGGTGGACAAGTTCGAATACCGTCGCGGCTACAAGTTCTCGACCTACGCCACCTGGTGGATCCGTCAGGCCATCACGCGCTCGATCGCGGACCAGGCCCGCACCATCCGTATCCCGGTTCACATGATCGAGACGATCAACAAGATGAACCGCATCTCGCGCCAGCATCTGCAGGAGTTCGGCTACGAGCCGGATGCGCCGACCCTGGCCGAGAAGATGGAGATCCCTGAGGACAAGATCCGCAAGATCATGAAGATCGCCAAAGAGCCGATCTCCATGGAAACGCCGATCGGTGACGATGACGACAGCCACTTGGGCGATTTCATCGAGGACACCAACAACACCGCGCCGATCGAAGCAGCGATGCAAGCCGGCCTGCGCGATGTGGTGAAGGACATCCTCGACAGCCTGACCCCGCGCGAAGCCAAGGTGCTGCGCATGCGCTTCGGCATCGAGATGAGCACGGACCACACGCTGGAGGAAGTCGGCAAGCAGTTCGACGTCACCCGCGAGCGCATCCGCCAGATCGAAGCCAAGGCCATCCGCAAGCTCAAGCACCCGAGCCGCAGTGACAAGCTGCGCACGTATCTGGACAACCTGTAAGCTTGTTGAGATACGTAGCCCGCTAAGGCGGGCTGCCGCGCAGCGGCATCGCAGCTTGCGCCGCAGGCACAAGTTGCGAACCTATTTGGACAATCTCTGATTGGAAAATAGCTAACAGTCGGCGCTTAGGCGCCGACTCGAGGCACACAAAGGGGCTGGAGCAATCCAGCCCCTTTTTCATTTGCGCGCGCCGCTTGGCCTTACAGCACAAAACGGTCTTCAGCCGCGGCTACACTGCCAACAATTTCACAATCCAAGCCCTTGCCGTTTGCCATGACCCAAATCCGGGAACGCACTGTTTTGTTTGCCGATCTTCGCGGCAGCACAGCGCTTTTCGAAACGCTGGGCAATGCCGAGGCCACCTCGGTCGTCACGCATACCGTGGGTCTGATCGGGCAAGCGGTCGAAGAATGCTCAGGCAAGCTGATCAAGACCTTGGGCGACGGCTTGATGGCGGTGTTTGAAACCCCGCGTGACGGCGTGAATTCGGCCATCTTGATGCACGAGTTGTTGGAACGCGTGGTCGCACGCGGCAAGCAACATGGCGCCTCACCGGGTCTGCGTGCGCTGCGCATGCAAGTGGCCTTGGCACGCGGCGAAGTGGTGGAGATGAATGGCGACTGTTTCGGCGATGCGGTCAATGTGGCCGCACGCCTGCTGAACCATGCGGGCGACAATGAAACGCTGATCACGGCCGAAGTCCTGGCTGGCCTGCCCAGCAACAGAAAGCTGCGTTTCCGCAGCCTCGACCTGATTGCGATTCGTGGTCGCGCCGAGCCGGTGCATGTGCACGTGCTGGATCAAGCGATGCAAGGCGATGTGGCCGCCACCCAGTTCGGTGAAGTCCAGCAAGCGATTGAACCGGATGGCATCCGCCTGGTCTGGCTGGATCTGGACCGGGTCTTCGACATCGTCACCATGCCCATCATCTTGGGCCGGAGTGTGCAAGCAACTTATTGCATCACCGATGCGCGCGTGTCGCGCTCGCATGCCCGCATCGACTGGCATGGCGGCAGCTTTTCGGTCACCGACCTGAGCTACAACGGCACCTATGTGCGCTTTGGCAATAGCGGCGACATCGTCAGCCTGAAGCGAGGCAGTTGCACCTTGCATGGCCGCGGCGTCATTGGCCTGGGCAGCCCACCGATCGACGCCACCTCGCCTACCGTCAGCTTTGAGGTGCTGCACTTTGCGGACACCGAGCCGCTCGGCTTTGGGCACACCCGATCACGCAGCGGCTGATCCGCGCCAACAACAAGAAGAAGTAAAGAATTCGAAGAATGAGCACCCGCCCCGAAGCCCCCTACGCCCACGGCAGCCCAAGCAAAACCGCCCTGCTCTATTGCAATCTGGGCACACCCGATGCACCGACGGCGCCCGCGCTGCGCCGCTATTTGGCGCAATTCCTCAGCGACCCGCGCGTGGTTGAAATCCCGCGCATCGTCTGGAAGGTGATCTTGCACGGCATCATCTTGCGGGTACGCCCGGCCAAATCGGCCGCCAAGTACGCCAGCGTCTGGACCTCCGAGGGCTCGCCGCTGAAGGTCTGGACCGAAAAGCAGTCCAAGCTCTTGCAAGGCTATCTGGGTGAGCGCGGACACGCTGTGACGGTGCGTTATGCCATGCGCTATGGCTCACCCTCAATTGCCGACACCTTGAATGCCTTGCGCGCCGAAGGTGCCACTCGCATTCTGGTGCTGCCGGCCTATCCGCAGTACTCGGGCGCCACCACCGCCAGTGTGGTGGACGATGTGGCCCATTGGACACTGAAGACCCGCCATCTGCCTGAACTGCGTTTTATCAACCGTTACCACGACGACCCGCAGTACATCGCAGCACTCGCCGACAGCGTGCGCGCCCACTGGGCCGAACATGGCCGGCCCGAGCGGCTGGTGATGAGCTTTCATGGCATGCCCGCGCGCACCCTGGCCTTGGGCGATCCCTACCACTGCGAATGCCTGAAGACCGGGCGCCTGCTCGCCGAAGCGCTGGGCTTGCAAAAGACCGACTATGTCGTCACCTTCCAAAGCCGCTTTGGCAAGGCCAAATGGTTGGAGCCCTACACCGAGCCCACGCTGAAAAAATTGGCCAATGAAGGCGTCAAAAACGTGGCCGTGATCTGCCCCGGCTTCAGCGCGGACTGTCTGGAAACGCTGGAAGAAATCAATATGGAAGCGCGCGAGGCCTTCTTGCATGCCGGCGGGAGCCACTTCAGCTACATCCCCTGCTTGAACGACAGCCCAGCCGGCATGCGCGCCCTGACCGCCCTGGCCGAGCGTCATCTGCAAGGCTGGCCTACACAAGGCGCGGCACAGTCTGCCGCTGAACTTCAGAGTCAGCGCGAGCGCGCTTTAGCCCTCGGCGCTAGCAACTGAAAGGCTCTGCCGCGCAGAGCACCTCGCTGCAACGCCCGCCGCCTCAGTGGGCGGCGTTGCGCTGAGCGGCCAGCCGCACCTCACGCCAGCGCACCACCCAAGGCCAGGCACGCGGCAAAATCAGCACCAAGGCAACGATCACCAGCAAGCCCACCGACATGGGGCGATGCAGGAACACACCCCAGTGCCCTTCGCCAATCGACAGCGCATTGCGGAACTGTGCCTCGGCAATCGGGCCCAAGATCATGCCCACCACCACCGGCGCCGTCGGGAAGTCAAAGCGCCGCATCACCACGCCCAAAAGGCCGATCAAGAGCATCAAGAACAGATCGAAGGAGCTCTGGCGCATGCCGTAGACCCCAACGGTCGCAAAGATCAAGATGCCGGCGTAGAGCTGAGGTTTGGGGATCTTCAAGAGCTTGACCCACAGGCCCACCAAGGGCAGATTCAGCACCAAGAGCATCACATTGCCGATGTACAGCGAAGCGATCAGCGCCCACACCAGGGTCGACGAGGTTTGGAACAGCTGCGGCCCGGCCTGGATGCCATAGTTCTGCAAAGCCGACAGCAAGATCGCTGCCGTCACCGAGGTCGGGATCCCCAAGGTCAGCAGCGGCACCAAGGTGGCCGTGACCGCCGAGTTGTTGGCGGCCTCAGGCCCAGCCACCCCCTCGATCGCGCCGGTCGTGCCGAACTCCTCTTTGTGCTTGGACAACTTGCGCTCGGCGGCATAGCTCAGGAAGGTCGGAATCTCCGAGCCCCCGGCGGGAATGGTGCCGAAGGGAAAGCCAATCGCCGTGCCACGCAGCCAAGCCGGCCAAGAACGCCGCCATTCGCTGCGGGTCATGTGCACCGAGCTCATCTTGTTGATCTCTTGGGTGCTGCGGCCTTCGTACAAGACGTTGTACAGCGTCTCCCCCACCGCAAACAAACCCACGGCCACCAGCACGACCTCGATGCCGTCCATGAATTCTGGGACACCTGCGGTGTAGCGGACCTGAGCGGTGATCTGATCCATGCCCACCAAGCCCATCGCCAAGCCGATGAATAGCGCCGTTATGCCGCGCAAGGTGCTCTTGCCCAAGACCGCGCTGACGGTGGTGAAGGCTAACAACATGAGGCAGAAATACTCGGGGGGGCCTAGGGTCACCGCGAACTCGGCCATCACCGGAGCGAAGAGCGTCACCAGCACAGTGGCCACGGTGCCAGCCACAAAAGAGCCGATCGCCGAGGTGGCCAAGGCCGCACCAGCCCGGCCGCTCTTGGCCATCTTGAAACCCTCCAGCGCCGTCACCATGGTGCCGGTCTCACCGGGGGTGTTCAGCAAGATGGAGGTGGTGGAGCCGCCATACATGGCGCCGTAGTAGATGCCGGCAAAGAAGATCATCGAGGCCGTCGGGTCGACCTGCGAGGTGATGGGCAGCAGCATCGCCACCGTCACCGCTGGGCCCAGCCCCGGCAGCACGCCGATGCCCGTGCCAATCACACAGCCCAGAAAAGCCCAGAGCAAATTGATCGGCGTGCCGGCCGTGGCAAAGCCACCCAGCAATTGGTTCCAGAGTTCCATGGAGTGTCTTTCAGAGCCAACCGGACGTGGTCAAACCAGGCAGATTGATGGCCAGCAACTTGGTGAAAAGCCAGAACACCGGCGCGGCAATGATCAAGCCGGTCAAGCCGTCCAGCAGGCTTTGACGCAGATTGCCGCCCGGGCGGCCTTCGGCCATGCGCAAACCGCGCACCGCCAGGCCAAAACACAGGGCACAGGCCAGCACAAAGCCGATCACGGTGATCAAGGCGGCGTTGAGCGCCACGCCAGCGATCACAAACGCAGCGGCGCGCCAATCGGCCGCAGAAGCGCCCGAAGCCGCCTCCATCTCACGATAGCCGCCGGTACGAGCTTCCCAGATCAGCCAAGTGCCGCAAACCATCAGCACCACACTCACCAACCAGGGCATGGCATTGGGGCCGATGCCCGCATAGCCCGCATCCGAAGAGATGAAGGTGGCGCCCCAGGCCATGACCGCGCCGATCAGCAAAGCGCCAGCACCGACCCAGGTCTGGTGGCGCTGCGCCGAGGAATGAGCCGCCATCTCAAATCATCCCAGACTTGACCATGATGGCGCGCAGCATGGCGAACTCCTGATCGACGAAGTCAGCAAAGGCCTTGCCGGTCAGCAGCGCAGGCGTCCAGCCATTCTTTTCCAATGACTCAATCCACGACTTGTTGCGGAACACAGCCGTGATCATGTCGGTCAGGGCCTTTTGTTGTACGGCACTGATGCCCGGGGCGGCATAAACACCGCGCCAGTTGCCAATCACCACATCAATGCCCAACTCGCGCAAAGTGGGCACGTTGACGCCCTTCAAGCGCTGCTCGGACGTGACCGCAATCGGACGCATCTTGCCGCTTTCGATGTACTGCGCGAACTCGGAGTAACCGCTGCCGCCGACGGTGACATTGCCGCCCAAGATGGCGGCCGTGGCCTCACCACCGCCACGGAAAGGCACATAGTTGATCTTGGCGGCATCCACCCCGCTGGCACGCGCAATCATGGCGGCAGCAATATGCTCGGTCGAACCGCGCGAGCCGCCGCCCCATTTGACGCTGCCGGGGTCTTTCTTCATCTGATCGACCACATCCTTCATGGTCTTCAGCGGCGAATTGGCCGGCAGCACAAAGACGTTGTACTCGGTGGTTAGGCGTGCAATCGGCGTGGCCTGGCTCAGATTGACCGGCGGCTTGCCGGTGATGATGCCGCCCAGCATCACCGCGCCCATCACCATCAAGGCATTCGGGTCGCCCTTGGCAGCATTGACAAACTGCGCCAAGCCGATGGCGCCGGCCGCGCCGCCCTTGTTTTCGAATTGCACCGAAGACGCCAGGCCGGCGTCTTGCAAGGCCTTGCCCAAAGCGCGGCCGGTGGTGTCCCAGCCGCCACCGGGGTTGGCCGGGATCATCATCTTCAAATTGGCGTTGGCTTGGGCCGACAATGGCAGCGTGCCCGCAGCAGCGAGAGCAGCGAGGGACTTCAAAAAGGTATCGCGACGCATGGGCTTGTCTCCTGTTTTGTTGATCTGCCTCGCTATCGTCGCCATCCAGCCTGTCAGTTCGCTGTCCAAAGCCCTAGGGCAAACCCGCTAAGCTCGTGCCCATGAAACTGCTCTTGATCGAAGATGACCCCGCCATGCAGCTGAGCCTGACGCGCAGCTTCGAGCGCCGCGGCCTGCAGGTGGTGACCTGCGCCGACGGGGCCTTGGCCCTGCAGCGCTGGCAGTCCAGCCTGCCGGATGTGGTGCTCTTGGACCTGAGCCTGCCCCATATCGATGGACTGGACGTATTGGCCCAGGCTCGCAAGGCGGGCTTGAGCACGCCGGTGCTGATCTTGACCGCCCGAGGCACTGTGGGCGACCGCATCCTGGGCCTCAATGTCGGGGCCGACGACTATCTGCCCAAACCTTTTGATCTGGACGAACTGATGGCCCGGGTGCAAGCCCTGGGTCGCCGAGCCGGCGGCGGGCAAGCGCCATTTGCATCGCCCGCATCGGCAACGGTGTTTTGCGGCATGCGGGTGGATCCTGACAGCGGCGCGGTTTACCACCAGGAGCAATTGCTGGAGTTGACGCCGCGAGAAGGCGCTCTGTTGCGCGCCTTGCTGGCCCGGCCCGGGCATGCACTTGCCAAAGAGCGTCTCTTCGACCTGGTTTTTCCCGGCGATACCGAGGTTCAATTGGAGGCCATTGAGGTGGTGGCCTACCGGCTACGCAAACGCATCGCAGCAACGGGCGCTCAGCTGGTCAGCTTGCGAGGACTGGGCTATTTACTGAAGGCGCCGGCGTGAAGCGAGCGCCCGAGCCAACTCAGGCCAACTCATTGCGCTGGCAATTGATGGTCGGCATCTTGCTGCCGGTGGTGGTGCTGATCGGCTTCAACACGGTGAGCCTCTACCGCCAAGCCCTGCAAGCCGCCGACACCGCCTACGACCGCACCTTGCTGGCCACCGCCAAATCCATCGGCGAACTGCTGGAGATCAGTGTCAGCGGCAAGAATGGCGATGGCAGCCCCCCTCAGTTGCTGGCCAAGCTCAGCTATTCGGCCCTGGAGCCTTTTGAGGCCGACAACCGCAGCCGCATCTACTACCGCGTCAGCGGCTTCGCGGGCGAAATGGTGTCAGGCTTTGAGGATCTGCCTGCCTGGCAGGGACAGCTTCCCAACCAAGGCCCTTACGCCGCCTTGGTGACTTTCTATGACGCGGAGTTTCGCGGCGAGCCGGTGCGTATGGCCGTGCTGCTGCAACCGGTCGCTGGGGCCGGTGGTCAGGGCATGGCCACCATTCAAGTCGCCGAAACCCTGGAGTTACGCCGAACCTTGGCGCACCAAATTCTGCTGGAAACGGTCTGGCGTCAAGTCTTGCTGGTGCTGGTGATCGGCGGCGTCGTCATCGTCGTGGTGCAAAGAGCCACGGCACCGGTCCGGCGCTTGAGCAAACAACTGCTGGAACGCAAGGAAGATGATTTATCCCCAGTTCAAGCGCCCGACGCCCCGCGTGAATGGCAGCCGCTGGTGGAAGCCACCAATCAAGTGGTGGAGCGACTGTCCCATCTGCTGGAGTCGCAAAAGCGCTTTGTGCGCGACGCCTCTCACCAGTTGAAAACACCGTTGGCGGTCTTGAAGTTGCAGGTGCAATCGGCACGCCTTGGCGATGTAGATGCGATGCAAGCCTTGGCGGAGATTGACCAGACCGTCGGCCGGGCCACCCAGGTCGCCAATCAAATGCTGGCCCTAGCCAAGGTGGAGCAGTTGCACCAAGAGTTGGAGCCCCTCCCCACCCAGGACTGGGCCGCCCTGACGCGCGACGTGGCACTCGACCTCGCCCCCTTGATTGCCGACCATCACCTGGATTTCGACATCGAAACCGAAGCCGCCTGGGTCGACAGCCATGCCTGGGCCTTGCGCGAGCTGACCCGGAATTTGCTGCACAACGCGATCTCCCACAGCCCCAGCGGCGGCAGCCTGCACATCACGCTCAGCAAAACAGACGCCTGGGCGCGGCTGCTGATTGCCGACACCGGCCCCGGCATCTCGGCCGCGCAGCAAGCCCGGCTATTTCTGCCTTTTGCCACCGGGCCGGGCAGCCAGGGCTCGGGCTTGGGACTGGCCATCTGCCAAGGCATCGTGCAATCACTGGGCGGGAAAATTGCCCTTGAAAACCGGGTCCATGGGGCTCAGATGGAGGGCTTGAACGCCATCGTCGACTTGCCCTTGAGCGCCGCTGGGCCGGGGCGTGACCCCGAAGTTGGCGCGCCATGAGCCGAATCCTGGAAAATCACGCTCGATGAAATCCGCCAAAGCCGCGAACCCCAAGTCCAAGCCAGAGACGCAGGACGCTGGATTGCGCCTCGACAAATGGCTATGGGCCGCGCGGTTTTACAAAACCCGCTCGCTGGCGGCCGAGGATATTGGTCACGGCCGGGTGCAGGTCAACGGCCAAGTCGCCAAGGCTTCGCGGGAGCTGAAGCTGGGTGACTTGCTAAAGTTTCGCCAAGGCGATGTGCCCCGCGAAGTCTGGGTGCGGGGCCTGAGCCATATCCGCGGCCCGGCCCCGCAGGCGCAAGCGCTGTACGAGGAAACGCCGGAGAACTTTGCGCTTCGCGAAAAACTCAGCGAAGCGCGCCGCCTGGCACCCGAGCCGGCGCACAGCCTGGCTCAGGGCCGACCCACCAAGCAGGACCGGCGCCGCCTGGCGGACTGGAATCGCTGGTCGGCCGCCGCCGATACCGACTAATTCACGGATTTCCGCATCAATCCTTCCGAAAAGCCCTCTTGAAATCCCAGGTATGGCGCTCATATGGGCGCCATTGCTTCTTTTTGCATCATGACCCAATCCAATACCCCACCCCAAGAGCCAAACATCCCCGACGAGGTCGCAGCCGCACCAGCGGTCGACAAATTGGCCGAAACGGAAGCCCGTTTGGCGGAAATGTCGGACGCTTACCTGCGCGCCAAGGCCGAAGTTGAGAACATCCGCCGCCGCTCGGAAGAAGAAATGGCCAAGGCCCGCAAATTTGCGGTGGAGTCTTTTGCCGAATCGATGCTGCCGGTGATGGACAGCATGGAAGCCGCGATCGCCCTGCCCGACGCCAAGGTTGAAACCGTTTTGGAAGGCGTGCACGCCACCAAGCGCCAACTGGCCTCCGCCCTGGAGCGCAACAAGGTCGTGGAAATCAACCCGGCCGCCGGCACCAAGTTCGACCCGCATCAGCACCAAGCCATCTCGGTGGTGCCGGCCGAGCAAGAGCCCAACACCGTGGTGATGGTGCTGCAAAAAGGCTATTCCATCGCCGAGCGCGTGCTGCGCCCCGCCTTGGTGACGGTCACCGCGCCGAAATAATTTAACGACCGGGGCTTGAAAGCCTCGAAGTTATCCACAGCTTATAAGCATCAGTTTTTGAACGGCCGCGGCGGTCAAGCAAGCGCGGAGCCCCGCCGGTCACAGACAAATCTTCAGGAGAAAGAATATGGGAAAGATCATCGGTATTGACTTGGGCACCACCAACTCGTGCGTGGCCGTCATGGAAGGCAACTCGACACGCGTGATTGAGAACGCCGAAGGCGCTCGCACCACCCCGTCCATCATTGCTTACCAAGAAGATGGCGAGATCCTGGTCGGTGCCTCGGCCAAGCGCCAGGCCGTCACCAACCCCAAGAACACCTTGTACGCGGTGAAGCGCCTGATCGGCCGCAAGTTCAGCGAGAAGGAAGTGCAAAAGGACATCGACCTGATGCCTTACACCATCGCTGCTGCCGACAACGGCGACGCTTGGGTGGAAGTGCGCGGCAAGAAGTTGGCGCCTCCGCAAGTCTCGGCCGAAATCCTGCGCAAGATGAAGAAGACCGCCGAGGACTACCTCGGTGAAGAGGTGAGCGAAGCCGTCATCACGGTGCCCGCTTACTTCAACGACGCTCAGCGTCAAGCCACCAAGGATGCCGGCCGCATCGCGGGTCTGGACGTCAAGCGCATCATCAACGAGCCGACCGCTGCGGCCCTGGCCTTCGGTCTGGACAAGCATGGCAAGGGCGACCGCAAGATCGCTGTGTATGACTTGGGCGGCGGCACTTTCGACGTGTCCATCATCGAAATCGCTGATGTGGACGGCGAAATGCAATTCGAAGTGCTGTCGACCAACGGCGACACCTTCCTGGGCGGTGAAGACTTCGACCAGCGCATCATTGACTACATCGTGGCCGAGTTCAAGAAAGAACAAGGCGTCGACCTGACCAAGGACGTGCTGGCGCTGCAGCGTCTGAAGGAAGCCGCTGAAAAGGCCAAGATCGAGCTGTCGAACTCGGCCCAGACCGACGTCAACCTGCCTTACATCACCGCTGACGCGACCGGCCCCAAGCACTTGAACGTCAAGCTGACACGCGCCAAGCTGGAGTCGCTGGTGGACGAGCTGATTGAGCGCACCATCGCTCCTTGCCGCACTGCGATCAAGGACGCTGGCGTGGCCGTCAGCGCCATCGATGACGTGATCCTGGTCGGCGGCATGACCCGCATGCCCAAGGTGCAAGACAAGGTCAAGGAATTCTTCGGCAAGGAGCCACGTCGCGACGTGAACCCGGACGAAGCCGTGGCCGTGGGCGCAGCGATTCAAGGCCAGGTGCTGGGCGGTGAGCGCAAGGACGTGCTGCTGCTGGACGTGACCCCGCTGTCGCTGGGCATCGAAACCCTGGGCGGCGTGATGACCAAGATGATCGCCAAGAACACGACCATCCCGACCAAGTTCAGCCAGACCTTCTCCACCGCCGACGACAACCAGCCGGCTGTGACCATCAAGGTCTACCAAGGCGAGCGTGAGCTGGCCTCCGGCAACAAGAGCCTGGGCGAGTTCAATCTGGAAGGCATCCCACCGGCACCGCGCGGCACACCGCAGATCGAAGTGTCCTTCGACATCGACGCCAACGGCATCTTGCACGTCGGCGCCAAGGACAAGGGCACCGGCAAGGAAAACAAGATCACCATCAAGGCCAACTCCGGTCTGTCTGAAGCCGAGATCGAAAAGATGGTCAAGGACGCCGAAGCCAACGCCGGCGAAGACAAGAAGAAGGTCGAGCTGGTGCAAGCCCGCAACCAGGCTGACGGCATGATCCACTCGGTGCGCAAGAGCCTGGGTGAGCATGGCGACAAGCTCGAAGCCGGCGAAAAGGAAAAGATCGAAGCCGCCTTGAAGGACGCCGAAGAAGCCATCAAGGGCGACGACAAGGCCGATATCGAAGCCAAGACCGAAGCGCTGATGACCGCCAGCCAGAAGCTGGGCGAGAAGGTGTATGCCGAGTCGCAAGCCGCCCAAGCCGCAGCCGGTGCTGCAGCAGGCGGCGCCGAGCAGCCGCAAGCCGCTCAAGCATCGGCCAAGCCTGCGGACGACAACGTCGTCGACGCCGAGTTCAAGGAAGTTAAGGACAGCAAGTAAGTCCTTCAGGCGCGCCGGATTGAAGTAAAGATCCGGCCGCGTTTCGCCGCCGCGCCGCAGCCAAGAGGTTTTGTGAAGCCTCCCAAGCTCGACGCGGCGCTGTTGTTTTGACAAGCACGGACCCCGCCCATGGCAAAGCGTGACTATTACGAAGTTCTCGGCCTGGCCAAAAGCGCCAACGAGGACGAGATCAAAAAGGCCTACCGCAAGCTGGCCATGAAGTTCCACCCCGACCGCAACCAAGGCGAGGGTGCGAAGAAGGCCGAGGAGCAGTTCAAGGAGGTCAAAGAGGCCTACGAGATGCTGTCTGACGCGCAAAAGCGCGCGGCCTATGACCAGTACGGCCACGCCGGTGTGGACCCGAATATGGGCGGCCGCGGCGGCCCTGGCGCGGAAGGTTTCGGCGGTTTCGCCGAGGCCTTTGGCGACATCTTTGGCGACATCTTCAATGGCGGCGCCGGTGGCGCGGGACGTCGTGGCGGCGGCCAGCAGGTCTACCGCGGCAGCGATCTGTCTTACGCCATGGAGATCACGCTGGAAGAAGCCGCGCGCGGCAAAGAGTCGCAGATCCGCATTCCCAGCTGGGAAGGTTGCGAAACCTGCGGCGGCTCCGGCGCCAAACCCGGCACCAGTGCCAAGACCTGCGGTTCTTGCAATGGCTCGGGCACGGTGCATATGCGCCAGGGCTTCTTCTCGGTGCAGCAAACCTGCCCGCACTGCCACGGCACCGGCAAGATCATTCCCGACCCCTGCACCGCCTGTAACGGCCAGGGCAAGGTCAAGAAGAGCAAGACGCTGGAAGTCAAGATCCCGGCCGGCATCAACGAAGGCATGCGCATCCGCTCGGCCGGCAATGGTGAGCCCGGCGTCAACGGCGGCCCAGCGGGCGACCTCTACATCGAGATCCGCATCAAGCAGCACGAGATCTTCGAGCGCGACGGCGACGACCTGCACTGCACCATGCCGGTGGGCCTGACCACGGCCACCCTGGGCGGCAGCATCGAAGTACCGACGTTGGGTGGCAAGGCCGAGATCGAATTGCCCGAAGGCACCCAGCACGGCAAGACCTTCCGCCTGCGCGGCAAGGGCATCAAGGGCGTGCGCTCCAGCTACCCCGGCGACCTCTACTGCCACATCAGCGTGGAAACGCCGGTCAAGCTGACCGAGCACCAGCGCAAGCTGATGAAGGAGTTGGACAAGAGCTTCCGCGATGGCGGCGAGCGCCACTCGCCCAATGCCAAGAGCTGGACCGATCGGGTCAAGGACATCTTCAAGTAAGCGACGTCCCTCGCTCCCTCAGAAAAAGCGCCACAACCGAGCCGGTTCTGGCGCTTTTTTTCACGCTTTTGCGTCTTGAATCAAACACTTGAAGTGCAGAACTTAAAGCTTTGCCGCACTATGGTCGATATGCCGGAAGAGAGGCCCCCTCTTTCCCTCCTCCCCTAGGACCCCGGCGAGACATGACAAGACCCTGTTTGGAGCGGCAATGGCGACGATGATGGATGCTGAGATTCAGCAGGCCAGCGCTCTGGTGATCGACAGCAATGCCACCTCGCGTAGCTTGATGGCGGCGCAGCTGCGCGACCTCGGTGTCGCCCATGTCCGCCAAGCCACGCGCATCAATGACGCGCGGGTGATCCTGGAGCACAAGGCCTACGACATCGTGTTGTGCGACTACCACTTCGACGGCACTGAAATGTCGGGGCAAGACCTGCTGGACGAATTGCGCCGCGAGCAATTGCTGCCCTACTCCACCGTGTTTGTGATGGTCACCGGTGAAGCCTCATATGCCAAGGTGGCCGAAGCCGCAGAGGCCGCGCTCGACGCTTATCTCGTCAAACCCTACACCACCACGTCCTTGGCCGATCGGCTGGCCAGTGCGCGCCACCGCAAGCGGGTGCTGAAGGACATTTTTGAAGCCATCGAGAAGCAAGACTTCGAAACCGCCGCCGGCCATTGCCTGAAGCGTTTTGAAGCTCGCGCGCAGTTCTGGCTCTACGCGGCCCGCATCGGCGCCGAACTGCTGCTGCGCTTGAATCGGTTTGATGACGCCCG
Source organism: Roseateles sp. (assembly GCF_049240545.1). Taxonomy (GTDB): domain Bacteria; phylum Pseudomonadota; class Gammaproteobacteria; order Burkholderiales; family Burkholderiaceae_C; genus Paucibacter_A. The sequence continues at coordinate 23,072 of NZ_JBMLSK010000087.1, read as the reverse complement.
CAAGCTCTATGACGCCATCATCGAAGCCAAGACCGTGCCTTGGGCACGGCTGGGCGTGGCGCGCACCGAACTCAGCGCCGGCAATTTGACAGCCGCCCGGCGCACCTTGGAAACCTTGATCGGCGACATTCCCGACCATGCAGACTCCTACGATGTGATGGGCCGGGTCCAAATGGAGCAAGGCGAGATTGAAGCCGCGCTCGCCACCTACCGCACCGCCGTCAATCTGACACCGGGCTGCCTCTTGCGCGCCCAACGGGCCGGCAGCTTGGCCTTTTACGCCGGCCAGCGCGAGGAAGCCATGCGCATGCTGGAGCGCGCCATGGCCCAGGGTCTGCGCTCCAAGCTCTTCGATATGTTGAGCCTGATCTTGATCGCTCTGATGCGCTTTGATAACAAGGACAGCAAGGGCCTCAAGTACGCGCAAGACACCATGTTCAATGAGTTGGACCGGCACCCGAACTCCAAGCGCCTGCAACGTTTCGACAAGGTGATGCAAGGCCTGCGCTTCATGGCCGACAAGCGGGTGGCCGACGCTCTGGAACTAACCCGCCAGTTCAGCCGCCAAGCCATGGAGCAGGAGGACTTCGACTTTGAAGCCGCCAGTCTTTTGTTGGCCCTGTGGGTGCGTTTGGCCGCCATGATCGAGCTGGAAGAAATGGGGCAATTGGTCAAGCAGATTGGCCTGCGTTTTTGCACCACCAAATCCAGCACCGAAGTGTTGATCGCCATGTGCGAGGGCAACGAAATGGTGGCGGAAGAACTGCGCAACTGCCATGCCAGCATCTTCGGCATTGCCGAGACGGCCATGCGCCACTCGATGCGCGGCACGGCGCGCACGGGGGTTGAGTTGCTGATCCAGCAAGGCGAAGCCACGCGCAACGCCAAACTGATCGATATGGCCAGCCTGGTGCTCAAGCGGCACACCGACAAAATCGAGGACGCGGACGAGTTGTCGGAGCAAATCTCGCAACTGCAAAACCGCTATGTGGTGCCGCTGGGCGCAAGCATCAACCGCAACCGCGCGGCCGGCAGCATTGCCTTGCGTGTTTAAGCCTGGCGGCGCTGTAGCGGCGCTTCAGAACAACTCGATCTGAGCTGCTGCGGGCGCTGTCGCTGAGTCAGCCCCTGGGGCTTTGGGCCCCGGGCGCTGAAACCGGCTCAAATCCAAATCCATGCGCTCGCGCAGGAGGCCAAGGCGAGCACAAGCCTTGGTCATGCGCTGCTGGTTCAGTTCGGCCCACAGTCCTTCGCCCTTCATGCGGGTATTGAATCGTGCGTCGTTGTCGCGGCCGCCGCGCATATCGCGCAGCCGGGCCATGATGCGCGCGGCGCGCTCCGGCACATGGTGTTGCAGCCAATCCTGAAACAAAGGGTTGACCTCCCAAGGCAGGCGCAGCGGAATGCTGAAGGCCGCGCGCGCGCCCGCAGCGGCCGCGGCCTCAAGAATCTGCTCCAACTCTGGCTCATTCAAAAACGGAATCAAGGGCGAAACACTGACGCCCACCGGAATGCCGGCCTCGGCCAAGCTTTGAATGGTTTGCAAACGCCGCTGCGGCGCGGCCGCACGTGGCTCCAAGCGTCTTGAAAGTTCATTGTCCAACGTCGTGACCGACACATAGACCGCCACCAGTCCCTGCTTGGCCATCGGCGCCAGCAAATCCAGGTCTCGCAAAATGCCGGCCGACTTGGAAACGATGGAAAAGGGGTGTGCATGGGCGCTCAAGACCTCGATCAAGCTACGAGTAATGCCCAGCTTGCGCTCCACCGGCTGATAGGCGTCGGTCGCGGTGCCTAGGCACAGCAACTGAGGCTGGTAGCGCGGATTGGCGAAGGCGGCGCGCAGGCGCTCGGCGGCATTGACCTTGGCCACGATGCGGGTCTCGAAGTCCAGGCCCGGCGACATATTCAAATAGCTGTGCGTCGGCCGGGCAAAGCAATAAATGCAACCGTGTTCACAGCCTCTGTAAGGGTTGATGGACAGATCAAAGCTGATGTCCGGGGACTGATTGCTACTGAGGATGCGGCCGGCCTGCTCTTCGATGATTTGGGTAGCAGGCGCGCAAAGCTCCTGCTGCGCTTCTTGATCCAATGAGCCCCAGCCATCGTCGTATTGCTCGCGCAGCTCGGCCTGGAAACGGTGCGCAATCGTACAGGCACTGCCGCGCCCCTTGAGCGTGCCTGCGTCGATGTAGAACGGCTGCGCTTGGCTGGGTTTGCGATGGGTGCTCGGCTTGAATGACATACTGTTAATATATACAGTATTTTATCCAGGCGCCAGCCTCGCCTTTCGCCTTAGCCCGAAAGCGAGAAGCGAGTTTTAGAGGAAGCCGGCTTCCTGCAAAAAGCGCGAAGGCTTGGCGGGGTCAAAGGCCAAAGTCAGGCGCTGCCGGGCGCGGGTGATGGCCACATACAGCAGGTTGCGATTTTCAGCAGCGCTCACCTCACCGACAAACTCACCGCGCGAGAGATGCGGAATCAGCACATGGTCGAACTCCAGGCCCTTGGCAGACTCGATGCTCGACAAGGTGACTCGCGGGTTCGCCTGCATCCGCGTTTGGCCCTCGTGCAGCTTTTGCAAGAGCCGAAAGCCTCCGTCCAAGCCCTCGTCTTCACCCGCCACCACTTGCACCAATTGCGCGATGTTGTCGCGCACCTGGTGAATATCGCTCTGACGCACCAGCACGGCAGCGGCCAGGCCCGTCGGATCCAAGGCCTTCAAAAAGCCTTCTGAAAAACTGGGCAAGTCTTGCGACTTGAGCACCGCCATCGCGGCACGCAGCCGAGGCAAAGCCACGCCGGAGGCGTTGCGCAAGACCTGACCCTCGATGAAGGCCCGCATGCCATCCGGGTGTGCGCAAGCCTCCTCGATGGCCCGCCGCTGCGCCGTCACAGCGTCCAAATGGCGCAGCTCGGTGCTGTCGATCAAGGCGCCGGCAAACTGCATCAGGGCGGCCAAGGTCTCGGCACGCAGCGCTTTGGACGCAAAGCCACTGAAATCATCGAAACAGAAGGCGTAGAGCCCGCGCACCAGCAGCACTTCAGGTCGACGCAGAAAGGGCTGAAAGCCCTCCACCCGATAGCCCACACCGCGTTTGAGCAGCTCGCTTTCGATCAAGATCGAATGGGCGGGTTGCCGCAGCAAGATGCGCAACTCATGCAGCTCTTTTTGCTGCAAATGGTCGCGGGCCGTTTCCGCCACCAAGCGCACCATGATGCGGTGTGACTCGCAGCTCAGTTTGCGGATTTCGGTTTCGCGCTGCTGAAAAGCGGCGTAAGGCTTGCCACCAGCCAGAGCGCCTGCGGCTTGCGCCAACTGGGGCCCAAAGCGATGGCTGGCCGTCAAAGGCAGGCGAATTGGCTGGCCCACTTCCTGGGTGAAGCTCGCATGCATAAAGGCCGCCTCGGCGCCGGCCTGCGAGTGAATCACCTGATCGCGATCTCCCACGCCGACAAAAGCCGCGCGCCGGTTCTGATCCAGCAAGCCCTTCAACACGGTGAACATGGCCCGGTTGGTGTCGTGCATTTCATCGACCACGAGGAGGGCCAAGCCCAGTGCCAGGCAAGAGTTGTCGAGCTCGCCCTCTTCCGCGCTGAGCGCGCGCGCCAGGTCGTAGGTGGCATCGCCTTCAAAACGGAAGGCCGGCCGATCGGGATGCCCGCCGCGGCGAATGAACTCATAGGCGCTGCGCACCCGCAGCGTGAGGTAGTCAAAGCCCAAGTCCTCGGCCAAATCAGGACTCATCGGCGCCTCGGCCGACAACTGCTCGATCAGCATGCGGCCTTTGAGCACGGCAAAAGACTGCAGCAACCCCTCGACCATGGCCGTCGGTGCAGCGCCAATCAGCAGTTCGTCGGGGTAGCGCTCCTGAGGCAGGGTCTGGGCCCGCTCAATCGCGCGCAGCACATAGGGCTTGACCTGCTCTTCCGAGCGCAACTGCAAGACGCCCTCGCCCTCGATAGCCCCCAGCAGCCATGCACTGAAGGACTCAAAGGTGTGAATGCGGATCTCCTGCAGCTGCTCAACAGAGACGCCGACAAAGCGCAGCTGCTGACGCAAAGCCTGCACGGCAGGCTCGGTATAGGTCAGCGCCAGAATCATGGCCGGCTGCGCGCCGCGCTGCAGCGCCTGCGCGATGCGCAAGGCCAGGGTCGTGGTCTTGGCGGCGCCGGCGTTGGCTTCGATCAGCACATGCCGAGCCCGCGTCGTCTGGATGGTGACTTGCTCGTCCGTCGGGCGGAAGCTGCTCGGGGCAAAGATCGGATCGGACATCGGCAGTCTCAAGTAACTGAGGCGAAAAAGACCAGCAATCAGTACTCGTCGCCGCCCGGGCCAACATAGCCCGGCGCCAGGTTCTCAAACTTGGTGTGCATGCGCTGGAAGGCCAGCTTGACCGTGCCGACCGGGCCATTCCGCTGCTTGGCGATGATGATCTCGGCCACACCCGGCTCCTTGCACTCTTCCTTGGTGTAGTACTCGTCGCGGTAGATGAACATGATGATGTCGGCATCCTGCTCAATGGCGCCGGACTCCCGCAAGTCGGACATCATCGGTCGCTTGTCGGGCCGTGTTTCCACCGAACGGTTCAGCTGCGACAGCGCAATCACCGGGCACTTCAGCTCTTTGGCCAGCGCCTTCAAGCCGCGCGAGATTTCACCAATCACGGTCGCGCGGTTTTCTTCATTCCCACCATTGCCGCTCATCAGCTGCAAGTAGTCGATGATGATGAGGCCCAACTGGCCGCTGATACGGGCCTGGCGGCGCGCGCGGGCGCGCACCTCGCTGGGCGAGAGGCCGGGGCTCTCGTCGATGTAAATGGCCGCCTTGCCGAGCTTGTCGACCGCTTCGGACAAACGGCCCCATTCATCATCGGCCAGGCGACCCAGACGCAAACGGCTCTGGTCGATGCGACCGACCGAGCCGACCATACGCAGCGCCAACTGAGCCGCGCCCATTTCCATCGAGTAAATGACGACCGGCAGGCCTTCATTGATGGCCACGTTCTCACCAATATTGACCACGAACGCGGTCTTGCCCATGGAAGGGCGTGCGGCCAAGATGATCAAGTCGCCAGGCTGCAGGCCGGCGGTCATATTGTCCAGATCGTAGAAGCCGGTGCGCACGCCAGTGACGTCTTCGGCGCCGTTCTCGGCCAGCTCATTGACGCGGTCGATCAGCGCCACCACCAGGTTGTCCATGCTGTGGAAACCTTGGCCGCCGCGGTTGCCTTCTTCATTGATGCGGAAGATCTTGCCTTCGGCCTCGTCAACGATTTCCTTCACCGCCTTGCCCTGCGGGTTCATCGCAGCGCTGGCGATCTCATCGCTGGCCGTCACCAGCTTGCGCAGCACGGCGCGTTCGCGCACGATCTCGGCATAACGGCGCAGATTGGCGGCACTCGGCACGCTCTGCGCCAAGGCATTCAAATAGGCCAGTCCCCCGCATTCCTCGGCCTTGCCAAGAGACGTGAGCTCTTCGAAGACGGTCACTACGTCGGCAGGCTTGCCGGCATTGATCAGCTTGCCCACCGCCACGAAGATCAGCTTGTGCTCGAAACGGTAGAAGTCCGATTCGGTCAACAAGTCGCCGGCTCGGTCCCAGGCCGAGTTGTCGATCAAGAGCCCACCCAGCACGCTTTGCTCGGCCTCGATCGAATGCGGCGGCACGCGCAGGCGCGCCACCTCATCGTCGCGACGGTCAGCGCCGATGGAAGAGCCCGGGAGAGGCGTGGAGGAGAAAGTTGCGCTCATGGATGGTGTTGCCCTGGACGGGTTCGCTGGCAGGAGCTGTGGACAAGTCTGTGGAAAGGCGGGGGATGCCTCTGTATAACATCATCCCCAGAAACGCAAAAAGCCGACGGCTTTGACAGCGTCGGCTTTTTTATTGGCTGACCCTTGCAGGTCAGTTCAATGCGCAGCGCTTAGTCGTTCTCGCGAACCACTTGCACGCTGATTTCCACGACCACATCGGTGTGGGGGGCAACGTTCACGGAGAACTCGCCAACCGCCTTCAAGGGGCCCAGGGGCATACGCACTTGGGTCTTGGTGATGGCGAAGCCCAGCTTGCTCAGGGCGTCAGCCACGTCAGCATTGGTGACGGAACCGAACAGGCGGCCGTCCACGCCAGCCTTTTGGCTGATGCGCACGGTCTTGCCAGTCAGGCTTTCGCCCAGAGTTTGAGCAGCGGCCAGCTTTTCAGCGGCAGCCTTTTCCAACTCAGCGCGGCGGGCTTCGAATTCCTTGATGGCCGCTTCGGTAGCACGACGTGCCTGGCGAGTCGGGATCAGGAAGTTACGGGCATAACCGTTCTTGACCGTGACGACATCGCCCAGGTTGCCGAGGTTGGCCACTTTTTCAAGCAGAATAATTTGCATGGTTGCCTACTCCTCAGACCTTGTGCTGGTCGCTGTACGGCAGCATGGCCAGGAAGCGAGCACGCTTGATCGCCACGGTCAGCTGACGCTGGAAGAATGCGCGCGTGCCGGTCAGGCGAGCGGGCGTGATCTTGCCGTTTTCGCCGACGAAATCGCGCAGCGTGTCGATGTCCTTGTAGTCGATCTGCTCAACACCGGTAACGGTGAAGCGGCAGAAACGCTTGCGACGGAACAGCAATGATTGGGTATTGCGCTTGGGCTTCTTGTCTTTAGAGAAGCGACCTTTTCCACGTGGTGGTGCCATCGTGTGACCTCTTTAATTTAATCCGGATTCGAACAATTCGGTGTGTGGCTGGTATCGATCGCAGTGATGTGGAAAACCGTTCCACGCCCTGCTTTCTGAGCGCTGAGGAAGCCTGAAAAACAAGCCGTTCCACCAACACCCAAGGCCTGCAGGCGCTTGCCAATTTCACCAATCGCCACCGCTTTGATTTCCATGGAAACCTTGCGGGGTCTGCCGGCTTCTTGCACCTGGGACTCATGCTTCAAGCAACAGTCCAAGGCCATCAATCCGGCCGGGGTGTATCTGACAAGTCCTAACTCCAGCAGACTGGCTTGCAAGATCAAGTGATTCACCGAAGAACCCACCCACTCTTGCTTGCTCGCTGCGCGAAGCAGGCCTTTTTTATCTCAATCAATACCGATTCAAACACCAAGCTTTAGCCAACTCAGCTCGAAAGCTGAATTAGGCGGCCGCGACCTGAGGCGCCTTGCGAGCGTCTTCGCGGTCCACAGACTTCATCATCACCGAAGGGGTGGTTTCAGCCTTGGACTTCAGCACAGTCAGGTGACGCAGCACGGCGTCATTGAAGCGGAAGCCAGTTTCCAGCTCAGCCAGGGTTTCCTTGCTGCACTCGATGTTCACGCACAGATAGTGGGCCTTGGCCAGCTTCTGGATCAGGTAAGCCATTTGACGGCGGCCCCAATCTTCGACGCGGTGCACAGTGCCGCCACCGGTGGTGATCAGGCTCTTGTAACGCTCCAGCATGGCCGGAACTTGTTCGCTTTGATCCGGATGGATCAGCAGAACGATTTCATAGTGACGCATAAGTACTCCTTGTGGATTCCAGCGAGCCGTGTCATCTCCAATTGACAACCCGACCTAGCGCTGAGGAAGCCGTGCCACAGCGTCTACACGTGGTCACGGCAAGGGGGAACCCGCGATTGTAGCCCAATTTTCTTGTTTCGACTAGGGCCAGCTGCGGGATTCCCGCTTGGGGTTCAAACCATGCTCAGCCAGCTCTTCCTCGCTCTTGCCGTCGCCCAGTCGCCTGGAGCCCTGGACGGGCGGGCGCCGCAGCAGCCGGAGCATCGATGCTTGGGCTGCGGCAGGCGCCGGGGTCAGCCAGCTGACCACAATCAATGCACAGAATCCGGCCGGCACGCCAAAGACGCCGGCCGAGATGGATTGAATGCCCCACCAAAGCTGCGCTTCGCCCGGAATGCCAAGGGCTGCACGCAATGAGGGATTGGCGGTGGCGAGATAAAAAACACTCACCAACATGCCTGTCAACATACCCGCCACCGCTCCCCAGCCGTTGGCGCGCTGCCAGAAGATGCCCATCAGCAAGGCCGGAAAGAAGGCAGCACCAGCAACGGAGAATGCCGCACCGACAAGGTACAAAATCTCAGCAGGCCGATGCGCAGCCACTGCTGCTGCCGCCAGGGCCGCGGCCAGCAACAAGGCCTTGGACAAGGTGACTCGCCGCGTCATAGAAGCTTGCGGGTGCAGAACACGGTAGTACACATCGTTGGACAGCGCCGCAGAGATGGTCAGCAGCAGCCCATCGGCGGTAGACAAGGCCGCCGCCAAGCCGCCTGCAGCGACCATACCCGAGACGACAAAGGGCAGGCCCGCGAGCTCAGGCGTGATCAACATGATGATGTCGCTGCTGATGCGCAACTCGCCGAGTTGCAACACGCCATCCGCATTGACATCGCTGATGGACAAAAGCCCTGGATCCAGTCGCGCCCATTGCGAAATCCACTGGGGCAACTGTTCGATTGGCGTGCCCACCAACTGAGTCAGCACCTCGTACTTGACCATCACCGCCAATGCCGGCGCCGTGAAGTAGAGCAAGGCAATGAAGAACAAGGACCAAGCCACCGACTCGCGCGCTTCACCCACCGTGGGCGTGGTGTAGTAGCGAGTTAACAAATGCGGCAAGCCGGCGGTCCCCACCATCAAGCAAAACACCAGGGCGATAAAGTTCCTGCGCGACTCTTCAAACTGCTGCTGCTGGACCGGTGTGCCGGCCGGATCGCCACTGAACTGCTGAACGTGAGGCAGCATGCCGCTCAAGGGAAGAGCGCGCCCCTCGTTGCTGAGCTGAGCCAAGCGCCATTGCTCGCTCGCTTCTGCGGGAGTCCGAGGTAAACCGGCCTGACGTTTTTCTGCGCTCTGTATCTCGGCAAGCGGGGCGTCTTCGGCCTTCAGCTGCGCCACCTGCCGAGCCGCCTCCGCACGCTCCTCCGCCAAAGATTGAGGTACATCGCGAAGCTTGGCCTCAAAAGCGTCGGCCCGTTGCTGGAACACCTCGCGCACCTGCAACTCGAGCGGGTCCTTGATCAGTTCTTGCTCTCGCTCACTCAATTTGGCCAGTTGCTGGCCGTAGACCAATTGCGGCAGAGGCCACCCCGTCTGCTTCACGCTCAACCAAACCACCGGCACCAAAAAAGCGATCACCAGAACGATGTACTGCGAAACCTGCGTCCAGGTCACTGCTCGCATGCCACCCAAAAAGGAACAAACCAGGACGCCCCCCAGTCCCACGAACACGCCGACCTCAAAACCCAAGCCGGTCAATCTCGCAGTGATCAGTCCGACGCCATAAATCTGTGCCACCACATAGATGAATGACACCAGCACCGCCGCGAACGCACCAATCAAACGGGGCGCCGTACCGCCATAGCGGGCGCCGAGGAAGTCCGGAATCGTGAACTGACCCGACTTGCGAAGATAGGGTGCCAAACACAGGGCCACGAGGACAAAACCGCCGGTCCAACCCAAGACAAAAGCCAGGCCGCCGTAACCGCTGAGGTAAAGCGTGCCGGCCAAGCCAAGAAAAGAGGCCGCACTCATCCAGTCGGCGCCCGATGCTATGCCGTTGAACATGGCCGGTACGCGTCGACCGGCGACGTAGTACTCATCGGCGTCCGTGGTTCGGCACAGCAAGCCAATCGCGGCGTAGACACCTACCGTGGCCGCCAAAAAAGAGAAGCCAATCCAGTGCTTGGCCAAACCCAAATGCTCCAGCCCCGCAAGCAACAAGACGAACAGCACGAAGCCCAGGGTGTACCAGGCGTAGATTCGTTTGAGACGACGATTCAGGGTTGCGCTGGGACGGGCGCTGCTGCAAGCATGCGGTGACGACGGGCTCATATCAATGGATTCGGGTCTACCCGGCATCATGCGAGGCGACTGGCGGGCTGTCGATAGCAAGGAACCCGCATGCCCATTGCCCATGAAAAACGGCCCCTTCGGGCCGTTTCCATCTCAGCGATCCAAAGACCGCTCGATTGGTGAGGTTCTCACCGCTTGGCGAGTCGCTGCCAAGTTTCAATCACCGAGTCAGGGTTCAAGGAGATCGACACAATGCCCTCACCTGCCAGCCACTCGGCGAAATCCGGGTGATCGCTAGGCCCTTGGCCGCAGATGCCGATGTACTTGCCTGTCGCCCGGCAAGCGGTGATGGCACGCGAGATCATGGCCTTCACAGCCGGGTCACGCTCATCAAAGTCACCCGCCAACTGCTCCAGACCGGAGTCCCGATCCAGACCCAAGGTCAGCTGTGTCAGGTCATTGGAGCCGATCGACATGCCGTCGAAATGTTCTAGGAACTGCTCAGCCAAGATCGCATTGCTCGGAACCTCGCACATCATGATGACCCGCAGACCGTCCTGCCCACCCGCAGCCGCGCGCTTGAGACCGCGTTCGGCCAACATGGCCACCACGCGCTCGGCTTGGCGCACGGTACGCACAAAGGGCACCATGATTTCGACATTGGTCAGGCCCATGTCATTGCGCACGCGCTTCAAAGCCTCGCACTCCATGGCGAAGGCATCCGAGAACTCGCCGCTGATGTAGCGCGAAGCGCCACGGAAGCCCAGCATCGGGTTCTCTTCATCGGGCTCGTAGCGCGAACCGCCAATCAGCTTGCGGTACTCATTGCTCTTGAAGTCCGACAGGCGCACGATTACCGGGCGCGGGAAGAAGGCCGCGGCAATCGTCGCCACACCTTCCACCAGCTTGTCCACGTAGAAAGCGCGCGGGGACGCATGGCCACGAGCCACCGACTCCACCGCCTTCTTCAGATCCGCATCGATGTTCGGATAGTCGAGGATGGCCTTGGGGTGGACGCCAATATTGTTGTTGATGATGAACTCGAGGCGAGCCAAGCCGACACCGGCGCCGGGCATCTGCGCAAAGTTGAAGGCCAGCTGCGGGTTGCCGACGTTCATCATGATCTTGATCGGGCAGTACGGCAGTTCGCCGCGATGCACTTCGCTGATCTCGGTCTCGAGCAGCCCGTCGTAGATGAAGCCGGTGTCGCCCTCGGAGCAAACCACGGTCACCAACTGGCCGTCCTTCAGCTTCTCGGTCGCGTCACCGCAACCGACCACTGCCGGAATACCCAGTTCGCGCGCAATGATGGCTGCGTGGCAGGTGCGGCCACCGCGGTTGGTGACGATGGCCGAAGCGCGCTTCATCACCGGCTCCCAGTTCGGGTCGGTCATGTCGGTCACCAAGACATCGCCGGGCTGAACGCGGTCCATCTCGCTGATGTGCGAGACCAAACGAACCGGGCCGGTACCAATCTTTTGACCGATGGCGCGGCCTTCGGCCAGCACGGCGCTATGGCCCTTGAGTTTGTAGCTGTGTTCGACCTGCCCTTCGGCCTGGCTCTTCACCGTCTCAGGGCGGGCTTGCAAGATGTAGAGCTGGCCATCGACGCCGTCGCGGCCCCACTCGATGTCCATCGCGCGGCCATAGTGCTTCTCGATGATCAGGGCATAACGCGCCAACTCGATGACTTCGGCATCGGCCAGCGAATAGCGGTTGCGCGCTTCGGGCGCGGTGTCCACGGTCTTGACCAAGCGGCCCGAGGCGGCTTTTTCTTCCGGCGTGGCGAACTCCATGCGGATCAGCTTGGAACCCAGGTTGCGGCGGATGATGGGCAGACGGCCCTTCTCCAGCGCCGGCTTGTGCACATAGAACTCGTCCGGGTTCACAGCGCCCTGCACCACGGTTTCACCCAGGCCGTAGCTGGAGGTGATGAAGACCACGTCCTTGAAGCCGGACTCGGTGTCGATGGTGAACATCACGCCGGCCGAGCCGAGGTCAGAGCGCACCATGCGCTGCACGCCGGCGCTCAGCGCCACATCGGCGTGGGCAAAGCCCTTGTGCACGCGGTAGCTGATGGCGCGGTCGTTGTAGAGGGAGGCGAAGACCTCCTTCATCTTGTGCAGCACCTCTTCAATGCCAATCACATTCAAGAAGGTCTCTTGCTGGCCGGCGAAGGACGCGTCGGGCAAGTCTTCGGCCGTGGCCGAGGAGCGCACGGCAAAGGACACGCCCGGGTTGTCGGCGGTCAGTTTCGCAAATGAGCTGCGGATTTGCGCTTCCAAATCAGCCGGGAAAGGCTGCGCCTCCAACCAGCCGCGGATTTCGGCACCGGCCTCGGCCAGGGCGCGCACATCGTCGGTGTTCAGAGTCGCCAGGCGCGCTTCGATGCGCTTGTCCAGACCCTCGTGCTTGAGGAACTCGCGGAAGGCATGCGCTGTGGTGGCAAAACCACCCGGCACGCGAACGCCAGAACTGGAAAGCTCCGAGATCATTTCGCCGAGGCTGGCGTTCTTACCGCCAACGACCTCGACGTCGCTCATCCTCAGATTCTCAAAGGGAACGACCAGGGCGGTCGGCTCATAGCGTGTGGACATGGGAATACTCCGTGATGTTGAAAATTCCTGAGTCCCGCCGCGGCGCCTGGAGTCTCGGCTCGAGCGCTGCCCCTGTCGTCCACACAGTCACTCAGCCCAAGAATTCTGCATTCTTGTTCTAGCCCGGGCTTGAGTGTTTGAAAGCTGCGCATGACGGCTGGCGGTTGGTTGCGAAGGATTCTACGGGTTACATCGCCGTATGATGAACAAACACTCTAGAGCGACTCAACCATGCCCCATCGCACCGTGTACTTTGTCTCGGACGGCACCGGGATCACTGCTGAAACCTTCGGTAACTCGATCCTGGCCCAATTCCCCACCAAACCGCGCCATGTGCGCCGCCCTTTTGTTGACACGCCCGAAAAGGCCTACGCCGTGGTGCGAGAGATCAATGAGACCGGCGAGCGCGAAGGCAAGCGCGCCATCGTCTTCGCCACCTTGGTGGACCGCGAGGTGCTGAAGATCGTGCGCGACCACTGCCAAGCGCGAGTGCTCGATATGTTCGGCACCTTTATCGAACCGCTGGAAGACGAGTTCGAGGTCAAGTCCAACCACCGGGTGGGGCGCTTCTCGGATGTGGCGCGCAGCCAGGAGTATCACGATCGCATCGAAGCGATCAATTTCTCGCTCGCCCATGACGACGGCCAGTCGGCCAAGAATTTGGACGTGGCCGATGTGATCCTGGTTGGCGTGTCGCGCAGTGGCAAAACGCCCACCTCGCTGTATCTGGCCTTGCAGCATGGCATCAAGGCGGCCAACTATCCGCTGATTCCCGAGGACTTCGAACGCGGCCGTCTGCCCGACACGCTGGCACCCCACAAGCGCAAATGCTTTGGCCTGACCATTGACCCAGAACGCCTCAGCCAGATCCGCAACGAGCGTCGCCCCGGCAGCAAGTACGCCGACCTGATGAATTGCCGCTACGAGGTCAACGAGGCCGAGAGCATGATGAAGCGCGAGGGCATAGCCTGGCTCTCATCGACGCACAAGTCGATCGAAGAAATCGCCACCACCATCTTGCGTGACTTGCGGCCTGATCGCTTGATCTACTGATCGCTCAGGGCAGCAGGCGCTGCCGCGCCGATTCGTACAGACAAATTGCTGCAGCACTGCCCACATTGAGCGACTCCTCGCCGCCGGGCTGAGGAATGCCGACCGTCAGGGCGCAGCGCTGCATCAAGTCGGCCTGCACGCCCTGCCCTTCGTGACCCATCACCCAAGCACAGGGACTGGGTAGGCGAATTTGGTGCAGTTGCGCCTCGGCATAAGAGCTGGTGGCCACCATCGGCAACTGCAAAGCTTCCAGGTCAGCCGGCGCCAAGCCTTCGATCAAATGCAGGCCGAAATGCGCGCCCATGCCGGCCCGCAAGACCTTGGGCGACCACAGCGCCGCTGTCCCCTTCAAGGCCAGCACCTGACGAAAGCCCATGGCCGCCGCGCTGCGCAAAATGGTGCCCACATTGCCAGCATCTTGCAGACGATCCAAGACCACCGAATCAACTGCAGGCTTGAGCGATTGTTTGTCGTCATGCGGCACTTCAAAGCCGATTTGCGCGGGGGATTCCAGGCCGCTGATGGTCTTGAACAAATCAGTCGGCACGATCAATTGGCGCGGCGCCGCATCGGCCAGCGCTCGCAGCACCGGGTCCGCCGCCGCAGCCTCGGTCAGCACCGCTTGGGTCACCGGGTAGGCGCGCTGCAAGCAGGCACGCACCAAGTGGTCGCCCTCCAGCCAGATCGACCCCAGCTTGCGATAAGCGCCGCCGTCTTGGCTCAGCTTGCGCAAGCGCTGCAAAGCCGGGTTGTCACGCGAGGTGATGTGCAAAACCTGGCTCATTGCTTCTCCAACAAAATCTCTCGCACCGGGCCAAAAGTCCGGCGGTGCCAAGCGGTCACGCCATGCTGACGCAAAGCAGCCAAATGCTCGGCCGTCGGGTAGCCCTTGTGGCCGGCGAATCCGTATTCAGGGTGGGCCTCATGCATGGCCAGGCACTGCCGGTCACGCGTGACCTTGGCCAGGATGGACGCGGCCGAGATCGCCTGCACCTTGGCGTCGCCCTTGACGATGGCCTCGGCCGGAATCTTCAAAACGGGCAAGCGATTGCCATCGACCAGCACAAGATTCGGCTTCAGGCGCAGGCCTTCCACGGCCCGCCGCATGGCCAGCAGGGTGGCCTGCAAGATGTTCAAGGCATCGATCTCTTCGACGCTGGCCTCGGCGATGCAGCAGCACAGGGCCTTGGCGCGGATTTCGTCGAAGAGGCGCTCGCGCTTCTTCTCGGTCAAAACCTTGGAGTCAGCCAAGCCGGCAATGGGGTTGACGTCATCCAGGATCACCGCAGCGGCCACCACCGGCCCAGCCAAGGGCCCTCGCCCGGCTTCATCCACACCCGCCACCAGCCCGCTGACATTCCAGGCCAGGCCGAGTTGCTCAGGCGCGACCAATGACTTGCGCGATCGCATCGGTGGCCTTCTGGGCGGTGTCACAACGCAGCAAGTGATGCTGCTGCTCAAAGCACTGCTGGGCGCGGGCATAACGCGGCGCATCATCCAGCCAGGCCAGACCTTCGCGGGCCAATGCCTCAGGCGTGCAAGCGTCTTGAATCAACTCGGGCACGACAAACTCTCGCGCCAAGACATTGGGCAAACCGACCCAAGCTTGGTAATTGCGACCCTTCATGCGCCACCAGTTGAGCGCATGCATGCGATAAGCAATCACCATCGGGCGCTTGAAGAGCGCAGCCTCCAAGGTGGCGGTGCCACTGGCCACCAAGGTGACATCACAGGCGGCCAGCGCCTCGTGGGAGCGCCCGTCCAGCAAATGCAAATTCAGCGCGGGCGCATGTTGGCGCACGAGCGGATCGATCAAGCTGCGCAAGCCCGGCGCCACCGGCATCAAGAAGCGCAAATCTGTGCGGGACTTGCTCATCAGCACCGCTGCCTTCAACAAAGGCTCGGCGATATAGGCGATCTCGCTGCGGCGGCTGCCTGGCAACAAGGCGACCACCGTGTCAGATTCGCTCAAACCCAAGACGCTGCGAGCCTCGGTCTTGGGTGGCGTCAGCGGAATCGCGTCGGCCAAGGGGTGTCCGCAATAGCTGGCTCCAATGCCATGCGCTTTCAACAATTCGGGCTCGAATGGGAATAAGCACAGCACATGATCGGCCGAGCGCTTGATCTTCTCAACCCGCTCAGCCCGCCAGGCCCAGATCGAAGGGCAGACAAAGTGCACCGTCTTGATGCCGCCTTCGCGCAAGCGCTGCTCCAAACCGAAGTTGAAGTCCGGCGCATCAATGCCAATGAAGGCGGCCGGCTTGTCTTGCAGCAAGCGATTGCCCAGTTGCTTTCGAATCGACAACAACTCGCGAATGTTCAGCAAGGCATCGACATAGCCGAACACCGACAGCTTCTCGCTTGGCCACCAGGGCTCGAAGCCCTGCGCCTGCATCTTGGGGCCGCCAATGCCTTGGGCTTGCAATCCAGGCCAACGCGATTGCAGGCCCCCCAGCAAAAGGCTGGCGAGCAAATCGCCGGAGGCCTCGCCGGCGACCATGCCAAAGCGTGGCGAGGTCTGGGTCATGGAAGCGTTCAAATCAGCGCACGATGCCGCGGGAAGCGGCAGCCAGGAAGCCCAGCATCAGCGCAATATCGGCATCTGATTCGGGCTCGCCCTGCTGCCCCTTCAGCTCGCCAATCGCCGACATGGCCTGCTCTAGCGTCAACGACGAACGGTACAAGAGCTTGTGCATCTGCTTGATCACCGCAACGCGTTCCGCAGCAAAGCCGCGACGACGCAGGCCCACCGCATTGATCGCGCGCGCGCTCAAGGGGTTGCCATCCACGGTCATAAAGGGCGGCACGTCCTGCGCCACATGGCCTTGAAAGCCAATCATCGCGTGTACGCCAATCTTCACGAACTGATGCACGCCGGTCAGGCCGCCAACCACTGCCCAGTCGCCCACATGCACATGCCCAGCAAGTGTGGCGTTATTCGCCAGCACCACCTGATTGCCCAGGCGCACATCGTGGGCGATGTGCACATAGGCCATGATCCAGTTGTCTGAGCCGACGCGGGTTACGCCCTCGTCCTGCGCCGTACCCAGATTGAGGGTGCAGAACTCGTGAATCGTGTTGCGATCACCGATGTGCAACTCGGTGGGTTCGCCCGCGTACTTCATGTCCTGCGGCGTGCCGCCGATGGAATTGAACTGGAAGATGCGGTTGTCTTGGCCGATGGTGGTTCGACCCTCGATGACGCAATGCGGGCCAATCGAGCTGCCTGCACCGATGCGCACGTGCGGGCCAATCAGGCTGTAGGCACCCACGCTGACCGAGCTGTCAAGCTCGGCCGCCGGGTCGACGATCGCGGTGGGGTGAATCTTCGTCATGCTGCGCGCCTAAGGCTGATGGGTTCAGGCATCAATGCGGCGCATCGTGCACAAGAGCTGCGCCTCTGCCGCCAGTTGATCGCCCACCATCACCTTGCCAGAGAACTTGAAGATGCCGGCCTTGGCACGGTCCAGGGTCACGTCCAACAAGATCTGATCGCCAGGCTCGACCGGACGCTTGAAACGCGCGTTATCAATGCCGGCGAAATAGACCACGGTGCTGTCGTCCAAGACGATGTCCGAACTTTCCAGCGCCAACAAGGTAGCGGCCTGCGCCATCGCTTCCAACATCAACACACCCGGCATCACCGGGCGATGCGGAAAGTGCCCCAGGAAAAAGGGTTCATTGATGCTGACATTCTTCAGCGCCAGGATGCGCTTGCCCTTCTCGATCTCAAGCACACGGTCCACCAGCAAGATGGGATAGCGGTGTGGCAATTTCTTGAGAATTTGGTGAATGTCCATCATGATGAATTTTTCTTTTCCTGCGCCTGTTCAAGCGCTTTTTCAAGGCCCTGCACACGCTGGCGCAAGGCATGCAAATTTCGCAAAGTAGCGGCGTTCTTTTCCCAGCTCGCATTGTCGTCGAAGGGAAACACGCCGCTGTAGAGGCCGGGCTTGTGAATGCTGCGGCTGATCAGGGTTGCGGCCGAGACATTGACATGATCGGCAATCGTCAAATGCCCAACGATATTGGCCGCACCCGCGATCGTGCAATGGGCACCGATCCGCGTACTGCCGGCAATCGCGGTGCAACCCGCAATCGCCGTATGCCGGCCAATTTGTACGTTATGGGCAATCTGCACCAGATTGTCGATCTTGACGCCGTCTTCCAAGACCGTGTCGTCCAAGGCGCCACGGTCCACGCAGCTGTTGGCGCCGATTTCAACGTCATTGCCAATGCGCACCGCGCCGAGTTGCTCGATCTTTTCCCAGCGGCCACCGCCGGCGGCACCGGTCGGCGCAAAGCCAAAGCCATCGGCACCAATGACGACGCCGCTATGGATGAGGCAGCGCTCACCAATCTGGCAATCAAAACCGACCGTGACGCTCGCCGCCAATCGCGTTGAAGCACCGACCACGGCGCCACGACCGATCACGCATTGCGCGCCAATGCGAGCGCCATCGCCAATGCGGGCGTCGGCCTCGATCACCGCCAGCGGACCAATATCAACACCCTGGCCCAAACGAGCACTGGGATCGATCACCGCGCTGGGATGAATGCGCGCCGGGCTTGGCGGTCGCACTCTGGAGGCCCACCACTGTGTCAGGCGCGCAAAGTACAAATAGGGATCCGGCGTGACGATGGCCGGTCCGCGCTTGGCTGCCGCTTCCGCAAAAGCAGGTGCCACGATCACGCAGGCGGCGGCCGAGGTCGCCAACTGCGACTGATAGCGCGGATTGGACAGAAAACTCAGCGTCGCCGACGTGGCGCCTTCCAGCGGCCCAACCCGCTCAATCAGGACTTGCCCTGCATTTTCGGAGGCCCCATGAAGATCGCCGCCCAAGGCGGCGATGACTTCAGCCAGAGTGACGGCGGCCACCGATCACTTCTGGGCGTTCAGCGTGTCAATCACTTTCTTGGTGATGTCCACGCGAGCGCTGACGTTCAGCGCATCCTGCACGATCAAGTCGTATTTTTCAGAATCGAAGATTTGCTTGATGACACGATTGGCGCGCTCCACCACGGCACCCAACTCTTCGTTCTTGCGCTGGTTCAGGTCTTCTTGCCATTCACGGCGCTTGCGCTGCAGATCACGATCGATCTCGACCAGATCACGCTGACGGCGGTTGCGCTCGGCCTCGCTCAGCGTCGGCGCGTCTTTCTCCAGCTTCTCGGCGGACACGCGCAGCTTGTTCTCCTGATCCTTCAGGTCCTTTTCACGCTTGCCAAACTCGGCTTCCAGCTTCAGCTGCGCTGTCTTGGCCAAGTTGGCCTCACGCAGCACCCGCTCGCTGTTGACGTAGCCGATCTTGAGTTCCTGAGCCTGCACGCCCAGTGCCGACACAGACATGAGGGCGGCCAATGCCACCGAATTCAACAGCTTGCTCTTCATCAGAATGCGTTCCCGATCTGGAATTGGAATGGTTCTATTCTATCTGTGGGTTTCTTGCGCAAAGGCTTGCCGTAACTCAGGCGCAGCGGCCCCATCGGCGAGATCCAACTCAGACCGATACCCACCGAGGAGCGCACCGTGTCAAAGTTGACCTTTTCATTCGGGCCCCACACATTGCCCGCATCAATGAAAGTGTAAATCCGGAAGGTCTTGTCATTGCCGCTGCCGGGCACCGGCAGGTACAACTCACCGTTCAGGTTGACGCGGCGATTGCCGCCAATGCGCGTGCCGGTCACGTCCACCGGGCCCAGCGAACCAGCCTCAAACACCCGTACCGATCCCAGACCGCCGGCATAGAAGTTCTTGAAAATTGGGTAAGGCTTGCCTGCAAGACCCACGCCCCAACCCAATTCACCATTCACACCAAACGAGATCTTGTTGGTGATCGGGATGAACTCCTGATACTGCATATTCAGGCGAGCGTATTTCGCATCACCCAAACCGCTGGTCTCCACATTGATCCGCTGGTACTTTCCTTTGGTCGGGGAAATGATGCTGTCGCGGTTGTCGCGCTGCCAGCCAATGGTGAAGGGGTAGGAAACGCTATCGCGACCGAAAAGGCGTCCGTACAGCAAGTAGCTATTGGGCAAACCGGCCGTGGTGGTCATGGTCGTGCGTTCATAACCCAAGCCGAAGAAGACGGTATCGAGCTCCGAGAACGGCACGCCAAATCGAATCGAAGCACCCTGGGTGACCAACTCGAACTGCTCGCCGAGATTGTTGTAAGGCTTCTGAGTTCTGTAGAACAGATCCAATGCACGGGACACACCGTCGACCGTGAAGTAAGGATCCACCGTGCTGAGCACCAGCGTGCGGCCGGTAGACGCGGTCGACACTTCCACGCCGAGGTAATTGCCGGAGCCGAAGACGTTGTCCTGTCGGATCGCGCCGGTGAAGGACAGCTTTTGCTGACTGGAGTAGCCGGCGCCGACCTGGATATTGCCGGTTGGGCGCTCCACCACATTCAGCACCACATCGACCTGATCCTGTGCGCCTGGAACCTCGCTGGTGTCGATGGTGACTTCCTTGAAGTAACCCAAACGCTCAACACGGTCTCGTGAGGCCTTGATCTTTTGTCCGTCGTACCACGCCGATTCAAACTGGCGGAACTCGCGCCGAATCACTTCGTCACGCGTGCGGGTGTTGCCGGACACGATCACCTTGCGAACATAAACGCGGCGTTGCGGCTCACCCGAGAAAGTCACCACCACCTGGCCGGTCGCGCGGTCAATTTCCGGGCGCGAATCCACGCGCGCAAAGGCGTAGCCGAAAGTGCCGTACAGATCCGAGAAGCCACGCGTCGTTTGCGCCACGGCTTCGCCTTGATACGGTTGACCGGGCTTCAACACAATCAGTCGCTTGAAGTCTTCTTCGCGACCGAGGAACTCGCCTTCCAACTTCACGCCAGTGACGGTGTATTGCTGGCCTTCACTGACGGTGATGGCGACACTGATGTTTTGCTTGTCCGGCGAGATCGTGACCTGCGTCGAAGTCACGGCAAACTCAAGATAGCCGCGATTCAAATAATAGGAGCGCAGGGTTTCCAGATCGGCATTCAGCTTGGCACGCGAATAGCGGTCGGTCTTGGTGTACCAAGTGAGCCATCCACTGCTGGTTTGCTCCAGCAGACCCACCAAGGTGCTTTCAGAAAACACCGAGCTGCCCAGGATGCGAATTTCACTGATCTTGGCCGGCTCGCCCTCGCTCACCGTGAAGCTCACGTTGACGCGGTTTCGCTCCAAGGGCGTGATCGTGGTGGTGACCTCGGCGCCGTAAAGGCTGCGGGTCAGGTATTGACGCTTCAGCTCTTGCTCGGCGCGATCGGCCAAGGCCTTGTCGAAGGGCTTGCCTTCGCCAATACCCACTTCCTTCAGCGACTTGGTCAAGGCCTCGGTGTCGAACTCCTTCAGACCGACGAAGCTGACGTTGGCGATGATGGGACGCTCTTCAATCATCACGACGACTGCACCGCCGTCGACGCTGATGCGGACATCCTTGAACAGGCCGGTGGCAAACAGCGCTCGAATCGCTGCAGCCCCCTTTTCCTCGTTGTAGCTGTCGCCGATACGGAAAGGCAAGGACGCGAATACGGTGCCGGGATCGGTGCGCTTCAGGCCCTCGACCCGAATGTCTTTCAGCACAAAAGGATCCACCGCCCAGGCGGCGCCTGACTGCAGGGCGGCCACCAGGGCCAAGGTCAGGGCTGAGGGGCGCATACGCGCGCCCATTCTTAGAGATGAGGACATGCAGGTAGAGTCAATGCAGGCCCGTCAAGCGGGCCACGTCGTTGGAAAGGGCGAGGACCATCATCAGCATCAGGATCAACGCACCTGCGCGCTGCAACTGCGTTTGCCACCACTCCGATACGGGGCGGCCGCTCAAAACCTCGAAAAGATAATACATCAGGTGCCCACCATCGAGCATCGGCAGCGGCAGCAGATTGAGCACGCCGAGGCTCACGCTGACCAAAGCCAAGAAGCCCAAGTACTGCGCAAGACCCGAGCGCGCCGACTGTCCAGCGTAGTCCGCAATGGTCAAAGGGCCACTCAAATTCTTCAGCGAGGCTTCGCCGACAAGCATGCGGCCAAACACCTTCAAGGTCATGCTGGACACATCCCAGGTGCGCTGTACGCCGCCAAACAGTCCGTCAAAGAAACCACGGCTGACTTTGACTGTCGCTGGCGCTGCGCCCACCATGGCTTCGATTCGACCAATAGCTCGGCCATTGTCTTGCGCAACCTTTGGACTCACTTCAAGTTCGAGTACACGGCCTGCACGTTCAACCTTCCAGACCGCGGTTTGAGATTGGCCCTCACGCACCGAATTGCGAATCCAATCCCGCAGGCCGGCTGCGTCAAGGATGGGCATCCCTTGCACAGCGAGCACGCGATCACCCGCCTGCAGGCCCGCCGCATCGGCCGCCCCCCCGGGTGTGACCTTGCCCAAGACCGGCTCGGCCAGCGGAGACAAGCCCAGTTTGCGCAAGGTGGCGGCATCAAACTCATGCTGAGCCAGACGATCGGTTTCCAACAACAGACTGCGATGCCCTTGACTGCCGTGGCCGCTCACATCCAGGTGCAATCTTTCACCTTGCGCCATGGCTTCGGTAGTGCGCGACAAGAGCTCAGGATAGGAGTTCAGTTCACGCCAGTTCTGTCCGTCTGGCGAGGTCGCGCGCACCCGATCACCGGACTGCAGGCCCGCACGAGCGGCCAAGGATTCAGCGGCCGGCGTCCCCAGGACGGGCTGGGGCTCTTCGGTTCCGACCCAAAAGACTGCCGCAAACAAAACCACGGCAAGCAGAAAATTGGCCAGCGGGCCGGCCGCCACGATGGCAGCGCGCTGCCGCAAGGGCCGATTGTTGAAGGCCTGATCGCGCAAGTCCGGAGCCACCGGTCCTTCGCGTTCATCCAGCATGCGGACATAGCCGCCAAGGGGCAAAACACACAGGGTGAACTCAGTGGCATCCGGGCTGCTTTGACGGCGCCAAATCACCTTGCCAAAACCCACCGAGAAGCGCAGCACTTTCACGCCGCAGGCTCGGGCCACTCGGTAATGGCCGTACTCGTGCACGGCCACCAAGACACCCAAGGTCAGCAGGAAAGCTAGCAGCGTGGTCATGCAGCCATTCCGGCAATCAAGTCGCGGGCATAACGCCGGGCACGCGCGTCAAGACCCAAGAGCCCTTCGACGCTACTGCATTCGCCGCGCTCGGGCTGCAAATTGGTCAAGCTTTGGCTGTTGACGCGGTGGATCTGGTCAAAGCGCAAGCGGCGGGTGAGGAAAGCCTCGACCGCTTCTTCATTGGCCGCGTTCAGCACTGCAGTGGCCCCCTCCGGCCCACGCAGGGCCTGCCACGACAGATACAGGCCCGGGAATCGAGCTTCATCCGCTTCTTCAAAACTCAGCCCCGGGCCAGTCAAGAGATCCAGTCGGCTGGCGCCGGCCTCAATGCGCTCGGGGAAGGACAAGCCATAGGCAATCGGCACCCGCATATCGGGCGTGCCCAACTGGGCCAGCACCGAGTTGTCGCGACAGACCACCATCGAATGGATGATGCTTTGCGGATGAATGATGACCTTGATTTGCTCCGGCGTCAGATTGAACAACCAACGAGCCTCAATCACCTCAAGCGCCTTGTTCATCATGGTGGCCGAGTCCACCGAGATCTTGCGGCCCATCACCCAGTTCGG
>NZ_JBMLSK010000086.1:0-1690 GCF_049240545.1 Roseateles sp. | reverse complement strand
TGCGCATTCCGCTGATCGCGGACACCCATTCCAAGCTGATCGCGGACAGCGTTCCGGGCGATCGCGGACGCCCCGGGAGGGGTGCCTGAGTGACGGGCGGGATGGTAGAGCAACTGTCCGCCATCACGCCGGAACGCTGTCCGCGATCAGCGTGGAACGAGGCCTGCCGGGTTGTCCACGCGGCGCGTGAGCGCCGGGGTGGGCAACCCGGTGCCGAAGGCGGTTTCGTTCCTGTCGCCGGACCACCTTGCAGCCTTGTCCACGGCGGCGGCGTCGCTCGCGACGAACAGCCGCCGCGGTGGTCAAGGCGGGCCGCCGGCGCGTGATCTCTGCGCGCTGCACGGATGCCGTCAGGCCTGCGGCTTGGCGCGGCGCAAGGACTCGCCCTTCAGCGCGATCGTGTGCGAGCCGTGCAGTAGCCGATCCATGATCGCGTCGGCGATCGTCGGCTCGGCCAGCCACTGGTGCCAGGCGCTGCTGGGCAGTTGGCTGGTGATCAGCGTGCTGCGGCTGCCCACCCGGTCGTCCAGCAACTCCAGCAGATCCTGCCGCTCCTGCGCGCCGATCGGGGCAATGGCCAGGTCGTCGAGCACCAGCACGTCCAGCCGCGCCAGTTGCGCCAGGCGCCGGCCGAAGCTGCCGTCGCCATGGGCCACCTGCAGTTCCTGCAGCAGCCGCGTGGCGCGCGTGTACAGCACGCTGAAGCCCAGGCGCACGGCCTGCTGCGCCAGAGCGCATCCGAGCCATGTCTTGCCGCACCCGGTCGCGCCCGTGATCAGCACGTTGCGCCCGTGGCGGATCCAGTCCCCGCCGGCCAGCGCCGTGACGAGGTGCCGATCCAGGCCGCGGCCAGCTCGCCAGTCGACGTCCTCGATGCACGCCGAGCTGACCTTCAGCTTGGCCGCCTTGAGCAGCCGCGCCACGCGCTTGCCGTCGCGCCAGTCGAGCTCGCGCTGCACCAGCAGCGCCAGCCGTTGATCGAAGGGCAGCGCCTCGGCGGCGCGCTGCGTGGCGGTGTCGGTCAGGGCGGCGACCATGCCGTCCAGGCGCAGGCCGCGCAGTTGGTCCAGGGTGAGTTGTTGCAGCATGGGAGTGTTGTCGGTGTTGGGGTTGCCGTTGTCGTTCGGTGCGCCGGTCGTCAGTGGTGCCCGTAGTAGCCGGCGCCGCGCACGTTGTCGTGTTGCGGCATCGCAGCGGCCGTGCCACGCTCCCCACCCAGCAAGCTGCTGCCCTGACGGTCCAGGCCGCTGGCCAGGATCGACTTGACGCTGCGGTAGTGCGGGGCACGGATGGACTGCGCACGCGCGCAGGCCGCTTCCAGCCGGTCTTCTCCGTACTCGCGCGACAGCCGCATCAGCCCCAGGCAGCTTCGGTAGCCCTGCTCCGGGTGCGGCCGGCGCTCCATCTGCCAGCGCACGACGCCGGCGGTGGCCGCACCGATGCGCTCACCCCAGGCAATGAGCTTGGCCGGCGTCCACTGCAGGTGGGCCCGGTGCGACGCCGGCATGTGCTCGGCCACCGTGGTGAAGCCGCCCACCTTGGGGCTGCGCACGTGCGCGGCGATGCGCTGGCGGCGCAGCAGCACCTCCAGCGTCGTGGCCGTCACGCGCAACTCCACCGCCGCGCCCACGTGCTGGTGCGGCACCGAGTAGTAGTGGCCCTCGAAGGCGACGTGGTAGTCGATGTTCAC
>NZ_JBMLSK010000085.1:0-59528 GCF_049240545.1 Roseateles sp. | reverse complement strand
GCAGCACAGAAGCGAGATTATGACTGATTTTTTATTCATCCGTCAAGCGTTTCGAGATTTATTTTCTCAACCGCTTCTCGCTACCCACCGCTTCAAAACAATTCATTCCGAAGCAGCGAAGCCCGCTAGTCTAGCACAACAATTTCGGCACTCAAAGAGAATTACCCAACTTTTGCAGCGTCTCTCATGTCGCCTTCCGCCAGTTGATCGCGAATCAATGGGGGACGGAGGGGGCTTTCTGTGCCGCAAAGGCCAATTCCGCGGCCCGCTGGGGGTCCTCACTTTGCAGAACGGCAGCCAGCGACTTGGTCAGGCGACCAGCGTCAGCCCTCAGGACTCGCTGTTTCACAGAGGGAATCTGCGATGGATGCATGGAAAAGCTGCGCAAGCCCATGGCGAGAAGCAAATCCGTGAAAACAGGATCGCCCGCCATTTCTCCGCAAACGCTGACCGACTTGCCCGCATTGCGCGCATAGGAAATCGTGCTCGCCAGCAATTGCAGGACGGCCGGGTGCCAAGGGTCGTAGAGATGAGCCACGGCCTCATCAGCACGATCTATCGCCAAGGTGTACTGAATCAAATCATTCGTGCCGACAGAAACAAAATCCACGTGGCGCAGCAACAGAGGCAGCATCACTGCTGCCGCGGGTATCTCAATCATCACACCCAGATCGACAATGCCGAAGGCTTGGCCTGAGTCCGTGAGTTGCTGGCGAACCTTCTTGATTGACTCCAAGATTTGACGGACTTCATTCAGATGCGCCACCATCGGGATCAATAGCCGCACCTTGCCGAAAGCGCTCGCTCTGTAGATGGCTCGCAGTTGCTGCCGGAACATGCTGGGCTCTGCCAGGCTCCAGCGTATGGCCCGCAAGCCCATGGCCGGATTCAACACATGCTCATGGCGCAGCTCACTGACGCTCAATCGATCCAAAGGCTTATCGGCGCCGACGTCCACAGTACGAATCGTCACGGGCATACCGCGCATGGCCTCGACCGCAGCCCGGTAAGAGACAAACTGCTCTTCTTCGCTCGGCAATTCACCGCCACGATTCATGAACAAGAACTCGCTGCGAAACAGTCCTACGCCGGTCGCGCCCGACTCGACGGCTGCCAGGGCATCCGCGGGCAATTCAATATTGGCATGCAATTCGACACGCTCGCCATCCAAGGTCACCGCCGGCGTATGCCTTAGACGCGCCAAGCGGGCCCGCTCCAACTCGCTCTGACGCTGCCGGAAACGGTACTCCTCCAACATGATCGGAGAAGGATTGACGATGACGGTGCCGGCATCCCCATCGATGATGACCCAGTCATCCTGGCGGATCAGGCGGGAAGCTTCACGGGTTCCCACGACCGCAGGGATGTCCATGCTGCGAGCCACAATGGCCGTGTGAGAGGTCTTGCCGCCAATATCGGTAATGAAACCGTGAAACACGCTGCGCTTGAATTGCATCATGTCGGCAGGCGCAATGTCTGTCGCGACCAACAAAAGCGGATCCTCCCCGGCGAAATCACGTTGCACCACGCTGGACGCGTCCACTGGCGCGTTGCCCTGCTCTCGAGCGAGTGCGCTCAGAATGCGCTCCACCACTTGCTCGAGATCAGCCTTGCGCTCGCGGAGATAGTCATCTTCCATCTCATCGAACTGTCGAGCCAGAACTTCAAGTTGAGCCGACAAGGCCCACTCCGCGTTGTAGTGGCGCTCAACAATCCAGTGCTTGGTTGCCCCCAACAGCGCCTCGTCGTGCAACAACATCAGATGCACGTCAAGCAAGGCAGCCAACTCATGCGGGGTATCGCCCGGCAGGTCCTGCTTCAAGGTTTCGAGTTCTAACGCGACTTCATCGCGGGCGCGTAATGCGCGCCGAATCTCTGGCTCGACCTGAGCCTCGGCAATGTAATAGTGAGCCACATCCAAGCGGCTGGACGCCACCAAAACGGCTCGGCCAATGGCCACGCCGCGCGAAACCGGGATACCGAAAACCTGGAAGCTCATGCGCCGACTTTAGCAGGCCACAGAACTGCATCGGAGTCATTGAATCGTCACTCCTGCGTCACGCCAGCGTCACCCCCAACACCGAGCATCCATCCCGTCCACCAACGACAAGCAATAGGCCGCTCATGAGGGATTTACCGCTGCCCACCCTGCCCTTCTCTGACCTGCGTCCCCGCATGCCTGAGTTGCATCCGAAGCCACCTTCGGCCATTCCGACGGCCCCTGCCAGGGCGGGCATGGCGAGACTGGACGTCAGTTGGGCTCGTAGCGAGGACGAGGTGCGGGAAGCACAGCGCCTGCGCTACCAAGTATTTGCCGAAGAGATGGGCGCCCGACTGAGTACCCCCAAGGGCTCGCCGGCCGGTCACGACATCGACGCCTTTGATCCGTTTTGCGAGCACCTGCTGGTGCGATCAATGGATGCCGAGTCTGAGCCGGGAGCCGTGATCGGGACCTACAGAGTGCTCACACCCGCCGCTGCCAAGCGTGCTGGCGGGCTGTACAGCGAAACAGAATTCGACTTGACCCGCCTGCGCAGCCTGCGCGAACGCATGGTCGAGCTGGGCCGCTCTTGCATTCATCCCGAACACCGCTCTGGCGGCGCGATCATGGCCCTGTGGGGCGCGCTGGCGGAATTCATGCAGCGCAACGACCTCGACACCATGATCGGCTGCGCCAGCATCAGCATGCGAGATGGCGGCCACTTTGCCGCCAGTTTGTGGAAACAGTTGGAACAAAGCCATCTGGCCGGCATTGAGTGGCAAGTGCGCCCTCGTTTACCGCTGCCGGTTGAAGAGTTGCGCCACGACCTCACGGTCGACGCGCCCCCGTTGATCAAGGGCTATCTGCGCTGCGGGGCAAAGATTCTTGGTGCCCCCGCATGGGACCCGGACTTCAATACCGCGGACCTGCCGATGATGATGCGTCTTGCTGATCTGCCCGCACGCTATCGCCGGCACTTCATGGCTTGAACTGCAAGCCGCAAACGCGGCTTACTGGCCTTCGCCGAACTTATCGTTCACCAAAGCGGTGATGGCGTCTTGTGCGGCCTGTTCATCCGGGCCGTCGGTTTCCAATTCAACCTGCGAACCCAAGCCGGCCGCCAACATCATCACGCCCATGATGCTCTTGGCATTGACGCGCCGACTGTTGCGGCTCATAAAGACCTCGCACTTAAAAGACCCCGCCAGTTTGGTCAACTTGGCTGAGGCGCGTGCGTGCAGACCTAATTTGTTGCTGATGGTGAGCGTGGACTTGATCATTGATTGGGGTTGAAGCTCAAGGCTTCGAGCAGGGGTTCACAGGAATCTCGTTCAAAACAATGCCACGAACGCCGCCTTGCAAAGCGCGCTCGGCCAGCGCTTCCAGCGACTCATTGGCATAGCAAAGCGATCGCCACAACATCGGCACATTCACTCCGCTGATCACACGCACTTGAGGCCCTTGCAGACGCAAAGCGCCATTGCAAGGCGTGGCGCCAAAAACATCCGTCAACACCAAGGCCTCCGCATGACCTGCCTCTGCCAACAAGGCGCGGGCCGCCGACTCGACATCTTCCGCCGACATTTCGGGGCTCACATCGAGCACGGCCAACTGCGGCGCGCAATTCGGAAAGGTGTGTTCGGCAACCGCTTTCATCGCGGAGGCCAAGGGTGCGTGGGCAATCAGGAGTAGACCGGGCATGGCACGATTATCAACGCAGCGTTAAGCAGCAGTGAAGCGCTGGCTCACTCTGGCCCCTTCGGTCGCGACCAGCCCGGCGACGGAGGCCTGAAACACATTCAAAGCGCCACTCACTGATCCAACTTCACCGCAGACACAAAGCCGTCCCAGGCTTCATTGGCGCCTTTTTTACCCAACACCACCACCTGATAGACACGCAGACCTCGCGCAAAAACAGCGACGTGAGCAGTTTGGGAAGCCCCGGAAAAAACCTGCACCTGCGCTTCGGGGTTGGGCGTCATGCCGGGCACCTGAAACGCCGTCCCGGCGGTGCCAGGCGCTTGTAGCTTGGCCGCTAAGGACTGCCGCATCTGCAGCAATGCCGGCGTCACCATCTGCGGCTCAGATAGGTCCGCCCAAGCCAGCGAAAAACTCAAATCCGCGGCCTTGCACTCGGCCAAGCCCATGCTCGAAGGCTCAGCCGGTGTCGCAGGGCGCACATTGATCTGCGGTTTGCAAGGGAACAGCGCCTGCACGCCACTGCCGGCCGGTCTCACCTCCCGCCAATCCAATGCGGGCGAGCATGCCGCCAAACTAGTCGCCAACAAAAAGCCCGCCAACCGACGAAGCGCAGACGAAGACACCAACCAGAATTTCACTTTCATCTTGGCATTATCGAGCGGCGCCTGAGCCCTCGCCCGTCAAAGCCTCACCACGGCGATGCCGCACAATCAAAGGCATGCAGAACTCCGATCCCGCCACCCCTGGTGCCGTGCATACAAGCAACCCAACCAGCGCTACCGCGCCGATGGCCCTGGCTGGAGTGCGTATTCTGGACCTCTCCCGTGTCTTGGCGGGCCCCTGGTGCACGCAAACGCTCGCCGATCTGGGTGCCGATGTCATAAAGGTTGAAAGACCCGGCCAGGGTGATGACACTCGCAGTTGGGGGCCTCCGTACCTGAAGGACACCGAGGGTGCCGACACCAGCGAAGCGGCCTACTACCTGGGAGCCAACCGAAACAAGCGATCCATTGCCATCGACATCGCCAAGCCCGAGGGTCAGGTCTTGATACGTCGCCTGGCTGCCAAGGTCGATGTCTTGGTCGAGAACTTCAAGGTCGGCGATCTGGCTCGCTACGGCCTGGACGCCCAAACCTTGCGGCAGGCCAATCCCGGACTGATCGTCTGTTCCATCACAGGATTCGGCCAAACCGGCCCTTACCGGGAGCGTGCCGGCTATGACTATGCCGTCCAAGGCATTGGTGGCCTGATGAGCGTCACTGGGGAACGCGATGATCTCCCCGGCGCAGGTCCGCAGAAAGTTGGCGTGGCAGTCGCCGACTTGTTCACCGGTATGTACGCCAGCGTGGCCATCCTGGCCGCCTTGCGCCACCGGGATGCCACCGGCGAGGGGCAACTCATCGACATGGCGCTGCTCGACAGTCAAGTGGCGATGCTGACCAACCTTGGGGTCAACTATTTGTGCAGCGGCGTAACGCCAGCCCGCATGGGCAATGCCCATCAAAACATCGTGCCCTATCAAGTCTTTGAGGCGGCAGATGGACATCTGATCCTTGCCGTGGGCAACGATGTGCAGTTCGGCAAGTTTTGCTGCATCGCCGGCCATCCAGAATGGGCCCAGGATCCTCGATTCAGCAGCAATGCGGCACGCGTGCGTCACCGAGATACTCTGACCCCCCTGATTGCACAAGCCCTCAGGTCCAAGTCGCGTGATGCGTGGTTGAGCGCCCTTGAAGCAGCCCATGTGCCCTGCGGCCCCATCAACAATCTGGCGCAGACCTTTGCCGACCCCCAGGTGCAAGCGCGTCAGATGTGCGCGCATGTCCCCCATCCCTTGAACCCCGAGCTGCGCCTGGTTGCAAGCCCAATCAAGCTATCGGCCACGCCGGTGAGCTATCGACGCGCACCCCCAACTCTGGGCCAGCACACGCAACAACTCTTGTCCGAAGCCGGCTTGTCAGAAGCTGAAATCAACGCCCTGCTCGCTTCTGGCGTCGTCGCCTGAGCCAAATGCAAGCGTGAAAAATTCCTCAAAAAACGAACGCCCTGGAGGAACAAGCCTGATTTGACAGTGCTTTCCCCCGGATCAAGGGATGGACGCTCTGAAGTATCGCGCTGACGATGGCGGCCGCTGTGGTCACTTCGCTCTCTCTGGGCGAGTACAAAGACAACACGGCCCACAGCCAAACAAGCCCCTTCATGTCCAGCCCTCCGACTGCCTCCACTGCCAGTGCCGCCCAAGCAGCCGCGAACGATGTCGCCGGCTCGCCCAGCCACACGCAATGGACCGACATCGTGCAGCAACTGGGAGCCGAGATTGCCGGGCCGCTCAGCACCGCCATGGAACGCATCCATGATCTGATCAGCACGGGGCAAATTGACCGCCAGAGCCTGCGCTCGCTGAAAGAAAGCGTCGTCCAGGCACGTGAGGCCGGCATGATGGGACAACAGCTGGCGCGCCTGGCCTCCGGGCGACTGCGTCTGTCGCGCGAGCGCATGCACCTGACGCAGGTTTTGCGCGGCGTCTTGGCGCAGCGCAGTCGCGAAACCCAGTCCCGCGGCATCCAGGTTCGGCAGATCCTCAAACCAGTGGAGGTCATGACCGATGGCTCTTTGCTGTTTTCCCTCCTCAATGCGCTGATGGATTGGGCCTTGTCCAGCACCCACAGCGCCGTCGATCTGCGCCTGGATCTGACGCCTTGGCCGGCCAAAGCTCGCTTGACCTGCCGATTCGCCCATCGCTCACTTGATTTGATGGACGATCCGCGCGCCCAAGAGTTGCCTCGTGCACTCAACTCACTGTCTTGGCGACTGGTTGAGCAGACTGCCCTAACAATGGGCGTGCTGCCACTGCGCGAGGACGAGGCCGGCATCACCGTTTTGACGCTGGAGTTTCCCAACACCGTCAGCGAAGAGCCCGGCGTGGCCGGCCTGACTGTAGGGTCGGCCACGCCCCCCCTGCCACCCATCGAACGGGAGCGCGACTCCGACTACCAGCCTTCCAGCAATTCAAAACCGCTGGCGGGCAGCCATGTGTTGATCGTCTCGCAGCGGCGAGACTTGCGCACGCAGATTCAGGCGGCGGTCCAGCACATGGGCCTGATCGTCGACCTGGTCGGCAGCATGAGCGAAGCACTCCGGTTCTGTGAGGAAGGCCTGCCGCACGGCATCATCTTTGAAAGCGCCCTGCGCGGCGCCGACTTCGAGCGCCTGCACGAAGAAACCATGCGCGAAGTGCCAGACTTTTGCTTTGTTGAAGTCCTGGACGAGCCCCATTTGACGCAGCTGTCCACCGCCACCTCGGACGGTTTAGCCCGAATCTCTCGTCTGCACGTGAGCGATGCCCTGCCCTCGGTGCTGCTGTTCGAGCTGTCCAAAAGCCTCTAAACCCGGTCGAAGTCGAGCATTTAGGGCCCGGCTACACTACGGGCATGAAGTTGCAAAGAAGCGTCGTGATCCCTGTGCTGCTGGCTGCCTTGGGTGGTGCCGGTTTTTGGGCCTACCAAGACCTGGGCCAGCAAGAGAAGCTGCCTGTGGTCAGTTACGTGCTCTTGAACGGCCAGAAGCTGGATTCCAGCCAGTGGGCCGGCAAGGTGATGCTGGTGAACTTCTGGGCCACCAGTTGCAGCACTTGCGTCAAAGAAATGCCCGAGTTGATGGCCACGCATGAGAAGTTCAAGGCGCGCGGTTTCGATACCTTGGCCGTGGC
The DNA here is from genome assembly GCF_049240545.1 of Roseateles sp. Taxonomy (GTDB): domain Bacteria; phylum Pseudomonadota; class Gammaproteobacteria; order Burkholderiales; family Burkholderiaceae_C; genus Paucibacter_A. The sequence goes on along the minus strand of NZ_JBMLSK010000085.1, from coordinate 52,137 downwards.
CATGAGTTACGACCCGCCCGCTTTTGTGGCCAACTTCGCCGAGAGCCGCAAGCTGCCCTTCGGCGTTGCAATCGACAACACCGGCGAAATTGCCAAGCAGTTCGGCAAGATCCAATTGACCCCGACGACCTTGCTGATCAACAAGCGCGGCGAGGTGGTGAAACGTTATGTGGGCGAGCCGGACTTCGCCGCCCTGCATGCGCTGGTAGAAAAGCTCTTGGCCGAAAAGGCTTGAACACAAACCCTGGCGGCACTCGAACTTTGACCATGCGAAGCTCAATGATCCGCACCCTGTGCCAACTCAGCCTCTCGATCGGTCTAGCGATCGTCAGTGGGGTCGCATCGGCTGCGGAAGAGCCTCTCGACAAGAACACCGTGGTCTTGGCCGGCGAGGATGACTGGTCGCCCTACAGTGCCGCAGAAAAGCCGGGCGCAGACCCTCAAACCAGCCCGGTGGGCTACAGCGTGGATCTGGTGCGCGCCGTGTTTGCCAGCCAAGGCATCAAGGTGCAACTCATCAACGTGCCCTTTGCCCGCTGCATGCAATATGCCAAGACGGCGCAGGTGGCCGGTTGCTTCAACGCGACCATCACCGATGACAACCGCAGCGACTATATCTGGCACCAACCCGCCATGTTTGAAGAAGAGTTGTCCATCTTCGGTCGAGCCGACAACACCGGGGTGGAAATGCGCCTCTCCGATTTGCGCGGCAAGCGCGTGGCCTATACCAATGGCTACACCTATCCGAGCGAGTTCATGCATGACAGCCGGATCCAAAAGTTCGCGGCAGTCTCAGACGGCGCCTTGATTCGCATGCTGCTGAACAAGCGCGTCGACTACATCTTGCTGAACCGCACCCCCGGCTGGATGCGTATCGACGCTACCCCCGAGGCGCGAGGCAAAGTCAAGCGGGTGGGTTTGGTGTCAATGGATGGCTTCTGGGTGGCATTTTCCAAACAGCACCCGCAGGGGGAGCGCCTCGCCATGACCTTCAGCCAAGGCCTGGCGCAGATGCGTCGTGACGGCAGCTACCAGCGCCTGCAAGATGAGTTCAGGCGGCGCGTCAGCTACCGCTGAACTTCAGAACGGCGGCGGGATCTTTCAGTCGCCCGCCAATACGCCGTGCGCCTGCTGATCGGCGTGGTAGCTTGAGCGCACCATGGCGCCAACGGCCGCGTGACTGAAACCCATCTTGTAGGCCTCAGCCTCAAACATCTTGAAGGTATCCGGGTGCACATAGCGGCGCACCGGCAGATGGTGGCCCGAGGGGGCCAGGTATTGCCCAATGGTCAACATGTCTATGTTGTGGGCTCGCATATCGCGCATGACCTGCAACACTTCTTCATCGGTCTCACCCAAGCCGACCATGATGCCGCTCTTGGTCGGCACGCCCGGCACTTCGGCCTTGAAGCGCTTGAGCAGGTCCAGGCTGAACTGGTAGTCGGAACCGGGGCGCGCTTCCTTGTAGAGGCGCGGTGCAGTCTCGAGGTTATGGTTCATCACATCCGGCGGCGCAGCCTTCAAGATGTCCAGCGCGCGGTCGGCGCGGCCGCGGAAGTCGGGCGTCAAAATCTCGATCTGCGTCGTCGGGCTGAGTTCGCGGATCTTCTGGATGCACTCGACAAAATGGCCGGCACCGCCGTCACGCAGATCGTCACGGTCCACGCTGGTGATGACCACATACTTGAGCTTCAACGCGGCGATGGTCTGCGCCAGCTTCAGCGGCTCATCGGTATCGAGCGGGTCGGGGCGGCCATGGCCCACATCGCAGAAGGGGCAGCGACGGGTGCACTTGTCCCCCATGATCATGAAGGTGGCCGTGCCCTTGCCGAAGCATTCGCCAATATTCGGGCAGGAGGCTTCTTCGCAAACGGTGTGCAGCTTTTGCTCGCGCAGGATCTGCTTGATTTCGTAAAAGCGGGTGCTGGGGGAGCCGGCTTTGACGCGAATCCAATCGGGCTTTTTCAGCGTTTCAGCCGGCACGATCTTGATCGGGATGCGGGCCGTTTTGGCCTGCGACTTTTGCTTGGCGCTGGCGTCATACGCCTCGCCTGTCTTCGCTTCGTGAGTGATGTTCTCGGTCGCCATGCCAGCCAAACTCCAAATGATCGTTCAGCCTTCGAGCTGGGCCTGCAGCCGCTCGCCGAAACGCTGGGCCACCTCGGGCCAATCCGCAAAAACCCCGAGTGTAACGAGGTCCACCGTTGCCAGACCCGCATAACCACAGGGGTTGATGCCTGCAAAGGGCTGCAAATCCATCGCCACGTTCAATGCGACACCGTGATAAGTGCAATGCCGGCTGACCTTGATACCCAAAGCCGCCACCTTGCCCAAGCCGCGAAACGGGTCGAGTGGATCGACCGGGCCCGACAGCGCCGCATGGTTGTGAGGGTCATTCAGCCGCACATAAATGCCGGGAGCACCCGCCACCCGGTGGCCGGTGATGCCGTAAGCATCCAGCGTCTGAATCACCGCCGCTTCCAGGCGGAACACATACTCGCGGACGAAGTAGCCGGCGCGCTGCAGATTGATCAAGGGGTAGGCCACCACCTGACCCGGCCCGTGATAGGTCACCTGCCCGCCTCGGTTGGTCTGCACCACCGGGATACCGCCAGCCTGCAGTACATGGTCGGCCTTGCCGGCCAGGCCCTGGGTGTAGGTGGGCGGATGCTCGCAAAGCCAGAGTTCATCGGGGGTGTCGGGCCCACGCGACTCTGTGAACTCGCGCATAGCCTCAACAGTCGGCGCGTAATCCACTCGCCCCAGAGTTTTCACAACAATCATGTGACGAATGGTAGCGCCAGCCTGAAAGCCCTTCGCCACGACGGACACCTGAGTTTGGGTGCGCGAAGCAGCAAATGTTGTCGATAAATCCGCACCCAGCAAGGTTTTGGATCAGGGTCGACGCTTTGGCGGCCGCCCCCGCAAGCTGAGCGGGAGGCCTGGATCGATGCGGCTTACAGCACCACCTTGACCATCGGATGGGTGCTGAGCGTGCGGTACAACTCGTCGAGCTGTTCGCGACTGGTGGCGGTGACGGTAATCGTCAGGCCCAGGTAGTTGCCGCCCTTGCTGGGGCGGCGCTCGATGGTTGCGGCGTCGAATTCGGGGTCGAACTGCAGCGCCACCTGAGCGATCGCCTCAACAAAGCCCTCCACATGGCTGCCCATCACTTTGATAGGGAAACGCGAGGGATATTCAATCAAAGACTGCTCGGGCGGAATGTCCGGTGGCGGGTTCATGGGGGGCAGAATACTCATCGTCTTACTCTCAAACTTTTTTCATATTCTTAAATGGACTGCAGCAGCTTGGCGCGCTGGTAAGCCTCAAACAGCCGCGCGTAGACCGGTCCGGGCTTGCCGCGCAAGGCACCATGCCCCACCGACTGGTGATCCAGCGTCGTCACCGGCAACACCTCTTTGGTGGCCGAGCTGAGGATGATCTCGTCGGCCGCAAACAGTTCGACCTCTGAAATCGGGCGCAGGTTGTAGCCGATGCCGACTTCTTCGCAAAGCTCTTTGAGCAGTTCCACCCGGATGCCTTCAAGCAAGCATTCGCTCTTCGGAGGACCGAGCAGCGCGCCCTCCTTGACGATCCAGACATTGGAAGCCGACGCCTCGGTCAAAAAGCCGTCACGCAACAGAATCGTTTCCAGCGCCCCTTGGTCGGCTGAGATCTGCCGAGCCAACACATTGCCCAGCAAAGACGTGCTCTTGATGTCGCCGCGCTCCCAGCGGAAGTCACGGGCGCTGACGCAACTCACGCCGTGATGACGTTCTTCGGCCGAGATGGGCTTCGACGCGCTGCTGTAGGCGAACACGGTGGGCTGAATGCCCGGCGGCATCACATGGTTGCGTGGCGCCACGCCGCGGGTGACTTGCAAGTACAGCGCCTGATCCTCGGCCTCGACCTTGGAAATCAGCTTGCGCGCGATTTCCAACCACTGGGCGCGCAACATTGGGCTGTTGATGCGCAACTTGGCCAAGCTGCGCTCAAAACGGTCCATATGCTGCTCGAAGCGAAACAGGCGCCGGCCATAGACAGGCAACATCTCATAGGCGCCGTCGCCAAAAATGAAACCACGATCCATCACCGAGATCTTGGCCTCGGCCAGGGGCGCGTAATCGCCATTCAGAAAACAGTACACCTCGGGCAAAGCGTGAGTCTTCATGCGGCCTCCTCCTGATCAGATCCAAGCACACCCGGACGATCAAGCCTCAAGCTGAAACTAACTCAGCGCGCCGCCCTGGCCGGCATGAGTCACTTGATCCACAAACGAATAGCATCCCAAGCGCGGCCAAAAATGCCGGCCAAGGGCACCGCCTCCTGCACCACCAAGGGCACTTCAGCCACAGCCACACCGTTCGAGGTCGTGACCGTCAGAGTGCCCACTCGTTGCCCCTTGGTCAAGGGGGCGACCAGTGGATCGGTACGTTCAACCTTGGTCTGCAGCTTGGCACCATCGCCGCGTGGCACGGCCACGAAGACAGCGCTGCTGGCCCCCAGCTTGGCCTCAGGCGCCGCACCCTTCCAGACCGGCACTGTGCTGATGGCTTGGCCCTCTTCAAACAGGCGCACCGCATCAAAGGCGGAATAGCCCCAGTTCAACAACTTCTGGCTTTCGCTGGCACGGGCTTCCCTGGAGGCCGTGCCCATCACCACGCTGAGCAGGCGACGTTTGCCATTCGGGAACTCGCGCTGCGCGCTCGACACCAGACAGTAACCCGCGGCTTCGGTATAGCCGGTCTTCATGCCATCCACGCTGGGGTCGCGACGCAGCAGCAGATTGCGGTTGTCTTGACGAATCTTGTTAAACGTGAAGTCGCGCTGCGAGTAATAGCTGTAGTACTGCGGAAAGTCACGAATCAAATGGGAGGCGATCACCGACAGGTCGCGCGCACTGCTGCGATGCCCCGGCTCGGTCATGCCGGTCACATTCTTGAACTCGGTGTTCTTCAGTCCCCAGGCTTGCGCTTGGCGATTCATCATCGCCACGAACTGCTCAACGGTGCCGCCCACGCCCTCTGCCAAGGCGACCGAAGCATCGTTGCCCGATTGAATGATCATGCCGCGCAACAACTCATCGACCTTGGGCGTCATCGTCGTATCGATGAACATCAGCGACGGATCGCCCTTGCGTTCATCCCATGCGCGCTTGGACACGGTCAGCGGCTGCTCCAGCGTCAAACGCTTATCGCGCAGGGCGCCAAAAACGATGTAAGCCGTCATCAACTTGGTCAGCGAGGCCGGATCGTTCGGTGTATCGGCATCACGCTCGGTCAACACCCGGTTGGCCGACATGTCCAGCAGCAAATAGCTACGCGCGGCGATCTCGGGCGCTTGGGGTGCTTGCGCTTGCGCCGACATAGACGCGACAGCGGCAGCTGCGCTCAGAACCAGGGCGATCAATCGTTTCAACATCATCATCAAAAAGTCTCAGGGAAATCAGGCCTGCCAGCTACGAACCACGATGTTCTTCAGCAATGGCAATTGCCCATGGAAAAAATGTCCAACGCCGGGCACCACAACAACCGGCAAGGCCTGGGGTCGAGCCCAGTCCAGCACCGAACTGAGCGGCACCACATCATCCACCTCACCGTGAATGACCACGGTGTCGGCCGGCACCGCCGCCGTGTTGAAGCGACTGGTGGCCGGGCCGACCAGCACCAAACGCTCGGCCCGAGCCTCCTCGGGCAAACGCAAAGCCGCCTGGGTGCTCACATAGGCGCCAAAAGAGAAGCCGGCCAGCACAAAAGGCTCATCACTCGCGCGCACCGCAGCCAAAACGGCCAGCGCATCATCGATCTCACCGCGACCTTCATCCCAAGCGCCCTCGGATTTCCCGATGCCGCGAAAGTTGAAGCGCGCCGTTCGATAGCCCAGCTGTACAAATGCCCGGGCCAAGGTCTGCACCACCTTGTTGTCCATGGTTCCACCCTGGGTCGGATTCGGGTGACAAATCAGGGCCAAGCCTCGCGGCGCGCTCTCGGCGCCAGGGCTATCGATCGCACATTCGATGAGGCCCGCAGGCCCTGCAATCAGGCGTTTTTCGGTTTGAGAGTTCACCGCTCAGAGCCCAACGCTGTCCGGCAAGAGCAAGCGTTCGACCACTTCGCCATTCTGCAAATGCTTGTCGATGATCTCGTCGATATCACTCTGGTCCACATAGGTGTACCAAGTCGCATCGGGATAGACCACCGCCACCGGGCCGCCGGCACAGCGATGCAAGCAACCGGCCTTGTTAACGCGAACCCCGCCAACATCGGCAAGGCCCAAGTCGCGCACGCGCGCTTTGCAGTGTTCAAAGCCAGCCTGCGCCCCTTGCTGAGCGCAGCTGTTTTTGCCGCTCTCACGTTCGTTGAGGCAGAAGAAGATGTGTCGCTTGAAATAGCTCATGCCGCTATTGTAGGGACGGGGCCATCCAAGCCCCTTGGCTGCTGCGGAGAAACCCTGCCTAGACCTCGCGCCGCCCGATCAGGGTGAGCAACCAAGCCACCGCCACAAAGGGCCAGACCCACCCCACCCATTCAGCCAGACCATAGAGGTTGACGAAGCGACTTTGCTCCCAGGTCTGCAAGCGCTGCGCCAGATAGGGATCGGAGGGCGCCTGATTGACCAGCGCGATCAAGGCACACATCACCACCAGGCCCAGCGCTGCACAGACCCGCCGCGGCAGCAGTACCGCTAACAAACCCAGCACAAGCCCAGCGACCAGACCCGGCCATGTCGCCAGCGTCAACCAGGCCCAAGTGTTCTGCGGACCAAAGTTCAAGCCGGTCGACAAGGCCGTGACCAAGATCCCCAGCAAGGCAGCGCCGAGCACCAAGACCACCCGCCTCAGACCCGGCCGCGCGACCGACAAGGCAAGCAATGCCGGCGACAGGACGCCCAAGGCAATCGTGATGGCCTCCACGCCGGGCGGCAATGTGCGGGTCTCATCCACCAAACTCTCGGCCCACTGCATGGCCCAGGGCGTCCCCGCCAGCAGGTCTTGCAGCGCCAATTGCAGGTGAGGCAGCCACTGCCCCAAGGCCAGCGGAATCGGGGCCGGAAACAACAAGCCCAACGGCCACAAGGCCAGCAGCGCCAGCGCACCGGCGCAATGAGGTTGGAACCAGAACTCGCGCACATCGTGCCACCGCCGCAGACCGCCGAAGGCATTCAGCAGCAAGCCCATCAACATGCCGACTGCAGCGCCTATGGTGTTGAGCAGCCAGTCCGCCAGCGAGGGCACCCGAGAAGGCAAGAAATACTGCCCCGTTTCCATGGCGAAAGACAAGGCAGGACCTGGCAAGAGCCCGAGCGCCACGCTCGGCCACAGACCCAGACCACTGCGAAGGCCGGCGGCAAGCCCGAGCAGCCCCAGCGGCAGATAACCCAGCAGGTTGACGTACTGATCAAACAGGCCGAAGTAGCGCGGCCACGGCAGGCCAAACATGCCCCGAAGGGTCAAACCGGGTGGCCAGACCCAGGGCCCAAACGGATACAAGCTGGCATAGGCAATCAAGATCGCATAGGCCAGCAACAGCCAGGTCGCTGAGCTTTGCCGGCGCAACTCAGGCCCCTCGCATCAGAAGGGTTTCACCACCACCAAAACCACGATGGCAGCAAACAGCAACACCGAGACCTCATTGAAGACCCGGAACCAGCGATGGCTGCGCCGATTCGCCTGCAGCTCAAAACCACGCAAGATGCTGCGGCAGACATGGTGATAGCCCACGGCCCCCAACACCAGCACCAGCTTCAAATGCAGCCAACCACGGTTGAAGCCCTGGAAATTCTCCATCCAGAGCCAAACGCCAAGACCCAAGGCCGGAATCATCAGCAAGCTCATGAATCGATACAGCTTGTGCGCCATCAACAGCAAACGCTCGCGCTCGGCATGGCTGTCGGCCGGCACCATCGCCAGGTTCACGAAGATGCGAGGCATATAAAACAGGCCGGCAAACCAGCTGGCGACGAAGACGATATGAAAGGCTTTGATCCAGAGCATGGTCGGATTATGCGTGGCGACACCGAGCCCTCGAGCCAGCCTTGGGCGCTGTGATCTTCTCGTCCTTGCCGGCGCAGAATGCAACAAGGCAAAAAAAAGCCCCGGCTACGCAGCCGGGGCGAGAAAGCCTTTTCGCTGTCATCACGCAAAGGCTCCTGCTCAGGGAGGAAAAGCAGGGAACGACCACCTTGCGGCTATCATTCAGAGTGAATATTAACAGAAACGTCATGCGCTTGTCAGCCGGACTTGCCGCTTAGATTGCGCAGTCATTCACAAAGTACGTTTCTTTGCCTGAAATTGGACGGAGTTTGCACTTGTCTCGATCGACCCTGAACCCACCGCCCTTCCCCGCCAGCCGCCCTCGCCGATTGCGCCGGGATGCCTTTACCCGCGCCCTGGTGCGTGAACATGGGCTGCGCTGCAGTGACCTGATCTTGCCCGTATTCGTGCATGAAGGCGTCGACCGGGTCGAGCCGGTACTGTCCATGCCGGGCGTGTCCCGTTTGAGTCTCGACCGGTTGATCCCGGTCGCCCAAGAGTGCGTTGATCTGGGCATTCCGGTGCTGGCCTTGTTTCCGGTCATTGACTCGGCCCTGAAAACGCCCGACGGCGCAGAGGCCGCCAACCCAAATGGGCTGGTGCCACGGGTAGTTCGCGCCTTGAAGGACAAAGTGCCTGGCCTCGGCATCCTGACCGACGTTGCCCTGGACCCCTACACCAGCCACGGCCAAGACGGCGTGCTGGACGAAACCGGCTACATCCTGAATGACCCCACGGTCGAGATGCTGTGTCGCCAAGCCTTGGTACAAGCCGAAGCCGGCGTCGACATCGTGGCGCCCAGCGACATGATGGATGGCCGCATCGGCGCGATTCGCCAGGCACTGGAAGCGCACGGCCATGTTCACACTCGCATCATGGCTTACAGCGCCAAGTACGCCAGCGCGTTCTATGGCCCCTTCCGCGATGCGGTGGGCTCCGCCGGCAACCTGGGCAAGGCCGACAAAAAGACCTACCAAATGGATCCCGGCAACGGTGACGAGGCCTTGCGTGAGGTCGCGCTGGATATCGCCGAGGGGGCCGATATGGTGATGGTCAAGCCCGGCATGCCCTATCTGGACATCGTGCGTCGCGTCAAGGACGAGTTCCGCGTGCCGACCTTTGCTTATCAGGTCAGTGGCGAGTACGCCATGATGAAGGCCGCTGCCGCCAATGGCTGGCTGGATCATGATGCCGTGATGATGGAGTCGCTGCTGGCCTTCAAGCGCGCGGGCGCCGATGGGGTGCTGAGTTACTTCGCGCTGGAGGCAGCGCGCTTGCTGAAGAAGGGCTGATGCGGGTCTTTCATATTCACGGCGACCACTTCACCGAATTGGGGCGCCTGCCAGCGGACCTGCCCGAGTCAGGTTTTCTTTGGCTGGGTTGTGGTCGGCGTGAGTTTGAGTTGCAGCACCTTGAAGTCCAACTGAGCCTGCAACGCTGGGGCTGCGGGCCCTTGGTTGACCTGCATGTCGCCGATCTACTGAACAACCACCTGCCCTCGCACTTTGACTACACCTCGTGGTACGACTTGCTTGTTTTTCGCCGGCTGGCGGCGGTGCCGGGGAGTGAAGACCTGTTCGTCGATGACGAGCATGGCACCTTGGCCGGGGCACAAAAAGCCTTCCGCGCAATCGACACCAGCCCGGTCGGCTTTGCCGTGTTTGACCGCGTTTTGCTCACGGTGCATCCCACCGACTGTGCCGTTCGCGACTACTTCGCCGGCAAACTGGGTGAACTGACCGAAGGGCGTGATTTGCGCGGCAGCTCTCGATTGCCTAGCAGTTCGGCCGAGCTGATGCTGCGCATGGTCAACCATATGGTCGACAGCTACTTGGCGCTGCGCCGCCTGATGACCCGCCAGATGAGCACGATACAGCGTGCGCTGACGGACTCTCGGCACGAGTTCAATCAATGGCCGCTGCTGCTTGAATCTCGCGAAGCCCTGCATCTCTTGGAGGAAACCTGCGAAGACCAGCGCAGCGCCATCCAAGAGTGGATCGATGTGCTGGAAGACTGGCCCGCCACCTCGGATCCTGATGCCCGGCGCGAGCGGGAATTGCTGCGCGTGCGCTCGCGCGACGTGCTGGAACACATTGAGCGCGTGCTCAGCCATGTGCGGCGGATGGGCGCTTCCTCGGAAGCCGCTGTGCAGATGCACTTCTCGGCCCTGGGCCATCGCACCAATAACATCATGCGCACGCTGACCGTGCTGACCGCGATCTTTTTGCCGCTGAATCTGATCACCGGCATCTTCGGCATGAACTTCGACAGCCTGCCCTTGATTCACCAAGCCACAGGGTTTTGGATCGCCTTTGGCGTGATGGCCTTGGTGGCGATACTGCTTGGCGGCTTTTTCTGGCGCAAGCGCTATCTGGGCACGCAGCGCTGACGCAAAAAACTCAGGTCTTGGCGTAGGGATCGGCGAAACCCAGCGCCATGAGGACTTCCGATTCGCGGGCCTCCATGCATTCGGCTTCGTCGTCTTCCTCATGGTCATAACCCTGCGCATGCAGGGTGCCATGCACCAGCATATGGGCGTAATGGGCAGCGATGTCTATGCCCGCCTCTAGGGCCTCGCGCTCCACCACCTCGGCGCAGATGACCAGGTCCGCCGTCACCACGGGCTCATGACTGTAATCAAAGGTCAGCACATTGGTGGCGTAGTCCTTGCTGCGAAAGTCGCGGTTCAAGGCCTGCCCCTCTTCGGCGTCCACGATGCGCACGGTGATTTCGCCGGGCAGTTCCAAGGCGGCGCGGATCCAGCGCTGCACTTTGTGGCGCGGCAACAGCGCCCGGTGGCGTGGGTCGGCAAACTGCAAAGACAGGCTCAGTTCGGCTTGGCTCATTGCGGGGATCCCTTCTCTGTCTTGCTCAATTTGGCCTCGGCCGCCGTGCGCGCCTCGTAGGCCTCCACAATGCGCGCCACCAGCGGATGGCGCACCACGTCGGCGCTGGTGAAGCGGGTCATCGCAATGCCCTTGACCTTGGCCAGCACCCGCTCGGCATCCACCAAGCCGCTGGTGGTGCCGCGCGGCAGATCCACCTGGCTGGTATCGCCGGTGACCACGCATTTGCTGCCAAAACCAATGCGGGTCAGGAACATCTTCATCTGCTCCGGCGTGGTGTTTTGCGCCTCGTCCAGAATCACAAACGCGTGGTTGAGCGTGCGTCCGCGCATGAAGGCCAAAGGCGCCACTTCCAGCATGCCTTTCTCAAAGGCCTTGGTGACGCGATCGAAGCCCATCAAGTCATAGAGCGCGTCATACAAAGGGCGCAGATAAGGATCGACCTTTTGAGTCAAGTCGCCGGGCAGAAAACCCAAACGCTCGCCGGCTTCCACCGCGGGTCGGGTCAGGATGATGCGTTGCACCGAACTGCGCTCGAGCGCATCCACCGCGCAAGCTACGGCCAAAAACGTCTTGCCAGTGCCCGCAGGCCCAAGACCAAAAGTGATGTCATGGGCCAGGATGTGCCGCAGGTACTCATGCTGACGGGGCGTGCGGCCGGCCAGATCGGCCCGGCGGGTGCGCAACACGACCGCCTCTGGCGCAGTGCTTTCCGCTTTCGCCTCATCGGCCGTTGCGCCGGCCCGTTTACGCTTGACGGCCGGCTTCAACTCGCCAGCGGCTTCAACCAAAGCCAGTTGAAAAATCTCGGGCGCAATTGGGCGCCGCGCGCGCTCATACAGGCTTTGCATCAGTTGCAAGCTGCGTTCGGCAGCAGCCTTCGGGCCCTCGATCCGAAAACTCTCATGCTGGCGCAGGATTCGAACGCCCATGCCGGCTTCGATCTGGCGCAAATGCTCATCCAGGCTGCCACACAGATGGGCCAGGCGGCGGTTGTCAACCGGGGCGAATTCATGGCGAAGAATCACAAACAGCTTTCTTTCAAATACGTGAAGCACGGGCTCCATTGTCGCCCGAGCAAGTACGGGGGCGAAGCGGGGCCGGCGTCCTGCACAATCGCCCCCCATGCATTGCTCGACACACTCAGATACAGCCCCTGACTCGAACGCCGAACATGGCCGGGCGAGCGGCGGTCCTGCGGCCATGGCTTGCGCCCTCTTGCTCTGCTTGCCCATTGCCGCCTTGGCACAAGCCACGCAAGCCGTAACGACGAGCTCGGGCGGGCTTGAAGTGTTGGTCCTGATTCAAACGCTGCTGGCCGGCATGGCGCTGATGATGAGCGCATCCACCGGTCTGATCGCTTATTGGCACGCCGGGGACCGCACCGCGGGCTACCTCAGCGCGGCATTGTTGGCCGGCGCCTTGTGGGCCTTGCTGCCGAGCTTTTGCGCGCACTTGGCACTACAAGCCCTGACCCAACAAACCCTGTCTTTGGCCTTGCTGGCTGCAGCCACCTGGGCATCGGTTCAATACCTCTTGCATCAAATCGCCTCATCCCGTGACTGGATGGATCGCACCTTGCTCATGCAAGTCTTGGCGGCGCCACTGAGTCTCTTGCTGGCGCCACCCGCCTTGGCAGTTGGCGCGCAGCGAATCTGGTGCGTCGTGATGAGCCTGGAGTTGTTGCTGGCTATCGCTCGCCATGTGAGCGTGCGCCGACGCCGACACCAGGCCAGCGCCAACCCCACAGCCTTGCAAACACGAGAGTTACGAGTCGCAAGCGGGTTGCTGTTCGCTGCAGCAGCCTCAGCGGCCCTGATCCTGGCTGACGCGTTGGCCGGGCTTCCTCACGGTCAGATCGCCGCCCTGCCCTCTTTCGTAACCCTCGGCTTGCCCCTGGCCTTGCTCGGCCACGGCCTGCTGGTCACGCTCGCCTTGGCCCAAGCGCGCAAGACCGCAGAGGCCCAGCAAGATCAGCTGGAACAAACCATGATCGAACGGGTGGCGGAGGTGGAGCGCAGCTATGGCGAAATGGCGGAACAAAAACTCGAGCAAGTGACCGAGCGTGAGCGCAAACGCATTGCCGCCGACCTCCACGATGACCTCGGCGCCAAGCTACTGACCATCGTGCACACCAGCGAATCGGATCGCATCTCCACCCTGGCTCGGGAGGCATTGGAAGAAATGCGACTCTCGGTGCGCGGCCTGACGGGCAAGCCGGTACAACTGCTGGACGCGCTGGGCGACTGGCGTGCCGAGGTGGTTTCGCGCCTGGGGCAGGCCAATATCCTGGCCGAATGGAAGTCCCCACCCGAAGACATTGTCCACACGCTGCCGGCACGCGCTTACGTGCAAACCACACGGATCTTCCGAGAGGCCGTCAGCAACATCATCAAACACAGCGGCGGCACCCATTGCACCATCAGCTGTCATGTGCAAGACGGAGACTTCCTCGTGATGATCCAAGACAACGGCCAGGGCATTCCTGCTGAGTTGGATGGTCGACTGGACCGCGGTCACGGCATGGCCAGCATGAAGTCACGCGCCAAACAGATGCACGGTCAATGCTTGGTGGAGTCGGGTCCAGGCTGGGGAACCGTGATTCGTCTCACGATTCCGCTCTGAACATCGCACGAAACGCTGGCAAGTCACTCAGGCAAGTTGGCAGCCTGCCGATAAACCCTTACTGTTCAGGGTGCGAATGGAGCCTGCGGCAATCCGCCTCAGGCCCGCACCGACAGCGACCGAGACCCCCATGGATCACATCCTCTTGCTTGAAGACATTCCTGAAATCCGCGCCTGGTTGAAGGCGCTGATCAAGCAGGTGTTTGCCAACGCACAAATCACCGAGTGCTCACGCGTGCAGGATGCGCTGGCCCTGGTCAACAGCCAGCGCTTCAATCTCGCCTTGCTCGATCTGGGTCTGCCCGATGGATCGGGTGTCGACGTGATCGCCGCACTTCGTGATCGCCAGCCCGAGGCGCAATCGGTGATCGTGACTATTCACGATGACGACGAGCACCTGTTCCCTGCTCTGCAAGCTGGCGCTTTTGGCTATTTGCTGAAAGAACAATCGCGAGAGTTGCTGGTGGAACAGTTGCAGCGCATGAGCCAAGGTGAGCCACCGCTGTCACCCTCCATCGCGCGCAAGGTCATCTCTTATTTCGCCAAGCAGAACCGCCCACAAGCCGCCGCGCTGCTGCACGAGGTCTCGCTGACCGACCGCGAGACCGAGGTGCTGCTGCGCGTCGCCAAGGGCTTCACCCTGCCCGAGATCGGCGTGCAGCTGGGTCTGTCGCGCCACACGATTGCGGACTATGTGAAGCAGATCTACCGCAAGCTGAACGTCTCTTCACGCGCGGAAGCCGCCTTGGAGGCACAACGCTTGGGCCTGTTCGGCAGGAACTGAAGCGCAGCTCGATCGGCCGGATAATGGGCCGATGATTGGAAGACTGACAGGCGTCATCGCGGAAAAATCGCCCCCGCTGGTTCTCATCGATGTGCAAGGCGTCGGCTACGAGGTCGACGTGCCGATGAGCACCTTCTACAACCTCGGCAATCTGGGTGACAAGGTCTCGCTGCTGACCCATTTTGTGGTGCGCGAAGATGCCCAGATCCTGTTTGGCTTTCTCAGCCAAGAAGAACGCGCCACTTTTCGTCAACTGATCAAGATCAGCGGCGTCGGGCCCCGCATGGCTTTGTCGCTCTTGTCCGGTCTGTCGGTGGCCGAATTGGCCCAGGCGGTGGCGCAGCAGCAAAGTGCCCGCCTCGTCAAAGTGCCCGGCATCGGTAAAAAGACGGCCGAGCGCCTCTTGTTGGAGCTGAAGGGCAAATTGGGTCCAGATCTGGGTGCGCCGGTCAGCATCGCCAACGACAACCAGGGCGACATCCTGCAGGCCTTGGTGGCGCTGGGCTACAGCGAAAAAGAGGCCGCGCTGGCGCTCAAAGCCTTGCCGCCTGATGTGGGCGTGAGCGAAGGCATCAAGCTGGCGCTCAAGGCGCTGTCCCGTTGAGTCGCAGATAGTCATCGACGATGAGCATTCAAACCGACGATTTCGCCAGCCCCTTCAGCCCCGCAAACACTGCACGGGTGATCAGCGCGGCTCCCGCCTCCCCGAAAGAAGAAGCGATTGAGCGTGCACTGCGCCCCAAATTGCTGGACGAGTATGTGGGCCAGACCAAGGCGCGCGAGCAATTGGAGATCTTCATTGGCGCGGCCCGCAAGCGCGATGAGGCCATGGACCATGTGCTGCTGTTTGGCCCTCCCGGCCTGGGCAAGACCACCTTGTCCCACATCATCGCCGCCGAATTGGGCGTGAACCTGCGCCAGACCTCGGGACCGGTGTTGGAAAAGCCCAAAGACTTGGCGGCCATCCTGACCAATCTCGAGAAGAACGATGTGCTCTTCATCGACGAAATTCACCGGCTCTCACCGGTGGTGGAAGAAATCCTCTACCCCGCGCTGGAGGACTACCAGATCGACATCATGATCGGTGAAGGCCCCGCCGCCCGCTCGATCAAGCTGGACCTGCAACCCTTCACCTTGGTCGGCGCCACCACCCGGGCCGGCATGCTGACCAACCCGCTGCGCGACCGCTTTGGCATCGTGGCGCGGCTGGAGTTCTATACCGATGTCGAACTGCAACGCATCGTCACCCGCTCTGCCGCGCTCTTGAACACGCCGATGGACGCGGACGGTGCCATGGAGATTGCACGTCGTTCGCGCGGTACGCCGCGCATCGCCAACCGACTGCTGCGCCGCGTCCGAGACTACGCCGAGGTGAAGGGCAATGGCCATATCGGCAAGAGCATTGCCGACAAAGCACTGGCAATGCTGGATGTGGACCCACGCGGCTTCGACCTGATGGACCGCAAATTGCTGGAAGCCATCGTGCACCGTTTTGACGGCGGCCCGGTGGGACTGGAAAACGTCGCCTCGGCCATTGGCGAAGAAGCGGGCACGATCGAAGACGTGATTGAGCCTTATTTGATCCAGCAAGGCTTTTTGCAGCGCACACCGCGTGGCCGCATTGCCACCTTGGCGGCTTTCAGGCATTTGGGGGTGACGCCGCCGAAGGCCAGCGGCGCCTTGTTCGAGGAGTAGCTGCCGGCGGCTGTCGCCTGACAGCCCCTCAAAACCCTGCCTGTCCGCCTGTTCAGGCATAAAAAAAGCGACCCGAAGGTCGCTTTTTTGATTCTGTCGCGAACGATCAGAAGTTGTGGCGGATGCCGACTGCGAAGGAGTCGAAGTCGTTGGCGCTCTTGGCTTGCGTGCTGTCGATAGCTGTGTAGAAGCCATAGACCTTGGTGCGCTTGCTCAGGTTGTAGTTGTAGCCCAGGGTGTACTGCTTGCCACCGTTGGTGCCGTTGACGCCAGGACGTGCACCGAACGAAGTACCACCAGCCTTGGTGCCGCCCACGTTCACGTGGAACTCGGAGGCGCCCAGAGCGTACATGGCGGAAACGCGGCCGATGTCACGGGTTGCACGTGCGCCAGCACCCACGTCTTCACGCTGATAGTAAGCGCCGAATGTGAACGCGCCCAGCTCATACAGGCCACGCACGGCGAATTGCGAGGCGTCGCCTTGCTTGCCGTAGCCAGCGCCCAGGTGCAGAGGGCCCATGTCGTAGTTGGCCGACAGGTCGAACGCGCGCTTGTCAGCGCCTTCACCAGCGTGAGCCGTGATTTCAGCCGAGAAACCGGCGTAGGTCGGAGTGAAGTAACCCACCTTGTTGGTTTCGGTGAAAGCTGTGCCGAAGGCATACAAAGCATCGCTCGAAGTGCCGGTGTCGTGGTTGTGCATGCTGATGTAGTCAGCAGTGGCGAAGTAGGAACCATTGGTCCAACGGCCCAGCTTGACGGCGCCGAAGTTGCCGCTCAGCTGCACTGCAGCTTCACGATTCCAGAAAGCCGACTTGGTGCGGCCGTCGTCGGATTTCAGACCGTGCTCCAGGAAGAACTGAGCCTTCAGGCCGCCACCCAGATCTTCGGTGCCCTTGAAGCCCAGACGCGAGCTGTTGTCCTCAACCATCACCTTGCGATCGCCGCCGTTCACGGACTGGCTTTCCACGGAGGTGTTCACGCGGCCCCACAGGGTGACCGAGCTTTGAGCGAATGCGGGGGCGGCGAATGCTGCAATAGCTGCCACGAGAGCGATCTTTTTCATCGTATGCCTTTGTGAGTTGAGATTGAGCTGAGCTTGAGTGCCCGGTCTTCTGCGCAATGTGGCGTGAGTATAGGAGTCGAAAGCTTGGGGCGCAGCATTCCGACGCGAAATTGCAACACTTAACTGCTATACCCCTAGGCATGAGCTTTCACACTTGCAACAGGCGCCAAAAGATAACGGGCGAAACCTGCGCAAAGAGGTCGCCAGCGGCTTGGCCCTTCAGGTCGGGAGTGGCCGCGCTAGATGCGCCAGATGGGCATCATCGTGCCAGCCGATCAAGCGAAAGCCAGCGTTGGCAAACAGCAAGCGATTGATCGCGGCATTGCCCAAGATCCAGCTGCGCGGCGCCTGCAGCGACTGCCCGGTGCTGGCCCTGTAGAGACAGTCCAACAGCCCCCCATGACTGACGATCATCACGGTCGCGCCTGGATGGGCTTCGGCCACGCGCCGCACGGCCGCCACACTGCGATGGCAAAAATCACCCAAGGCTTCACCCTCCTGGGGGGCGAAATCGGCATCCCGGCGCCGCCAGCGCTCGGCTTGCTCGGGCGCTCTTTCGGTAATCTCTTGCCAAGTCAGGCCCTCAAAGACCCCAAACGAACGCTCGCGCAAGCTCGGCGCCAAGATCAAGGGCGGAAGGTCCGACCGCCTGCGCAACAAAGGCGCCGCCGTTTGTACCGCCCGGCTCAAGTCACTCGAGTAGACCGCGTCAATCGGCTCCTCCAGCAAGGCTTCAGCCAAGCATTCGGCTTGCTGAAGCCCGAAGGGGCTGAGTCCAATATCGGTATGACCCTGGATGCGCGCAGCTTGATTCCAAGGCGTTTCGCCATGCCGGACGAGCAGAATCCGAGTGCTGCTGTCGAGCGACATCGTTCAAACGCCCCAGATCACCGGCTCTTCGGCCTTGACGCTGTGGCGCATCAATTCAAGCAGCGGCCAAACCCGCTGACGCAGGCTGACGCCTTCGCGCCGAGGGGGAGGCTCACCGGCCGCCACCGCCTCTGCCTGAGCCGCAGCGAATGCAGCATCATCCTCGGCGGCCGCCTGCTCCAGCTTGTGCATGGCCTGCGGCAACTCGCCGACCGGCAAGATGCCTTGCGCCATCGGTTCTCGCCCCAGGAGCTTCAGGATCTGATCACCCTGGGGACCGAGCATGATGACGTCCGCACCTGCCTTGGACTTGAATTTATAGATCACGGGTACCCCTCTCGCGGCCATTGACTCGCTATTGTGAGGGCTCGGGCGCAAAAAACGGGCTCTGGCGATGCGCCGTGACCAGCACATGACCAGAGCCCGCTCAAACCAACAGGCCGCCCATCAACTGCATGCCGCCACGCCCGGGCGGCGCCAGAGGGCGACGCCAAACGCGCTCCTCAAAAGCCTGCGCATCCAGGGCAGGGGCATACAAGAAGCCCTGGAACTCATCGCAGCCGGCGCGAGCCAGGAAGTCTTTCTGCACTTCGGTCTCGACGCCCTCCGCAATCACATGCAAGCGCAAGGCTTGGCCCATTTGAATGATGGCGTTGACGATGCCCGCATCACTGGCATCCCCTGGCAGGCCTTTGACGAAGCTGCGGTCGATCTTCAAACGCTGGATCGGGAAACGTTTCAAATAGCCCAGGCTGGAATAACCCGTCCCGAAGTCATCGATCGACATGCAGACGCCAAGCGCAGCCAAGGCTCGCAGCCGGCGCAGTGCCTCTTCGGCATCACGCAACAAAATGGATTCGGTCAGTTCCAACTCCAGCAAGGCGGGCGGCAAGCCGGAGCTTCGCAGCACCTGCGCCACGGTCTCGGCGAACTGACTCTGCTGAAACTGCAGGGCCGACACATTGACCGCCACCGGCATGCGCCAGCCCTGACGCAACCAGATCGCGGCCTGTTCCACCGCTTGGCGCAACACCCACTCCCCAATGGCAACGATAAAGCCGCTCTCCTCGGCCACCGGAATGAACTCGCCGGGCGATATCTCACCGCGCAGCGGATCGCGCCAACGAATCAATGCCTCGGCGCCGATCACCTGTCCGGAGCGCAAATCGATTTGGGGCTGGTAGTGCAGGCGGAACTGTCCCTCCTGCAGGGCCTGGCGCATGGCGTGATCCAGCCGCATGCGTGAAAGCAGGTCGACATCCTTGCGGGGCTGATGGAAGTGGAAGGTCGCACGGCCGCTTTCCTTGACCCAGTGCATAGCTCGCTCGGCGCTGGCCATCAACTCCTCAGCGTTGGCGCCGTCGCCTGGGAACAAGGCAATGCCGGTGCTGCAGGTGACGGTGAAGCTCAGAGTATCGAAGTTGAAGGGCCGGGACATCGCCTCCTGCACCCGCCGCGCCGCATGCTCGGCGCCGCGCGCATCGGCTTGGTGGATCAGCAAGGCGAACTCATCACCGCCGAGTCGCGCCACGGTGTCGACCTCGCGCAGACAGGCCTTCAGTCGCTCGGCCACCTCCTTCAACACCCGGTCACCATAGGAATGGCCCAGCGTGTCATTGATCTGCTTGAATCGATCCAAGTCGACATTGAGCAGCGCAAAGGGCGCACTCTCGCGCTTGGCCATGGCTTGCGCATAGTCCAGCCGCTCAGCCAGAGCGCGGCGATTCGGCAGGCCGGTCAACATATCCGAATGGGCCAGCTGATCGATGCGCTGGTTCGCCGCCATTTTCTCGCTCAGATCACGGAAGGAGTACACCCGTCCGATCGGCCGCCCGCGGCTAAATTGGGGCAGCGAAACACGCTCCAGCACGCGACCATCGTTGAGCTTGATCACATCGCTGCTTTGCAGCAGCGGCGCTTCTTCGATCGCCGCCAGGCGCTGCGCATAGGCGGCACCATCGACCACGCTGCGCCGCATCCAAGTCTGCACGGCCTCGTCATTGCGCTCCAAGAGCAGGTCGGCCGGGATGCCCCACAAAGAGGCAAAACGCCGATTGAAAGAGCGCATGCGTCCCGCCAGATCGGCGACCAAGATGCCGTCGGCGGTCGACTCCAAGGTGGCCTGCAATTCGGCTACCAAGGCTTCGCGCTCTTCCTCGCTTTGGCGCTGTCGACTCAAGTCCCGAATCGACACCAGCCAGTAGGCGCTGGTGTCACCGGGCGGCCGGATCGGGCTGATGCGCCGCGTCACCCAGAGCATCTGACCATTGGCGTGCCGCATCAGCGTGTCAGAGTTGAGACTGGCCGCGCTATTGCCCGCCGCCTCCATCCAGAACATCGCATCCTCTGGCGTGCTGGCCAGCGATTCGACGGTCTGCCCCAACAAGTGCTCGGCGCTCATGCCCAACAGTTGCTCCGCCGCCGTGTTGACCGCCAGGATGCAACGGCTGCGCCCATCCACCAACCACGCGGCCTCCAGCAAGCCCTCCATCAGGGCTGCAAAAGGTTCGGTGGACAGTGGCGTTGGGCTGGAAAACTGCAGGCTGACCACGGTCACGCCGCCAACTCCGTCGCCCCGAGGCCGCCGCTGCCGAGGCCATTGCTGGGTTCAAAGAAATAAGCAATGCGGGTGCGCGGACTGAGATAGTCCATCGAAGCGCGCGGCAACTGCTGCGCCTTCAGGCTCCGGCGGATGCCCAGGTCAGGCATATCCTCGAGATTCAGGACCAAGGCCTCTTCCTTGGGCACATTGGGGTCGTGCACCATCACCCGAGGCTTCAGTGGCCGCGAGGAATTGACCGCCACCACCAAGGCGAAGCGATCGTCCGTCAGTTGCACCGCCGAGCCCGGTGGGTAGACCCCCATCATGCGAATGAAGGCATTCAGCATGGTGGCGTCAAAACGGTTACGCCCTTGGGCAAACATCAAGGACAAAGCCTCATGGGGCGTCATCGCCTTGGAAGCGAGCAAGGGGTTGCACAAGCCGTCAAACCGGTTCACCAACGCCACGATGCGCGCGCCGGCGCTCATCTTGTCCATATTAATGCGCTGCGGGAAACCGCTGCCATCGGCGTTCTCGTGGTGCTGAGCGATGATCAGCAAAGGGCCGGGCGACAAACCCATGCCTTGCGCAATCGCCACCCCTTTGGCCACGTGTTGCTGATAGGCCTGCTGCTCGGCCGCGGTGAAGCTGTCGTCTCGATTGCGCAAACGGGCCAGAACCTCCAGCTTGCCCACATCGTGCAGCAAGGCCCCAACACCCAGATCCAGCATTTCGTCGCGATTCAAGCCAAAAGCACGACCCAACAATAGCGAAATGATGGAGACGTTCAAGGCGTGGGCGGTACTGCGGTCGCCGGCACCTTCGTTGAGCAAGCGAATGTTGAGATCTCCCTCAACCAACATCTTGTCCAACAGCGCCGCCGTTAAGGCCGTGGTCTGCTCTCGGCTGGCCAGCGGTTCTCGTGGCACCAGATCCATCACCTCACGGAAAGCTGCGGCGGCCTCGCCGTACTGGCGCTCACAAACCTGCAGCGCCTCGCGTTGGGCAGCCAGCGCCTTGCGGTGCGCTTCGCGAGCCAAATCCTCCACAGAACTGCCCTCGGGCGCAGATGCAGGCAAGGGCTCCGCAGGCAAGGGCGTTGCATCCATATGCAAATCGCTCTTGCCGGGACTCCAGCGCACCTGACTCAAACCCAGTCGGCGCAAGACAAGCAATTGGTCTTCGGAAGCCAGCTTGAAACTGCTGAGCGGAAACGGATGCGACATCCAGCCCAGTTCCAGGTGGATGAACATCCCCACCTTCAGCTGGCCTACATCGATCAAAGGATCGGCAGTTCTGTCCTTCATATTCTCTCTACGCCTGTTCGTTGAGGCGCCCTCCAGTCAAGCTTCGGCTCGATTTTGGCCAAACTTTAGCGTCTGAGGGAGGAATCGCGAGCTTCAGAGCACTGGCAGAAATTCATGTGCGAATTGTCACGCAGCCTCGTCGATATCTGGCCACGCTCGGTACAGTTGCGGCCACGAGGCCATGCCTCACCCCCTATCTTGAAGAGGATGCCATGAGCCAAGCCTTGATCTGTGATGCCATTCGTACGCCCTTTGGCCGCTATGCCGGCGCTTTGTCCTCGGTCCGCGCCGACGACCTGGGTGCCATTCCGCTGCGTGCCCTGATGACTCGCAATCCGGGCGTGGATTGGGCGGCTGTTGACGATGTCGTCTTCGGCTGCGCCAACCAAGCCGGCGAAGACAACCGCAATGTGGCCCGCATGTCGGCGCTGCTGGCCGGCCTGCCGCTTGAAGTCCCGGGCCTGACCCTGAATCGGCTGTGCGGTTCCGGCCTGGATGCCGTCGGCACGGCGGCCCGGGCGATTCGCTCGGGCGAAGCCCGGCTGATGATCGCGGGCGGCGTGGAGAGCATGAGCCGAGCCCCTTTCGTGATGCCCAAGGCCGACAGCGCCTTCTCCCGCAGCCCGGCGGTTTACGACACCACCATCGGCTGGCGCTTCATCAACCCTCGGATGCAGTCCCAATACGGCGTCGACTCGATGCCCGAGACCGCGGAAAACGTGGCGCTCGCTTTTGGCATCGAGCGCGAGGCCCAGGACCGCATGGCCTTGGCCAGCCAGTTGAAGGCCGTCGCCGCCCAACAAGCCGGTTTTTTCGAGCAGGAGATCACGCCCGTCGAGATCGCGCAGAAAAAGGGCGACGCGCTGATCGTGCGCTGCGATGAACATCCCCGCGAGACCAGTCTGGAGGCTTTGGCCAAACTCAGGCCCATCGTCCATGCGCAAGGGTCGGTGACGGCCGGCAATGCCTCGGGCGTCAATGACGGCGCCTGCGCCCTGTTGCTGGCCAATGAAGCGGCAGCGGCTCAGCACGGTTTGCGGCCACGAGCGCGCGTCGTCGGCATGGCCACGGCCGGCGTCGAGCCTCGCCTCATGGGCATGGGCCCGGCGCCGGCCAGCCAAAAGGTCTTGGCTTTGACCGGCCTGAGCTTGGCGCAGATGGACGTGATTGAGCTGAACGAGGCCTTCGCCGCCCAAGGTCTGGCCGTCTTGCGCCAGCTTGGACTGGCGGACGACGACGCACGGGTCAACCCCAACGGCGGCGCCATTGCCCTGGGTCACCCGCTTGGCGCCAGTGGCGCCCGACTGGTCACCACGGCGGTCAATCAACTGCATCGCAGCGGCGGTCGCTACGCCTTGTGCACCATGTGCATCGGCGTTGGCCAAGGCATTGCACTGATCATTGAGCGGGTTTGAGCGCGCGAGCAGTTGCTCGTTTCCGATGCGAGTCATGAGCCTGAGACATGACTCGATGCTTTTTTGTCACCCATGCAGCCTCAGTCACCTCGGGTAAGCCCGGGGCCGCATGGGATACTCAAAACAGACGTCCGAACGCATAGCGCCCATATATTGCTAAAACCTCGGACAAATCCACACAAACAGTCGCTCAACCCTTTTCCAGCCGGACACACTCACAGACTTTGTATTTCAGCCGCCCAGCACCGCTGCGGCCCGCCAGCCCCAAGCCCTAGCCCGACGCCATGGGATGCAGCACTCCGCGTGCCGCAGTCAAGATTTCGCCCGCCCCCTATCCAGCAAGGGGAGCCGCGGCGGAGGGTTGAAAGGCGCCAGTGCTCACGATGGTTTGAGCAAAGCCCGAGTCAAGCTGGCGCCACCTGAACTCGCACCATGTCAGCACGCGCTTTTGAAGATTTAGCCGCCGCACCCTTGGCGCCCTCGATTCAGGACAGCCCACACGCCGAACAGGCCTTGGAATCCGGCCCCCTGAAACGCGATCTGGTCGCCGGTCTGGAAAAGGGCTTGGCCGTGATTGAGGCTTTCGATCAAGAGCGCCCACGCCTGACCATCAGCGAGGTCGCCGTGCGGACCGGTTTGACCCGAGCCGCCGCCAGACGTTATCTGCTGACCCTGGCCCACCTGGGCTTCGTCACACAAGAGCGCAAGATGTTTGCACTGACGCCCAAGGTGCTGCGTCTGGGCCAGAGCTATATGCACTCGGCGCGCCTGCCCCGCATCGTCGAGCCCGAGTTGCACAAGCTGGCCTACGCGATGAAGGAGGCCTCCTCCGCTGGCGTGCTGGACGGCAATGACGTCATCTGCATTGCCGCCACCAGCGCGGGCCGGGTGGTTTCGCCCACCTTGCAACCGGGCTTTCGGGTGCCCGCCTACTGCGCCGGCACCGGTCGTGTGATGTTGGCTGCCATGGCTCCGGCTGAGTCGGATGCCTGGATTGCGCGCCAAACCCTGACGGCACTGACCCCCAACACCGTCACCCACCCCGATCGCCTGCGCATTGAGATTGCGCGGGCGCGGCAGTTGGGCTACGCCGCGGTGGACCAGGAGCTGGAGTTGGGTCTGCGCACGGTAGCCGCCCCCCTGAAGAACTACCGCGGCGAGGTGGTGGCGGCCATGTGCATCAGCGTGCATGCCTCAAGAATGAGCATGGACCAAATGGTCGAAAACTGCCTACCGCCCCTGATGCAAGCGCAGGCACATCTGCGCATGCTGCTCTAAGCGGCGTGTACGCGGCCTCAGCTGACGCGCACCTGCTGCAGTCGAGGCCAGCATCAACCCCCTACTCAGGCCTTATCGCGCCTTGAACTGGCCTCTGCGGCTGGCCTGCACCCAGAGCACCCCGGCGGCGAGCAAACAAAGCAGCAACGACACCGCAGAACCCTCCACGCCAAAAGTGCCGCCGCTCAGCCAGTCCGGGCCCGTCAGGCTGGCGCGCAGCCAGCCTTCGTCGGTATGGCCGGACACCGAGATCCCAAACACCGCGCCCTGCACAAAGTTCCAGGCCAGATGCACGCCCACGCACAGCCACAGACGCCGGGTCAGCACATAGGCCGCGCCCAGCAACAGGCCCAGCTCGATGCCCAACATCAGGCCGATCAGCGGCGAGGCGCCGGCATTACCCAAATGGGCCAGACCGAACAGAACACTGGAAATCAGCAGCGCCCAGGCGGTGCCGACCGAGCGCTCCAACAGCCTCAGGGCGATCAAGCGAAACAGCAACTCTTCAATCACAGCGCCGACCGCCACCTTGGGCATCATCTCGGTGAAGACCCGGGCAAAGTCACTGGCACTGCCCACCGACTGCACGGTGTAAGCCCCGACCAGCGCCAGCATGGCGACCACCGCGGCGATCAGCGCGCCGCCCAAGAGCAAACCGCCAGCAAACTCTCGGCTTGCCGCCTGCAGGGAGAACTCATCGACCGGCCGCCGCTCCCACCAGCGCACATAGGCGAAGTAGGCGCCCATCAAGACCAGCACCTTGATCAGATTGCGCGCGTCCCGCAGGCCGGGGTCGGCCATGAAGAGCTTGGTCAAGATATTGGCGCCAATAAAGGGCAAGCCAACGAAGAGCAAGACGGCCAGCCATTGGCCGAGAGCGCCGCCCCTGAAGCGTCGCCCGACGGGCAGGACCGAGAGCGCCGGGGTCGATGCGGGCGAGGCGGAGAAGGAAAACGTGCTTTTGAAGTCCATGGCGCGAGGCCCTGCTCGCGCAGTGGCAGAGAGGAGTGGTGTTGAATCAAGCCCGCATTCTTGGCCGCTGCTCATTCACAAACCACCGCCTTGCGACAGACTGCAAAGCCGCGCCGCTAGGCGGCACAAAGCCGGGCATCGTGGCGCGCATTGCCAACACCCCATTTCACTCACACTCGCTGGGATGGCCCCTCTTTCACCATCACAGGCTGGACACTTATGCGCCGAAGCGCCGCTGCTGCAACAAAGGGCTGACCCGGTAACGTTCGCTGCGATAGGCCTCGAACAAACCGTCCAGCAGTTCCACCACCGGCTCAGCGCCCAGCAGCGCCAGCCATTCAAACGGCCCCGCCGGGTAATTGACGCCCAGCTTCATCGCCAGGTCCGCGCCTTGCGCCTCGCATACGCCTTGCCAAACGGCGTCCGCCCCTTCATTGACCAGCATGGCCACCGTGCGCGCCACCACCAGACCCGGTGCGTCGCGCAGCAGCAGCGGCTCCCAGCCCAAGGCGCGCCAGACATCGGCCACGCCAGCTTGAGCCGCCGCGCTGCTGCGCGGAGCAAATACCAGGGCCAAAGCGTCCATGCGGTCCGGCGCGACCGGCCAGTCCATCACCGCCAATTCATCCTGCTTCAACTCAAAAGCCAATTGCGCCGCACTGCGGCCCCGGCTCAGATGCACTTGCATCGCGCCGATCTGCAAGCCGGCCCATGAGGAAGCGGACTCTCGCTCAAAAGCCAAGCCCTTGTAGGTCAGCCAACTCGCCAACTGTTCGACCAGCCCACCCTGGCCATGCAGGCCCAGAGTCGGCAAAGCCTGCTGCGGCGCCGCGACCGGGCCACTGGCCTGGGGCGTGCCGGCATAAAAACCGCGCCCCACTTTGCGACCCAAGCGCCCGCCGTCCACCAAAGCTTTTTGCACCAGCGAGGGCATATAACGCTTATCGCCAAAGTTAGCTTCGAAGACCGACTGGGTCACCAGGAAGTTGGTGTCATGCCCAATCAAGTCCATCAGCTCGCAAGGGCCCATGCGAAAACCGGCGCTGCGCAGCGCCCGGTCCAGCTGCGCGGGCGTGCCGGCCTGCTCTTGCAGCAGCGCCAAAGACTCCGCGTAATAAGGCCGCGCAATCCGGTTGACGATAAAGCCTGGCGTGGACTTGGCATGCACCGGCGTCTTGCCCCAGCGGCGCGCCAAGCGATCAATCACCGCAGCCACATCGGGGTCGGTCTCGGCACCCGACACCACCTCGACCAGCTTCATCAACGGCACCGGGTTGAAGAAATGCATGCCCACCAGCCGCGCCGGGTTTTGCATGCCATTGGCCAGCGCGGTCACGCTGATCGACGAGGTGTTGCTGGCAATGATGGCGCCCGGCGGCAGCAAGGCATCCAGCTGCCGCAGCAGCGCCTGTTTGGGCTCCAGCTTCTCGACGATCACCTCGACCACCAAGGCCGCCTCGGCCAATTCATTCACATCCGCAGCGGGGCTGATGCGCGCCAGAACTGCAACGCGCTCCTCCGCCGCCATGCGGCCCTTGGCGACCAAACCGTCCAGCGCCCGCCCCATTTGTTCAATGGCCGCAGCTGCTGCGCCCTCGCGCACGTCCAGCAGGCGCACCGCATGCCCGGCCTGCGCTGCCACTTGGGCAATGCCCGCCCCCATGATGCCGGCGCCGACCACGCCAATCAAAGCCGGCGCTTCAGCCGCCACCGTCCACATCGTCAAATCTTTATCACTCATGCTGGCTACTCAATTCTTGCCATGGATCCAAGCCGCAGGCCGCTTGCCCACAAAGGCCGCAAAGCCTTCGCGGGCCTCGTCGCCGCTGCGCACCCGCGCGATCGTCTGCGCGGTCAGCTCGCGCACCTCGGGCGTCACCGGCCCGACCTCCAACTGCCCCATCAAGGCCTTGATCTCGGCCTGCGCGCCGGGGCCGCAGGCCAGCAGCTCGCTCACCCAGGCATCCAGGGCCAAGTCCAAATCGTCGGGGGTGTCCACCACCTGCTGCAACAAGCCGAGCTGCAAAGCCTCA
This sequence comes from Roseateles sp., assembly GCF_049240545.1. Classification (GTDB taxonomy): domain Bacteria; phylum Pseudomonadota; class Gammaproteobacteria; order Burkholderiales; family Burkholderiaceae_C; genus Paucibacter_A. The sequence goes on along the minus strand of NZ_JBMLSK010000085.1, from coordinate 24,675 downwards.
TCGGCGCCGATGCGGCTGGCGGTCAAAGCTAAGCGCCGCGCTTGGCGCAGGCCCACGGCATTGACCAGATAAGGGCCAATCACCGCCGGCAAGATGCCAAAACGCGCCTCGCTGACGGCGAACTTGGCCTCGCGGCTGGCCAAGGCGATATCGCAGGCGCAAGCCAGGCCCACGCCGCCACCCAGGGCCAAGCCCTGGATGCGAGCCACCGTAGGTTTGGGGCAGGCCGCCAGGCGCTGCAACATCTCGGCAAAACGGCGCGCATCGGCCAGATTGGCTTCTTGCGAGGCGGCCGCCGCGCGGCGCATCCATTCAATGTCCGCCCCGGCGCTGAAGGCCTTGCCGGCACCGGCCAAGACCAGCACCCGCACGGCAGGGTCGGCCTGGGCATGCTGCACCGCCTGGCTCAGCTCCGAGATCATCAATTCATTGAAGGCATTGAATACCTCCGGCCGGGTCATGGTGATGCGCGCCACGCCGCGTGCATCCACCGCAATCGTCAGTGTCTCCACCTGAAACTCCTTGTAATTCAGCAAGTATCGCAGCGCGGCGCACGGGGTTTAGCCTTGCGCCGCCCGCGAGATCAAGCGGCACAATCCGCGCATGAGTTCCGTCATTCCTATCCATGTCGAAGGCAGTCGCCGCCCCGCCAAAGGCGGCGGTCTGCGCGGCCGCCAGGCCAGCCGCTCCGCGCTTGAAACCGTGCGCCAACTCTTGGGCACGGCGCCGCGCCGCCGCGACCTGCTGATTGAACATCTGCATCGGATCCAAGACCGCCACGGCCATCTGAGCGTGGATATGCTGGCCGCCTTGGCCGAGGAAATGAAGCTCTCGCAAGCAGAGGTGCATGAGGTCGCCAGCTTCTATCACCACTTCGACATTGTTTATGAAGGCGAAGCCGCTCCGGCTCCGCTGAGTCTGCGCGTTTGCAACTCGCTGAGCTGCAGCATGGCGGGCAGCGCGGGCCTGAGCCAATCGCTGCGCGGCTTGCTGGCCGAACAAAGCGGCGTGCGGGTGATTGAGGTGCCTTGCGTGGGGCGCTGCGAGCAAGCGCCGGTGGTGGTGATGGGGCAAAAGCCGCTGGGGCAGGCCACGGTCGATCAAGTTCTAGAAGCTCTAAAGCTTGGCCACACAGAAGACCCGCTGCCCGATCACCAAAGCCTGGCCGACTATCTGGCCCAGGGCGGCTACCGCGTGCTGGATGAATTGCTGATCGGCACGCGCAGCATCGAGGCGACGCTACAAACCCTGAGCGACTCCGGCCTGCGCGGCCTGGGTGGCGCCGGTTTCCCGCTGGGCCGCAAATGGAGCATCGTGCGCGAGCAGCCTGCACCTCGGCTGATGGCCGTCAATATCGACGAAGGCGAGCCCGGCACTTTCAAAGACCGCTACTACCTGGAGCGCGAGCCGCAGCGTTTTTTGGAGGGCATGTTGATCGCCGCCCATTGTGTGGGCGTGGAGGCGATCTATATCTATCTGCGCGACGAGTACCACGCCCTGCATCGGGTGTTGAGCCGCGAGATTGCCGCCTTGCAAGCCGCCAGAGCCGACCTGCCGCCGATCGAGTTGCGGCGCGGCGCCGGCGCCTATATCTGCGGTGAAGAGTCGGCCATGATCGAGTCCATTGAGGGCAAACGCGGCTGGCCGCGCCAACGCCCGCCCTATGTGGCCGAGCGCGGCCTGTTTGGCCGGCCGACGCTGCAACACAATATTGAATCGCTGCACTGGGTGCGCGACATTCTGGAGCGCGGCGCCGACTGGTTCGCGACCCAAGGACGCCATGGCCGCAAGGGCTTGCGCAGCTTCTCACTCTCAGGTCGGGTCAAAAAGCCTGGCGTGCATCTGGCGCCCGCCGGCATCACCTTGCAAGAGTTGGTGGATGAATATGGCGGCGGCATGGCCGAGGGCCATCAGCTGTACGGTTACTTCCCCGGTGGCGCCTCCGGCGGCATGCTGCCGGCCTCGCTGGCGAATGTGCCACTGGACTTTGACACCTTGCACCCGCATGGTTGCTTCATCGGCTCGGCGGCGGTGATTGTGTTTTCGCAGCAAGACAGCGCCCGTGAGTTGGCGCTGAATGCCATGGCGTTTTTTGAACATGAGAGCTGCGGCCAATGCGTGCCTTGCCGCGAAGGCACACAACGCGCGGTGGAGCTGATGCGTCAGCCGGTCTGGGACCTGCCCTTGTTGGATGATTTATCCGCCGTCATGAGTGATGCTTCCATCTGCGGCCTGGGCCAGGCCGCACCGAATCCGCTGCGCTGCGCGATTCGCCACTTCCCGCAAGAATTCACGCAGGAATTGAAGACTGCGGAGGGCCAACAAGCATGAGCCACCTGCACAAAAAAGAAAGCCAACACCAGCCCGAGCAAGCGGTGCGCTTCTTGCTGGACGGCGAAGCGATGCTGGCCGAGCCCGGCGAGTCGATCTGGAGCGCGGCCAAGCGCCACGGCGTCAAGATTCCGCATCTGTGTCACCAAGAAGGGCTCAGCCCGACCGGCAACTGCCGCGCCTGCGTGGTGCAGATCGAAGGCGAACGGGTGCTGGCCGCCTCTTGCTGCCGCACGCCGCGCCCGAATCAACACATCCACCTGAAGACCGAGCGGGTCCAGAAAGCCCAGTCCATGGTGCTGGAGCTGCTGGCCGCCAAGGCGCCCGAGCAAGCGCACACCCGCGCCTCCGAGCTGACGCAATGGTGCGAGACCCTGGGCCTGCGAGCGCCGCGCTTTGCCCGGCACTCCGCCCCGCCCGCTGACCGCAGCCACCCGGCCATCAGCGTGCAGCTGGACGCCTGCATCCAATGCATGCGCTGCGTGCGCGCTTGCCGCGACGAGCAAGTCAACGATGTGCTGGGCATTGCCGGCTGGGGCCATGACACCCGCATCAGCTTCGATGCCGACGAGGCGCTGGGCTCCAGCTCTTGCGTGGCCTGCGGCGAATGTGTGCAGGCCTGCCCGACCGGCGCGCTGACGCCCGCCAACGGCGCGGCGCAGCAAACAGCCGATGCCGAGGTCGATTCGGTCTGCCCGTTTTGCGGCGTGGGCTGCCAACTCAGCTACCGAGTCAAGGACAACAAAATCATCGAAGCCATCGGCCGCGATGGGCCGGCCAACCACGGCCGCCTGTGCGTCAAGGGGCGCTACGGCTACGACTATGTGATGAGCGATGAGCGCCTGCGCACGCCGCTGATTCGCCGCAGCGGCGTCGCCAAAGACCCGGCCGACATCGGCCGGGTGCGGCGAGGCAAACTGCCTTTGAGCGCGCTGTTCCGCGAGGCTTCTTGGGAAGAAGCGCTGGACTATGCCGCCGCCGGCCTGGCCCGCTTGCGCGACAGCCATGCGCGCGGTAGCCAAAGCCCGCTGGCGGGTTTTGGCTCCGCCAAGGGCAGCAATGAAGAGGCCTATTTGTTCCAAAAGCTGGTGCGCCAGGGCTTTGGCAGCAATAACGTGGACCACTGCACCCGCCTGTGCCACGCCAGTTCGGTGGCGGCCTTGCTGGAAGGCCTGGGCAGCGGCTCGGTCAGCAACCCGGTGTCGGATGTCGAACATGCCTCGCTGATCTTGCTAATCGGCGCCAACCCCAGTTCCAACCATCCGGTGGCGGCCAGCTTCATCAAGAACGCGGTCAAAGACAAGGGCGCCACCTTGATCGTGGCCGACCCGCGCCGGGCGCCGATGGCGCGCTTCGCCACCCACCACCTGGCCTTCCGCCCCGACACCGATGTGGCACTGCTGAACGCCTTGCTGCATGTGATCATTGCCGAGGGCCTGACCGACCCGGACTTCATCGCCGCACGGGTGAAGGGTTATGAGGCCTTGAAAGCTGCGGTGGCCGAATGCACGCCGGAGCGCATGAGCGAGATCTGCGGCATCGCCCCCGAGGTGCTGCGCGATGTGGCGCGGCGTTATGCGCGCGCCCCCAGCGCCATGATTTTCTGGGGCATGGGCGTGAGCCAACATGTGCACGGCACCGACAACGCCCGCTGCCTGATCGCGCTGGCCATGATCACCGGCCAGATCGGCCGGCCTGGCACCGGCTTGCATCCGCTGCGCGGCCAGAACAATGTGCAAGGCGCATCGGACGCCGGCCTGATCCCGATGATGCTGCCCAATTACCAACGGGTGGTACGCGAAGACCTGCGCCAGCATTTCGAGGCGCTCTGGGCCACGCCGCTGGACCCACAGCCCGGTTTAACCGTCGTGGAGGTCATCCACGCTGCTTATGAGGGTCGCATCAAGGGCATGTTCATCGAGGGCGAAAACCCCGCCATGTCCGACCCCGATCTGGACCACGCCCGAACCGGTCTTGCGCGACTGGAGCATCTGGTGGTGCAAGACATTTTTGCCACCGAAACGGCGCTGCTGGCCGATGTGATCCTGCCGGCCTCGGCGCAGCTGGAGAAATGGGGCAGCTATACCAATACCGACCGCCTGATTCAGCTCGGTCGCCCGGCGCTGCAGCCGCCGGGGCAGGCGCGACAAGACCTCTGGATCATCGAACAACTGGCGCGTCGCATCGGCCTGGGCTGGAACTACTGGCGCGATGAGGATGGGCCAGGGCACCAAGCGGCCGAAGCGCCGGTGGCGCGCGTGTTTGAAGAAATGCGTTCGGTGATGGCGCCTCTGGCCGGCGTGTCTTGGTCACGGCTTTTGCGGGAGGAAGCGGTGGTCACGCCCGCGCCGCTGGCCGACGCGCCTGGCCAGTCCATCATTTTCGAGCAGAGCTTCATGACTACGGATGGCCGCGCCCAGCTGGTGCCTGCCAGCTTCATGCCCGGCCCCGAGCAGCCGGACTTGGACTACCCGCTGGTGCTGTCCACCGGCCGAGTGCTGGAGCATTGGCACACCGGCGCGATGACGCGGCGGGCCGAGATGTTGGATGCCTTGTCACCCACGCCGCTGCTGCACATCCATGGCGAAGACGCTGCAGCGCTGCGCCTGCACGAGGGCCAAGACATTCGCATCCGTTCCCGCCATGGCGAGTTGCAGGCACAACTGCAGATCAGCCCCGAGGTGCGGCCCGGTCAGGTCTTTCTGCCCTTTTGCTACTGGGAGGCTGCGGCCAATGTGCTGACCGGCAGCGCGCTGGACCCGGCCGGCAAGATCCCGGGCTTCAAGGTCACCGCCGTGCAGGTGGCGGCACTCTGACCCTATGAAGACTCGCAATACAGCCGCACTGACGCTGGCATTCGCCGGCACGCTGCTCATGGCCTTGTGGCACCCGGCCAGCGCCCAAGCCACCAGCCCCGCCCCCTTGATCGTGCGCCATGCCTTGGCGCAAGAGCAGCATGCCAAGGTGCTGACTTTCGAGCAGGCGGTGTTGCGCTTGCTATTGGACAAAACCGTGGCCACGCACGGCCCCTATCAGTTGCAAGCCACCGAGGTGGTCTCGCAAAACCGCGCGTTCTTGCAGTTAGCGGCGGGGGATCTGGACCTGCTCAGTTCCATGACATCCAAGGAACGCGAGGCCCAGGGCTTGCCGGTTCGCGTCTGTCTGTACCGCGGCCTGCTGGGCGTGCGCCTGCCGATTGCGCGGAGCCAGCGGCGCGAGCAGTTCGAGTCTGTCAGCCAGCTCTCGCAAGCGCTGGCCTTGCGCATCGGGCAAGTGGCCGACTGGCCGGACACCAAGGTCTTGAGCGACAACGGCTGGAAGGTCGAGCGCCTGCCGCGCCTGAACAACTTCCCGGAGATGCTCAAACGCGAACGCATCGATCTGTTCGCCCTCGGCGCCATCGAGGTCTTCCCGATCGTCGACGCCCAAGCCGGCCTGAGCGTGCTGGAGCAATGGGCCATCGCCTACCCTTCTGCCTACTACTTCTTCGTCAGCCCACATCAGCCGGCGCTGGCCGAGCGTTTGCGTCGCGGCTGGGACATGGTCTTGGCGGATGGCAGCTTTGAAGCCTTGTTCGAGCAATGGCTGGGGCCGCAGCTGGCCCGCGCCCGGCTGAGCGAGCGCCGTTGGCTGGTACTGAAGAATCCGGAACTGCCCGCGACCGCAGCACTGAACGATGCACGCCTGTGGCACCCCTTGGTACGCAGCCGATTGCTCGGGGCGCAGCAGCATAGCCCTTGAAATCGAGCCGACCCATCGAGTCGGCCAATTGCTTCGCCCGATAGGCCGCATGGCGTCTGCGTTAGGATCAAGGCACACTCGCCCCTCCCACTCACCCAAGGCAGATTCGCATGATTCTCGAAGTCGCGGAAATCCACATCGCCCCCGGCCAACAAGCCGCATTTGAGGCCGCCATCGCGCATGGCATCAGCAGCGTCATCTCACGCGCCCAGGGCTTTGTGAGCGCCAAGGTGCAGCGCGGCATTGAGTCGCCCGAGCGCTACCTGCTGCACATTGAATGGGCCACGCTGGAGGATCACACCGAGGTGTTCCGTGGCGGGCCACTGTTTCCCGCTTGGCGCGCCATCGTCGGCCCTTTCTTCGCGCAGCCACCCCGGGTCGAGCATTTCTCCAGCGTGCTGTAAACAGAGCAGGGCGAGCGGCTCGCCCTTGCCCTGCGTCAAGCGCACTGCGGGGCGCCCACCCTAGACTGCCTGCAATCCAGCCAGCGAAAAGGACGCCATGGACCAGCATTACCTGACCCCTCTTTTCACACCCGAATCCATCGTGGTGTTTGCCGGCGCAGCAGACAGCCCGGAAGGACAGGCCCACCTTGCGCGCGCCTTGCACCAGGCCTTGGGCAGCCAACGCTTCAGCGGCAGCCTGGTTTACCTGGACATCCACACCACCGGAACGCTGGCCGATCTGGCGCAGTCTCGCGCCGACCTGGCCATCATTGCCCTGCCGCCGCAGGACATGGCCGCCGCCCTGGAGATTGCCGGCCGCATGACATGCCGAGCGGCACTGCTGATCAGCAGCGGCGTATCGGCCGAGCAAGCCGCAGCTCTGAAGCGCATCGCCAAACGCGAAGGGATGCTGCTGCTCGGCCCCAACAGCCTGGGCCTGCAGCGGCCGGCCCTGCAACTGAATGCCAGCATCGCCGGTGATTTGGCCCGGGTCGGCCCACTGGCCCTGGTGTCGCAATCGGGCGCCCTGACCGCATCCATGCTGGACTGGGCGCGCAGCAATGCGGTCGGGTTTTCTTCGGTGGTATCGCTGGGCCCGAACACCGGTGTGGACTTGGCGCAGGTGCTGGACTTCCTGGCCCACGATGCGCAAACCCAAAGCATCATCGTCTATATGGAGGGCATCGCCAACGCCCGCCGCTTCATGAGTGCGCTGCGCTCGGCCGCCAATGCCAAGCCCGTGGTGGTTCTCAAATCCGGCCGCAGGCCGGCGGGCAATTCAGCAGCCCAAACGCACAGCGGCGCCATTGTGGGCAGCGATGAGGTGTTCGACTCCGCCCTGCGGCGTGCGGGCGCGGTTCGGGTGCATTCGTTTGTGGAGTTATTCTCAGCGGCCAAATGCTTGGCCTCGCGCTACCGCCCGGTCGGCAAGCGGCTGGCCATCGTCACCAATGGCGGTGGCCCCGGCGTGCTGGCAGCCGACTGGATCCATGAACTCTCGCTGCAACTGGGCACCTTGCCTGGGGAAGCGGCCGCCAGGCTGAAGCCGCAACTGCCCGAGTTGGGGACGCTGACGGATCTGATCGATCTGTCCGAGGATGCCGATGGGCGGCATTACCAAGCGGCCATCGAGGCGGCCGGGCGCGAAGCCCAGATTGACGGCGTGCTGGCCATCTACTCCCCCAAGCTGGGCGCGGACACCAAGGCCGTGGCCCGCTCACTGGCGGAGATGAAGCGCACGCTGAGCAAGCCTTTGCTGGCCTGTTGGATGGGGGATGCCTCGGTGGCCGAGGCGCGTTTGCTGCTGAATGAAGCCGCGATCCCGAGCTTTCGCACGCCGGAAGCGGCCGTGGGTGCTTTCGGGAATATTGCGGCCTTCTATCAGAACCAGCGCCTGCTGCAGCAAACGCCACCGCCGCTCTCGGCCCTGGCCAAACCTGATATCGAAGCGGCCAGGCTGGTGATCGAAGGAGTTCTGGCCGAGCGCCGCAAGGTCTTGACCGAGATGGAATCCAAGACGCTGCTGTCGGCCTTTCAAATTCCGGTCACCCACACCATCCTGGCCCGCAGCGCCAGTGAAGCCATGATGATGGCCACCCAACTGGGCTACCCGGTGGCATTGAAGATCGACTCGCCCGACATCCCCCACAAGTCCGATGTCCAGGGCGTGGTGCTGGGCCTCACGCATGGCGCAGCCGTCAAAGACGCCTACACCGAGATGATGGAGCGAGTCAGCCGCCTGCAACCCCAGGCCCGCATCAATGGCGTGACGGTACAGAAGATGGCCGGCGCCAAGCGCGGGCGTGAGGTTTCGGTCGGCCTGGTCACGGACGACCCCTTCGGCCCGGTGGTGGTGTTTGGCGCCGGCGGCACCATGATCGAGTTGATTGCCGACCGCGCCATGGAGTTGCCGCCCCTCAACCTGTATCTCGCACGCCGATTGATCGAACGATCCCGCGTGGCCGATACCTTGGGTGAATGGCGGGGTGCCAGTGCGGTCGATATGGATGCGCTGGAACAAGTGTTGCTGCGAGTTTCTGAGATGGTCTGTGAGTTGCCGCAACTGCGCGAAATGGACATCAATCCCATCATCGTGGATGAAACCGGCGCCGTAGCGGTGGATGCACGTATCGTGATTGATACGGCGCCCCTGGCCATAGGCCCTGGCTCTCAACGTTATGGGCACTTGGCCATCTTGCCCTACCCAGCACGCCACGAGCAGGTGTTCCCGATGCGCGGCGGTGGCGAATACTTGGTACGCCCGATTCGCCCGGATGACGCCCAGATGCTGCAAGACCTGGTGCAACGGCTTTCGCCTGAGAGTCGCTACTTCCGCTTTATTTCCAGCATGTCGGAACTGCCCCCGGCCATGCTGGCGAGATTCAGCCTGATCGACTATGACCGCGAGATGGCCCTGGTGGCTGTCTACAAGGAACGCGTGGCAGGCGAAGACGGCGAGATGCTGGAAAGCGAACGCATCATCGGCGTGTCGCGCTACATCACCAATCCGGATCAAAGCAGCTGCGAGTTCTCGCTGGTGGTGGCCGACGATTTCAGCGGCAAAGGCCTGGGCTCACGGCTGATGGACAGCATCATGGAAGTCGCGCGGGAAAAAGGTCTGAGCGAAATCAACGGCATCGTGCTGGTCAAGAATCCCGGCATGCTCAAGCTGATGAAAAGCCTGGGCTTCACGATCAAGCCTTTTGAGGAAGACCCTGACTTCAAATGGGTCACCCATCCCTTGTGAACTTGAACGGCCATGCATCAAAGAAAACGGCCGGCACCTCGCGATGACCGGCCGTTTTTGGGCCCAGCAAGGGGGACCGAAATCGGCCCCTCTGTGGACTGATTACTTCTTAGCCTTTTTGGCGGCCGGCTTGGCAGCGGGCTTGGCGGCAGGCGCAGCCTTGGCGGCCTTGCGAGCAGCGGCTTTCGGGTCCACAGCAGCCTTGAAGCCAGCGCCAGGAGTGAACTTAGGCAGCTTGGCTGCGGCGATCTTGATCTTGTCGCCGGTGCTGGGGTTCACGCCGGTACGAGCGGCACGGGCGTGCTGCTTGAAAGAACCAAAGCCGGGAATCGACACGACGCCGTCCTTCTTGACGGTGGTGACCACAGCGTCAAGCAGTGTTTCGAGAATGCGGCCGGCTTCGGCCTTGGTCAGCTCGTGTTTGGCGGCCAGATGTGCGATCAGTTCGGTTTTATTCATTCCAGGGTCTCGTCTGAGGTTTAGCCCGACCATCTCGGGCGCCGCTATTTTGTACCGAATCCTCGCAAATGCCGATGAGGACTTGCTAAAAAGCGTAAGCGCGGTGCCCAAGCAGTGCAGAAGTTCCGGCCGAACTCCTGTTTTGAGCGGCAATCTAGTAAGCTAGTCGCTGCCGATCTTCTGTACGGCCGGGGATCATGAGAGATTCAGCCAAGCATTCACCTGTTTCAGCGCAGGCCGATCCCGTGGTCGTTGACACGGCTTTGGCGCAGATGGGCTGGCCGCCGGCCAAGGCTCTGACTCAGCTCCCCCTGCTCCTTTGCCTCCTGGACGAGCAACTGCGCTCACTTGCCGCCACCGATGCGCTGCTGCGTTATGCCGGCTGGCGTAGAAGACCCCCGGCAGGCGCAAATTGGCGAGCGCTGGTCCATCCAGAAGATCTTGCTGAGTTTGAACGTGCTTGCGCCAACTGCGTGGCTCGGCAGGGTGAGTCGGTGGAGGCGCTTGATCTCCGTTTTCGCAGAGCCGATGGCAGTTTCCGCTGGCACTTGGCTCAACTCCGCGCACTGCCCGCGGGCCATGCCGATTCGTCCGAACGCTGGCTGCTGCTGACGCTGGTTGACATCGATGTGCGCAAGCTGGCTGAGACCCGCTTGAAGGAAAGCGACGACCTCTGGAAACTGGCGCTGGAAAGCAATGGCGACGGGGTCTGGGATTGGCATGTTCAAACCGGGGTTGAGCTTTACTCGCCGCGCATCCTGCAAATCTACGGCTATGCGCCCGGCGAAATAGAACCTGACCCCGCCGAGCTGGATGCACGAACCCACCCCGATGATCTGGCGCAGATGCGGGCCGACCGAGAGGCCCATTTCTCCGGCCGCGCGCCCATCTACAGCAACGAACACCGCGTCCGCTGCAAAGATGGCAGCTGGAAATGGGTTCATACCCGGGGCATGGTGATCAGCCGAGATGCCCAAGGGCGGCCGCTGCGCATGGTCGGCACCCATACCGACATCACTCTGCGCAAGCAAGCCGAGGCCTTGATTTGGGAACAGGCCCATTTCGACTCCTTGACCGGCTTACCGAACCGCCGCAATTTGCGCGACCGACTCGCCCTGAGCCTGCAAACGGCGGAGAACGCAGGCGGTCAGCTGGCCTTGCTGTTCATCGATCTCGATCACTTCAAGGAAGTCAACGACACCCTCGGCCACGATGTGGGCGACGCCTTGCTGATTGAAGCGGCAGCGCGCATTGCCCACTGCTTGCGCCCCAGCGACACCGTCGCGCGCATGGGGGGCGATGAATTCACCGTGGTGCTGCAGCCCCTGCAAGATGCCGCGCAGGCCGAGCAGGTGGCCCATCAAATCATCCTTGCGCTGTCGGCTGCCTTTCAGCTCGCCAGTGAACGGGTCTTTGTCTCCGCCAGCATTGGCCTGAGCATCTATCCGCAGGATGGACTGCAGATCGAGAGCTTGTTCAAGCATGCGGATCAAGCCTTGTATGTTGCCAAGGCTGCGGGGCGCAATCGCCTGGGGCGCTTCACGCCTGAGCTGCAAGAGGCAGCCTTGAAACGCATGCGCCTGAGCACCGATCTGCGCGAAGCGCTGAAGCAGCATCAGCTGTTTCTCGAGTATCAAGCCATCGTGGATCTGGCCACCAGTCAGGTGCACAAAGCTGAAGCCTTGTTGCGCTGGGCACATCCGACCTTGGGCATGATCAGCCCCGCCGCATTCATTCCGCTGGCCGAGGCGACGGGCCTGATCCTTGAAATCGGTGAATGGGTGTTTCAACAAGCCGCCGCCCAGGTCAAGCATTGGCGACAGCACTTGGACCCCAAATTCCAGATCAGCATCAACAAGTCGCCCATCCAGTTTCGCGATTCGGCGCGAAGCAGCGCCCAACTCAGTTGGCCAGAGACCATGCGAACGCTGGATCTCGACGGTGAGGCCCTGGCGATTGAGATCACCGAAGGCTTGTTGCTGGAGGCCGATGAGGGCGTCAGACAGCGCTTGGCGCAAATGCACCAGGCGGGCTTTCGGGTGTCCTTGGATGACTTTGGCACCGGCTTCTCATCACTGGCCTATCTGCACAAATACGAGATCGATTTCATCAAGATTGATCAACGCTTTGTACGCCAGTTGCACCCCGGCAGCAAAGATTTGGCCCTGTGCAAGGCCATCATCACCATGGCGCACGAATTGGGCATGCAGGTGATTGCCGAGGGCATTGAAACCGAGGCACAGCGTCAGTTGCTTTTGTCCGCTGGCTGCGACCTGGGTCAGGGCTATTTGTTTGCAAGACCGATGAGCCCGGCCGACTTGGAACTCAGCCTGAATGCCGGCACGATCTGAGCCGCGCCGCAGCCGGAAGCCTTTCAGAATGACAAAAGGGTCAGCACTTGCGTGCTGACCCTTTTTCAATTTGGTGCCCAGGAGAGGACTCGAACCTCCACGGAGTTACCCGCTAGTACCTGAAACTAGTGCGTCTACCAATTCCGCCACCTGGGCTTTTTCTTCGTTGACCTGAGCGCTTTCAAAACCGCGTTCAGCGAAGAGGCCGGACTATAGCATGGTTTTCAAAAGCCAAACCAGTCTCTTCAAAATTCGATGCCCCAAGCGGCCGGTCCATACGCTAGATCTTGAGTGGCACGGCTATTGCTGAACTCGCTAAGTTCGTCGCAGCTCAGTTGGAAAGGATCATGTGAAGCCCAGTCATCTCGTTGCGCATCGGCCCGCGAGCCGCAAGGTGCAGGCCGTCAGCACGGCCAAGGCTGTGGGTCTGGCCTTGGTCATTTGGGGACTGGTCTACCCCGCACTGCTCTGGGGCATGGGCGCCCTAAGGCGGGACCGTGCGCACAGAGACCGTGCCACGCCCGGGCGACGTGTCGATTAGCGCACCAAGCCAAAAGGATCGTCGATCGAGTGCGCCGGTGGGCTGAACCAACGCGGTCCTTGCGCCGTCATATAGACATGGTCTTCGTGACGGATGCCGAATTCACCCGGCATGCAAATCATGGGCTCATTGCTGAAGCACATGCCCACATCCAGCGGCGTCTCGTCGTTGTCGACCAGATAGGGCCATTCATGAATGTCCAGGCCGCAGCCATGCCCGGTACGGTGCGGCAGGCCCGGCAGTTCATAGCGCGGCCCCAGGCCCGCTGCGGCGATGACGCGGCGCGCCGCACGGTCCACCTCCCGGCAGGGCACACCCAGTTGCGCCGCCTCAAAGGCCGCCGCTTGCGCGGCCTTCTCCAAATTCCATATCTCGCGCTGACGCGCATTCGCCTCACCAAACACATAGGTGCGGGTGATGTCCGACATATAGCCGTGCACGAGGCAGCCGGTGTCGATCAGCACCACATCGCCCTCCTTCAGACGCTGCGCCTCCTTGACCCCATGCGGGAAGGAACTGGCCACGCCGAAGAGCACGATGCAGAAGTAGGAACCGCTGGCACCGACCTTGCGGTGCGCGTTGGCGATAAAGGCCTCGACCTCGGTGGTGCTGATGCCCTCATGCAGCATGCTGGCGGTGGCACGGTGCACCGCCATGGTCATGTCATGGGCGCGCTGCATCAGCGCGATCTCGGCGCTGGACTTGCGCATGCGCAAGGTCGCCGTGACCGGCTTGGCATTCAGCCACGCGATGCCTTCGCGCTGCAGACCGTCCACCACAAACAGCGGCGTGTCTTCACTCACCGCGATGCGCGCATCGGCGGGCACACCCAAACCGGCCAGCACTTGGCGGCACAAGGCATAGGGGCTCTCATGTTCGTGCCACAGGTGCAAGGCTCCGGGCAGTTGCATATATTCGCGCAGCGTGCCTTCTTCAAAGGCCGGGGCAATGTAGTGCGGCTCACCCTGGGCCGGAATGATCAGGCCCACCATGCGCTCGCTCGGATACCAGACGGTGCCGCTGAAGTAACGCATATTCGTGCCGGCATGGGCGTACAAGGCGGCGATGCCCTGGGCCTGCATCAGCTGCTGCGCCGCCTTCAGCCGGGCGCGGTACTCGTCCAAGCCTATCGGCTGTGCGCCGCCCATCATGTCGCTCAGCCCGGCCAGCGCCTGCTGTGCACCGACACCCCCAACCCCGATTGTTCTCGCCATCACCCATTCCCCTTGTGCAACTCGCCACAACAGCGTGCGCCTCTTGCGCAGGCTCATGCAAATATATTATCAGTATTCAAGCCATCAAGCCGAACCGGCGCGCCCAGGAATGGCCGGACTCTGCGCGCCGTAGCTTTCAGAAAATCGGTTACAACCGCTGCCTGACAAAGCGCCGGGGATGGCCAAGCGGCTGCCTCCGCCCCACAGGAGATTGATTGATGCTCGAATTGATTGCCGGACTGACCCTCTTCCTGGGCGTCCACTCGGTGCGCATCGTGGCCGATGGCTGGCGCAGCGCCCAGATTGCACAGCGCGGTGAGTCCGTCTGGAAGCTGAGTTACACCGCCTTGTCCCTGCTGGGCCTGGGGCTGATCATCTGGGGCTACGGGCAGGCCCGCCTGACGCCACAAGTGCTGTGGGCCACGCCCAAGGGCATGAACCATCTGGCCGCGCTCTTGACCCTGGTTTCATTCATCTTCTTGAGCGCCGCCTATGTGCCGCGCAATGCCATCAAGGCTCGCTTGCGTCACCCCATGGTGCTGGGCGTCAAGGTCTGGGCCTTGGCCCACTTGCTCAGCAACAACACCGTCGCCGATTTGCTCTTGTTTGGCGGCTTCCTGATCTGGGCGGTGCTGTGCTTCCGCGCCGCGCGTCAACGTGACCGGCTCACGCCTCCCGCGGCGATCCAGGCCCGGCCCCTGAACACCGCGATCACGCTGGCCATCGGCGTGGTCGCCTGGGCGCTGTTTGCCTTTGTGGGCCATATGGCCTTGATCGGCGTGCGCCCCATGGGCTGATTGTTTTCGCCCGGCCGTAGAAAAGGGGCCGAGAGGCCCCTTCTTCTTGGTTCCGAGCGGAGAAGCTCAGGCGGCCACCTGGTTCTTGCGACGGCGGGCAAGCGCCAGCACACCCGCCAAACCGCCCAGCATCAGCGCATAGGTCTGCGGCTCGGGCACGGCAGACAAAGCTGCGACCGCAGCCACGCCCAAATCGGGGTGATCAGTGAAAAACCCGTCCATGCCCAGGTCCACAAAAGCCTTGATCTGGCCGGCCATATCGCCTTGGGCGGCCGGGTCTGCGCTGCTGTCGAACTCATTGGGCAGGAATGCGTTCTCGGCGCGGAAGGTCCAGCCATGCACAGCCAGGCCACGCTGGTGGGCGTTGGCGATCAGCTGCGTGGGGCTGCCCAGCTTGCCGCCCACCAGGGTGATCATCAGATTGGTGTTGGCGCCCACGCCGTCGGCGTAGCCCTTGATGAAGTCCAGGCCGGCGGCCGAGGCCAGCTCGGCATAGCTGCGCGCATCATCAAAAGGCTTGCCGCTGCCGTTCAGCAGCTGAGCGATCTTGATGTCGGTCTTGCCATTGATGTAGGCGAGGTTGTGCACCTCGAAGGACTGGATGAACACCGGCGCATTGCGGTCATTGCCGTAGTTGGCATGCAGCACTTCGACCAGCTTGTCTTCCATGCGCTTCACACCGTTCGCGTCGGTGAAGTTCTTGAAGTAGGTCGGGTGCTTGGTTTCTGGGTAGATGCCAATGGTGCGGCCGGTCTCGAGGGACTTGGCCTTGGCCAGGTCGATCACTTCCTGCAAGGTCGGGATCACCAGTTTGTCGTTGTAGGCGTTGTTGCCGGTACGCAGATCGCGCAGGCGCTCTTGGGCGCGGATGTCGCTGCGGATCTCAGCGGCGGTGAAGTCCTCGGCGAACCAGCCGCCGACCTTTTGGCCGTCCACGGTCTTGACCGTCAGGCGGCTGGCGTACTGGTTCAGTTGCCAGACATTGGTGCTGCTGTCCGTGCGGTGCAACACCGGCGCGCCGTTGACCATCTTGATGCTGCCATCGGCGTTCAGGTCCACGCGCGCCAGCATGGGCTCGTGGCGTGCAATCAGCTCGCCGTCCTTGGTCATCACCAGATCGGGCTCGATGTAGTTGGCGCCCTGAGCAATCGCCAGCTCATAAGCCGCCAAAGTGTGCTCGGGCCGATAGCCGGAAGCGCCGCGATGGCCGATGACGATGGGCGCGTTGCCCGTCAGTGTGTTCCAGGCCTTGGCCGGCAGGACTTGTTGGCCCGAGCCGAGCACATTGGTCTGCGCCTGGGCCAGGCCCGCAGCAGACAGAGCCAGGCCGACGGCCACCGAAAGGGTAGAGAAACGAAACGCAGACCTCATGATGCAATCCCTTGGAGGAAGAAGAGACCTCAAGCATCGAGTCTAGAAATGACGGCGGCATGAACAACGGCACACGCTGTTCGGTCTGCGAACCCTGCTCGCTCCACACCGCCTCAGGGTCTCCTGCAGCCACACGAGGCTGCTAACCTTGCGCCCCATGCACCCATTCAAGAAACTGCTGGCCTATGCCCAGGGCCACCGGCGCGATATTCGCCTGGCAACGCTCTACTCCATCATCAACAAGTTCTTTGACATCCTGCCCGAGATATTGATCGGCGCGGCGGTCGACGTGGTGGTGCGCGGGGAGCAGAGCTTTTTGGCCAAGAACCTCCTGGTCAACTTTGGCATCACCGACACCTGGCAGCAGTTGCTGTTCTTGGGCGCGCTGAATGTGGCGGTTTGGATTGGCGAGTCCGGCTTTGAGTACTTGTTGGAACTGAAGTGGCGCGGCCTGGCGCAGAACATTCAGCATGAGCTGCGCCTGGACACCTACCGCCATGTGCAAAAACTCGAACTCAGCTACTTCGAGAATCAGCGCACCGGCGCGCTGATGTCGGTGCTGAACGACGACATCAACCAGTTGGAGCGCTTTGTGAACGGCGGCGCCAATCAAATCATCCAGGTGGTGTGCTCCTCGCTGATGGTCAGCGCGGTGTTCTTTGCGCTGCAGCCGGGCCTGGCGGTGATTGCCTTGCTGCCGGTGCCGGCGATTCTGTTCGGCACCTTTTGGTTCCAAAAGCGCCTGGCGCCACGCTATGGCGAGGTGCGCGAGGCGGCTGGCGATGTCTCGGCCCGGCTCAACAACAATCTGCTCGGCCTGGCCACCATCAAGGCCTTTGCCACCGAGAACCTGGAGGCCGCCCATATCGAGCAGGCCAGCCGTGGCTATCTGCAATCGAACGCCCGCGCCATCCGCCTGAGTTCGGCCATCACCCCGGTGATCCGCATGGGCATCTTGGCCGGCTTCACCGCCACCTTGGTCTATGGCGGCTGGCTGACGATTCACGGCGATCTGGCCGTGGGCGCTTACTCGGTGCTGGTCTTCCTGACCCAACGCCTGCTCTGGCCCATGACCCGCCTGGCCGAGGTGGCCGATATGTACCAGCGCTCGATGGCTGCGGCGCAGCGGGCGCTGGGTTTGCTCGACACACCGATTCGCATCGCTTACGAAGGCGAGCACTTCCCAGTCAGCCAAGCGCGCGCGGCGCTGCGCTTTGAGAACGTCAGCTTTGCCTATGCCGAGCAGCCCACTTTGCAAACGCTGAATCTGGACGTCCCCGCCGGCCAGACCATTGCCTTTGTGGGCAGCACCGGCTCGGGCAAATCCACCTTAGTCAAACTGTTGCTGCGTTTTTACGAGCCGCAGCAGGGCCGCATCCTGTTTGACGGCAAGCCCATCGCCGAGCTGAACCTGCAAGACCTGCGCCGCGCCATCGGCTATGTGGCGCAAGACAGCTTTTTGACCGACGGCACGATTGCCGAGAACATCGCCTACGGCATGGCCGAGGCCAGCGACGCGCAAATCCATGAGGCGGCGCGCCTGTCCGAGAGCCTGGAGTTCATCGAGCGATTGCCGCTGGGTTTTGCCACCCGCGTCGGCGAACGCGGCCAAAAGCTCAGCGGTGGCCAGCGTCAGCGCCTCGCCCTGGCCCGCGCGATCCTGAAAAACCCGCCGCTGCTGATCTTGGACGAAGCCACCAGCGCGGTGGACAACGAGACCGAGGCCGCCATCCAACGCTCGCTCAACGTGGTCAGCCAGGGTCGCACCACCCTGGTCATCGCCCACCGCCTGTCCACCGTGCGCCAAGCCCATTGCATCCACTTGCTGGAGCGTGGCCGCATTGTGGAGAGCGGCACGCATGACGAGCTGCTGGCGCTCGGCGGCGCCTATGCGGCGCTGTGGCGGCTGCAGACCGGCGAGCTCTAGGCCGAACCCGCCCCCTGCGACTCACCCCGCTCGTACACCGCATTCGCGCGCCCCACCAGCAAGGGATCCAGCAAGCCCAGCTTGCTGATGTCTTTGTTCGTGTAGGGCAGCTGGTGCAGCACATGGCGCATGGCGTTCAGACGCGCGCGCTTTTTGCAGTCGGACTTGACCACGGTCCAGGGTGCTTCGGCGATGTCGGTGTGGAAGAACATCGCTTCCTTGGCCTGGGTGTAGCTGTCCCATTTGTCCAGCGAGGCCAGGTCGATGGGTGAGAGCTTCCATTGCTTGAGCGGATGGGCCTCGCGCTCCTTGAAGCGGCGGCGCTGCTCCTCGCGGCTGACCGAGAACCAGAGCTTGACCAGATGCACGCCGCTGCGCACCAGATTGCGCTCGAACTCCGGCGCCTGGCGCATGAACTCCTTGTACTCGTCGCTGCTGCAAAAGCCCATCACCCGCTCGACGCCGGCGCGGTTGTACCAGCTGCGGTCGAACAAGACGATCTCGCCCGCGGTTGGCAGGTGCTGCACATAACGCTGGAAGTACCACTGGCCGCGTTCGACCTCGCTGGGCTTCTCCAGCGCCACCACGCGCGCGCCGCGTGGATTCAGGTGTTCCATATAGCGCTTGATGGTGCCGCCCTTGCCGGCCGCGTCGCGCCCTTCAAACAAGATGATGACTTTTTGCCCGGTCGCCTTGACCCAGGCCTGCAGCTTCAGCAGCTCGACCTGCAACTGGTACTTTTGCTGCTCATAGCTTCTGCGCGACATCAGGTTCTTGTAGGGGTAGCCGCCGCGTCGCCAGTCCGCCGCCAGTTCCTCATCCGGATGCAGGCCCTGCGGCTTGTGACCCACTTGCAACTCCTGCAAGAGCGCTTGTCGCAAGGCCGTGGCGTCGTCATCGGAAGCACCGGCCACGATGGCCTTGACCGAGGAGGCCAAAGCCTCCGCGCCGCCCTTGGCGACGATGTCTTTCAAGGCGGCCAACTCGCGCGCCTGCGCGGCGGCAATGGCTTCCTTGACCACGTGGCGGGCGATGCCTGGGGCGCTGCGGCTGCCGGCGGTATCGCCACTGCGGCTGCGGCGCGGCTTGGCTGCCGGCTTGGCCGCCGCCTTTGCCTTGGCCTTCACACTGGCAGCGGCTTTGCTGCGTGAAGAGGATGCGGCCGACTTCTTGCTGCTGACGGCGGGCGATTTGCTCGGTGCTGGGCTCATGGTGTGAATGCGGGAGTCGCAAAACTGTCACGTTCGCACCTTGGGCAGGATTTCAACTTGATCCACCTCAAGAGACCCCGCTGTTTGCAGCCCTGGCAGGCGGGTGCAGTTTCGCAAGCCAGCAGCCGCGTGAAAAAGTCCCTCGCAAGAGAGGCTAAGCAACCGTGGAAGCCCCCTGCCGAGTAGACCGGGCCGGCGGCAGGTGCGGTGCAGCTTGGCGCCCCGCACAAAGCAGCGCTTGGCTCCCAAGCTCCTTGCGCCGCCAACGCAAGGCCCATCGCCACGCATCTGCGCGTCAGCCTCAGCCACAGTGCGCACCTTCTGAATGCAATCGCATGCGGCAGCAAGGCATCGCACGGGTGTTCGCCGAATACGCCAGATGAACCCAACATGAGCACTGCATGAATAGATGTCAGTTGATGGCAGAAAACGTAGTCCCGATGCGCCATGAAAGCCAAAAAGCCGACAGCGCGCGCGCCATATGGGCCCATCAAAATGCGCTCGCCGACCGCGCCATCCACCCTCCGGATCAGCCGGTCCAATTTTTCCTTGCCATGGGCTTGGTCCCCCAGCAAGTCAGCCGCCACAACTTCAACTCGCTTATCGCCATGTCTGCAAACAACTTCGCCCCCTCCCGCCGCCATCTGCTGAAGAGCGCTTCGGCCGCTGCCGCTCTGCCCTTCATCGCCACGCTGGGTGCTCTGCACAGCCGTGAGGCCCAGGCCGCCGGCAACACCCTGCTGATCGACAGCCCTTACGGCCCGATCGCGCCGGTCAAGGACCTGGTCACCGGCCTGCCCCTGCTGCAGCTGCCCGCCGGCTTCAGCTACAAGAGCTACGGCTGGTCTGGCGACCTGATGAGCAATGGCAAGCCTACGCCGCGCGCCCACGACGGCATGGCCGTGGTGCAAAGCCGCCGCGTCGGCCGCAGCACCGAGCTGGTGCTGATCCGCAACCATGAAGTCTCGACCGGCTCCGACGCCAGCTTCTTCGGCGCCCCCGCCGTGTATGACGCCGGCATGTCCGGCAGCAGCTACTTCAACGGCGGCACCACCAACCTGATCTTCCGCGACGGCAACTGGATTCGCACCGACGCCAACTTGGGCGGCACCCGCACCAACTGCGCCGGCGGCCCCACCCCCTGGGGCACTTGGCTGAGCTGCGAAGAAGTCAGCTCCGACAGCGTCAGCACCCAAGGCAAAAAACACGGCTATGTGTTCGAGTGCGCGGCCGACCCCAGCAAGACCAGCCCCCAGCCCATCGTCGGCATGGGCCGCTTCGGCCATGAGGCCGTCGCCATCGATCCGGCCACCGGCATCGCCTACCAAACCGAAGACCTGTCCGGCAAGTCTGGCTTCTACCGCTACATCCCCAACGTCACCGTCGGCGCCCTGGGCAGCTTGGCCCAAGGCGGCCGCCTGCAGATGGCCAAGGTCAAGGGCCAGAACAACGTCAACATCGCGCCCGCCCAACTGGAACAAAGCTACGAGCTGGAGTGGGTGGACATTGCCGACCCGGACCAGAATCGCGGCACGGCCGTAGGCCTTGACGGCGTCAGCATCACCAATTGCGCCGGCCCCTTTGTGCAGGGCTGGAACCAAGGCGGGCTGCGCATGAACCGTGGTGAAGGCATCTGGTACCACGCCGGCAAGATGTATGTGATGGACACCTCCGGCGGCAATGTCGGCCGTGGCGCCATCTGGGAACTGGATCTGGCCGCGCAGACCCTGGTGTGCATCTACGCCAGCGCCTCCGAGTTGGTGGGCGACGCTGGCGACAACCTAACCGTCAGCCCGCGCGGTGGCATCGTGATCTGCGAAGACGGCGGCGGCGCCACCGACAGCTTCGGCTTCGGCAGCCGCTTGATGGGCCTGACGCCCGAGGGTGACACCTTCATTTTCGTGAAGAACAACGTCAATCTGACGGCCGCTCAGCTGAGCACCGCCGGCAAGCTCAGCAGCTTGGCCGGTGACCGCCGCGGCTCCGAGTTCTGCGGCGCCTGCTTCGACCCAACCGGGCGCTTCCTGTTCGTCAACATCCAGACGCCCGGCATCACCCTCGCCATCACCGGCCCCTGGGCCAACGGCTCGCTCTGAGCCCTGACTCCTTATTTCATCGGATCACCATCATGAAAAAGACAAGCATCTTCGCCGCAGCCCTGCTGGCCTTGGCCACTCAAGCGCAAGCCGCTCAGTACCTCGGTGCAGAGGGCCAAGCCCAGGTTAACGCCAGCTTCGCCACGGCCAGCCAGCTCTTCTTCGACCTCGACTTCGCCAAGATCGGCAGCACCACCCTGAACTTCAGTGTAGAAGCCGATGACCTGAGCCAGCCGCTGCTGAGTTTCAACGCCCTGGTGCGCAACCTGAGCGGCCAAGGTTTCGAGGCCGTCAGCGTCCAACTCAAGGGCGCCAGCTTTGCCGCCCCGGTCGGCAGCATCAGCACAGACGGCTTCCAGCCGGTGCTGGCCCGCGGCAGCAACAGCCAATCGCTGTGGGCCCAATTCGCCAAGCCCGGTGTCACCACCGAGTTCTATCTCGGCAACCCGCTGCTGCAAAACGGTGCCAGCGACTGGACCTTGGACCTGACGGGCGCGCAAGTCGGCGACACCTTCAGCATCAGCGTCGCCGTGCCCGAGCCCGAAAGCTATGCCTTGATGTTGTCCGGCCTGGCCCTGGTGGGCTGGCTGGCTCGCCGCCGCCGCGCAGTGGCTTGATCGGCCGAAGCATTCCAGCAACCTGAGCATTGAAAAGCATGATGAAGCAAAAAATCATCCTGGCCGGCACCTTGGCCCTGACCCTGCTGGGCAGCGCCCAGGCCTCCATTGAGCTGAACAAAGGCACGCTGAGCTACGGCCAGAACTTCAACAGCCTGGCCAGCAGCAATGGCAGCGATCCCGCCTGGACCAATAACAGCAGCTTGGCCGGTTGGTCACTGTTTGCCGGCCCGGCGCTGAACCAGACCGTCAGCAATCTGCGCGTCTCGACCAGCAGCGGCTCCGACCGTGCCCACATCAGTTACGGCAGCGCCAACGCCGCCGACCGCGCGCTGGGCATGCAAGGTGGCTCTTCGCACCGCTACAGCGCGAACGCCGCTGCCTCAGATGGCGAGAACTTCGGCGCCATTGGTGTGGCCTTTGTCAATGCCGGCGCATCAACGCTGGACGGCTTCTCCTTCAGCTACACCGGCGAGCAATGGCATGTTTCGTCGAACGCCAACACGGCGCACAACCTGAGGGTGCAGTACGCACTCGGCGCAGCCGGCAGCAGCTTCCAGTCGCAAACCTGGAAAAACCTGGCCGGCGCCAACTTCGTCAGCCCGGTCACATCGGGCGGCACCTCCGGCGACGGCAACCTGGCCGCCAACCGGGTGACCGGTCTGGGGGCCAGCGTAACCGGCTTGCAATGGCAGACAGGCCAGACCCTCTGGCTGCGCTGGGTCGACACCAACGACCGCTCCTCCGACCACGGCCTGGCCATCGACGACTTCAGCTTCAATGCCAGCGTTTCCGCCGTACCCGAGCCGCAGTCTTGGTTGCTGATGGGCCTGGGCCTGCTGGCGTTTGCTGGCGTTCAGCGCGCACGCCGGAGCTGAGTCCGCTCCACAGGCCATCCGGCCTTGTGGCCTGACAGACCTACCCGAACAAGGGCACTGCGAGATACTTGCAGTGCCCTTTTTTCCTTGGTCTGCAGGTCTCCTGCCCCAGCCCGCTCCATGACAAACACGCCTTCGCCACAAGACCCGTCCAGCGGCTCGCTGCCTTCCGTGCAGACGCCAGGCGCCCCGCACTCAGCACCCGCCCTACCCTTAGCCGGCCTGCGGGTGATCGAGTTCACCCATATGGTGATGGGCCCGACCTGCGGCATGGTGCTGGCCGACCTGGGTGCCGAGGTCATCAAGGTCGAACCGCTGAGTGGCGACAACACCCGCCAACTGCTCGGCTCCGGCGCGGGCTTTTACCCGCTGTTCAACCGCAACAAACTCAGCTTGAGCGTGAACGTCAAGGACCCGCGCGGCTTGGAGATCGTGCTCAAGCTGGTGGCCGGCGCCGATGTCTTCAGCGAGAACTTCAAAGCCGGCAGCATGGACAAGCTGGGCCTTGGCTTTGAAGCCTTGAGCCGGCTGAACGAGCGCTTGATTTACGTTTCACACAAAGGTTTTTTGCCCGGGCCCTATGAGCACCGCACCGCGCTGGACGAAGTGGTGCAGATGATGGGCGGCCTGGCCTATATGACCGGCCGGCCCGGCGACCCGCTGCGCGCCGGCAGCAGCGTCAACGACATCATGGGCGGCATGTTCGGCGCCATCGGCGTGCTGGCGGCGCTGCAGCAGCGCCACAGCAGCGGGCGCGGTCAGCAGGTGCAATCGGCCCTGTTCGAGAACAATATCTTTCTGGTGGCGCAGCACATGATGCAGTTCGCCGTCACCGGCAAGGCCGCAGCACCCATGCCCGAACGCATCTCGCCCTGGGGCATCTACGACGTCTTCAGCGTGGCCGGGGATGAGCAGATCTTTCTGGCCGTGGTCAGCGACACCCAATGGGCCGTCTTCTGCCAAGCCTTTGCCTTGAGTGACTTGCAAGCCGACGCCCGCCTGGCCAGCAACAATCTGCGAGTGCAAGCGCGCGAATGGCTGTTGCCCGAGTTGCGCCAACGCCTGAAAGAGCGTTCGGCCCAGGAAATTGCTGCCGTGTTTGAAGCCGCCGGCCTGCCCTTTGCGCCCATCACCAAGCCCGAGCAGTTGATGCAAGACCCGCATCTGCTCGCCACCGGCGGCCTGGCCCCGATGACCCTGCCCGATGGCCGGGCCACCCAGGTGCCGCTACTACCGCTGAGCCTGGACGGTGCCCGCCTGGGTCTGCGCCGCGACCCGCCGCGCTTGGGTCAACACAGCCGCGAACTGCTGGCCAGCTTGGGCTACGAGCCCGGCGCCATCGACCATCTCATCCAGGAAGGCGTGGTGGGCGTTGAAACCCAACTGCCAGCCTCCGCCTGAGCCTGAGCAGCGTAGCCGCTGCTCGCGCTGCCGCTGCTCCGCAGCTCTCTGTATGCCCGAAGAATCCCCACGGCTACCCCGGCGAGGCCGGCAGCAGCCCTTTAGCTTCTCGTAGCAACGCAGGACATCGGTGGAGCTTTGGCAGGCGCGGGCCAAGCAACTGATGGACACAGCTTGCTTGGGTGAAGGGACGATGGGCGGCAGCAACAAGTGCCCGTGATCCTAGGCCAGGAACAGCCCGCCCCCCAGGCAGGCTTGACCCCGCGAAATCATCAGAGCATGCGGGGAAATCCCCAGTTAGATCACGCCCAAACCTGAGCATTGCCAGCAGCAAAGCTGGCAATATATGGGGCCGTGCAGCCCGCGCCACGGACTTCTCTAGAGTTTGTAACAAACGCCGCTTTTGTCGGGAAAAATAATGCGGTATGAAACGACAGTTCAACAGCAAAAAATGCAGTGCAATCAATCACTTAGCTCTGATTGCACAGAGCCGGTTATGACGACACCGGCTTTGATAAGCGGCGTTTGCCTTCGATATACAACACGTT
>NZ_JBMLSK010000084.1:0-21233 GCF_049240545.1 Roseateles sp. | reverse complement strand
CCGGCGAGGGCGATGTGTATGTGGCCGGCGGCGTGGAGAGCATCTCCTGCGTGCAAAACGAGGCGAATCGCCACATGATCACCGACCCGGCGCTGCTCAAGGCCAAGCCGGAGATCTATTGGAATATGCTGCAGACCGCCGAGAACGTGGCCCAGCGCTACAAGATCGGCCGGGAGCGCATGGACCAGTATGGCGCTCAAAGCCAGCAGCGCGCCTGCGCCGCCCAGGCCGCCGGCTTGTTCAGCGCCGAGTTGGCGCCGATCACGGTGACCATGGGGGTGGCCGACAAGCTGATGGGCTTGATGACGCGGGAAGTCAGCGTTAGCGCCGACGAAGGCTTGCGCGAAGGCACGACCTTTGATGCCATCAAGAACCTGCGCTCCGCCCTGCCTGGTGGCTTGATCTCGGCCGGCAATGCCAGTCAGTTTTCCGATGGCGCCGGGGCCTGTGTTTTGGCCAGCGAGCGCTATGCCGAACGCCATGGCTTGCAGCCTCTGGGCCGCTTCCTCGGATTCGCGGTGGCCGGGTGCGAACCGGATGAAATGGGCATCGGCCCGGTCTTCGCGGTGCCCAAGGTCTTGAAACGTCTGGGGCTGACGGTGGCCGATATCGACCTCTGGGAATTGAACGAAGCCTTTGCGGTCCAGGTGCTCTACTGTGCCGATGTCTTGGGCATTCCGATGGACAAGCTCAATGTCAACGGCGGTGCTATTGCGGTGGGCCACCCTTACGGCGTGTCGGGCCAGCGTTTGACCGGCCATGCCTTGCTCGAAGGCAAGCGCCGCGGCGCCAAACGGGTCTGTGTGACCATGTGCATCGGCGGCGGCATGGGCGCAGCCGGCGTCTTTGAGGTCCTGTAGTCAGCCACTGGCATCAAGGAGCAGGCGATGCGTCAAACCTTGGATTTCTTGCTGCATGACTGGCTCGAGGTGCAAGCCTTGAGCGAGCGGCCTCGCTTTGCCGAGCATTCGCTGGAGACCTTTGCTGCGGTGCTGGACACCTGCGAGCGCATCGCGCGAGACAAGTTTGCGCCCATCAACCGCATCACCGATACGCAGGAGCCGTCTTTCGACGGCGAACGAGTCCATCTGCCGGAAGGCACGCTGGCGGCGGTGAATGCCTATGTGGACTCCGGCATGCTGGCCGCCTCGCAAGACTATGGCTGGGGCGGCATGCAACTGCCCTGCGTGATTGAGATGGCGGCCAATGCCTTTTTCAGCAAGGCCAATGTGTCGGTGGGTGCCTATGCCTTGCTGACCGGCGGGAACGCCAATCTCTTGATGGCGCACGGCACGCCGAAGCAGAAAGAGGTGTTTGCGCAGGCGGAGTTTGCCGGTCGCTGGTTTGGCACCATGTGCTTGAGTGAGCCGCAGGCGGGCTCATCCTTGTCCGACATCGTGACGCGGGCGGAGCCCGATGGCGAGGATCATGCCCAGGACCCGCTAGGCCCACGTTACCGCCTCAAGGGCAACAAGATGTGGATCTCGGCCGGTGAACACGAGCTGCGCGAGAACATCGTGCATCTCGTGCTGGCCAAGATTCCCACGCCGGACGGCAAACTGATCCCCGGCGCCAAAGGCATTTCGCTCTTCATCGTGCCCAAGCGCATGGTGACGGCCGAGGGGGGCTTGACGGGCGAGCGCAATGACGTCGCGCTCGCCGGGTTGAACCACAAGCTTGGCTTTCGTGGCACCAGCAATTGCTTGCTTAATTTTGGCGAGGGTCAGTTCTTGCCTGGC
The DNA here is from genome assembly GCF_049240545.1 of Roseateles sp. Taxonomy (GTDB): domain Bacteria; phylum Pseudomonadota; class Gammaproteobacteria; order Burkholderiales; family Burkholderiaceae_C; genus Paucibacter_A. The sequence goes on along the minus strand of NZ_JBMLSK010000084.1, from coordinate 19,494 downwards.
GGCAAGGCCGGCGCGGTGGGCTATTTGGTCGGCCAGCCGGGCGAGGGTCTGAAATGCATGTTCCACATGATGAACGAGGCGCGCATCGGCGTCGGCCTGGGCGCCGCCATGTTGGGATATGCCGGCTACGAGGCCAGCCTGGCTTATGCCCGGCAGCGCCCGCAGGGACGGCCCGTCGGGGCGGGCGGCAAAGACAGCTCGCTGCCGCAGCGGCCCATCATCGAGCATGCCGATGTCAAGCGCATGCTGCTGGCGCAAAAGAGTTATGTCGAGGGCGGGCTGGCCCTGGCCTTGTTGTGTGCGCGCCTGGTGGACGAGCAGCACACGGCGGAACCCGAGGCGGCCCAGGAAGCCCAATCCGTGCTGGAGGTCTTGATCCCCATCGTCAAGAGTTGGCCCAGTGAGTGGGGCCTGGAGGCGAACTCTCTGGCCATCCAGGTGCTGGGCGGCTATGGCTACACCCGTGACTTCCCGGTCGAGCAGTATTGGCGCGACAACCGCTTGAACATGATTCACGAGGGCACCCATGGGATTCACGGCCTGGACCTGTTGGGCCGCAAGGTGGTCATGCAGGGCGGGCAGGCGCTGATGGCGCTGGCCGCGCGTATCAATCGCACGGTCGAGGCTGCTTTGCAGCAGCCGGGTCTGGATGAGCTCGGCAATGCCCTGGCGGCGGCCATGGCCCGGGTCGGCCGGGCGACCAAACAGGCCTGGAGCAGCGGCGAGCCCGAAGAGGCCCTGGCCAATGCCACCCCTTACTTGCAAGCCTTTGGCCATTTGGTGCTGGCCTGGGTGTGGTTGGACTTGGCCTTGAAGGCGGGGCAGGGCAGTGACTTCGCTCGCGGTAAACAGGCGGCTTGTCGTTACTTTTATGCCTATGAGCTGCCCAAGATCGAGGCTTGGCTGGCGGTGGTTGGGCGCCGCGAGTCGGTGTGCAAAGACATGGCCGACGCTTGGTTTTAGATGCAGGGGCAGGCAAATGACAGATGAGGACGGCAAGGGCAAGCAGGGGGTCAGCGCCCAGGCCTTGTTGTGGCTGGAGCGGCTGGTCTGGATCTTGGTCTATGGCGGCCTGCTGGTGTGTGTGCTGGGCCTGGCCGTGCTGCAGTTCGGGCCGCACAGCTGGGGCGGCAAGGGAGATGGCATGACGGACGCTGAAGTGCTGGGTTACTTCCTGTTGGGCAAGGGGGGGCTGGCGGTGCTGGCCGGTGCCTTGATGATTTGGCTGCGCTCGCGTTGGAAGTGAGCCGCGCCGGTCTGAAGTTTCGGCGATGATGCCGACTCTGCCTGCGCAGGTCTTGGGTGTTCAGCTGGACACCTGTTTGCGCGCCTCAAGAAAACAGATCCCGATGCCCTCGTCATGTCAGACAGAAAATCACACGCTCAGCCGCTGAACTTTCCGGTCCACATCCCCTTTGTCGAGCAACTGGGCTTGGAGCTTCACAGCATGGCCGATGGGCAAGCCGAACTCCGAGTTGACCTGAAAGAGGGGCATCTCAACTCCTGGGAAGTGGCCCATGGCGGCGTCCTGATGACGATGTTGGATGTGGCCATGGCCCATGCGGCGCGCAGCATTCATATGAGCGAGCGGGGCATGGGCCCCGGTGTTGTGACGGTGGAGATGAAGACCTCCTTCATGCGCCCCGGTGAAGGCGAGCTGCGTGCCATCGCCAAACTGCTGCACAGCACCGTGACGATGGCTTTTTGTGAAGGACGGGTGATCGGCGAAGACGGCAAGCTCTGCGCTCACGCCACCGCGACCTTCAAATACTTGAAGGCCTTGCCAGGGCGGGGGCGAAGCATCAAAACCCTGCAGCGAGCCGAGGACTGAGTTTGCCCGACTGGGCAGGGCATGAGCCTCAGTTCAGCTTGAATACTGCGACCGCCTGCACCAGCTGATCGGCCTGAAGCCGCAAGCTCTCGGCAGCGGCGGCGCTTTCTTCCACCAGGGCGGCGTTTTGCTGGGTGACCTTGTCCATCTGGGTGATGGCCTCGCCGACCTGGGCAATGCCCGAGCTTTGCTCGGAACTGGCCGAGCTGATCTCGCCGACGATATCGGTGACCCGGCGGATGGCGGTGACGATCTCGGTCATGGTCACGCCGGCCTTGTCGACCAAGGCGGTGCCTTGCTCGACCCGTTCGACACTGGCATTGATCAGGACCTTGATCTCTTTGGCGGCCTCGGCACTGCGCTGGGCCAGCGAGCGCACCTCGCTGGCGACGACCGCGAAGCCACGGCCCTGCTCACCGGCACGTGCGGCTTCCACCGCTGCGTTCAAGGCCAGGATATTGGTCTGGAAGGCGATGCCGTCGATCACGCTGATGATGTCGGAGATCTTCTTCGAGCTGTCGTTGATGCCCTTCATCGTCTCCACCACCTGGCCCACCACCTCGCCGCCTTGGCTGGCCACTTGCGAGGCGCCCAGGGCCAGTTGATTGGCTTGCTTGGCGTTGTCGGCGTTGTTGCGTACGGTGGAGCTGAGCTCGTCCATGGTGGCGGCGGTTTGCTCCAGCGCGCTGGCTTGCTCTTCGGTGCGCTGGCTCAGGTCGGCATTGCCCTGGGCGATTTGTCCGCTGCCAGTCGCCACGCTTTCCGAGTTACCGCGCACGGTGGAAACAATCGCTTGCAAGCGCCCGCGCATATGTTCGAGTGCTTGCAGCAGCTGTGAGGTTTCGTCCTTGCCGGAGGCATCGAATCGAACCGTCATGTCGCCGTCGCTCATCGCCTGCGCGCCTTGCACTGCCTGGGCCAAGGGTCGGGTCACATGTCGGCTGATGCCCAAGCCCAGGCCCACGCCGACCGCCACGCCCAGCACGATCAACACCATCGTCATGTTTCGGCTGCTGTGGTACAGCTCATCATTGGAGGCTGAGACCGCCTTGGCGTCGGCTTCTTTTTGCTGCGACAAAGCGCTCAGCGTCTGGTCGACCAAGATGCCTTGCGGCGTGACATCTGACTTGATGTACTTGATCGACTCGTTGGAGCCGCTCAGATCGGTTTTCTGAATGCGAGCCACCAGTTCCTGGGCGATCTGCTGGTCTTTCTCCCACAGCGTGCGCAGCTTGTTGGTGTTCTCTCGCGCTTTGTCATCGAGCTGCAGCTTGGCGGCCTGCTCCAGCAGCTCGCCACATTTCTTGCGTGCATCGGCCATCAGACGCAAGGCCTGTTCACGCTCCTGGGCATCGGTGGCCAGCAAAGCCTCGCGAACCGCCACCAAACCCTGCAGGCGCTGGGCATTGGCCTCCTTGATCAGTGAAAGGCCAATCAGGTTTTGCTCATACAGCCGGGTGTCCGCATCATTGATGCGCTTCATATTGAAGATCGCTATACCGCCGAGCGCAGCGCCAATCATTGCGACTGCACAAAACGCGGCCACCAGCTTGGTGGAAATCTTGTAGTCGGAAAGTTGCATGATGCAGGGCCTCTTCAAAGCATGCGGTGCTTGATTCTGTCTGTTTTCAAGCACGACCGTGCACAAGGTTTACACCGCTGTAGCGCGGCGATGGTTTGGGCAAGCGGGCTTGCCTGCTAGGGTTTGAGCTTGAAAACCGCGACCGCCTGCACCAGCTGATCGGCCTGAAGCCGCAAGCTCTCGGCAGCGGCCGCGCTTTCTTCCACCAAGGCGGCGTTTTGCTGGGTGACCTTGTCCATCTGGGTGATGGCCTCGCCGACCTGGGCAATGCCGGAGCTTTGCTCGGTACTGGAGGAGCTGATCTCACCGACGATGTCGGTGACGCGGCGGATGGCGGTGACGATTTCGTTCATCGTCACGCCGGCCTTGTCTACCAAGAGGGTGCCTTGCTCGACCCGTTCGACGCTGGCGTTGATCAAGACCTTGATCTCTTTGGCGGCTTCGGCACTGCGCTGGGCCAGGGAACGCACCTCGCTGGCGACGACCGCGAAGCCACGGCCCTGCTCACCGGCACGCGCGGCTTCCACCGCTGCGTTCAGGGCCAGGATATTGGTTTGGAAGGCGATGCCATCGATCACGCTGATGATGTCGGAGATCTTCTTCGAGCTGTCGTTGATGCCCTTCATCGTCTCGACGACCTCGCCGACCACCTCGCCGCCTTGCCTGGCTACTTGCGAGGCGCCTAGCGCGAGTTGATTGGCCTGCTTGGCGTTGTCGGCGTTGTTGCGCACGGTGGAGCTGAGTTCGTCCATGGTGGCGGCGGTTTGCTCCAGCGCGCTGGCTTGTTCTTCGGTGCGCTGGCTCAGGTCGGCATTCCCCTGGGCGATCTGTCCGCTGCCGGTGGCTACGCTTTCTGCGTTTTCGCGAACCAGGGTCACGATTTCGTGCAGGCGTTGGCGCATGCTTTCCTGGGCACGCAGCAGCTCGGCGGTTTCGTCTCGACCTCGAACCTGCAGGGCCTGGCTCATGTCGCCCTCGCGCATACGCTCCGCGACGCTCAGCGCCTGCTGCAGAGATTGCAGCACATTGCGGCTGATCATCAGCCCCAAGCCAATGCCGCCGGCCACCCCCAGCACGATCAAGGCCGCAGTGAGCATGCGGCTGCTGGCATAAGTCGCTTCGGTTTGCTCGCTGGCTTGTTTGGCACTGGCTTCTTTGACTTTCGATAGTGCCGTCAACTGATCATCCACTTGGTTGACGACGGGGATGACGCTTTTGAAAAGATAGTCAATCGCCAGATCGTTGCCGGCCAGCGAATCGTCGTCCAACTTGCCGTCCAAGCTCTTGAGCACGGCTTCGTACTCGCCCCAGAGTGTCTTGAGCTTGCTGAACTCGGCCTTGCCTGCCTCCGTCCAGAAAAGCGGTTCGGCTTTCGCCATATAGCTTTTGGCCAGCTCGACATTGGCGCGGATACCGCTGCGCGACTTGTTGCGCAAATCGGGTGTGGTGGCCAGCAGCACATTGCGAACATCGCGTTCGATATAGAGCAGGTCGATATTGGCCTCTTTGATCAGGGACACGCCGAGCAGCTCTTTCTCGTACATCGTGTCGGCTGCATCCGCCATGCTCTTCATATTGAACAGCCCCAACATACCCATCAAGGCGCCCAGGGCCGAGATCAGAAGAAATGCCGCAATCAGCTTGGTGGCAATCTTGTAGTCGGAAAGACTCATGAAAAGTTCTCCTAAGTTCGGGCTGACGCCTGATTGCAGCGGAGTTCCCGCCTGCTTGCAATGAATGAACTGGTTCGTAGGAGCGCTGCGATTGCTTGGGCGTCGCAGCCAGCATGGCCATCTTCCAACAGGATGGCATCTGATGGCTATCGGATTCATGTCCATGAACTTGAACTGTTGTTTTGCCATGGGCGGCTTGTCAAAAAAGCACGATCGTTCTGAAGCTGCGCCAAAGGCGGGGGTTGAAGGCCTTATGCTTGTTTCAATTGCAGCAGTGCGTGTGTTTGCTAAGCCGGGGGGCGCCCAATGAGGGGCCTCTGAATCGGTGCGAGCCGGTCCCGCCAACAGAACAAGGAACTTCATCATCATGAGTTTCATCAACTCACAAATTCATCTGGTCTCGCGTCCCACGGGCGAGCCAGGCCTGGACAACTTCAAGCAAATGGACGTGGCCGTGCCCGAGTTGCTGGACGGGCAGGTCCTGGTGCGCAACCATTACCTGAGCCTGGATCCGTACATGCGCGGCCGCATGAACGAGGGCAAGAGCTATGCACAACCGCAGCCTTTGAACCAGGTGATGCTGGGCGGCACGGTGGGTGAGGTGGTGGCCTCCAAGAACGCTGCCTTCTCGGTCGGCGACCAGGTGGTGGGCATGGGCGGTTGGCAGCATTTCTTCATCGTCGATGGCGGCCAGCGCGGCGTCTTGCAAAAGGTGGATGCCACGCATATCCCACTGTCGGCGTTCTTGGGCGCGGTGGGCATGCCGGGGGTGACCGCCTGGTACGGCTTGGTCAAGATCATCAACCCACAAGCCGGTGAAACGGTGGTGGTCAGTGCGGCCAGCGGCGCGGTCGGCTCGGTGGTGGGGCAGTTGGCCAAGGCGCGTGGCGCGCAGGTAGTGGGCCTGGCCGGTGGTGCTGAAAAATGCCGTTATGTGGTGGAAACGCTGGGCTTTGATGCCTGCGTCGATTACAAGCAGCATGCTGACGTGAAGTCTCTGTCGGCCGCCTTGAAGATCGCATGCCCCAACGGGATCGACGGCTACTTCGAGAATGTGGGCGGCACGATTCTGGATGCCGTCATGTCGCGCGCCAATGCCTTCAGCCGGGTGGCGATGTGCGGCATGATTTCTGGCTACAACGGTGAGCCCATTCCCATGAGTGCGCCGCAGCTGATCCTGATCAATCGCATGAAGTTCGAGGGCTTTATCGTCACCGAGCACATGGACGTTTGGCCCGAGGCCTTGAAGGAGTTGGGCGCCTTGGTGGCCACCGGCCGGCTGAAGTTCCGTGAGTCGGTCAGCGAAGGTTTGGCCAGCGCACCCGAAGCCTTTTTGGGCTTGCTGAAGGGGCGCAACTTCGGCAAACAACTGGTGAAGCTGGTCTGATGGGCCTGCGTTGGACTTGTGCTCGTTTGCAGGACTTGAGTCCCCTGGCCCTCTACCAGGCGCTGGCGCTGCGTTCCCAGGTCTTTGTGCTGGAGCAGGCCTGTGTCTATTTGGATCCGGATGGCATCGACCTGCAAGCCTGGCATTTGCTCGGGCATGACGAGGCCAGCGGCGAGCTTTACGCCAACGCCCGCCTGTTGCCGCCGCTGGCCAAAGGGCCCACCCATCTGCTGCCGGAGATTGGCCGCGTGGTCAGCGCCCCGGTCGCGCGTGGCACCGGCGCCGGCCGCGCTTTGATGCAACAAGCGATTGCGCAATGCGAGCGCCTCTGGCCGGGCCAGGCGATTGCGATCAATGCCCAGGCTTATCTGCTGGACTTTTATGCCAGCCAGGGCTTTGTGCAGATCTCGCCACCTTATGACGAGGACGGCATCCTGCACATCGATATGCAAAGGCCCAGCGACGCAAGCATGACTTGATCGTCCGTCTCGCGCTTTCGGCTGCAATGCTCAGGGCTGTGGCTTGCGTTCAGCCAGGCCTGCGCTGCCGTAGCGGTTCCTCGGATTCCATAGCAGCCAGCCGCTGCTGCCGACGCTGTCGGCGGCCTCGATCTGGCGGCGGATTTCAAGCTCACCAAAGTCGCGGTGATCGAAGGCGTAGTCCCGAAATGCTTGGAGCCAGGGTCGGAAGCGCGCGCCCGGCAGGCCGGTGCGTTGAATCGCACGGCGCAGACTGTGTTCGACGATCTCGAAGGGTGCTTCCATCGGATTGCGGTGATCGGGGATGCCCAGGTGAAAGCCGGAGGGGTAGAGCATCGGGCTCAGGTAATCGACCAGATCAGCGAGTGCCTCCAGTTGTTGGCCGATCTGGGTGTCGTTGCTGTTCCAACTGACGTAGCCAAAGATGTCGGCCGAGATGAAGACGTTGTAGGGGGTCAGGCGTTGCCTGGCAGCCGTCAGAAAGCCGCCGATGGCGGCGATGCGGGCGGCCTCGGCGTCTGGCCCGTGATTGGGTCGACTGAAGCTCAGGCCCACGGCGTCGGGGAAGCGCACATAGTCGAATTGCACCTCGTCGAAACCCAGTTGCGCCGCCTCTTCGGCCATGTCCAGGCTGTGCGTCCAGGCGGCACGCTGGAAGGGGTCGATCCAGGCTAGACCTTCACGGTCCTTCCAGATGGCGCCCTGGGCATCACGCACCGCCCATTGCGGGTGCGCGGCCACCAAGGCATCGTCTTTGAAGGTGACAATGCGAGCGATCAGGTAGAGGCCGCGTGCGCGTAGATCCTTGATCAGGGTCGGCATATCGCGAACGGTGATGATTTTTTGCGGCCCTAGGCCCGCGCGGGCCAAGGCGGCGCTGCGATAAGGCACCAGCCCGCGGTCCCCCTTGACATCGATGACCAGGGTATTGAGTTCGGTTTTTCCGATCAGGGCGAGCGCGTCGCCGCGCAGGCTGCTGCTACCAATGCCGTAGACCGACAGATACACCCCCTTGGCGCGCAGCGGGCTCAGGTTCAATGTGATTGCCGAATGGTTGGGCTGGGTGCGCGCATCCGAGCTGATCGGCAGCACGTGTTCGCTGCTCCGGTAGCCCGGCGCGCGGGCACTGATCCGGCTTTGCGTCGCGCCGAGTTCGGCCGTCACGCTGAAGCCGCCGCGCTCGTCGCTGATGACGATGTGCGGGCCCAGCACCACGGTTGCCTGTGCGATCGGGCGCCCGCTTTGCTGGTCGCGCACCACACCTTGCAGGGTGCTTGGGGTCGCCAAGGCGGACTGGCCGAGCAGGCTCAGTGCCAGCGACAGGGCGGCAGCGAGCAAGCGGGCGTTCATGTGGGCTTCTCCTGGTCGATTTGCGAGGCTTGAAAGGCTTGTTTCAACCAAACGGCTAGGGCGCGCTCGCTGACGCTGTCCAGGGTCAGATAGCGCGGAGCATCAAACTGCGGCGACTGCAGCGTGGCGGCGCGGTTGCTCAGGCCAAAGGCGGCGTGGTAGCCCAGCTCTTCCGCCAGAGCGTGCAAGCCGGCGTCGCTGAGTCCAAACGGCCAGGCCAGTTGCGTCACCGCGGTGCCGAGCTTGTCTTGCAAGACACCGCGTGAGCGCTGCAATTGCTGGCGCGCGAAGCGATCAAAGGCGGCCGGATCAAGGCGGCGCCGCTCCTGCACGAAGTTAGGGTGCCAGTAGCTGTGCGATTGCAGGCTGAATCCGGGCTGCCGGCTCAGCTCGCGCAGCTGGGCCCAGCTCATGGCGTAGCTGGCCTTGGAGATGGCCGAGGGGTAGATGAACAAGGTGATGGGCCATGCGGCGCCGGTCCTTTGACTCGCTTCCTGCAAGAGTGGCGCCATCACCTGGTATTGCGACAGATGGCCATCGTCGACCGTCAGCACCAGTGCGCGTGCGGGCAGTTGTTTGAGCTCGCCGCGCCGGTAGGCCACCCAGTCGCTCAAGGGGATGACCTGCGCGCCGAGCCGGTGAATCGTTTCCAGATGTGCCGCAAACAGGCTGCGGCGGATGCTCATGCTGTCAACGGCACGGTCGGCAAAACGGTGGTAAACCAAGATCGGCACGGCTTGCAGAAAGGTCGGCTCGGCCATCGCCCAGCCTGGCCAAGCGGCGCTCAAAGGCAGCGTTAGAACCTGGCGCCGACTCAAGCCGGACGCCGGTGGGGCTAACGAATCCGACGGCTCAAGCGGGGCCTTGAGGGTGGGAGGGGAGTTGGGCAAGCTGTTCATCTGCAAGCAGGGGTTGAAACCGGTCGCTCGCTTCCATCTTGCCAGCTTGATGGACCTTTTGACGCAATATCTGCTCGCGCCCAGCCAGGGCTTGATCTGGCACACTGCCGAACCAATCTTCGCCATTTTTCTCGTCATGCCTGAGCACACCTCTTCAACTGAATCTACGCGCCATGCCATCGTCATTGGCGGCGGTCCAGCTGGCCTGATGGCGGCTGAACGGTTGCGGGCCGCAGGAGTCGAGGTTGATGTTTTTGACGCGATGGCTTCGGTCGGGCGCAAGTTTTTGCTGGCCGGCAAGGGTGGGCTCAATCTGACCCACGCTGAGGACGGCGAGGCCTTTGCCAGCCGATTCAGCACCGGGCGCAGCGAAGCCTGTCCCGAGGTGCAGCAGTGGCTGGCGACGCTGGACGGCCCTGGCTTGCGGGCTTGGGCACAGGGTCTGGGGGTGGAGACCTTTGTCGGCAGCTCAGGCCGGGTCTTTCCGGTCGACATGAAGGCCGCACCCTTGTTGCGGTCTTGGTTGAGCCGCTTGCGGGCCCAGGGTGTGCGCTTTCATATGCATCACCGTTGGCTGGGGTGGAACGAAGCCCGTGACTTGGTTTTCGCGCATGCGGGTCAGCAGCACAGCATTGCAGCCCGTGCCGTGGTTTTGGCCCTTGGGGGCGCGTCTTGGCCGCAGCTGGGCTCCAACGCCGGTTGGGTCCCTTTGCTGAGCGCACGCGGCGTGGAGATTGCGGGCTTGCGCCCCGCCAATTGCGGCTTTGATTTGGGCTTGGCCCGTCCGGACGCCACAAACCCGGGTTGGAGCTCCTTCTTTGTGGAGAAGTTTGCGGGTCTGCCGGTCAAGCCCGTGGCCTTGCAGTTCGAAGGGCAGAGCGGCCGCCGCTTTGCGCGCCAGGGCGAGTTTGTGATCACCGCCAGCGGCTTGGAAGGCTCATTGATTTACGCGGCCAGCAGCCTGCTGCGCGAAGAGATCGCCGAGTTTGGCGAGGCCTTGATTCATCTGGACTTGCTGCCCGATCGCAGCGTTGATTTTGTGGTGGCCGAAGTGGCCCGGCCGCGCGGCACCCGCTCCATGTCCACCCATTTGAAAGGCCGCTTGGGCATTGACGGCTTGAAGGCGGCCCTGCTGCACGAGGTGCTCAGCAAGCAGGAGTACACCGATGTCTCGACCCTGGCCGCCACGCTCAAGCGCCTGCCCCTGCGGCTGCGCTCCGCCAGGCCGGTGGCCGAGGCCATCAGCACCGCCGGCGGCGTTTGCCTGCCGGAGTTGGACACCGGTCTGATGCTGAAAAAGCTGCCGGGCGTGTTTTGCGCCGGGGAGATGCTCGACTGGGAGGCCCCAACCGGCGGCTACCTGCTTACCGCCAGCATGGCCAGCGGTGCGGTGGCCGGCGATGGCGCGGCCGCGTGGTTATCCTCAGCGGATTGAGCTCATTGCAACGCTGGGCCCGCGGGTCTGGGCCCAGCGCTCGTGCTCAGAACAAGTAAGTCAGGGCCATCACGCCGTTCAGGCTGTTCTTTTGCTGCGTCAGCGGGCTGTTCTTGGCGTCACCTTGCAGAGCGCTTGCCGACAGCGCGGCGGTGATGCCGGTGCGCTTGTTGATGGAGTAGCTCAGCGAGGCGTTGGCCCGCACATCGCGCACGCCGGCCGAAGGGGTGTAGATGGAGTAGCCGCTGCTGGCCGATTGCGCCTTGCTAACGCCGAAGTGTGACTGCAAGTAGTCGGCATTGGCCACGGTCATGGCGCCGCCCAGACCCAAGCGCCATTGCGGTGCCAGCACCATCAAGTAGGCAGCGCCCAAATCGACCTGCAGCCCTTTGCGGTCATTGCCCGAGCCGTATCGCAGCGACGAGGTCAGCACCAGGCTTTTGCTCACGTTGTAGTTGAAAAAACCGCCAAGCTCTGGCCGGAAGTCGATATCCCCCATACCCTTGAGTGCGGGCGATCGATCTTCGTCGCGGCCAAAGTCGGCGGTCAGGCGAAGGCCGTAGCTCATCTGCGGGTGCTTGGAGAAGTTGATGCCGATGCCGTTGGAAGTGCCTGCGAAAAAGCCATTGCTCCACTGATAGTCCAAGCTGGGCAACAACATGGCGCGGGATTTCTTCGAGCCTTGGTACTCGTGACCGGCGATGGCCACCAGGCCGACTAAACCGCCGTCGCGTTCTGGCGCGGCTCCGTAAATGCGAGCGGCGTCAAAGGCTTGGGCCTGGGCGGCGGTGGCGGCCAGCAGACCCACGCAGGTGATCAAGGTGGCGGCGATTGTTTGGCGGGCGGCGTTGTGGGTCATATCGGTTTCAAGGGTTGAGTGATGGGATGGCCTTGGTGGGGCTCAACGCTTCGCACTATGACCGAAGTTTGGATCTTGTGCTGGCGGGCTGAATTCTCGACTGAGCGCCGATACTTGCAAAAAGCTTGGTGGCATGAAACCCACCGATGATTGGGACCGAAACGGATGCTTCGGCGCCAGCTGTTGCAGCGTCTGCGATCACGGGCCATGCTGCCCAGTGCTTTATTGACCAGCCGCCTTTTGGCAGCGAAACCCTGCCTAGCTGGCGTTGAGCCGCCGACCTCCGGCCATGCCGAATGGGGGGCGAAGCCCCTGTGGCAAACTGCGCGGCTTCGTGTTTTTGACTGGTCCCCAACGCTTTGGACAAGATCCTGCTACAAATTGCCGCCGAACTGAAGGTTCGCCCGGCCCAAGTCAATGCAGCCGTGGAGCTGCTCGATGGCGGCGCCACCGTGCCCTTCATCGCCCGCTACCGAAAGGAAGTGACCGACGGGCTGGATGACAGCCAACTGCGCGATTTGGAAGCGCGCCTGGGTTACTTGCGCGAGCTGGAAGACCGCCGCGCTGCGGTGCTCAAGAGCATTGAAGAGCAGGGCAAGCTGAGCCCCGAATTGCGCGCCGCCATTGAGGCCGCGCCGACCAAGCAGGAGTTGGAAGACCTCTACCTGCCTTACAAACAAAAGCGTCGCACCAAGGGCATGATCGCCCGCGAGGCGGGGCTGGAGCCGCTGGCCGACAAGCTTTTTGCCGACCCGAATCTGGATCCGATGAGCGAGGCGGCGGCCTTCCTGAACCCGGACGCCGGCTTTGCCGATGCCTTCGCGGTTTTGGACGGCGTGCGCGATCTGCTCTCCGAGCGCTGGGCCGAAGACGCAGTGCTGATCGGCAAGCTGCGCGAATGGCTGTGGGCCGAGGGCCTGTTCCGTTCCAAGCTGATGGACGGCAAGGACGAGAACAACCCGGACATCGCCAAGTTCCGCGACTACTTCGACTACGACGAGCCGATTCGCACCGTGCCCTCGCACCGCGCTTTGGCCGTGTTCCGTGGCCGCACGCTGGAGTTCTTGGACGCCAAGTTGGCGCTGGATGAAGAAGTGGTGGCCGGCCAACCCGGCTTGGCAGAAGGGCGCATTGCCCGCCATCTGGGCTGGACCATGGGCAGCCGCCCCGGTGATGCGCTGATCCGCAAATGCGTGTCCTGGACCTGGAAGGTCAAGCTCAGCATGAGCTTGGAGCGCGACCTGTTCGCCCGCCTGCGCGAAGAAGCCGAGCGTGTGGCCATCAAGGTCTTTGCCGAGAATTTGCGCGACCTGCTGCTGGCCGCGCCGGCAGGCAAGCGCGTGGTGCTGGGTCTGGACCCCGGCATCCGCACTGGCGTCAAGGTGGCGGTGGTCAGTGACACCGGACGCGTGCTGGACACCGGCGTGGTCTACCCGCATGAGCCGAAGAAGGACTGGGAAGGTTCCATCCACACCTTGGGCCGGCTGTGCGCGACCCATGGCGTCAATCTGATCGCCATCGGCAACGGCACCGCCAGTCGCGAGACCGACAAGCTGGCCGGCGACCTGATCAAGCGCATTCAGCAACTGGCGCCAGGCACCCCGATCGAAAAGGTGGTGGTCAGCGAGGCCGGCGCGTCGATCTACTCGGCCTCGGAATTTGCCTCCAAAGAATTGCCCGATCTGGACGTGACCCTGCGCGGTGCGGTGTCCATCGCTCGCCGGGTGCAAGACCCGCTGGCTGAGTTGGTGAAGATCGATCCCAAGAGCATTGGCGTCGGCCAGTACCAGCATGATGTGAACCAAAGCGAGTTGGCCAAGATGCTGGACTCGGTGGTGGAAGACTGCGTGAACTCGGTGGGTGTGGACCTGAATACCGCCTCGGCGCCGCTGCTCTCGCGCGTGTCGGGCCTGTCCGCCAATGTGGCCTCGTCCATCGTGCGCTGGCGCGATGCCAATGGCGCCTTCAAAAACCGCAAGCAATTGCTTGAAGTGGCGGGCCTGGGGCCCAAGACCTTTGAGCAGTCGGCCGGCTTCTTGCGCATCCGCGAGGGTGAGAACCCGCTGGACTTCTCCGGCGTGCACCCTGAAACCTATTCGCTGGTCGAGCGCATTTTGAAGACCGTGGGCCGCCCGGCTTCTGAGGTGATGGGCAAGAGCGATGTGATCCGCACGCTCAGGCCCGAGGCCTTTGCCGACGAGAAGTTCGGCGCCATCACCGTCAAGGACATCTTGGCCGAGTTGGAAAAACCGGGCCGCGACCCACGCCCCGACTTCAAGGTGGCCCGCTTCAACGACGGCGTGGAAGACATCAAGGACCTGGTCGAAGGCATGGTGCTGGAGGGCACGGTCTCCAACGTGGCGCAGTTCGGTGCCTTCATCGACCTGGGGGTGCACCAGGACGGTCTGGTTCACGTCAGCCAGTTGTCGAACAAATTCGTCACCGATGCGCGCGAAGTGGTCAAGACCGGCGACATCGTCAAGGTGCGCGTCTTGGAGGTGGACATTGCCCGCAAGCGCATTTCGCTGACGATGAAGCTGGACGCCCCGGTGCAGCGCGGTGCTCAAGGCGGCAAGGCTGACAACAGCTACCGCCCGGCGGCGCGCAATGAGCGTAGCGGTGGTGCAGGCCGGCCTTCCAGCCCGGCAGCCGCGCCGGCGGGAGGTGCGATGGCCGCGGCTTTTGCCAAGCTGCAGGGCGGCAGCAAGCGCTGAGCTTGTTGGGGGAGCGCGCTCCCGCTCCCTCCGTCTGTGGCGAAATGGCGGCGATTCAGGGTCGAATCGCCGCAGATCGCCCCCAAGATTCCTTGTCTGATCGCCTCGCCGCTGCAAGCCAAGCGCAGGCGCGCTATGGTGGCGGGCGTTTTGCCATTGATTTTGTGAGCTCTTCGATGTCCGTAACCGTCTTGATGAAGCCTTTGACCCTGCGCGCCGTGCCGGCCGCCTGTGTCACCTTGAGTTCCTTATTGGTGCTGGGCCTGAGCCTGAGTTCCGGGGGCGCTCTGGCGCAAGACATGCCCCCTGGCATGGGCGACACGCCGCAGCGCCAGCCCAACAGTCGTCTGGAACGGGTGGACATCAGCGCGCGCCAAAGCGACACCGATCTGCGCCGCAAGTCGCAGGTCGCCAAGCAGATTTATGGCCGCGAGGAGATGGATAAGTACGGCGACACCAATGTTTCCGATGTGCTCAAGCGCCTGCCTGGCGTCACCGTGCAAGGTGGCGGCCCACGCATGCGCGGCCTGGGTGCTGGGTACACGCTGATTCTGATCAACGGCGATCCGGCGCCACCGGGCTTTGCGCTGGACCAGCTCAGCCCTTCGCAGGTGGAGCGCATTGAGGTCACCAAAGGCCCGACGGCGGATCAGAGCGCCCAGGCCGTTGCTGGCGCCATCAACATCATTCTCAAGGACGCCCCACGTGTCAGCCAGCGCGATTTGCGTTTGGGCGCGGGCTATAACGCGGTGCGGCCTACCCCTTCGGCGACTTTCACCTATGGCGAGCGCATCGGCAATGTGTCCTTGTCGGTGCCCTTATCGGCCTTTGAGTGGCGCGGCCAGAACCAGTTCACCACGGACCGCGTGCTGCTGGCGACCGACAAGTCCCGACAAACCTACAGCCGCGAGGGTGAACAGGACAATTGGGGGCACGGCTTCAACACCGCGCCGCGCCTGAACTGGCGCATCAGTGATGAAGAGAGCTTGGCCGTGCAGGCTTTTGTGCAAAAAGGCTATTGGAACAACCGGCAGACTTTCAACAAGATCGATGCACTCAACCTGCCTTTTGCCGACGATGACTCGCTCAATCAGGGCACCTGGCAAAACGTGCGCGGCAATGCGCAGTGGACCAATCGCTTCAGTGATTCGCAGCGGGTCGAGCTTAAGTTGACGCTGCAAGAGTCCAAAGGCACGTTTGACAATTTGAGCTTCCGTGAGCCCAAGCCCGGTGCGGGTCAGCAGCCCTTTCGCAGCACGGTGGGCAATAACCAAGATCAAAGCCTGATCCAGGGCGGCAAGTACGCACAACTGCTGGGCGATGAGCACAGCCTGACGGTGGGCTGGGATCTGGAGTGGCGCAAGCGCGACGAGTTGCGCACCCAAACGCAAAACGGCCAGATTCTGCAGCCCAAGTACGACAACCAGGTCTTCTCCGCCAATATTGAGCGCCAAGCGCTGTTTGTGCAGGACGAATGGGAGTTGTCGCCGCAGTGGTCGACCTATCTGGGCCTGCGCGGTGAACGCATCAAGTCCAGCAGCCGTGGCACGGAGCAGCAGTTCAGCAATGTCAGCACCGTGGTCACGCCGCTATGGCACCTGAATTACAAGCTCGACCCCAAGGGCCGTGACTTGATTCGCGCCAGCCTGACCCGTAGCTACAAGGCGCCGGACTTGAATGCCTTGCTGGCGCGGCCCTTGACCAATAGCGTCAAGCCGGTGTTCGGGCCGGATGGCGTCACACCACTGCCCAATGACGAACTCAACCCCGATCGAGCCGGCAATCCAAACCTGAAGCCGGAGTTGGCCACCGGTCTGGACATCGCCTTTGAGAAGTACCTCAGCGGCGGCGGCATGGCCAGCGTTGGCGTGTTCTATCGCAGCATCAATGATCTGATTCGCAACCGCGTCGCCTTGGAGACGGTGGACTGGTCCTCCTTGCAGCGTTATGTCTCGCGGCCGGTGAATTTCTCCAAGGCCCAGACCATGGGCCTGGAGTTGGAGGTCAAGGGCCGGGCCGGTGAGTTGCTGCCCTCGGTGTTCGACCCCAAGCTAGCACTCAATCTGCGCGGCAATCTGAGCATCTATCGATCCAATGTCGACGCCCTGCCGATGGCGAACAACCGCCTGGACGGCCAGCAACCTTGGTCGGCCAATGTCGGCTTTGACTATCGCCTCAGCAGCTTGCCCCTGAGCACCGGCCTGTCCTTGGCCTATACACCGGGCTATGCGACCCAGCAGACCTTGAGCCAGTCTCTGGATCTGTCCAACACTCGTGCTCTCGATGTGTATGCGCAATGGGTTTTCAGCAAGTCGGCCTCGCTGCGTTTCTCAGCCAACAATCTGGCGCCGCTGGATTCACGCTCGCTGACCCTGATCAGCGATGGCGGCAGCACCCAGGTCTTGCGCGAAGGCCGGACCCAGTTTGGCCTGGCCTTGGAATTGAAGCTTTGATGTCATCGGGTGCATGAGCTCTAGCGGTCAACAAGCGCTGCAAATCTATGCCGGACCGCGCGCGCGGGCGCGCCTGGCTGAGCGGGGTCTGCGCCCCGAAGACATCCGGGTGGTGCCGGCCGCCGCCGGTGGTCCCAAGGGATTGATCCTTGGGCCGCTGGATCAGTATCTGTTTGGCGACTGGTTGGCTCGGAGTGCGCAGCAGGTGCATCTGCTGGGCGCATCGATAGGCGCCTGGCGCATGGCGACCGCTTGTTTGGGGCGTTCTTCCGCAGAGGCGCAGAGAGATTTCGACCGGCTGGCACATGACTATGTGAATCAGCGTTACGACAGCCTGCCCGGCAAGATGCCCAAGGCCAAGGACGTCAGCCGCGGTTTTGCGGCCAATCTCGGTGAGTTCTTTGGCGGCCGAGAGAGCCTGGCCTTGACGCATCCGCGCTATCGCTTGCACCTGTTCACCTCACGCGGCCGGCATCTGCTCGGGCGGGAAGGGCGCCTGCGGACGCCGCTGGGCTATACCGGCGCCTTCATGGCTAATCTGCTCAAGCGCCGGGCCATGGGTGCTTGGCTGGACCGGGTGGTGTTCTCGGCGCCCGGCGAGGCCTTGCCGGTGCCGCTGCACGACTATCGCAGCCACAGCGCCGCGCTGACGACGCAGAATTTCCAGCCGGCCTTGCTGGCCAGCTGCTCGATTCCGTTTTGGCTGCAGGCGGTGCACGACATTCCAGGCGCACCGCGCGGTGCCTATTGGGACGGCGGCATTACCGACTATCACCTGCACCTGAACTACGCGGCCATGGCGGGCGAGGGCTTGGTGCTGTATCCGCATTTTCAGCAGCAAGTCATTCCGGGGTGGTTGGACAAAGCCTTGAAGTCGCGCCATCGCGCCAGTGCCTTTCTCGACAATGTGGTGCTGTTGGCACCGAGTCCGGCCTGGATCAAGACGCTGCCGCTGGGCAAGCTGCCCGATCGTGGGGATTTTCAGCATTACGGTGATGGCGTGAGTGCGCGCGCGACGGCGTGGTTGCGCGCCATTGCCGAAAGCCAACGTCTGCGTGATGAATTTGCCCAGGCCTGTGAGCAGCCTTCGATTCAGGCCTTGCCTTTGTAAGCCGCTTGTCTTCAAGCATGGCTACAATTGGCCCAACAGCAACGAACAAGGGCGAGAAAGGCATCATGGTTATGACACCGCGAACTACGACCACACCTTCACAGGGGTGAAGTCGGCCGCGCTTTCGTCACGCCTTATCTTTCCAGTCTGAACTGCTCGATCAACGGAGCAGTTTCCAAAAAAAGCGCGGCAACCAGCCGCGTTTTTTTTTGCCCTTGCCCGTTTCCCATTTCAATTCGTTAGACCTGCCGAAACTCGGAGTGCCTCATGATCTCAATTCAATTGCCTGACGGGTCCAAACGCGAATTCCCGCAAGCCGTCACCGTGGCCGACGTCGCCGCCTCGATTGGTGCGGGTTTGGCCAAGGCTGCCTTGGCGGGCCGCGTGGGCAGTGGTGATGCCGCTCGCATTGTGGATACCAGCTACTTGATGGAAGCGGATACGCAGCTGGCCATCATTACCGACAAGGACTCTGACGGTCTGGAGGTGATTCGCCACTCGACCGCTCACTTGCTGGCCTACGCGGTGAAAGAGTTGTTCCCGGAGGCTCAGGTCACCATCGGCCCGGTCATCGAGCACGGTTTCTATTACGACTTTAGCTACAAGCGCCCCTTCACGCCGGAAGACTTGGCCGCCATTGAATCGAAGATGACGGAGCTGGCCAAGAAGGATGAGAAGGTCACTCGCAGCGTGCTACCGCGCGACGAGGCCGTGGCCTACTTCAAGAGCATTGGCGAGGCCTACAAGGCCGAGATCATCGAGAGTATCCCGGCCGATCAGGATGTCTCGCTGTATGCCGAAGGCAAGTTCACCGACCTGTGTCGCGGCCCGCACGTGCCGTCCACTGGCAAGCTCAAGCACTTCAAGCTGATGAAGGTGGCCGGCGCCTACTGGCGCGGTGACCACCGTAACGAGCAGTTGCAGCGCATCTACGGCACTGCCTGGGCCAGCAAGGATGATCTGCAGAAGTACCTCTTGATGCTGGAAGAGGCGGAGAAAC
Source organism: Roseateles sp. (assembly GCF_049240545.1). Taxonomy (GTDB): domain Bacteria; phylum Pseudomonadota; class Gammaproteobacteria; order Burkholderiales; family Burkholderiaceae_C; genus Paucibacter_A. The sequence continues at coordinate 721 of NZ_JBMLSK010000084.1, read as the reverse complement.
GCGACCACCGCAAGCTGGGCAAGGAACTGGAGCTGTTCCATATCGACGAGCATGCGCCGGGCGTGGTGTTCTGGCACCCCAAGGGCTGGACGGTTTGGCAGCAGGTCGAGCAGTACATGCGCGCCGTTTACCGCGACAACGGCTACCAGGAAGTCAAGGGTCCTCAGTTGTTGGACAAGACGCTGTGGGAGGCCTCGGGGCACTGGGACAAGTACAAAGACAATATGTTCACGACCGAGTCGGAGAAGCGTGATTACGCGCTCAAGCCGATGAACTGCCCCGGTCACATCTTGATTTTCAAGCACGGCATCAAGAGCTACCGCGACCTGCCGCTGCGTTTCGGCGAGTTCGGCCAATGCCACCGCAATGAGCCCACGGGCGGCCTGCACGGCATCATGCGCGTGCGCGGCTTCACACAGGACGATGGCCATATCTTCTGTACCGAAGATCAGATCCTGCAGGAATGCGTCAACTACACCGCGCTGCTGCAGAAGGTCTACAAGGACTTCGGCTTCACCGACATCATCTACAAGGTGGCCACTCGCCCCGAGGCGCGCATTGGCTCGGACGAGGTCTGGGACAAGGCCGAGTTCGCCTTGATGGAGTCGCTGCGCGCATCAGGTGTGGAGATCGTCATCGCTCCGGGCGACGGTGCCTTCTACGGTCCCAAGATCGAATACACGCTGAAAGATGCGCTGGGCCGCCAGTGGCAGTGCGGCAC
>NZ_JBMLSK010000083.1:0-1480 GCF_049240545.1 Roseateles sp. | reverse complement strand
GCCTGCCGGCCAACCTGTTCTACGGCACCGGCATCCCCGCCTGCATCCTGGTGCTGGACAAAGCCGGCGCCGCGGCGCGCGCGGCCGCGGGCACTGGCATCTTCATGGTCGACGCCAGCAAGGGCTACATCAAGGACGGCAACAAGAACCGCCTGCGCGAGCAGGACATCCACCGCATCGTCGACACCTTCCAGCGCCAGGCTGAAGTGCCGCGCTATGCCCGCCTGGTACCGCTGGCGGAGATCGCCGATCCGAAGAACGACTTCAACCTGAACCTGCCGCGCTACATCGACAGCAGCGAGCCCGAGGACTTGCATGACATCACAGCCCACTTGCGCGGCGGCATCCCGGCGCGCGACCTGGACGACCCTGCCAGCCCGCTGGCGCCCTACTGGCAGGTGCTGCCGGGCGTGCGCCAAGGCTTCTTCGAGTCGGCCGGCCATGCGGGCTACGTGCAGCTGAAGCTGCCGCTGCCTGAGCTGAAGGCAGCGATCCTGGGCCACGCCGAGTTCCAGGCCTTCAACGGCCAGGCCACGCAGCGCTTTACCGACTGGCGCACCGCCGCCACCCAGCGCCTGCAGGCCTTCGGCGCAGGCGGCCACCCCAAGGCGCTGATCGAAACGCTGGCCGAAGAGTTGCTGGCCGCCTTCGCCGACGTGCCGCTGATCGACGCCTACGACGTCTACCAGCACCTGATGGACTACTGGGCAGCGACGATGCAGGACGACGCCTACCTCATCGCCGCCGACGGCTGGGTGGCCAAGACCAGCCGAATCCTGGAGACGGACAAGAAGGGAAAGACCAAAGACCGCGGCTGGACCTGCGAACTGATCCCCAAGCCTTTGATCGTGGCCCGCTACTTTGCCAAGGAGCAGGCCGCCCTCGACGCGCTGCAGGCCGAACTGGACGCAGCGGTGGCCAGCCAGACGGAGCTTGAGGAAGAGCAAGCCGGCGACGAGGGCATCTTCGCCGGCTACGACAGCATCACGGCCGTGGCGGTGAAGGAGCGCATGCGCGAGATCGGCAACGACCGCGACGGCGCCGACGAGTTGAAACTGCTGAAAGCTTGGCTGGACCTGGGCAACCGCATCGCCGCGCTGAAGAAGCAGATCCGCGAGGGCGAGGCGACGTTGGACATGCGAGCCTACGAAATCTACCCGGCGTTAATCCGAGCCGAAGTCCAGTCGCTGGTCATCGATGACAAGTGGACGGCGACGCTGGCGGGTGCCGTGCAGGTCGAACTTGACCGAGTCTCGCAGACGCTGACCGGACGCATCCGCGAACTGGCCGAGCGATATGCAGCCACCCTGCCGAAGCTCACCGACGAGGTGGTGGCGCTGGCGGCCAGGGTCGACTGCCACCTTGCGAAGATCGTCGGGTCGTGGACATGACTTCTGGATGCGAACCTACGGGACCCGGCGCATTTCAGGTCCCGGATGATTGGCTACTGCATAATCGGCGACCGCTGCTGTTGGGGAGA
>NZ_JBMLSK010000082.1:48689-69062 GCF_049240545.1 Roseateles sp. | reverse complement strand
GCAACATCCTCGAAAACCCCGCCTGGTACACCGCCTACACGCCTTACCAGGCCGAAATCTCGCAAGGCCGCATGGAGGCCCTGGTCAATTTCCAGACCATGGTGACCGACCTGACCGGCATGGCCATCGCCAATGCCTCCATGCTGGACGAAGCCACCGCCGCCGCTGAAGCGATGACGCTGGCTGCCCGCGTGGGCAAGAGCAAGTCGCAAGTCTTCTTCGTTGCCGACGATGTGCTGCCGCAGACGCTGGAAGTGGTGCGCACCCGCGCTGAGCCGCTGGGCTTCACCGTGCAAGTCGGCCCGGCTGCCGAAGCCGGCAAGAGCGAGTGCTTTGCCGCCCTGCTTCAATACCCCGGCGTATTCGGTGAAGTGCGCAGCTTGCAAGCCGCCGCTGATGCCCTGCATGCCCAAGGCGCTTTGCTGATCGCAGCCGCCGACTTGCTGGCCCTGACCCTGATCAAGTCCCCAGGCGAGATGGGCGCCGACATTGCCGTCGGCACCACCCAGCGCTTCGGCATGCCCATGTGCAATGGCGGCCCACACGCCGCTTACATGGCTTGCAAGGACGAGTACAAGCGCAGCCTGCCCGGCCGCCTGGTCGGCGTCTCGATCGACGCCCACGGCAATCAGGCTTACCGCTTGGCGCTGCAGACCCGCGAGCAACACATCCGCCGCGAAAAAGCCACCTCGAATATCTGTACCGCCCAGGTGCTGCCGGCCGTGGTGGCCAGCATGTACGCGGTCTATCACGGCCCGGCCGGCCTGAAGCGCATCGCTCAGCGCGTCGCCAGCTTCACCGCTGTGCTGTCCAAGAGTCTGCAAGATCTGGGTTGGACGATTGCCAACACCAGCGCCTTCGACACGCTGACGGTGCAAACCGGCGGCAAGACCGATGGCGTGCTGGCTGCCGCCGTCGCTGCCGGCATGAACTTGCGCCGTGCGGCCGTGGATGCCGTCAGCATCTCGCTGGACGAAACCACCACCCGCGCCGACCTGCAAGCGCTGCTGGCGGTGTTCTCGGCTGGCAAGGCTGAGGCCGACTTCTCGGCCTTTGAGAAGGGCGTGGCTTCGCTGATCCCGGCGGAACTGCAGCGCACTTCGGCCTATCTGAGCCACCCGGTCTTCAACCGCTACCACTCCGAAACCGAGATGCTGCGCTATCTGCGCGCGCTGTCGGACAAGGACTTGGCGCTGGACCGCAGCATGATCCCGCTGGGCTCCTGCACCATGAAGCTGAACGCCACCAGCGAGATGATCCCCATCACGTGGCCCGAGTTCGCATCGATTCACCCCTTCGCGCCGCACGATCAGTTGAAGGGTTATGCCCTGCTGAACGAGCAGCTGACCGGCTGGCTCTGCCAAGCCACCGGCTACGCCGGCATCAGCCTGCAGCCCAATGCCGGTTCGCAGGGTGAGTACGCAGGTCTCTTGGCCATCAAGGCCTGGCATGAGTCGCGCGGCGAAGGCAATCGCAAGATCTGCTTGATCCCTGAGTCGGCCCACGGCACCAACCCCGCTTCCGCCCAGATGGTCGGAATGACGGTGGTGGTGACCAAGTGCGACAAGGAAGGCAATATCGACCTGGTTGACCTGAAGGCCAAGTGCGAACAGCACAGCGCCAACTTGGCCGCCATCATGATCACCTACCCCTCCACTTACGGCGTGTTTGACACCCATGTGAAGGAAATCTGCGCGCTGGTGAAGAGCCATGGCGGCCGCGTCTATGTGGACGGCGCCAATATGAACGCCTTGGTTGGCGTGGCGGCTCCAGGCGAGTTCGGCGGTGACGTGTCGCACCTGAACTTGCACAAGACCTTCTGCATCCCGCACGGCGGTGGCGGCCCCGGCGTTGGCCCGGTCTGCGTGGTTGCCGATCTGGTTCCCTTCCTGCCGACCCATCGTGCTGCCGGCTATGAAAGCAAGACCGCCATCGGCGCTGTCTCCGCAGCACCGCTGGGCAATGCCGCCGTGCTGCCCATCAGCTGGATGTATGTGCGCATGATGGGCGCCGATGGCTTGCAGGCCGCCACCGAAGTGGCGATTCTGTCGGCCAACTATGTGGCCGCACGTTTGGCCGATGCCTATGACATCCACTTCAGCGGCAATATCGCTGGCGTCAAGGGTGGCGGCGTGGCCCACGAGTGCATCTTGGACATCCGTCCGCTGAAGGATGCAACCGGCGTCGGCGCCGAAGACGTGGCCAAGCGCTTGATCGACTACGGCTTCCATGCGCCGACCCTGTCCTTCCCGGTGGCCGGCACCTTGATGGTGGAGCCGACCGAGTCGGAGTCCAAGTTCGAGTTGGACCGCTTCTGTGATGCGATGCTGGCCATCCGCGCCGAGATCGAAGAAGTGGCCAAGGGCACTTGGAGCCGCGAAGACAACCCGCTGGTGAACGCGCCGCACACCGCCGAGAGCTTGCTGAAGGCCGAGTGGACCCATGGCTACAGCCGCGAAGTCGCCGCCTACCCAGTAGCCACGCTGCGCCGCCAGAAGTACTGGGTGCCAGTGGGCCGAGTGGACAACGTCTACGGTGACCGCAATCTGTCTTGCTCTTGCCCCCCGATGAGCGACTACCAGAGCTGATCCACACTCTGAAAAGCAAAACCGACCGCGCGCAGAACCCACTGCTGCGCCGTCGGTTTTTTTTGAACCCAAGTTTTCACTTTTTCCTGCGGAGGCCCCATGGCCGTTTCAGTTTTTGACCTCTTCAAGATCGGCATCGGCCCATCCAGCAGCCACACCGTCGGCCCCATGCGCGCCGCGCGGCTCTTCGTGCTGCGCCTGCGCCATGAGGAGCTGCTGGGCAAAACCGCGCGTGTGGTGTCGCAGCTGTACGGTTCTTTGGGCGCCACCGGCAAGGGCCACGGCAGCGACAAAGCGGTCTTGCTGGGCTTGGCCGGCCATGAGCCGGACACGGTGGACGTCGAGCAAGTACCGGCTTACCTGGACGCCATCCGCTCAGGCAATACCGTCAGCTTGCTGGGCGAAAAAACCATTGCCTTCAATGAAGCCAAAGACCTGGTGATGTTCCGTCGCCAAAGCCTGCCGCTGCATGCCAACGGCATGAAGTTCAGCGCCTATGACGAGCAAGGCGAGTTGCTGACTGAGCGCACCTACTACTCGGTGGGCGGCGGCTTTGTGGTGGCAGAAGAGGTGCTGGCCGACGGACAAAAACAAAAAGTCATCGCGCCAGACGCCACCGTGCTGCCCTACCCCTTCAAGTCGGGCGACGAGTTGCTGGCCTTGACCAAGCAGCATGGCATCAGCATCGCCGAAGTGATGCGCCGCAATGAGCGCCACTGGCGCAGCGACGAAGAGACCCGCGCCGGCCTCTTGAAGATTTGGCAGGTCATGCAAGACTGCGTCACCCGCGGCTGCAAGACCGAGGGCATTTTGCCCGGCGGCTTCAAGGTCAAGCGCCGCGCCGCGCAACTGCACCGCGACCTGACCGCCAACCCGGAAGCCGCCCTGCGCGATCCGCTGCAGGTGATGGACTGGGTCAATCTCTATGCGCTGGCGGTGAATGAAGAGAACGCCGCGGGTGGCCGAGTCGTCACGGCGCCCACCAACGGCGCCGCCGGCATCGTGCCCGCCGTGCTGCATTACTACAGCCGTTTTGTGCACCACGCCAATGACGACGGCGTGATCGACTTCTTGCTGACCGCCGCCGCGATCGGCATTCTCTACAAAGAAAACGCCTCGATCTCAGGCGCCGAGGTCGGCTGCCAGGGCGAAGTGGGCGTGGCCTGTTCCATGGCCGCGGCTGCTCTGTGCCAGGTGATGGGTGGCACGCCCGAGCAGGTGGAGAACGCCGCCGAGATCGGCATGGAACACCACCTGGGCCTGACCTGCGACCCGGTGGGTGGCCTGGTGCAGATCCCTTGCATTGAGCGCAATGCGATTGCTTCGGTCAAGGCCATCAACGCCGCCCGCATGGCTTTGCGCGGCGACGGCACCCACTTTGTCAGCTTGGACAAAGTCATCAAGACCATGCGCGACACCGGCGCCGACATGATGACCAAGTACAAGGAAACCGCACGCGGCGGCTTGGCGGTGAATATCGTCGAGTGCTGATCCGGCCTCGCTCAGCGCGGCTGTGGCCTTAGCAAGTCCATCAGGCGAGTGATGCCCACGGGCTCCTCGGCCTGCAAGGGCACCACTGCATAACGCTTGGCATGCTCAGCAGCCACGGCCTGAACGAAAGGCAACTCCTTCGCGGCCCGGGCTTGCAACAAGGCTGAGCGGGTCTGGCCGGCGGCCAAGCTGTTGTTGATGATCCAGGCCCAGGGTTCAATGCCGGCCCGGCGCAGGTCTTGCTGCAGCCGGGCGGCTTCTTGCACCGGCGTGTTTTCGGCCAGGGTGGCGATCAAGACCTTGGTGCGGCTGGCGTCTTGCAACTGCATCATCGGCGTGGTGAAGCGCAGGCCAGCATCGCTCATCTGCCGACTGATCTCGCGGTGATAGGCGCCCGTGGTATCAAGCAACAGCAAGGTGTGGCCGGTGGGGGCGGTGTCCATCACCACAAACTTGCGGCCGGCCTCGCGGATGATGCGGGAGAAGGCCTGGAAGACAGCAATCTCCTCGGTGCAAGGCGAGCGCAGGTCTTCTTCCAGCAGGGCACGGCCGTGTGCATCCAGCTTCTTGCCCTTGCTGGCCATGACTTGATCACGGTAGCGCTGCGTTTCAGTCTGCGGGTCAATGCGGCTGACGGTGAGCTGAGCCATTGCTCCGTTCAAGGTCTCCGTCAAATGCGCCGCTGGATCAGAAGTGCTGAGGTGCACCTCATGCCCGCGCTGGGCCAGCGCGAGCGCAAGCGCCGCCGCCAAGGTGGTTTTGCCAACACCGCCCTTGCCCATCACCATGATCAGCCCGTGACCGGGCGCCTCCAACTCGTCGATCAAATCGGACAAGGCGGGAGCCTGCAGCGGTGTCAGCGCCTGGATGGCCTGTTGCCGCGGATTGGGCTTGAGGGGCTCAGTCAGAAACTGCCGCAAGGCGTCCAAACCGACCAAGTCAAAACCCTGCAAGGGAATGCAGTCCAAGGGCAGCGAGCGCAGCAGCTCCGGCATCGCTGCGAGCGCCTGGGTCTCTCGATGCGCCACCGCCGCCGCCAAGGGATCATCTGCGCCTTCGTCGGCGGGCATCACGCCATTGATGACCAGATACTGTTGAGACAAGCCGACGGCCGCCAATTCATGGTGGGTGCGTGCCAGTTCCCAAAGGCTCGAGGCCTGGGCGCGCGCCACCAAAACCAGCCGGGTTCGAAGCGGGTCGGCCAGGGCCTCTACGGCAGCCTGGTATTGCGTTCTCTGCTTGTCCAAACCCGCCAATGGGCCCAGGCAAGAAGCGTCGCCCTGGCCCGTTTCCAGGAACTGATTCCAAGCCCCTGGGAGTTGCAAGAGTCGAATGGTATGGCCGGTGGGTGCGGTGTCGAACAGCACATGATCAAAACGGGTCAGCAGCGCTTCACCGGTCAACAAACCGGTGAACTCATCGAATGCGGCAATCTCGGTGGTGCAAGCGCCCGACATCTGCTCTTCCATGCCTTTCACCACGGCATCGGGCAAGACACCGCGCGAAGGGCCAACGATGCGGTCCCGGTAGCCTTGGGCTGCAGCATGGGGATCAATCTCTAAGGCCCACAGGCGGGGCACGGCAGGAATCGCGGTGATCGCATTGCCAATTGGCACATCAAAGACTTGGCCGACATTGGACGCCGGGTCGGTGCTGACCAAGAGCACCCGCTGCCCAGAATCCGCCAGTTTCAAGGCGGTGGCACAGGCCAGAGAGGTTTTGCCAACGCCGCCTTTGCCGGTGAAGAAGGCAAAGCGAGGCAGGCGATCGAGGAATTTCAAGCTTGCTTCCATGAGGCTCCGCAGTGTCCGCCCGATGAGGGCGATGGGATAGAACGCGAGGATGGCTTCTGAGTCTGGCGAAAAGTCGCTGGAACCTCGAGCCAAGGTACCGCTAGTCTGCACTGGTTTGAGCCGTCTCAGTTGCGCTGCATCAACTCTTGCATCCATATTTCCAAATCTATAGAATCATCGTTCTATGGAAGAACAAGTCATCATTCGCTCGCTCGCCGCCCTGGCGCAGACCCATCGCTTGAAGGTGTTTCGCCTCTTGGTCGTAGCCGGCAAAGAAGGCCTGACGCCTGGCGCCATTGCCGAGGCGCTGGAGCTTCCGGCGGCGACCCTGTCCTTTCACCTGAAGGAGTTGGCCAATGCCGGCTTGGTGAGCCAGGAGCGCATGAGCCGCAACCTGGTCTACCGGGCCTCCTTCGAGCATATGAATGGCTTGCTGGCCTATCTGACCGAAAACTGCTGCCAAGGTGAAGCCTGCACGACCGCAGCAGCGTCTGCATGCGACTGCTAAGTCGCTTCACTTCAATAGAAGGAATCCAGTGAATCAACCCATCTACAACGTTCTGTTCGTCTGTACCGGCAATTCCGCTCGATCCATCCTTGCTGAAGCGCTGATGAATCATCTCGGGCAAGGAAAGTTCAGAGCCTATTCCGCTGGCGGCCATCCCGTCGGTGCGGTCAATCCGCTCGCACTAGAGACGCTTGCTCGACTGCATTTGCACCAGGAAGGCTATCGGAGCAAGAACTGGGACGAGTTCACCCTGCCGCAAGCGCCTGTCTTGGACTTCGTTTTCACCGTCTGCGACAAGGCGGCAGGCGAGGTTTGCCCCGTATGGCCAGGGCAACCGATGACAGCCCATTGGGGTATGCCAGACCCAGCGGCTGTAGAAGGTAGTGAAGATCAAAAACAACTAGCCTTTCAAGATACCGCTATTGCGCTCAAACGGCGAATTGAATTGATGCTCGCGCTTCCTATTGCCAGCCTCAACAAGATGTCCTTGCAGCAAGCGGTGCAAGACATCGGTCACGCTTAATTCAATGAGTTTCTTACCATGACCTTTAACGTTCTCATCCTCTGCACCCACAACTCCGCCCGCAGCGTGCTCAGCGAAGGCATGCTCAACCATTGGGCGAAAAAGCTCGGCAAAGATGTTCGCGCCTTCAGCGCCGGCAGCGCGCCCAGCGGTCGGCTGAACCCCTTCGCCCTGGAAGCGCTGACGAATGCCGGCGTTGACATCAGCGGCTACCGCAGCAAGAGCTGGGATGAGTTCACCGGCCCCGAGGCGCCTCCGCTGTCCTTGGTCATCACGGTGTGCGATAGCGCCGCGGCCGAGCAGTGCCCAGTCTTTTTTGGCTCACCCTCTGCGGGCGGTCAGCCCTTGAAGATCCACTGGGGCTACCCCGACCCATCCAACGCCGAAGGCGGTGATGAGGGCAAGCGCCGGGCCTTTGAGCTGACCCGGCAGGCGATTGCCTACCGCATGCTGCAACTCTTGAGCTTGCCCTTGGGGCAGTTGAGCAAGGCCGAGTTGCTGGCCGCCTTGAACGAGATTGCAGCCTCTTGAACATGAACAGCAGCACTTCACAAAAGCTCCTGGCCGAGGCGCTCGGCACCGCGCTCCTGCTGGCCGTCGTGATTGGCTCCGGCGTGATGGCCGAGCGCTTGGCGGGCGGCAATGTGGCCTTGGCCCTGCTGGCGAATACGCTGGCCACCGTGGGTGGCCTCTACATCTTGATCGAGGTGTTTGGGCCGATCAGCGGTGCCCACTTCAACCCGGCGGTGTCGCTGGTGATGGCTTGTCGCGGAGATTTGCCCAAAGCCCTGCTCCCTTCTTACATCGCGGTGCAGTTGCTGGGGGCCATGCTCGGCGCCTGGCTGGTGCACGCCATGTTTGAATTGAGTATTTGGCAGTTTTCCAGCAAGCTGCGCGGCGGCACTGGGCAATGGATCGCCGAGGCCGTAGCGACATTTGGCCTCCTGCTGGTGATTCTGCGCGCCCCGGCTGGGCGTGCCTCGGCCATGGTCGCGGCCTATATTGGCGCGGCCTACTGGTTCACCGCTTCAACCTCTTTTGCCAACCCGGCGGCCGTGTTCGGCCGCATGTTCAGCGACAGCTTCGCCGGCATTGCCCCCAGCAGCGCCTTAGGCTTTGTCGTGGCGCAACTGCTCGGTGCCAGCTTGGCCGTAGCCGTGCATCAGGCTTTATCGCCCAAACCTGCGACCCCTCAAGGCGGCGCTGCGGAGCTCGAACATGTCTGAGCTGCTGTTCCCCAATGCAAGCTTTCCGGCGCTGCAGCAAGACTTGTTCGAGCGCCCTGCGCTAGAGCGACTTCAAACACCGCAGCCCTCACAGCATCCGCCGCGCATCCTGATCCTCTACGGTTCGCTGCGCGATCGTTCCTACAGCCGGCTGCTGAGCTTTGAGGCAGCACGCCTGCTTGAGGCCATGGGCGCCGAGGTGCGCATCTTTGACCCCAGCGGCTTGCCGCTGCCGGACGGCGCCGTCGACACCCACCCCAAGGTGCAAGAGTTGCGCGCTTTGGCCTTGTGGTCCGAGGGCATGGTCTGGTGCTCACCGGAGCGCCATGGCGCCATGACGGGGGTGATGAAGTCACAGATCGACTGGATTCCTTTGTCCGACGGGGCGGTGCGCCCCACCCAGGGCAAGACCTTGGCGCTGATGCAGGTCAGCGGCGGTTCGCAGTCCTTCAATGCGGTGAATCAGATGCGCATCCTCGGGCGCTGGATGCGCATGCTGACGGTGCCCAACCAGTCTTCGGTGGCCAAGGCCTTTGCCGAGTTCACCGAAGAGGGGCGCATGAAGCCCTCCGCCTTTTATGACCGGGTGGTGGACGTGATGGAGGAGCTCGTCAAATTCACCCTGCTGACCCGCGACTTCGGGCCCTATCTGGTGGACCGCTACAGCGAGCGCAAAGAAAGTGCGGAGGCCCTATCACGGCGGGTCAATCAGCGCGCCCTTTAAGCTTTGGTGAAAGCCAGGTCTGCTACCGCCCGGGCCTAACGGTCCAAGGGCGGCTTGTCCTTGGGCAGCCAGCGCTTGTAGATGGCCAAGAAACTGCCGTCGCGCTTCATCTCTTGCAGCTTGTCGGACCAGGCCTTGACGACGGCGTCCGGCGTATCCATAGAAAACGCGATATAGCCTTCTGAGCTGGCGTAGCTGTAGACGATCTCCAGCGCGTCTTCCGATACGCCGGCCTTGGCCATGATTTGCGGCATGGACAAGCGTTCGGTGGCATAAAAAGGCGCACGCTTGGCCAGCAACATCTTGATGGCCGTGACTGGGTCGTTGACTGGGCGCAGGTTTTGGAATCCCAGGGTCTTCAGTTCCTCGGCCGTGAACCAGTCGCGCACCACCAAGACCGACGAGGCCTTCTTCGCATCATCCATGCTGCGCAAGCGCATGCCGTTCTGGGCTGGGGCGTAGATAGAGCTGTAGAAGATGACGATGGGACCGACCCATTTGAACTGCTTCTCACGGTCCGGGGTCCGCGCCATCGAAAACAGCGCCACGGTTCCCGATCCTTTGACCTCCCGAAAGGCTCGAGCCCAGGGCATGAACTCAATGCTCTGCTTTCGGCCCAGGCGGCGCTGAATCTCTTGCACCACTTCCACCGCCAGGCCTTTGGGTACCCCCTCTTGGCTGAAGTTGATCGGTGGAAACTCTTCGCTCAGCAAGCGCAACTCGGCCTGCGCTGGCCGCAACAGGCAAAGGAACAGCGCCAAGCTTGCCAAGCCGTAACGCCAAAAACAGCTGGAAATTGTCAACATCGGTGCGCAGAGAATAGCAGCAAGGGATCTGCTTTGCCTGAGCATCAGGGCGAGTCCCTAGGCACAAAAAAAGGGCGTCAAGGACGCCCTTTGCTTGAACCGCGAGGCTGGTTTACTCGGCCGGCATCAAACCCAAGGATGGCGAAGGCTGATCCGCCACGGCAGCCTTGGCCTCCGGCTTGCGTTCCCGCACCAAATAGGAGTACAGCACTGGCACCACCACCAGGGTCAAGAGCGTGGAAGTGATCACCCCCCCGATGATGGCGCGGCCCATCGGTGCCTGGATCTCAGCGCCTTGGTTCAGGGCGATCGCCATCGGCAACATGCCAAAGACCATGGCCGCGGTGGTCATGATGATGGGGCGCATGCGGATCAAACCGGCCTGCAAAAGCGCCTCTGGGATCGTGGCGCCCGCCTTGCGCGCATGGTTGGCAAAGTCCACCAACAGAATTGCGTTCTTGCTGACCAAGCCCATCAGCATGACCAGGCCAATCATCGAGAACACATTCAGCGTCGAGCCGGTGATCAGCAGAGCTAGCATCACCCCGATCAGCGACAGGGGCAAGGAAGCCATGATGGCGATGGGCTGCACAAAGCTGCCGAACTGGCTGGCCAACACGATGTAAATGAAGATCACCGCCAGGCCCATGGCCGCCAGCAAGCCCTTGAAGGCCTCGGCCTGCTGCTTGGCGCCGCCGTCCACATTGAAGCTGACACCGGGCGGCAGTTGGGTGGCCTTGATCATCTTTTGCACATCGGCATTGACGTCACCGGATGCCCGGCCTTCGGTGCCTGCAAACACGGCCTCGCGGCGTTGCAGATCTTGGCGGCGGATCACTTCCGGGTTGAACACCGACTCGATGGTGGCCACCTGATCGAGCGAGATCGGCGAGCCATCCTTGGCAAAGGCCACCGGCAGCTTCAGCATTTGATCGACGCGCTGTCGGGCCTCGACCGGCAAGCGCAAGAGCACCTCGACCTGGTTGCCATCCGGCGTGGTCCAGTAGGTGGCCACATCGCCATTCACATAGGCACGCAAGGATGCGGCCAGTTGGGGTGCCGTCAGACCCAGTTCGCGCACGGCCGAATCCTTCAGCTTGACGGCATAAGCCGGCAAACCGGGCTTGACCGTGGTCTCTACATCGACCGCACCTGGGATCTTCTTGATCTTGGCGACCAGATCGTTGGCCGCCTGGGTCAGCACCTGCGGGTCATTGCCCAGCAGCGTGATCCAAATCGCGCGGTCGCCGCCGACGCTGGCATCCACCCCGGGGATCTTGGCGATGTCGGCGCGGATCGCATCTTCGACCTGCTTTTGGCTGCGCTTGCGCTCCTTCTTGTCGACCAAGGAGATGCTCAGCGTCGCCTGGTTGCGGCCGGTCGTCATGCCCTCTCCAGCCCCGCCGATCACGGTGGAGACCGTCTTGATTTCCTTGTACTCGCTCAGGATCGCTTCGATCTGCGCCACTTTGGCATTGCTGCGCTCCAGACTGGAGGCGACCGGCATGCGCAGATTGACCTGGGTGAAGCTGTCATCGGTCTTGGGAGCGAACTCGCTGCCGACAAAGCCGGCCAGCACCAAAGCCAGCACAAAGCTGCCCCCGCCGCCCATCATAACCAGGCCGCGCGGCGTGATGGTGGCCAGACGCAGGCGGCGCTTCTGGCTGCGATCGCGCTGACCCTGGGCATCAAAAGGACGGCCAAACACCGGGATCGGCGGCACCCACAGCCGATAGCGGCGGCCCGAGAAAGCCCAGCGAATCGTCACCTCATAGGCGCGGTGCAAGACGTCCATGCCGCGATCGGTGGCCCGAAGCAAATGGCCAATGACCGGCACGCGCTGCAGGTAATGGCTCGGTGGGTCTTTCCAGATCGAGCTGAGCATCGGATCCAGCGTGAAGCTAACAAACAAGCTCACCAGCACCGCCACCGCCACCGTGATACCGAAGGGATAGAAGAACTTGCCGATGATGCCGCCCATGAAGGAAATGGGCACAAACACCGCGCAGATCGCGAAGGTGGTGGCCATCACCGCCAGGCCGATCTCGTTGGTGCCGTCAAAGGCGGCAGTGCGATGGTCTTTGCCCATGCCGACATGGCGCACGATGTTCTCACGCACCACGATGGCGTCGTCGATCAAGAGGCCGATGCACAGGCTCAGCGCCATCATCGTCATGAAATTCAGAGTGAAGCCGAAGGCATGGATGGCGATGAAGCTGGAGATCACCGCGATTGGCAGCGTCAGGCCGGTGATGATGGTGGAGCGCCAGCTGTGCAGGAACAGGAACACGATGGCGATGGTCAGCAAGGCGCCTTCGATCAGCGTGTGTTTGAGACCTTGAAGCGAGTTTTTCACGTTGTCGCTGGAAGCAAAGATGATCTCCAACTCCACATCCGCCGGCAGCGTCTTGCGCAGCTCCGCCATCGCTTCTTTGACCCCCTCGCCAGTGGTCACGATATTGGCGTCTTGCTGCTTGAAGACGTTGAAGGTAACCGCCTGCGCGCCATTGATGCGGGCAATGCTGTCGGGCTCACGTTCGCGCTCCACCAAGGCGCCCAAGTCACCGAGGGTCAGCACCAAATTGCCGCGCCTTGCGACCACGATGTTGGCGAACTGCTTGGGGTCTTTGACGCGGCCCTCAACGCGCAGAATCGCATCGGCATTCTTGTCAGAGATCAGGCCGACAGGCTGGTCGGCATTGGCCTCACGCAAGGCCTGTGAGATTTCAGCAGGCGTGACGCCGTAGGCGCGCAGCCGCAGCGGATCCAGGTCGATGCGCACCTCGCGCGTGACCAAACCGCCCACATCCACCCGCGCAACGCCATCCACACGACCCAGGCGCTTGGCGATATTTAGCTCCGCCATCATGGACAGTTCGCGCGCCGGCCGGGTCTTGCTCATCAGCGCGGCCAGCACGACGGGCTGGTTGTCCTCGATCTGGGCGCGCGCCACCGATGGCGCCTTCACTTCGCGGGGAAAGCTGGCTTGCGCAGCGGCCACGCGGTCACGCACTTCCTGCATGGCGCGGCCCATATCGGTGTTCAGGCCGAACTCCACCTGCGCTTGCACCCGACCCTCGAAACTGCGCGACATCACTTTTTCAACGCCGGCAATCGAGTTCAGCGCTTCTTCGAGTGGCTTGGCCACTTCGCGCTCCATCGCTTCGGGCGAAGCCCCGGGATAGCGCACATCCACCGAGGCCACCGGAACGGAGATGTCCGGCATGTTCTCCACCCCCAGCTTGGCATAGGAGAACAGACCCAACACGCACAGCGCCACCATCACCATGGTCGCAAAGACCGGGTTTTGGATCGAAACTTTGGTCATCCACATGATGCGGTCCTCAGTTCACCGCAACGGCAGAGGCCGCCGGCGCGCCACTTGCGGCCACCTTGGTCTTGGTCGGCACCACCGAGGCCTTGGCGCCCTCGCGTAAATTGTCGAAACGTGCGGCTAACACCTGGGCGCTAGGGCTGAGACCCTGCAAGACCTCCACCCGGCCTTCTCGCGCATCGCTGCGACCGGTGGTGACAATGCGGCGCAGCAGAGCGCCGTTCTCAATCATCCACACCTGTTCCTGGCCGGCATTGCTGGTGACGGCCGCCTGCGGCACCGTCAGGCGTTCGGCATCATCCGGCAACTCGACGCGTGCGACGGCATATTGACCGGCGCGGTACTCCTCTTTGGGATTGGCCAGCTCCAGGGTCACACCAATCGAGCGGGTGCCGGGTTCGGCCGCCGGTGCAATGCGGCTGATGCGCGCCTCCACCGAGCGGTCACTGCCCTCCACCTTGATCTGCACCGGCATGCCGGGCTTCAAACGGCTGACCTCATGGGTGCCGACCAAGCCCGCCAGCTCCAAGCGACTCAAGTCCACGATGCTGAGGACTTGTTGTTCGGGCGCCAACTTCTCGCCAGGCAGCGCGTGGCGCTTGCTGACCACGCCGCTGATGGGCGCCACCAATGCGGCCTGACGCAGCGTCACCTGGGCGGTGTCCAACTGCGCCTTTGCGGCCGAGACCTGGGCGCGGGCGGCTTCCAAGCTGGCTCTTGAGGTGTCCAGCGCCGTCGAGGCAATGAACTTCTGATCCGCCAGGCCTTGATTGGCCTTGAACTGACGCTCGGCTTGGTCAAACTGCGCGCGGGCCGACTCCAAGCTCGCATTGCGCTCGGCGATGCGGTAGCGCAACTCTTCCAGGTCCAATTGGCCCAGGTTCTGCCCAGCCTTGACACGGCTGCCTTCGGCCACGCTGAGGTTCACCAAGGTGCCGGTTGACTTGGCACGCACCACCACGGTGCCAGGCGCCACCAAGGGGCCTGAGAACTCGATCTGCGCGGGCATGCGGGTCAAGACCGGCTTGACCACCTCGCTGGGGACGAACTCCAGCGCCACGGCGGGCTTGTCATCGCCACTTTTCTTGCTGGCGTTTGCGTGGGACCCTGCGGTTGGAGATTGACTGGCCTTGCTGCTGCCCAGCACGATGACACCGGCACCACCGGCCAAAACCACTGCGGCGATGCCGCCGATAAGCCATTGCTTGCGCATGGAATCCCCCAATATCTGTCTGGCTGAAAGTGGCCGCAGTGTAGGGACGGGCCTGCTCGGCCGCGATAGCGAGAGGGATGAACTGCAGAAACCGGTGCTCGACCTGCTTGCAGCGCTGATCAGAGGGTCTTCAGAGTTGCCCGGCGGCGATCCCAAACCAGGCTGCGCCAGCAGCAAACCGCGCTGCCCAGCGCGGCCAGTGCAGCCACACCGAAGACGGCGGCATAGCCGGTGTGAGAAACCAGCCAGGCACCGGCCACGCTGCCCAGCACGCCCGAGCAACCATAGCCCAGGACCGAATACAAGGCTTGACCCCGACCGCGCAGAGGGCCAGGGAAGTAGCGCGTCACCAGCGCGATGCAGGCGGTGTGTTGGGCCGCGAAGGTGATGGCGTGCAGGCATTGCGCCAGCACCAAGATCAGCAAACTGTCGGCGAAGGCGCCGGTCAGACCAAAGCGCAATGCCGTCAACACAGCCGCTGCAATCAGCCAGTGGTGCAAGCTGCCGCGCTCCATCATGCGGCCCTGCAGCGAGAACCAGGCGATCTCCACCCCCACCGATGCCGCCCACAGAAGACCGACGATCTGCTTGCCGTAGCCCAACGAGTCAAGGTAGAGGCTGAAAAACGTGTAGAGCGCCGTGTGCGCCAGCACGGTCAGAAAGACACCGGCAAAGAACCAGCGCACCTCCGGCCGGCGCATCACTTCGGTGACGGGCGGGCCCGGCACATGCGTGTGCCCGGCAGCTTCCGTTTGATCCGGCAAGCGCCAGGCCATCACCACCACGAAGGCCAGCAAAACAAGGACTGTGGCCGCAAAGGCCTTCATGCCGAAATGCTCGAACCACCAACCGGCCAGCAAGACGGTCGCCAAAAAACCGACCGATCCCCAGACCCGGACCCGGCCATAACGGCGCGCATCCATGCCACCCTCCGGCGTCATCAACTGCGCGGCGATCAGCGTCTCCGTCAGCGGCACGATGGCCGCGTTGAAGCTGAACATCAAAAACGTCGCCGCAGCCAGCGTCGTCGCCGTCTGCCAAGGTGGCGGCAGTAAAAAGCCTAGACCGGCGAGCAAGCTTGCCAATGACGCAAACCGGATGATCTTGATGCGTTGACCGGTTCGGTCCGCCAAAGCCCCCCAGGCATAGGGCGCAAACAGCCGGGTCCAACTGGCGAGCGAGACCAAAAAGCCAATCGCCACGACGGACAGACCCAGCTCCTTGTACCAAAGCGGGGCAAAGGGATTGAAGCCGCCGATCGCAGCGAAGTAGGCGAAAGAAAGTGCGCTGCAGGCCTGCAGCGTGCGCCTGGATGCGGCGCTTTCAGCCATTCAATTCAAGGGGCGGACGCGGCAATCGCTTCGATTGGCAAGACCACATCGCCGCACTGCGCTCGGTGACGCAGGGCATGATCCATCAAGACCAGGGCCAGCATGGCCTCGGCAATCGGCGTGGCGCGGATGCCGACGCAAGGGTCATGGCGACCAAAGGTCTCGACGGTCGAAACCTCACCGGCGCGGTTGATCGAGGCTTTGGGCGTACGGATCGAGCTGGTGGGCTTGATGGCGATAGAAGCGACGATGTCCTGGCCGGTTGAAATGCCGCCCAGCATGCCACCCGAATTGTTCGAGGCGAAACCCAGCGGCGTCAGCTCGTCACCATGCTCGCTGCCACGCTGAGCCACCACGCCAAAACCGGCGCCGATCTCCACACCCTTGACCGCATTGATGCCCATCATGGCGTAGGCGATATCGGCATCGAGCTTGTCGAACAGCGGCTCCCCCAGGCCCACCGGCACGCCGGTGGCTTCGACCCGAATGCGTGCGCCGACCGAATCGCCCGACTTGCGCAGCGCGTCCATATAGGCTTCCAGCTCAGCAATCTTGCTGGCATTGGCCGCAAAGAAGGGGTTGTTGCTGACGTGCTCCCAGCCTTCGAAAGGAATCTCGATCTCGCCGAGTTGTGTCATGCAGCCGCGAAACTCGGTGCCGAATTTTTCTTTCAACCATTTGCGAGCCACCGCGCCAGCGCCGACCATGGGCGCCGTCATGCGGGCCGAACTGCGGCCGCCGCCGCGCGGATCACGCAAGCCGTATTTGCGCCAGTAGGCGTAGTCGGCATGGCCGGGGCGGAAGGTGTCGAGGATATTGCCGTAGTCCTTGCTGCGCTGATCGGTGTTCTTGATCAACAAGCAAATCGGCGTGCCGGTGGTGAAGCCTTCATACACACCGGAGAGGATCTCCACCGCATCGGGCTCATTGCGCTGGGTCACATGGCGCGAGGTGCCGGGGCGACGGCGATCCAACTCGGGTTGAATGTCGGCTTCGCTCAGGGCCAGGCCAGGTGGGCAGCCATCAATCACGCAGCCGATCGCGGGTCCGTGGCTCTCGCCGAAATTGGTGACACGGAACAATTCGCCGAAAGTGCTGCCTGACATGGATGACCTGGTTTGCTTGGGGAATGGGGTGCGCAAAGGCTGGCCGATTCTATCGGGCGCTCAGGCATAGGCCGGTGCGGCCATGAAAAAAGCGGCCCGCAGGCCGCTTGGTCAATTGGAGAACAGGCAGGCGCTCAGCGCTTGCTCAGAGCTTGGACTCGCCTGCGGTCTCCGGATTGTCTTCCAGCGGCCAATCGCGGATATAGGCCTTGAGCATGCGATTCTCGAAGTCTTGCCCGTCCACCACCGCCTTGGCGACGTCGTAAAAAGAGATCACGCCCATCAGCGTCTTGCCGTTCAGCACGGGCATATAACGGGCATGGCGGCCCAACATCATGCGGCGCACTTCGTCGATTTCGGTTTCGGGCGTGCAGGTCAGCGGATGGTCATCCATGACGGTGCGAACCAGCATGGAGCCGACACTGCCGCCGTTGCGAACCACCGCAGCAATGACCTCACGGAAGGTCAGCATGCCGACCAGATCACCATGCGTCATCACCACCAAAGAGCCGATATCCCGCTCGGCCATGGTCGTGACCGCCAGCGACAGCGATTCGTCCGGGGTGACCGTGAACAGCGTGCCGCCCTTGACCCGCAGTATGTCGACGACCTTCATGCTCTTCTCCTCAAACGCTGGGCATCCAGGGCCAAAAATGGCGGCTCCGATGCCGGGTTGGTAACTGGGAAGAAACATAGCACACAATCTCCGCATCAAACATCTGGGAGACACCATGTCCGGCTATGCCGACCCTGCTTTTGACACCTTGGCGCTACACGCCGGGGCTGCCCCCGACCCCAGCACCGGCGCGCGCGTCACGCCGCTGCATCTGAGCACCTCGTTCGTGTTCGAGAACTCCGCGCACGCCGCCTCGCTGTTCAATATGGAACGCGCTGGCCATGTCTACTCTCGCTTGTCCAACCCGACCACGGCGGTATTCGAGGAGCGGGTCGCAGCGCTGGAAGGAGGCGTCGGTGCTATTGCTACCGCCAGCGGTCAGGCGGCCCTGCACTTGGCGATTGCGACCTTGGCTGGCGCCGGCTCGCACATCGTCGCCAGCGGCGCGCTCTACGGCGGCTCGCACAATCTTTTGCACTACACCTTGGCGCGCTTCGGCATCGAGACCACCTTTGTGAAGCCCGGCGAACTGGACGCTTGGCGAGCCGCCATTCGGCCCAATACCAAGCTGCTGTTTGGCGAAACGCTGGGCAACCCCGGCCTGGATGTGCTGGACATCCCGAACATCGCCCAGATTGCTCACGAAGCGGGTCTGCCCTTGCTGGTGGACTCGACCTTGACCACGCCCTATTTGATGCGGCCTTTTGCTCATGGTGCAGACTTGGTCTATCACTCGGCGACCAAGTTTCTATCGGGCCACGGCACGGTGGTGGGCGGCGTGTTGGTGGACAGCGGCAACTTTGACTGGCAAGCCGCGCACGAGCGGCACGGCTTGTTCCCCGAGTTGTGCGAGCCCTATGCGGGCTTTCACGACATGGTGTTTGCGGAAGAGAGCACCGTCGGCGCCTTCTTGCTGCGCGCTCGCCGCGAAGGCCTGCGCGACTTTGGCGCCTGCATGAGCCCGCACACCGCCTGGTTGATCTTGCAAGGCATTGAGACCTTGTCCCTGCGCATGCAGCGCCATGTGCAGAACGCGCAGAAGATCGCCGAGTTTTTGGCGGCCCATGCGCAAGTCGAACGAGTCGGCTACCCCGGCTTGGCCAGCCACCCCGACCATGCGCTGGCGCAGACCTTGCTGCCGCGCGGCTGCGGCTCGGTCTTCAGCTTTGACTTGAAAGGCTCACGGGCCCAAGGGCAGGCCTTCATCGAAGGCTTGAAGATCTTCTCGCACCTGGCCAATGTGGGCGACTGCCGCTCTTTGGTGATCCACCCCGCCTCCACCACCCACAGCCGCATGGACGACGCCGCGCTCGCGCTGGCCGGCATTGCGCCGGGCACCATCCGCCTCTCCATCGGCCTGGAAGATGCCGACGACTTGATCGATGACCTGAAGCGCGCGCTCAAGCTCGCCTCCAAATAAGCGCAGGGAAGCAGCCAGATGAAAACCATCGTCAAGGGCCAAGAGGCCTATGCCTACACCGGCGGCAAACCGTTGGACCCCACCCTGCCCGCGCTCGTCTTCATCCACGGTGCCTTGAATGACCACAGCGTCTGGACGCTGCTGGCGCGCTGGTTTGCTCACCATGGGCATGCGGTGTTGGCGGTCGACTTGCCCGGCCACGGTCGCAGCGGCGGCCCGGCGCTCAGCAGCATTGCCGAGTTGGGCGATTGGATCTGGGATCTGCTCGATGCAGCCGGCATCAGCCGCGCGGCCTTGGTCGGCCACAGCATGGGCTCGCTGATCGCGCTCGAAGCTGCAGCACGGCAGCCCGAGCGCGCCAGCCATTTGCTGATGGTGGGCACCGCTTACCCGATGAAGGTGAGCGAGGCGCTGCTGAACACCGCCGAAGCAGACCCGTGCAAGGCCATTCAGATGGTCAATCAGTTCTCCTTCTCCAGCCTGGCCGCTAAGCCTTCTTACCCCGGCCCCGGGGCTTGGCTGCAAGGCGCTGAGTTGGCACTGAAGCGGCGCATCCAAGCCAAGCAAACGGCCCTCAATCTGTTCGCTCACGATTTCCGACTGTGTGACGCCTATGACGGCGGTCTAGAAGCTGCGGCTCGTGTGACTTGCCCTTGCGACTTCATCCTGGGCGAGCGCGACCAAATGACGTCGCCAAAACAAAGCCGCTCACTGGCCGAAGCCTTGCAAGCCAAGACTCATTTGCTACCCGCCGGACACTCGCTGATGGCCGAGCAACCGGACTTGATGCTGCAGGCTGTTCGCATTGCCTTGACCCGCAAAGGGGTTTGAAGCTACGCGCCTTCAGTTGCGATAGCCGATGCTCAGCCCCAGGCTGTAGCCCTGGTTCTGCTCGATGATCGGGCTGTTTAAAGCCGGACCCAAGAGGCGGCTGTAGCCCGCACTTGCAAAGCCCAGCCAATGGGGGCTGAAGGCATAGGTGTAGCCGGCATTCACGCTGAACTCACGCAAACCCGCCCTGGCCCGGTAGCTGCGCCCCAAACGGGTCGCGGCGGCGCTGCCCTCGGGAACGCCGAAATAACTGTCCATATAGCGGCCATCCCCGCCGCCCAGGCTAAGGCCGGCCAAGAGTTCGGAGCGGCTGTCGCGGTAAAGGCTGTGGCTCAGGTCGATATGGCCGACCAGGCCGCCGCCGCGTCCCGCCAGGTCTTGCCCCAGCGCGCCGGACAGATGCCATTCGGGCGCCAGCGTGTAAGCACCATAGAGGCGCCCGCGCACGGTGCTGCGCACTTCGGGCAAGCCGGCGGTCACGCCTTCATTGCTGATCTTGCGGCCGCCATCCAGACGCAGGCTGACGCCGAATCTGAAGCGCCCATCGCTGTAGAGATCCCGGCTGGCACCCGGGCCTGGGCCGATAGCCGCATGGCCGAAGCCCATCAAGGCGGCACCACCCGAGGTAGAGATGCGCCACTTGCCCCAACGCAGCGCCCACATCGGCCCAAGCGAGGCGTTGTATTGCTTGGAGCCCCAGTAATCGGCACCGTAATGACTGGCCACGCCGATCAGATAACGGAAGTCATCGTCCACCAACTCACCGTGTTCCATCTCGGGGTCGAGCACGGTGATCAAGGCCTTCATGGGCGGTTTCAAAAGGCTCTCAATCGGATCGTCACTTTGCTCCGTGGCAGGCGGGG